>NZ_JBVIGN010000002.1:105564-870452 GCF_055570785.1 Streptomyces sp. NPDC031100
GGTTTGGGTCACAACAGGGACGACAACGAGGTGCGAGGTTCGCTCGAGGAGCTCAAAGGGGAAACGAAGCAGGGGGAGGCGCGGGGGGGGGGGGGCCTGACCCGGCGCCGGGTCAGGCCCCCCGATCCACAACTGTCCTGAGCACTCCGTAGGGCTCAGGACTCCGTACAACACTGGGCCCCGGAACCGGCGCAGGGGTCCCGGGGCCCGGTCAAGAGGCGGGCCGCGCCCGGCCCGCCCGCCGCAGCCGTCAGACGCGCCGCAGCACGGCGACGACCTTGCCCAGGATGGTCGCGTCGTCGCCGGGGATCGGCTCGTAGGCCGCGTTGTGCGGGAGGAGCCAGACATGGCCGTCCTCGCGCTTGAAGCGCTTGACGGTGGCTTCGCCGTCGAGCATGGCCGCCACGATGTCGCCGTTCTCGGCGACCGGCTGGCGGCGGACGGTGACCCAGTCGCCGTCACAGATCGCGGCTTCGATCATGGAGTCACCGACGACCTTGAGGACGAACAGTTCGCCGTCGCCGACGAGCTGCCGGGGGAGGGGGAACACGTCCTCGACCGACTCCTCGGCGAGAATCGGGCCACCGGCGGCGATCCGGCCGACCAGCGGGACGTACGACGCTGCGGGCTTGCCCGCGGTGTCCGTGGGCTGCACGGTCACGGCCTGGTCGGAACCGCGTACCTCGTACGCGCGCGGGCGGTGCGGGTCGCGGCGCAGGAAGCCCTTGCGCTCCAGTGCCATCAGCTGGTGCGCCACCGAGGACGTGCTGGAGAGACCGACGGCCTGGCCGATCTCACGCATCGACGGCGGGTAGCCGCGCCGTTGCACGGAGTCCCTGATGACCTCGATCACCCGGCGCTGCCGGTCGGTCAGTCCGGAGCTGTCCGCCCGGATGCCTGGAGGTCGGCCCGGCAAGGAGCGCTTGTGCCCCTCGGGATTCGTGGCTTCGTTCATCGCATGTACCGGCTCGACTCGGCCCTGGGAGCGGTCCTGGGCAGTGATGGTGGCACTGTCTGCGGTGGTGGTCACGTCGGCCCCTCTCGATGGTCTCCCTGCTGGACAACGGTAGTTGCTTTCGAAAGGTTGCGCCAAACACACGTTCGAGTGAAAAAGTGCGATTCGCCTGACGCGATCATGTGTCCAGGTATATGGCAACGCGACCTCTGGCAGACAAAAGCGCCCATTGTTGTACGCTTCACCGCCGGGATGGATCACCTCGTGGGTTGCATCCCCAGTCTGCCATCCGGAACCCCGTCAGCCGGGATCCGGAGCCCTTCTCTGCCGGAGTCCCACCTGACCTCCGTGCGGCGCCCACGGTATCTCCGTAAGTGTTCTCGCGGTACGTCCGCGCGCGCGTGTTTTCACAGGTGGCGGGGTGACTCAGCCGTGCGGACGCGTACGGCTGCGACACGCGCGACCTGTCGATGTATCAGCCAAGCCCCACATGTAGTGGTTGGATTGCTACAGCAGCCCACAAGTTGTGGTCCCCCGGGTCCGAGAGGGCTCTGAGATCGCCTATGCTTGGGGCTGCTTCGAGGGACTCCTGAGATCTCTTGGGGCTGTTTAGTCTGCTGTGAGGAGGGTTGGAGATCATGCACTGCCCCTTCTGCAGGCACCCCGACAGCCGCGTGGTCGACAGTCGTACGACCGACGACGGCACGTCGATCCGCAGGCGCCGCCAGTGCCCCGACTGCTCCCGTCGTTTCACGACCGTGGAGACGTGCTCGCTCATGGTGGTGAAGCGGTCCGGAGTCACCGAGCCATTCAGTCGTACCAAGGTCATCAACGGCGTGCGCAAGGCATGCCAGGGACGGCCTGTCACCGAGGACGCACTCGCCCAGCTCGGCCAGCGGGTCGAGGAGGCGGTGCGGGCCACCGGGAGCGCCGAGCTGACCACCCACGATGTGGGCCTGGCCATACTCGGCCCGTTGCAGGAGCTCGACCTGGTCGCCTATCTGCGATTCGCCTCCGTCTACCGGGCGTTCGACTCGCTCGATGACTTCGAGGCCGCCATCGCGGAGCTGAGGGAGGCGACGCGCGGCCCCGCCGCGGACGACGAAGACGCGGGAGCGGGGAGCCAGGAAGACGATCGCGGGCCCGGGGGGACCACGCAGGTCCCCGTGCCCGCCCACGCCGCCGACTGACCGACGAGCCGGAACCGGACGGAGACCCGGGTTCCGGCGGGGCGGCGGCGACCGAAGACCTGTTGCGGGTGGCAGCTGAGGGTGCCCGCAACACCAGACAGAACACCGTGCCACGGGAACATCGTGGCACTTCAGGGCGTTTTCGCCCGTAGAGGGAGGCGGCATGACAGAGACGGCGAGCGGTCCGGCACGAGGTTCCCGAGCCAAGGGCGCCAAGGCCAGCAAGGGGCTGCGTATCGAGCGCATCCACACCACCCCCGGCGTACACCCGTACGACGAGGTGGCGTGGGAGCGCCGTGACGTCGTCATGACCAACTGGCGCGACGGCTCGGTCAACTTCGAGCAGCGTGGCGTCGAGTTCCCCGACTTCTGGTCGGTGAACGCGGTCAACATCGTCACCAGCAAGTACTTCCGCGGTGCCGTCGGCACCCCGCAGCGCGAGGTCAGCCTCAAGCAGCTGATCGACCGCATCGTGAAGACGTACCGGAAGGCCGGCGAGGACCACAAGTACTTCGCCTCGCCCGCCGACGCCGAGATCTTCGAGCACGAGCTGGCGTACGCCCTCCTGCACCAGATCTTCAGCTTCAACAGCCCCGTCTGGTTCAACGTCGGAACCCCGCAGCCCCAGCAGGTCTCCGCCTGCTTCATTCTGTCCGTCGACGACTCCATGGAGTCGATCCTCGACTGGTACAAGGAAGAGGGCATGATCTTCAAGGGCGGCTCCGGTGCCGGCCTGAACCTCTCCCGCATCCGCTCCTCCAAGGAGCTGCTCTCCTCCGGCGGCAACGCCTCCGGTCCGGTCTCCTTCATGCGCGGTGCCGACGCCTCCGCGGGCACCATCAAGTCCGGTGGCGCCACCCGCCGGGCCGCCAAGATGGTCATCCTGGACGTCGACCACCCCGACGTCGAGGACTTCATCGAGACCAAGGTGAAGGAAGAGGAGAAGATTCGCGCCCTGCGTGACGCGGGCTTCGACATGGACCTCGGTGGCGACGACATCACCTCGGTCCAGTACCAGAACGCCAACAACTCGGTCCGTGTGAACGACGAGTTCATGAAGGCGGTCGAGCAGGGCGGCAAGTTCGGTCTGCGTGCGCGCATGACCGGCGAGGTCATCGAGGAGATCGACGCCAAGGCCCTGTTCCGGAAGATGGCCGAGGCCGCCTGGGCCTGCGCCGACCCGGGCATCCAGTACGACGACACCATCAACCACTGGCACACCTGCCCGGAGTCCGGCCGGATCAACGGCTCGAACCCCTGCAGCGAGTACATGCACCTGGACAACACGTCCTGCAACCTGGCCTCGCTGAACCTGATGAAGTTCCTCAAGGACGACGGCAAGGGCAGCCAGTCCTTCGACACCGAGCGCTTCCAGAAGGTCGTCGAGCTGGTCATCACCGCGATGGACATCTCGATCTGCTTCGCGGACTTCCCGACCCAGAAGATCGGCGAGAACACCCGCGCCTTCCGCCAGCTCGGCATCGGCTACGCCAACCTCGGCGCCCTGCTGATGGCGACCGGCCACGCGTACGACTCGGACGGCGGCCGCGCCCTGGCCGGCGCCATCACCTCCCTGATGACGGGTACGGCCTACCGCCGCTCCTCCGAGCTGGCCGCGGTCGTCGGCCCGTACGACGGCTACGCCCGCAACGCCGACGCCCACAAGCGCGTCATGAAGCAGCACGCCGACGCCAATGGTGTGGCCGTCCGCATGGACGACCTGGACACCCCGGTGTGGGCCGCCGCCACGGAGGCCTGGCAGGACGTGCTGCGTCTCGGCGAGCAGAACGGTTTCCGTAACTCCCAGGCGTCCGTCCTCGCCCCGACCGGCACCATCGGTCTGGCGATGTCCTGCGACACCACCGGTGTCGAGCCCGACCTCGCGCTGGTGAAGTTCAAGAAGCTGGTCGGCGGCGGCTCGATGCAGATCGTCAACGGCACCGTCCCGCAGGCCCTGCGCCGCCTGGGCTACCAGGAGGAGCAGATCGAGGCGATCGTCGCCCACATCGCCGAGCACGGCAACGTGATCGACGCCCCCGGCCTCAAGCACCAGCACTACGAGGTCTTCGACTGCGCCATGGGCGAGCGCGCCATCTCCCCGATGGGCCACGTCCGCATGATGGCCGCGATCCAGCCCTGGATCTCCGGCGCCATCTCCAAGACGGTCAACATGCCGGAGACGGCGACCGTCGAAGAGGTCGAGGAGATCTACTACGAGGCCTGGAAGCTGGGCGTCAAGGCGCTCGCGATCTACCGCGACAACTGCAAGGTCGGCCAGCCGCTCTCCGCCAAGAAGAAGGAGGACGAGAAGGCCGAGATCGCCGAGAAGGCCGAGGAGACGATCCGTACCGCGGTCGAGAAGGTGGTCGAGTACCGCCCGGTCCGCAAGCGCCTCCCGAAGGGTCGTCCCGGCATCACCACGTCCTTCACCGTCGGCGGCGCCGAGGGCTACATGACGGCCAACTCCTACCCGGACGACGGCCTGGGCGAGGTCTTCCTGAAGATGTCCAAGCAGGGCTCGACCCTCGCGGGCATGATGGACGCCTTCTCCATCGCCGTCTCGGTCGGCCTCCAGTACGGCGTGCCCCTGGAGACGTACGTCTCGAAGTTCACCAACATGCGCTTCGAGCCGGCCGGCATGACGGACGACCCGGACGTGCGCATGGCGCAGTCCATCGTCGACTACATCTTCCGCCGCCTGGCGCTGGACTTCCTGCCCTTCGAGACCCGCTCCGCCCTCGGCATCCACTCCGCCGAAGAGCGCCAGCGACACCTGGAGACGGGTTCGTACGAGCCCGCCGAGGACGAGGTCGACGTCGAGGGCCTCGCCCAGTCGGCGCCGCGCGCCCAGGAGCTGAAGGCCGTCGCCACCCCGAAGGTGGAGGTGGCCAAGCCGGCCACGAAGCAGGCGCACACCAGTGCCGAACTGGTGGAGATGCAGCTGGGCATCCAGGCCGACGCCCCGCTGTGCTTCTCCTGCGGTACGAAGATGCAGCGGGCCGGGTCCTGCTACATCTGCGAGGGCTGCGGCTCGACCAGCGGCTGCAGCTGATGACACGCGGTATCTGAGGTAAGGGGCGCCGGCAATGGCCGGCGCCCCTTACCTTTTCCGATGCGGTGATCAAATTCGGTGGTGGTGCGCCGTCGTCGACTGGTACCCCGCCGAAACGGATCTGCGGGGCTACGACCCGCAGTTGGGGTGGCTGCAGGCCGTCGCCCATGGCGCCGGCCTCCTGGCCGTACTCGCCTGGCATCCCGGCCAGGGCTGGCTGCCGCTGGCGACCTGGTCGTCGCCCGGCTGCTGGCTCCCACCGACCACCTCTTCGACGCGCAGGAGGACGACCGTGTCGCCTACGCACTCGCGCAGATCCTCAGCCATCCCACCCTCACCGGAACGGGCTCGGTGCGGTGGCTGACCCCGCTCGCCGACGCCTTCCGCTCGGGTGAGCCGGGCCCGGTGCCCGCATGGGTGTCGAACACCATGCGTACCCTGCGCATGCTGTACGTGCCGGCCGACCGGGGCCTGAGCAGGCACAAGAGCCGGCCCAGCCGCTCACCCATCGAGAGGCTGTCCTGGAAGCACTCGCCGGGACGCCGGCGATCGTCGCCGCCTACACGGGCTGAGCCTCAGGGCCTGTGCGCCCTGCCCATGACCCGGGTGAACGACGCCGGGTCCTCGTCGAATCCATACACCCCCGGGCGGAAGGTCCACCCGCCGGACTCGTCCCGCACGAACTCGGCGATCGTGGCCGCTGTCGCCCCCAGGGCCGAGCCGAAGTCGTCCTCGGCGAGCACGGTGTAGCCCTCGCGGATGCGCACGGCCGGATTCAGCACGTCGACGAACGCCTTGTGCCCGGGCTGCTGTTGGATGACGACACCGACCACGACGCGCGCGTAGCGGTTGTCGAGCCGGTCGAGTTCGAGCGTCATGACCTCGTCCCAGCCGAAGCCCCTGCCGTCCGTGCTGTCCCGGTTGAGGAAGATCGTGCCGTCCGGCGAGCGGCTGTCGAAGTGCACCAGATAGGCGGGAGCCCCGTCGGGGTCACCGGACACGAAGGTCGCGGCGACGATGTCGAGATCGGTGGGCGGCTGACCCGCCGGACTCGGGTCCCACTTGAGCGCGACCTCCACCTTGCGGATTCCCTTGCTGAAGCCGGTCACCGGGCTTCTCCTTCCCCCCTGAAGATCCTTCACGCCCAACTCCCGCGGAGTCAGGGCTCCTTGTTCATCGTGCCACGCGCGCGGGGGCGCATGCGCGGGTGATCTCCGCCAGAGCGTGACCGACGCCACGCCCGCTGGCCTTACGATGGCGCGGTGCTGGTCAAGTGGATTCGCTGCACCGTGGTGGACCGCCGCGGCTTCGAGCGGGGGCAGCGGAAATGGGCGGGGCTTCTGGGGGAGCCGGGATTTCGGGGACAGGGCGGAGGCTGGAGCCGGCAGCGGCCCGGGGCGGCGCACATCTTCGCCTTCTGGGAGAGCCGCGCCTTCTACGACTCCTTCATGGCCCGCTCCCACGATCGCCTGGCCGCCGCCCAGTCCGGCACGTTCAAGGACGCCCAGGTCAAGCTGTTCGAGTACCGATTCGACGTGAAGACCGGCTTCGAACCCCGGTTCACCGACACGGACCTGATCCGCGTCGCCCTCTGCCGGGTGCACGAGGACCGCGTCGAGCACTTCACGCTGATGCAGGAAAAGGTCTGGAACCCCGCGATGGCCGGCTCGCCCGGCATGATCCGGGGCATGTTCGCCGAGGCACCCGGGCACGAGTTCATGGTCCTGTCCATGTGGCGATCGGCGGCCGAGCACGGCAAGTACCGCACCGAGCGGGTGGAGCGCCTCGCCCTGCGCGCGCAGACGGAGGCGGACATCGCGGCGCTCTCCGGCGACATCGTGGACCTGGAGCCGTCCTGGACCGTCTGACACGGGAGCCTGGTGCGGGGCAGTCGTCGTCCTGGATAGTTGGAAAAACAAACCCTCTCATCGTGTGCCCGAAAAGTACCTCGGTGCGCAGGATCCGTGTGACCTACGCCGAACGGAGCCCGTACGAGTGCTCGACCACCCGCCGCTCCATCTAGGGTTTTGGCATGGCACGACCACGGCGCATCATCCTTGTCCGGCACGGCGAGTCAACGGGCAATGTCGATGACTCCGTGTACGAGCGCGAGCCCGACCACGCTCTCGCGCTGACCGAGCGCGGCTGGCGGCAGGCCGAGGAGACCGGCAAGACGCTCCGGGAGATCTTCGGACAGGAACCCGTGAGCGTGTACGTCTCCCCGTACCGCCGTACGCTCGAGACCCTGCGCGCCTTCCATCTCGACCCCGGCCTCATACGAGTGCGGGAGGAGCCCCGGCTGCGCGAGCAGGACTGGGGCAACTGGCAGGACCGCGACGACGTGCGCCTGCAGAAGGCGTACCGGGACGCGTACGGCCACTTCTTCTTCCGTTTCCCGCAGGGTGAGTCCGGTGCCGACGTGTACGACCGGGTCGGCGGCTTCCTGGAGAGCCTGTTCCGCAGTTTCGAGGCTCCCGACCATCCGCCGAACGTGCTCCTGGTGACGCACGGACTGGCGATGCGGCTGTTCTGTATGCGCTGGTTCCACTGGACGGTCGCGGAATTCGAGTCGCTGTCGAACCCCGGGAACGCCGAGATGCGGATGCTCGTTCTCGGTGAGGACGGCAAATACACCCTCGACCGGCCCTTCGAGCGGTGGCGGGACCCGGTTCCGTACTGGGTCACCGGATAGAGTGGCAGGGCGATGACCGCTGACTCCTCTTCTCTCGGGCGCCTGGGTCGCGCCCTGGCCAGCCTGTGCGGACTAGCGGTGGGGGACGCGCTGGGCTCACAGTTCTTCGTTCCGGCGAACTACCCCCTGCTCAAAAGCCGCGAGCTGCCCGGTGGCCCCTGGCAGTGGACGGACGACACGGAGATGGCCTGTTCCGTCGTATCCGTCCTGGCCACCCACCAACGCCTCGACCAGGACGCGCTGGCCCACTCCTTCGCCGAGCACCACGACTTCGACCGGGGCTACGGCCCCGCCGTCAACCGGCTGCTCCGCCTCGTCCGGGAGGGCGGGGACTGGCGCGAGCTGTCCGCAGCCCTCTTCAACGGACAGGGCTCCTGGGGCAACGGCGCGGCGATGCGCATCGCACCCCTGGGCGCCTGGTATGCGGACGACCCCGAGCAGGCGACGCACCAGGCGGAGATCTCGGCCTACCCCACGCACCAGCACCGCGAGGCCGTGGTGGGCGCGATGGCCGTTGCCGCGGCCGCCGCGCTGGTCGCCGCGCCGGACGGCCCGCCCGCCCCCGAGGCGCTCCTCGACGGCGTGATCGCCCTAGTCCCGAAGAGCGCGGTCGGCGCCGGGCTGCGCCGTGCCCGGGACATGCTCGACTACGGTGACGCAGGCACGGTCGCGGCCGTACTCGGCTGTGGGCGGCGTACGAGTGCCCATGACACGGTTCCGTTCGCTCTGTGGTCCGCCGCGCGGTCCCTCGCCGACTTCGAGACGGCGTTCTGGACGACCGCCCAGGTGGGCGGGGACGTGGACACGACGTGCGCGATCGTGGGCGGTGTGCTCGCGTCTGGCAAGGCGGGGGCGCCGCCGGCCGAGTGGCTGGAGCGGACCGAGGCGCTGCCGGACTGGGTGCCCACGGCTCTGTGAGGTCCCTGGGCTGAAAGGCCGACAAGGTCCTGCGTCCTGGCGTGCCTCTGACGCTGGACTTCGCGTCTCCTCAACACTCACCGCTCCGGAAACTCTCCGTGTTCGCGGGGAACTCTGCGTGAGCATCGCCCGTTTTCCGAATATCCGCCGTCGGCATCGATTCGGATGCGGAAGCGGTTCGGGCAGGCGGGAGACGAGGGTGCAGGGGGGAGTGGGCGATGCCGGTCGTTGCCGTGGTGGTGATGGTGCTGACCTTGCCGTTGATCGTCGTGGCCATGGCCATCAGCGTGCTGCGGCCGGCCGGACCGCTCTGTGTGCCGGCAGTCTCCCGGCAACGGTCCGGCCGTCCGCGGCTTCCCGCAGCCTCTGGCAGGTCAGCCGATGCCCGGCCCGGCCGCGCCCGAGAGGGCTTCGAGGTCGCTCTTGCGGACCTTGATCACCAGCCCGGCGATGACGGCGGCGAATACGGCCATCGCAACGGCCGGGATGAAGGCGATCGAGATGCCGTGGGCGAGTACTTCGCTCCCCCAGGGCGTCGGCAGCAGGTGCGTCTTGGCGAACTGCGCCTTCTGCTCCGGGGTGCCGTGCTGGAGGAAGTCGGGCAGCTGCTTCTTCGCCTCGTCCGTGCTCGCGGTGCCGAAGACGGTGGTCAGGATCGACAGGCCCAGCGAGCCGCCGATCTGCTGCGTGGCGTTGAGCAGCCCGGAGGCCGCGCCCGCCTCGTGCGGGGCGACACCGGAAACCGCCGTGACGGTGACCGTCACGAAGTTCAGCCCCATACCGAAGCCGAACACCAGCATGGGGCCCAGCACTCCGCTGACGTAGGAGCTGTCAGGGCTGATGAAGGTCTGCCAGAACAGCCCGATCGCCACGAGCGCCGATCCGGCCATCATGAACGGCTTGGGGCCGAACATGGGCAGGAATCGCTGCGACAGGCCCGCGCCGACCGCGATCGCGACCGTGACGGGAAGGAAGGCCACGCCCGCCTTGATCGGGCTGTAGCCCAGCACGTTCTGCACGAACAGCACGATGTAGAAGAACATGCCGAACATCGCCGCGGACAGGCTCAGCATGATCATGTACGTGCCGGAGCGGTTGGAGTCCGCGAACATCCTGAGCGGCGTGATCGGCTCCTTCGCCCGCATCTCGATGAGGGCGAAGGCCAGCAGGAGCACCACCGCCGCACCGAACGAACCGAGGGTGAGCCCGTCCCGCCAGCCGTCCTCCGAGGCACGGATGAACCCGTACACCAGCGAGGCCATACCCAGCGTCGACGTCAGCGCACCCGCGATGTCGAACCGCCCCGGGTGCCGCTCGGATTCGCTGATGTACAGCGGCGCGAGCGCGGCGATCAGCACACCGATGGGCACGTTGACGAAGAGCACCCACCGCCAGTCGAGCCAGTCGGTCAGCATGCCGCCGGCGAGCAGACCGATGGCACCGCCACCCGCGGACACTCCGGCGAACACACCGAACGCCCGGTTGCGCTCGGGACCTTCCGGGAAGGTGGTCGTGATCAGAGCGAGCGACGTGGGCGATGCGATCGCGCCTCCCACACCCTGCAGGGCGCGTGCGGCCAGCAGCTGCCAGGGTTCCTGAGCGAGGCCGCCCAGCAGCGAGGCGAAGGTGAACAGCAGGATGCCGGTCATGAACACCCGGCGCCGGCCGAGGATGTCACCGGCCCGCGCGCCGAGGAGCAGCAGACCGCCGAAGGTGAGCGTGTAGGCGCTGACCACCCAAGTGAGGTCCGTGGTGCTGAACTTGAGCGCGTCTTGAATGTGTGGGAGTGCGATGTTCACAATCGTCGCGTCGAGCACCACCATGAGTTGGCAGGCCGCGATGACGGTGAGCGCGATGCCGGGATGCCCCTCCCGGCGGGCCGCACCCGGTTTCTGTTCCTGAAGCAGCTGAGAGGTTGTCACTATGGGTCCCCCACGAAGGTGTTAGT
The DNA here is from genome assembly GCF_055570785.1 of Streptomyces sp. NPDC031100. Classification (NCBI taxonomy): domain Bacteria; kingdom Bacillati; phylum Actinomycetota; class Actinomycetes; order Kitasatosporales; family Streptomycetaceae; genus Streptomyces; species Streptomyces sp. NPDC031100. Next base: position 116,320 of record NZ_JBVIGN010000002.1, read on the forward strand.
GAACGCTCGCGTTCACTGTCGCGTCAACGGTAGTGAGTCCCCAACAGAGAACGCAAGCGTTCACTTAAACGCGCGTCGCGTTTCACGTCCCCCCTTGCTGCGACGCGACGCAGCCTCGCTCCTGAATCCCCGCTTCCCCTTGCTCGCTGGAGAAACACGATGGTTACCTCGCGCTGGACGGCCCCTCCTGCTCAGATGACTCCCCCTCGTCGGCGCGGTGCGGTGCTCGAGCGCGCGATCCTGGACGCCGCGCTGGAGCAGCTCAGTACGGTCGGCTGGAAGGGGCTGACGATGGAGGGCGTCGCGGCCGGCGCCCAGACCGGCAAGGCTGCGGTCTACCGTCGCTGGCCCTCCAAGGAGGACCTGGTCGCCGATGCGCTCATGGCCGGACTGTCCCCGGTCGAGGAGGTGCCCGACCTCGGCAGCGTGCGCGAGGATCTGCTGGCCCTGTGCCGGCGGGTGCGCGAGGGCATGTACTCCCGCCCCGGTTTCGCGCTGCGCGCCGTGATTCACGAATGCGATCCAGCGCAGGCCGAGCGCTTCCATGGAGTGATCTTCGATGGTTTGGTGGAACCGACGATCAAGCTGCTGCGTGAGGTCATCACCCGTGGAATAAGGCGGGGTGAGGTGCGTTCCGACGCGGCCAACGGTTACGTCTTCGACGCCGTCCCGGCGATGATGATGTACCGATCGAAGATGTGCGGCAGCGAATGGAGCGATCAGGATCTCGAGGAGATGATCGACCATCTGATGCTTCCGCTGCTGCGCCCGCACGGTGCCTGATCCCGCCTGCCCGTGCCCTCGGGGCCGACCGGGGAACCGGGGTGTCGCGCGAGCTTCCCGGCGGCGTACGCTAAGGGCGCCATGCCGTACGAACCGCCCACTCATACCGTCGAGCGCTCCCTGCGCGCCACGACCGGAGCGAAGGTCATTGCCGGTGTCGACGAGGTGGGGCGGGGCGCCTGGGCGGGTCCTGTCACCGTCTGTGCGGCGATCACCGGACTCCGCCGCCCGCCCGAGGGTCTGACCGACTCCAAGCTGCTGACGGTCAAGCGGCGTACGGAACTGGCCGTGATACTGCAGTCGTGGGTGACGGCCTATGCCCTGGGGCATGCTTCCCCCGAGGAGATCGACGACCTGGGGATGACCGCCGCCCTGCGGCTCGCCGCCGTGCGTGCCCTGGACACCCTGCCGGTCCGCCCCGACGCCGTGATCCTCGACGGGAAGCACGACTATCTCGGTGCCCCGTGGAAGGTGCGCACGGTGATCAAGGGTGACCAGTCGTGCGTGGCTGTTGCGGCGGCGTCGGTGATTGCCAAGGTTCAGCGCGACAAAATGATGGCCGAACTGGGTATCGACCATGCAGACTTCGGTTTTGCGGACAACGCCGGGTATCCGTCGCCCGTGCACAAGGCCGCACTCGAGGAGCGGGGACCCACCCCGTACCACCGTTTGTCGTGGGCGTATCTTGATGCGCTGCCCCAGTGGCGGCACCTCAAGAAGGTCCGCAGCTGGGCGGACGGAAGCGTTCCGGAAATCGAGGGTCAGCTCGGCTTCGATTTCTGACGGTTCCGCTCGCACTGATGTGCCACCCGGTCATCCGTGCCGCACCAACGTTTGATAAATATCAGCTCATGCCTCTCATTCCCGAGGAGCCTCAGATTCACGAGAGTGCCCAGGGTCCCCGCGCCACGCCGGCCAGCGGCCGTACCGCGCCGACCCCCCGCCCCGTACCCGGCCCCCGCCCCGCGGCTCCGTCCCGCCCCGGTCGTCCCGGCCCCCAGCGGCCCACGCCGCCGGTGCAGCGCACGCCGCGTGACGTGGCTCCGGCCAAGCCAGGCCCGTCGGGCCCGGCCGCTCCCGCCGCCGAGGCGGCGACCCCGCAGATCCAGCTGATTCCGGCCTCGGCCGAGGGCGCGCTCGACGCCGCCGAGGAGGCGGTGGACCTGCTCCTCGACTCGGGCCGCACCCCCGGGGACGTGCTGGTGATCACCACTGGTGCGCAGCACCCGTGGGCCGAGCACGAGCTGTCGTTCGGCGAAGCCTCCTACTGGGCGCAGCACGACGCCGGTGACGACGTCTTCTACACGGACGCCGCCGTCGCCTCCCGTGCCGCCTCCCGCCCCGTGGTCGTCGTGGCCGTCAACGGGGGGCCCGCCTCCGCTGCCGCCACTGCCCTCCCGCTGGCCCACTCCAGGGCCGGTGCGCTCCTGATCGTCTGCGGCGACCCGCAGCAGATCAACTCGGTGCTGGGCGCGGGCGTCTGAGTCACGTCCCGCCCCACCGGGCGTCGAGGTGACGAAGGCAGTCCGGGGGCAGCCGCACGGTGTGCCTCTTGGCATGCCCGGACGACTGGCAGTGGCCGTTCCTGCTTGCGGGACGGCCGTCTGGCAGGCGTCGGCAGCAGAGTTGAGGGCGCCCCGCAGGGCCAGGTCAAAGGCCGAGACGAAAGGCATGGCGCGTCACGTGGCCGGCTGTGAGCCGCAGGCGCCGTCTGGGCGGCGGTGCCGACGACTTCCGTCCCGGTGTCGCACGGACGTGGTGCGTCGCGTACGAGCCTCGGTGTCGCGTGACGCGTAAACGGCTCTCGAGGGCATCCCGCCGCGGTTCCCTCACCCGCCTCCTGGCCGGTGGCACGGGCTCACCGAGCGGGCCGCGCCGGAGGCTGTGCCCGTAGCCTCCGGGCCGACTCGTCAGCGAGCAGCAGCGCGGCGCAGGACCTCGGAGACCGGGCCACCGGTGCGCGGTGCCAGAGGCGGGGCTTCCGACATGGCGAAGGGCTCCGGCTCCGAGCGGGCGTGCGGTCTGCGTCCCCCGCGCCCCTCCCCGAGCACCTGCCAGCCGTCCCCGGTCAGCGTGATGTACGCCCCGCAGCGCAGCCCATGCAGGGTGCAGGCGTCGCGCAGCCCCCACATCCAGGCGCCGTCCTCCTCGGTCCAACGCGCGTCGCCCTCACGGCAGTAGAGCAGCACAGCGGTGCGCACCGGGGTGCGGCGGCGCAGGTCGTGCGGTATGACCCGGCGCAGCTGGTCGAGCAGCGCGTTGCGGAACATCCAGCCGTCGGCCGGCGCCGGACGGCGCAGGAACGAGGCGCTGGCGCACAGCCGTTCGTCGGGATCCAGGACAGCCACGATCGCCATGGACGGTCGGGGGCGATGGCGGGTGTGCAGCCCGCTGACGACCTCACGGGGGTTGCGCAGCAGGGGGATTCCGGCGTTTGCCCACTCCGCGGGCTCGAGCAGGCGGCTGGCGGAAGCGGCGGACGCGGACGTCGACAACGAGGCCGCCGAGGACGAGGCGAATCCGAAGGTCACGTTCCTCCCTTCGGCTACGCGCCCACACTGCGGGCGAGGTCGGATTCGGGGGAGCGCGCACCGCAGCAAAGCCCAACCGGATCACGGACGAGCCGTGCGGGGAGCGGACTTCAATTCTTCCTGTCGAACTGGGATGCGGCAACGAGCAATTGGGGCCACCGACTGTTATCTGGCGGTGAGTGGCTTATATCCCTACCCACAGGTACCTCCGTTGATGCCTTGGGGCGTTCCACCGCGGCGGGATCGTGCGCGGTGGCCGGCGTCGGCACGCAGGCGCAGTCGGCTGTCAGCCCTGCACGGCCAGCACCAGGGGCAAGACCTCGCCGCCCCCGGCCCTTCTGAGCAGGCGTGCAGCGACTGCCAAGGTCCAGCCGGTCTCCGTGAAGTCGTCGACGAGCAGCACCGGACCGCGGGTCTGCGTGAGCGCGGAGGCGAGGGCGGGCGGCACGGTCAGCGTGCCGTCCAGGGCCTTCAGGCGCTGGGCGCTGTTGCTGCGCGGCACGCGGGGCGCCTCGCCGGCGTACTCCACGGAACCGAGCAGGGGCAGCCGGCCGATCTCCGCGATGCGGGCGCCCAGGGAGTGGATCAGCATCGGCCGGGTGTGCGAGGCGACCGTGACGACGCCCACCGGTCGGGGCTGGGCGTCGGCCGCGCCGGAGGCCCAGCCGCCCGGGCCCTTCGCCCAGTCGGCCAGCACCTCCACCACGGCCCGCGCCACATCGTCCGGCACGGGCGTGTCCGCGGCCTGGGGCGCGAGCAGGGGTCGTAGCCGGTTGCCCCAGCCGATGTCCGACAATCGACCGAGAGCCCGCCCGGACGAGGCCTGTTCACCGACCGGAATGCGGCCCTTGAGGTCGATGCCGATCGCCGGGAGGCCGGTCGGCCACATGCGGCGGGGCTCCACCTCGACCCCAGCACGGCCCAGGTCGACACGGGCGGCGTCCAGTGCGGCCGTGGACGTGTCGGCGGTGAAGCGCGGCTCCGCGCAGTTGTCGCAGCGGCCGCAGGGCTTGGCGCCCTCGTCGTCCAGCTGGCGCTGGAGAAACTCCATCCGGCAGTCCGTGCTGGACGCGAACTCGCGCATCGCCTGCTGCTCGGCCTTGCGCTGCCGGGCCACCCAGGCGTACCGCTCGGTGTCGTAGGACCACGGCTGTCCGGTTGCGATCCAGCCGCCCTTGACGCGCTTCACGGCGCCGTCCACGTCGAGCACCTTCAGCATCGTCTCCAGCCGGGAGCGGCGCAGTTCCACCAGGGGTTCCAGCGCAGGCAGTGACAGGGGCCCGTCCGCCCGGGTGAGGACGTCCAGGGTGCGGCGCACCAGGTCCTCGGAAGGGAAGGCGAGCGAGGCGAAGTACTCCCAGATCGCCTCGTCCTCCCTGCCCGGCAGGAGCAGTACCTCGGCGTGCTCGACGCCACGACCCGCCCGGCCGACCTGCTGGTAGTAGGCGATGGGGGAGGAGGGCGACCCGAGGTGCACGACGAACCCGAGGTCCGGCTTGTCGAACCCCATGCCGAGCGCGGACGTGGCGACCAGCGCCTTGACCCGGTTGGCGAGCAGATCGTCCTCGGCCTGCTGCCGGTCGGCGTTCTCCGTCCTGCCCGTGTACGAGGCGACGGCATGCCCGCGCTGCCGCAGGAAGGCGGTGACCTCCTCGGCGGCGGCGACCGTGAGGGTGTAGACGATGCCGGAGCCCGGCAGGTCTTCGAGGTGGTCGGCGAGCCAGGCCATCCGGTGCGCGGCGTCGGGCAGCCGCAGCACACCGAGACTCAGGCTCTCCCGGTCCAGCGGCCCGCGCAGCACCAGGGCGTCCGAGGTGCCGCCGGTACCGAGCTGTTCGGCGACGTCGGCGGTCACGCGCGCGTTGGCCGTGGCGGTGGTGGCCAGCACCGGGACGCCGGGCGGGAGGTCGCCGAGCATGGTGCGCAGCCGGCGGTAGTCCGGGCGGAAGTCATGGCCCCAGTCGGAGATGCAGTGGGCCTCGTCCACGACGAGCAGGCCGGTCGCCGCAGAGAGCTTGGGCAGGACCTGATCGCGGAAGTCGGGGTTGTTCAGCCGCTCCGGGCTGACGAGCAGCACGTCGACCTCGCCGGCCTCGATCTCGGTCTGGACGGCCTCCCACTCCTCCGTGTTGGAGGAGTTGATCGTGCGGGCGTGGATGCCGGCGCGGGCAGCCGCCTCCACTTGGTTGCGCATGAGCGCGAGCAACGGAGAGACGATCACCGTGGGTCCGCTGCCTCTGGCGCGCAGCAGCGCGGTGGCCACGAAGTACACCGCGGACTTGCCCCATCCCGTCCGCTGGACGACCAGTGCCCGGCGTCGGTCGGCGACCAGCGCCTCGATCGCGCGCCACTGATCCTCGCGCAGCCGGGCCCCACCCGTGGTGTCCCCGACGAGCCGGGCGAGAACGGCGTCGGCCTGTGCCCGGAGGTCCGCGTTGCTCGTGTGCTCCATGCGCCCCATCCAACAGGATGCGACTGACAATCGGGCGGGACACCTGCCAGGAGCGGACGACCATGACGCTCCCGCTGTGGACGAAGCACCGAGGACGACCCCGGGCTTGTCGTGTCCCTGATTCGAGTTATCCACAGGCTCAACCGGAATCTCCAGATCCGCGAGATCGTCTGCGCATGACGAATCACGGCGAAACGACCGGACCCTTCGAAAACGGCGACATCGCGGGACCAGAGCCACTGGACGAGCTTTCCGCGCAGGACACTCAAGTCACCCTGCGCACCCCGGCCGAACTGGCCGACGCCCTGCCCTATCTGCTCGGCTACCGTCCCGAGGACAGCATCGTGCTGGTGGCCCTGAACGACCGGGGAGGTCGCGGCAGGTTCGGTGGCCGGGCCCGCCTGGGCATCCCTGCAGCGAGGGAGGACTGGGAGGAGGCCGCACGGCAGCTGGCCCGGGGACTGGTGACCGGCAGCGAGCGACGCGGTGCCCGGCCCCAGCGGATGGTCGCTTACGTCTGCCAGGAACCAGGCCCGGGTGAGACGGGCCGGGACGTCATGCTCCGGCTCGAGCCGCTCATCGGCCTCCTGCGCACCGAGTGCGGCAACGTCGACGTGCCGGTGATCGAGGCACTGTGCATCTCGGACGGCCGTTTCTGGTCGTACTGCTGCGCGACCAAGGGATGCTGCCCCGACGACGGGACGACGATGGGCCTGCCCGGCACGTCGGTGCTGGCCGCCGCGGCCACCTATGCCGGGATCCAAGTGCGGGGCACGCTCCGTGAGCTGCGGGCCAGGCTGCAGCCCTGGGAGACCGGCGCGGCTCTGGAGCAGGAGGTCGCCCTGGACGCCGCCGGCATGGCCCTGATCCCCCGCATCCTGGACGACGCGGCCCGCGCGGGTGTGGCACAGGAGACCCTCGCTCTGGCCGAGCGGATCATCCGCAGGTTCGCCGCGGTATCCCCGGTGTCCGGCACGCACCCGGCGGACCTCCGTGACGACGAACTGCTCGCCCACGACGAGGCGGCGACGCTGATCCTGGGGCTCCAGGACCGCACGACCCGCGACCGGGCAGCCGCGTGGATGGAGGGCGACGAGGCCGGTCCGGCCCTGAGGCTCTGGCGCGCACTGGCCCGCCGCTGCGTCGGCCCGTACAGCGAGCACGCCGCCGCCCCGCTGACCCTGGCGGGCTGGGTCGCCTGGTCGACCGGCGACGAGCTGGAGGCCCGGGAGGCCCTCGCGATGGCGCTGGGCGCGGACCCCGACTACCTCTTCGCCCGACTCCTGCACCAGGCCTGCAATGAAGGGCTCGACCCCGAGTCGGTCCGCCGCTGCCTGCGCGCGGAGAGCACGGAGCGTGCACCGACGGAGAGTGTGGAGCAGACAGGTTCGGCAGCTGGCGCGACCCCGCGCGCCCCTTCGGGGGCAGGCGTCGCCGGCTGTTCGGCAGCCGCCCAGGCAGACGATGGCAGCGCTGACCGCGCCGCACGGACCGGCGGCCCTCGGCGCCGTCGGCGCACGCGGGTCACCGAGGGCGCTGAGAGCAGCCCTCGTCCGCAGCGTGGGGAGGGGACACGAAGGCGGCCGGCCGGTTCCCACCCCCAATCTCCGGCCACCGGAGCCGCCCATCCGGGCCGTGCGAAGCCGAGCACCACACGTACGCGTGCCGGTGAGGGTGCGAGTCGCGATACGGCGGCGAGCGGTCAGCGGGAGACGGAGGGGGACGGATGAGCGCCGCGCGGGGGAGGGGCGGCCGACGTCAGGACGGGGTGGCGTCCGACCGCACTCGGACCCGCGGGAGCGCCCCGCAGGCCGGGTCCGTCCTCCCGCCATGCCGTCATCCGGTCGGCTTTCCCTGCGCGAAGCGTGACCCGGACGAGTCCGCCCGCGTTCACCTGAGTGGCGGAACGCCCGGACGGGCCGTGCCGCCGAATGTTCCTTGTCCCATCGGGCGCTCCACCTCGCGCCCCGCACGTCCGAGGCGCACCGAGCACAGAAGAAGCCACTCCATGTATCAGCAGCCGACTCGGCCCTCTGCCGCCACCGACACCCCCCCGCCCTGGGCCGGGCGCCGGTCCTTCCCACAGGCAGGCGCCGGGATCACCGCACCGGGAACCATCGAAGTCCCCAAGGCGCCGTCGCCCCCGGGTGAGCCTTCGAACCCCTCAGCCGTCAACGGCCGGACCCAAGCCTCGGCCCCTCCCATGCGCCGACCGCGGCGCCCCGCCACCCCGCCGCCTCCCGGCGCTTCGGCGCGCACGCCGCATCCGACGCCTCGTTCCGCGCCGGACCTGCCGCCCACCCATACCGCCCTGATCTGCGTGGCCCTGCCGGGCCTCGCCATCTCCGGCGAGCAGGGACAACTGGCCGGCCGGGGGTTGGACGGGTTCTACCGGGGCGGCCGGCGCCTGCTCTCGCGGTGCCAGGTCCGCATCGCCGGGCGGGAACCGCTCGCGGCGCAGGCCAGGATGACCGGGGCCGACCGGGCCCGCTTCGTCGGGACGCTGCGCGCCTCACCGGGGGCGGGCCCGGACCCCGACGTCGTCGTCGAACGAACCCGCAGCGCCGACGGCACCGAGCGCATCACCCTCCACAACGCCACCCCGCGGCCGCTCCGCCTCCCGGTCGAGGTCGCCCTCGGCACCGATCTGGCGGACCTCGGCGCCATCGCCTCCGGCAGGGCCGGGCCCGAACTGCCGGCCAGCGTCCACGACTCGGGCCTGCGCTGGTCCTCGGCCGGCGGCGGCGCCTCGGTCACCGCGCACCCGCCGCCCGCCGACGCACTGGCTTCCGCCGGACTCCTGCGCTGGGAGCTGGAAGTGCCTCCGGGCGGAACGGCAGCCGTGGAACTACGGGTACGCCAGGACGGGGCCGGACCGCTGCGCACCGCGAGCCAGGCCGCGACCAGCCCCCTCGCACCCGCCAGGGCGGCGGGCGACGACCCTCGGGTGGCCGCCCTGCTCCAGGCCGCCGTCGACGACCTTCAGGCCCTGCTGCTGCGCGACCCCGCACACCCTTCCGACACCTACCTCGCGGCGGGCGCGCCGTGGCGCTGCGGATTGGCACCGGCAGAGGCCCTCGCCGCCGCCCGGATGGCACTGCCCCTGGGCACCCGGCTCGCCGTGGGCACGCTGCGCACCCTCGCCCGCACCCAGCGTCCGGGCCCGGGCCCACAGACCGGCCTGATCCCCGGGCCGCGCCGCGACGCCGGCGCGTTCCTCCCGCCGGCGTGCACGGGCACGGAGGCCACGCTCCTCTTCCCTGTCCTGCTCGCCGAGGCCCGCCGCTGGGGGCTCCCCGAGCAGGAGACACAGGAGCTGCTCCCCGCGGCCGAGCGCTGCCTGACCTGGCTGCGGACCACCGTCGGCGACGGCACATACCTTCCCGACCCGCAGCCGGTGGGCCCGGTCCGCTGCGAGACACAGGCCCACGCCCACCGCGCGGCCGTCCTCGGCGCCGACCTCCTCGGCGCCTACGGCAGGCCAGGAGCCACGGAGTTAAGACAGTGGGCCCAGGGCGTGCGGAACGCGTTCCGGGCGGACTTCTGGGTCGAGGATCGCGGCGGCGGACGCCCGGCCGCGGCCCTGGCGCCGGACGGCCGCCCCCTTCCGCACCTCGGCTCCACCGCCGTGCACCTCCTCGACACCGGTCTGCTCGGCGTCGGCCGGCTCGCCCCCGGCCTGCTCGACAAGGTGCAGACCGAACAGCTCGGCCGGCTGCTCGGCGGCCCGGCGATGGATGCGGGCTGGGGGCTGCGCGGTCTCGGTGCCAAGGAAGCGGGACACAATCCGTTCGGCCACCGGACCGGAGCCGTACGGGTCCACGAGACCGCGATCGCCGTCGCCGGACTGGCCGCCGCCGGTTACGAGAAGGAGGCGAGCGGCCTGGTGAGAGGGCTGTTGGATGCGGCGGAGCACTTCGGCCACCGACTGCCGGAGATGTTCGCGGGGGAGCAGCGCTCCGCCGGGAGCGCTCCCCTGCCGCATCCGGCGGCCTGCCGCCCGGCGGCCACCGCAGCGGCCTCCGCGGTCCTGCTCCTCACCACGCTCGCGGGCATCCGCCCCGATGCCCCCGCCCGCACCGTCACCCTGCGCCCGATACAGAGCGCTCCCCTCGGCGGGATTGGCCTGACGGGGCTGCGGGTCGCGGGAGCACCCTTCGCCGTGCGGGTCAGCCGCCTCGGACTCGCCATGGTCGAGGAGGCGGCGGACGGTCTGCAATTGGGAGTGTGACCTCGTACGACGCGACCGGCCGACGAACCGGAGCCCACCCTGCGCCCCATACCGGAACGACGCGGATCCGCCACCTCCGCGCTGGACGAAGGGAGTGTTTATCGTCAGGCAGACGACTATGATCGCGGCATGCCCTACGACCCGTCAGCCTTTCCGCCCTTCGCCGTCACCGTGGACCTGGTCGTGCTGACCGTGCGCCGCCATGCCCTGTGCGCGTTGGCGGTACGCAGGGGCGAGCCGCCGTTCCAGGGACGCTGGGCGCTCCCCGGCGGCTTCGTGCGGGCCGACGAGGACCTGTCCCAGGCGGCAGCGCGTGAGCTGGCCGAGGAGACCGGGCTGCACGCCCATGATCCCTCGGTTCCGGCCCAGGACAACGGCGCGCATCTGGAACAGCTCGCCACCTACGGCGACCCGAAGCGTGACCCCCGGATGCGGGTCGTCAGCGTCGCGCACCTCGCCCTCGCCCCGGACCTGCCCGCGCCCCGGGCCGGCGGCGACGCGAGCAACGCGCGCTGGGCACCGGTCGAGGAACTGCTCCAGCAGGGCGGTTACAGCCGCGACGGCGAACCCGTGGCACCGCTCGCCTTCGACCACGCCCAGATCCTCGCCGACGGGGTCGAGCGAGCCCGTTCCAAGATCGAATACTCGTCGCTGGCCACTGCGTTCTGCCCGCCCGAGTTCACCGTCGGCGAGCTGCGCCGGGTGTACGAGGCGGTGTGGGGCGTGGCCCTCGACCCGCGCAACTTTCACCGCAAGGTCACCGGGACACCGGGCTTCCTGGTTCCGACGGGCGGTACGACCACCCGTCAGGGCGGCCGGCCGGCCCAGCTCTTCCGGGCCGGCGGCGCCACCCTGCTCAACCCTCCGATGCTCCGTCCCGAGGTCTGACGCCTCAGTGTTCGGCTGCCGGAACCGGTCGGCCCGCGCGGTGTGCCGAGATCCGATCCGATCCCTCGAACGGCGGACAAAAGTGCCCTTCGAGTTGCACGCCACCGAAGAACAGATCGGGCGATACCCGAAAAACAGGACATTGAGCACTATCTTGCTGTAGGTGATCCAGGCCTTCGGACTGACCAGCAATCCCCGCAAGGCGCACCCGCCCGCCGTCGACGACGTCTCCTTCGAGGCGCACGCCGGCCAGGTCACCGCGCTCCACGGGGCAGCAGGCGCGGGCAAGACGACGGCGCTCAGGCTGATGCTCGAACTCCAACAGGGCCGTGGCATCACCTATTTCAGGGGCCGGCCCCTGCACCAGATCCCCCACCCGTCGCGGGAAGTCGGTGTGCTTCTCGGTGACGTACCCGGGCACCCGGCCCGCTCGGTCCGCGGGCATCTGCGCATGCTGTGTGCGGCGGCGGGAGTTGCCGCCCGGCGCGCCGACGAGGTCCTGGAAGTGGTCGGCCTCGTCAGCTTCCGCGAGGAACGCCTCGGCACGCTGTCGCGCGGCATGGACCGCAGGCTCGGCCTGGCGGGTGCCCTTCTGCCCGACCCGCACACGCTCGTGCTGGACGAGCCCGCCGATGGTCTCTCCGCCCGCGAGGCGCGCTGGCTGCACGGCATGCTGCGCGCCCACGCGGCCCAGGGCGGCACGGTCCTGTTCGCGACGGCCGACTCCAAGGAGGCCGCTCGCTCGGCCGACCGGGTCGTCACCCTCGACGGCGGCCGACTCGTCGCCGATCAGGAGGCCAGGCAGTTCGCCCGCACCCGGCTGCGTCCGCGTGTGGCCGTCCGCAGCCCCCACGCCGCCCGCCTGGCGGCCCTGCTCACCAAGGAGGCCCGTACCGCCAAGCACTCCATCGAGATCGTACGAGAGTACGGCAACCGTCTCTCCGTGTACGGCAGTACGACCGCCGACGTCGGCGAGACCGCGTTCCGGCACGGCATTCTCATCCATCAACTCGCGGACGAGGTGGGGGACATGGGGCCGTGCGCGGGCACGGCGTCCGGGGAGGGGGTGAGTACTGCAGGCGAGGTGGTGACAGCCGCGCGGGGGCAGGCAGTACCCGACGGCACACCGGAGCGGCGGGCGCAGGCCGTGTCGGGCTCGGTGCCTCAGGAGCGGGTCGCTGGCTGCTCCCAGACAGCGACCGACCGCCTGTCCGCGGAGCAGGGGCAGGAGCAGGTGTCCGGTGCCTCGGCGCCGGAGGCGGAGAGGGAGACGGGCGTCGGCGGCGAGCGGCCGTCGCCCGGCCGAGTTCAGGGCCTCGGCCCGCTCCCGGACCACACGAAGACCGTCAACGCCCCTCCTGCCGAGGGGTCGGCGCGGGCCGACACCGCCTCCGCACCCGGCCACGCGTCGCTCGGTGCCTCCTCCGCGGCCGACCCCAAGTCCTCCGGCGCCGCCCCCAGTGCCATGAACGGTGTGGGCAACGGTCCCGAAGCGGCTCCTTCTGGCGAGCCTCTGGTCGCCGGTGACCCCCGCCCGGTGTCCGCCGTGCCGGAGGCCGCCCCCTCGGAGGCCCCCGCGGACCCGGGAGCGGAGGCGGACGCCAAGGACACCGCGGCCGTCAGGACGCTGGCTGCCGGCACGACCGTCCCCGGCGCACGGAACCCGGACGCTCGGAACCCCGGCAGCCGCCCACCTCGGACCGAGCACTCCGGGCAGTCGTCCCGCCCGCGCGCCGACACAGCCCTCGCTCTCGATCCTCCGTCCCTCCTCCCGCCCCCCATCGCCGTCCGCCCCGCCCGCAGCCCCCTCCGTCCCCTGCGCTACGAACTCCGGCGCGCCGGCGGAGTCGGCACCGGCTTCCTCACCTGCGGGGCCGTGCTGGTGGTCTCCGCACTCACGGCCCTCGTGCTGGCACGGATCGGCCACACCCCGCAGGCACGGCTGTTCGTCGCTTGGCCGCGGGAGCTGCCGCTGCCGCCCGCCGCGCTCGCCGCGGGGCTGCTCGGTGCGCTGGCCTTCGGGGACGAGTTCCGCCACCCCGCGCTGGCGGCGGACCGCGGCACCGTGCCCCGCCGGCTGGGGCTGCTCACCGCGAAACTCCTCGTCTCCGGAGCCACCGCCCTGCTGCTCGCCTTCCTCACCGTGGGCTGCGACGCCGAAGTGCTCTATGTCGTGTACGGACGGGAGCTGACGCAAGTTCCCTCGGACTGGCTTTCGCTGAGTGCGAGTTGGTTCGCGCTGGTTGTCGGCTGTGCATGGGCAGGGGTGCTGGCGGCCGGTGTGTTCCGGTCCACCGCGGCGGGTCTCGCCGCCGTCGTCGCCGTACCCGTGCTCGTGGTTCCCCTCGTGCACAAGGTGCTACAGGGGCCCTCCGTGGGGAGGGCAGCCGACTTCCCGGTGCGGATGCGGGAGGTCCTCCTGCTGCAGTGGCCCTTCGGAGGGGAGCGGTACCTGCTCGCCTTCGCCCGGGTCGTCGCCCAACCCGTCGGTGGCGCGCTGACGTTGTCGCTGGCCGTGCTGCTCTGTGCGTATCTGGCCACGACGCTGCGCGCCAGGGTCCGATGACGACCGTCCGCACGCTTCCGGTCCTGCCATGCGCACAACTCCCCGCAGAAAGGCCGTTTCTTTCCGATAAGGCGTCAATTGCGACGGGGTGAGCGATCACCCTTTCGTGTGCTTTTCACCAAAGACCTCAAGGGAGTTGGAGACGACGCCGACAAAGGATCCGTGAGTACCCTTGCGCACACCATGATGACCGCCGCCCGCTCCGCAGACTCTGGTCTGACCGGCCCGGGCGAACTCGACCGCTACCCCTACGCCGAGGCCCCGGTGGCCGACCGCGTCGGAGCGCCCGCCTGGGAGGGAGCGGACCCGGAGCTGGGCCGGGTGGGCCGGCGTGCCGCGGGCAGCCGCGGACGCGGACTGCACGGCCAACTCGTTCAGCAGCTGGGTCAGATGATCGTCTCCGGAGACCTGGGGGCGGACCGCCCGCTGGTGCCCGAGGAGATCGGCCAGCGCTTCGAGGTCTCCCGCACCGTCGTCCGCGAGTCCCTCCGCGTCCTGGAGGCCAAGGGCCTCGTCAGCGCCCGACCGAACGTCGGCACGCGCGTGCGTCCCGTCAGCGACTGGAACCTCCTGGACCCGGACATCATCGAATGGCGGGCCTTCGGGCCGCAGCGCGACGACCAGCGCCGGGAGCTGAGCGAGCTGCGCTGGACGATCGAGCCGCTCGCCGCCCGCCTCGCCGCCGGGCACGGGCGCGAGGAGGTGCAGCAGCGCCTGTCCGACATGGTCGAGATCATGAGCCATGCCATGGCGCAGGGCGACGCGCTGACCTTCTCGCGGGCCGACACCGAGTTCCACACGCTGCTCATCCAGATCGCGGGCAACCGCATGCTGGAGCACCTCTCCGGGATCGTCTCGGCCGCCCTGCAGGTCTCCGGCGGCCCGGTCACGGGCTGTGACCGGCCGAACGAGGCCCACCTCGCGCTGCACGCACGGATCGTCGACGCGCTCGGCACCGGGGACGGCACGGCGGCGGAGGCGGCCATGCGTCAACTGCTCACCGTCCACCCTGAGGTGGAGCGCGTGGTTCCGGCCCCGCGCGAGCACTGACTCGTACCGAAGGCGGTGCGGTCGCCAGTGTGCCGCGTTCTCGCGGTTCTCGTGGCGCAGCCGGGCCCAGGAACCGGCCGTCGCCGGACCCCGTCGGATCCTTGGGAATCCGGCGGGGCCCGGCGGCGCGGCGGGCCGCCGGGCAGCCGAGCGGTCCCGATCGGCACCTCGGCGATCTCCTCCGCCCATGTCTGACCGCTTTTGACCGCTTACGGGGTGTGACTCGGGCCACGCAGATTGGGCGTAACGCTCGCGGGAGCAACGCGATGACCTAAGAGGTGACAGCCGCGGAGGGAATACGGACGCCATGACAGGCGCTGTGTATCTTCCCGGCCCCCGCCCGCTCCGTCGGCCCATCCCCAGGCCGGTGGTCGGCTCCTGTCCGCTGTGGATGGGGCCGGAAGCCGTTTTCCAACGTTCCGAGAGGTTGTTCGTGTCGGCCAGCACATCCCGTACGCTCCCGCCGGAGATCGCCGAGTCCGTCTCTGTCATGGCTCTCATTGAGCGGGGAAAGGCTGAGGGGCAGATCGCCGGCGACGATGTGCGTCGGGCCTTCGAAGCCGACCAGATTCCGGCCACTCAGTGGAAGAACGTACTGCGCAGCCTCAACCAGATCCTTGAGGAAGAGGGTGTGACGCTGATGGTCAGTGCAGCAGAGCCCAAGCGCACCCGAAAGAGCGTCGCAGCGAAGAGCCCGGCGAAGCGCACCGCCACCAAGACGGTCGCGGCGAAGACGGTGACCACCAGGAAGGCCACCGCCACCACGGCCGCGCCGGCCGTGCCCGCCGCCCCGGCAGCCGACGACCCCGCCGAGGACGTCGCACCCGCCAAGAAGGCAGCAGCAGCCAAGAAGACGACCGCCAAGAAGGCGGCCGCGAAGAAGACCGTCGCCAAGAAGACGGCCGCCAAGAAGACCACGGCCAAGAAGGACGACGCCGAACTCCTCGAGGAAGAGGTCCTCGAGGACACCAAGGTCGCCGACGAGCCCGAGGGTGCCGAGAGCGCCGGCTTCGTCCTGTCCGACGAGGACGAGGACGACGCGCCCGCCCAGCAGGTCGCTGCGGCCGGTGCCACCGCCGACCCGGTCAAGGACTACCTCAAGCAGATCGGCAAGGTCCCCCTGCTCAACGCCGAGCAGGAGGTCGAGCTGGCCAAGCGCATCGAGGCGGGTCTGTTCGCCGAGGACAAGCTGGCCAACGCCGACAAGCTGGCGCCCAAGCTCAAGCGCGAGCTGGAGATCATCGCCGAGGACGGCCGCCGCGCCAAGAACCACCTCCTGGAGGCCAACCTCCGTCTGGTGGTCTCCCTGGCCAAGCGCTACACCGGCCGCGGCATGCTCTTCCTGGACCTCATCCAGGAGGGCAACCTCGGTCTGATCCGTGCGGTGGAGAAGTTCGACTACACCAAGGGCTACAAGTTCTCCACGTACGCCACCTGGTGGATCCGTCAGGCGATCACCCGCGCCATGGCCGACCAGGCCCGCACCATCCGTATCCCGGTGCACATGGTCGAGGTCATCAACAAGCTCGCGCGCGTGCAGCGCCAGATGCTCCAGGACCTGGGCCGCGAGCCCACCCCGGAGGAGCTGGCCAAGGAACTCGACATGACCCCGGAGAAGGTCATCGAGGTCCAGAAGTACGGCCGTGAGCCCATCTCGCTCCACACCCCGCTGGGTGAGGACGGCGACAGCGAGTTCGGTGACCTCATCGAGGACTCCGAGGCCGTCGTCCCCGCCGACGCCGTCAGCTTCACGCTTCTGCAGGAGCAGCTGCACTCCGTTCTGGACACCCTGTCCGAGCGCGAGGCCGGCGTCGTCTCCATGCGTTTCGGTCTCACCGACGGTCAGCCGAAGACCCTCGACGAGATCGGCAAGGTCTACGGCGTGACGCGTGAGCGCATCCGTCAGATCGAGTCCAAGACCATGTCGAAGCTGCGCCACCCGTCGCGTTCGCAGGTGCTGCGCGACTACCTCGACTAGTCCCGCGTCTACGGCGGCGAAGGCCCGGTTCCCCTCGCGGGGGCCGGGCCTTCGTGCTGCGCGCAGCCGTGCTCTGGATGACTCTGGGTGTTCCGGTACCCATCCCAGAGTGAGGAGCATGCATGCGCCGTTCTGTTGTCCGGACTCTGATCCGGCCGCTGGCCCTGGCGGCCACCATGACCGCCATACCCCTGATGGGAGCGGCCTCCGTGGCCGCCGACAGTGTGGTCGTAGGGGGGTTTCCGATCGATGTCTCCCAGGCTCCGTGGACCGTGGCGCTCTCCAGCCGTGACCGGTTCGGGGGTACGCGCGCGGGGCAGTTCTGCGGCGGGGTGGCGGTCTCGCGGACCACCGTGCTCACCGCGGCCCATTGCATGGCCGACGACGTCCTGGGGGCGCCTCCGAACCGGGTGCGCGACCTCAAGGTCATCACGGGCCGAACAGACCTGCTGTCCTCCGAGGGGGCAGAGATCTCCGTACGGGACGCCGTGGTCAATCCCGACTACGACCCCGCGTCCAACGCCGGTGACTTCGCCGTGCTCACACTTGCCGAGCCGCTGCCGCAGAGTGCTGTCGTGTCCACAGCCTCGGCGGGCGACCCGGCCTACCGCGCAGGGACGGAAGCCCTGGTGTCCGGGTGGGGTGACACGACAGGCGGGGGCGCCTATGCGCGCCGTCTCCATGCCGCACGCATGCACGTGCTGTCCGACGATCTCTGTGCCCGCGCCTACCCGGGCGGTCCCGACGGCACCTACCAGGCCGACTCCATGCTCTGTGCCGGAGAGGCCGTGGGTGGGCCGGACGCCTGCCAGGGCGACAGCGGGGGCCCGCTGGTGGCTTCGGGGCGGCTGATCGGGCTCGTGTCCTGGGGGAGTGGCTGTGGCCGGCCGGGCAGCCCCGGTGTGTACACACGCGTATCCGACGTCCTGCGCACGCTGGGAGCGGCCGCTACGGACCCGCAGCGGCGCCACAGGGGCTCCTGAGCACGGCCATAGGGCATGAATGCGGGCGGCCGCTCCTGGTGAGGAGCGGCCGCCCGTTCACCGGCCTGTGCCGGCGCTGGCTCGTCGTGGTGCGAGAATCAGCGCTCGTCGTCGGAAGCGGTGCCCGGAACGGACGTCAGCCGCTCCGTCTCGTCCTGTATCTCAGCGGCGATCTTCTTGAGTTCCGGCTCGAACTTGCGGCCGTGGTGGGCGCAGAAGAGCAGTTCTCCGCCGCTGAGCAGCACGACGCGCAGGTATGCCTGGGCGCCGCAGCGGTCGCAGCGATCGGCGGCCGTCAGGTGGCTCGCGGGGGTCAGAACAGTAGTCACGTCGCCTCTTCTCTAGCTCGACGAGCTGTCGTACCAGGGTCAACATCCAACCAGCCCGAAAACGTTCCCGCTTGCGGCTTTTCCTCGAAAAAATCTTTCCGGGGCGGCTGTTTGCTGCCGGTTGGCGGCGAATGTGCCGTAGTGCGTCTCTTTGTGCTTACGGTTTCGCGCTGTCTTCGGTTCAACGTCCTCCCGGCCGGGTTGCCGGTTGTTCATGAGGACGTGCCCGGAGCCTAAATGGTTCATGCCTCCAATGGAACGTGATATGTACTTCACTCCATCGAGGGATCGAACATGCATGCGAGTCTGGACTAGGCTGAGTTCCCGACGAGGGTGGCGTTACAACGGCTCTACCAGGCCTCGGTACCCTCTGAGCGGCGACCGAAGCCGCCCCCCTACCCAGAAGGGGGTTACCTGAAATTCAGCGAGGAGCGAACCGCGTGACCGCCGATACGTCCGTGCCGTCCACAGCGCTGCTGGCAGGAGCAGACCGGGACGGTTCCAACTACACCGCGCGGCACCTGCTCGTCCTCGAGGGCCTCGAGGCCGTGCGCAAGCGCCCGGGCATGTACATCGGCTCGACCGACAGCCGCGGTCTGATGCACTGCCTGTGGGAGATCATCGACAACTCCGTGGACGAGGCCCTCGGGGGCTACTGCGACCACATCGAGGTGATCCTCCACGACGACGGCTCCGTCGAGGTACGGGACAACGGCCGCGGCATCCCCGTGGACGTGGAGCCCAAGACCGGCCTGTCCGGCGTCGAGGTCGTCATGACCAAGCTCCACGCCGGCGGCAAGTTCGGCGGAGGCTCCTACGCCGCCTCCGGCGGTCTGCACGGCGTGGGTGCCTCCGTGGTCAACGCGCTCTCCGGCCGTCTCGACATCGAGGTGGACCGCGGCGGCCACACCCACGCCATCAGCTTCCGGCGCGGTGTGCCGGGTGTCTTCCGGGGCGAGGGTCCGAGCGCGAAGTTCGAGGCCAAGAGCGGCCTGGTCAAGGCCAAGAAGATCCCCAAGACCCGCAGCGGCACGCGCACGCGGTACTGGGCCGACCGGCAGATCTTCCTCAAGGACGCCAAGCTCTCCCTGGAGACGCTGCACCAGCGCGCCCGGCAGACCGCCTTCCTGGTGCCGGGCCTGACGATCGTCGTCCGTGACGAGTTCGGTCTCGGTGAGGGCGGCAGCAAGGGCGAGGAGTCCTTCCGCTTCGACGGCGGCATCAGCGAGTTCTGCGAGTACCTGGCGAAGGACAAGCCGGTCTGCGATGTTCTCCGCTTCACCGGTCATGGCACCTTCAAGGAGACCGTCCCGGTCCTGGACGAGCACGGCCAGATGACCCCGACCGAGGTGACGCGTGAGCTGGGCGTCGACGTCGCGCTGCGCTGGGGCACGGGTTACGACACGACGCTCAGGTCCTTCGTCAACATCATCGCCACCCCGAAGGGCGGCACCCACGTCGCCGGTTTCGAGCAGGCCGTCACCAAGACGCTGAACGAGATGCTGCGCGCCAAGAAAATGCTGCGCGTGGCCGAGGACGACATCGTCAAGGACGACGCCCTGGAGGGCCTGACCGCGGTCGTCACGGTGCGACTGGCCGAGCCGCAGTTCGAGGGCCAGACCAAGGAAGTGCTCGGCACCTCGGCGGCCCGCCGCATCGTGTTCAACGTGATCACCAAGGAACTCAAGGCGTTCCTGACGAGCACGAAGCGGGACGCGGCCGCCCAGGCCCGGGTCGTCATGGAGAAGGTGGTCGCCGCCGCCCGTACGCGTGTCGCGGCCCGCCAGCACAAGGACGCCCAGCGGCGGAAGACCGCTCTGGAGTCCTCGTCCCTGCCGGCCAAGCTCGCCGACTGCCGCAGCGACGACGTCGACCGCAGTGAGCTGTTCATCGTCGAGGGCGACTCCGCGCTCGGTACGGCGAAGCTGGCCCGGAACTCCGAGTTCCAGGCGCTGCTGCCGATCCGGGGCAAGATCCTCAACGTACAGCGGTCGTCGGTGACCGACATGCTCAAGAACGCCGAGTGCGGCGCGATCATCCAGGTCATAGGAGCCGGGTCGGGCCGTACGTTCGACATCGACCAGGCGCGCTACGGCAAGATCATCATGATGACCGACGCCGATGTGGACGGCTCCCACATCCGGTGCCTGCTGCTGACGCTGTTCCAGCGCTACATGCGCCCCATGGTCGAGGCGGGCCGGGTCTTCGCCGCGGTGCCGCCGCTGCATCGCGTCGAGCTGATCCAGCCGAAGAAGGGCCAGGACAAGTACGTCTACACGTACTCGGACCGTGAGCTGCGCGACAAGCTCATGGAGTTCCAGAGCAAGGGCATCCGGTACAAGGACTCCATCCAGCGCTACAAGGGTCTGGGCGAGATGGACGCCGACCAGCTGGCCGAGACCACGATGGACCCGCGCCACCGCACCCTGCGCCGGATCAACCTCTCCGACCTGGAGGCCGCCGAACAGGTCTTCGACCTGCTCATGGGCAATGACGTGGCGCCGCGCAAGGAGTTCATCTCCAGCTCGGCGGCGACACTGGACCGTTCGCGCATCGACGCGTAGCCGCTGAGCGGGCTTCGGCCGACCGGGCTGCTCACTGGGAGTGGGCCGGTCGGCCGAAGCGTGTCCGTTGGCTGTGCCGCCAGGCTGCCTCCCGACCCCGACCCCGACCCCGACCCCGACCCTGACCCCGCCCCTGGCCGGCAGGCGCGGCCGACCAGCGGCGCGGCGGCCCGCACCTCAGGCCTCACCACAGGCTTCTCCACCCATGGGTGGAGGCCGGCCGGTCGCAGGATTCCACCCGTGATCCACCCCCGCTCCGATCTCCTGACCTGCGCATTTCCGTAACTTCGAAGGCGTCGGCAGCGCTCGCTTCCGACACCACCTTCTCGTGACGGAGGCAGTGATGTCCGGGCTCGTCAACGCATTGGTGATCGTGGCCGTCGTCGCCATAGTGATCGCGCGCCAGTTCCGCGCCCGTGCGATCGACACCGACCGGCGCTGGTGGCTGCTGCCTGTGATCCTCGCGGTCGTCGCGCTGCGCGAGCCCGGCATACTCGACGCCCACCACCGCACCGCATCCGCCGCGCTGCTCGCGGTGGAGGTGCTCATCGGCCTGGCCACGGGCGCAGGCTGGGCCTGGACCACGCGGATCTGGACGGCACCCGACGGAGTCGTGTGGACTAAGAGCACCAAGGCCAGCGTCGTCGTATGGATCGTCGGCATAGCCCTGCGGGTCGGCGTCTTCGCCCTCGGTAGCGTGGCTGGCGTGCACCAGGACAGCTCGGCACTGATGCTCGGCCTCGCCGGCACCCTGCTGGTCCGTGCCGGGATCCTGGCCTGGCGGGCGCAGGCGGTGGGCTCCGCGAGTCACCCGGTCCCGGCGTACGGTGACGACGTGCGGTCGGCGTGGACGGAGCGCGCATGACGGAGAACGCCTGGACGCGCTGGCCGTCGCGTGAGGCGCTCGGCCGTGCGGGAATCTCCCGGTCTCGGCGCATGCTCGCCTGGGCCGTCAGGATGCTGGTGATCGCCCTGCTGCTGTGGGGTGCGTTCAGCCAGAAGCACGTCGGCATCTGGGGCGCGCTTGCCGCCGCTGCGGTCGTCCTGTTGGCCGGTCTCCTCTCCTGGGGCTATTTCCGCACGACCTACGCACATCGGCTGGTGCCCTCGCTGGTGCTCATCAGTGTGCTCCTGGGCATAGCGGTCGCGGCCCAGGCCACGGGGTTCAGAGGACCGGCCCTGATGATCTGGTGCGGGTGCGGGATCGCCGCCCTGGAGAGACTCCCCTTGGGAGCCGCCCTGCCCGTGACGTCGGTGGCGCTGGCCTCGTACTCCGCCTTCAACAACGACGTGTGGCTGACCACGGCGGCGACCGTGGCGGGCATGGCCCTCGCCGGCTATGTCCTGCGACTGGACGCGGAGGCCCGGGGCAGTGCGCAGCGGCTGCTCGCCCAGGAGCGGGCCGCGAGGGCCGCCGAGGCGGAGTCGGCGGCGCTGGGCGAGCGGGCGAGGATCGCCCGGGAGATCCACGATGTGCTGGCCCACAGTCTCTCGGCACAGCTCGTACATCTCGAGGCGGCCCGGCTGCTGATCGAGCGCGGCGCCGACCGGGAGCAGATCCTGGAGCGGGTGGTGGCCGCCCGGGGCATGGCTCGCGACGGCCTCGCCGAGACCCGGCAGGCGCTGTCCGCGCTGCGTGGGGAGCTGACCCCCTTGGAGGACTACCTGACCGAACTCGTCAGTGCGGCCGACGGCGCCGAGGTCACCGTCACGGGTGAGCGCAGACACCTGTCGGCCGAGGCGTCCCAGGCCGTGCGCCGGGTGGCGCAGGAGGCACTGACGAACGTCCGTAAGCACGCCCACGGCGCCAAGGTGCACCTGCGACTCGACTACGGGGAGCACGAAGTGACGCTGGACGTACGGGACTCGGGCGGTCGGCCGGGCGAACTCACCGGGTCCGGTGGCGGGTACGGTCTGCTGGGGATGCGGGAGCGCGCCGAACTGCTGGGCGGCTCGCTGGACGCGGGGCCGGCCGAGGAGGGGTTCATGGTGACGCTGAAGGTGCCTGTATGACGGAGACGGAGGGGGAGAAGAAGCCCGCGCGGGTGGTGGTCGCCGACGACCAGACGGTGGTCCGGGAAGGCATCGTGATGCTGCTCGGGCTGCTGCCCGGTGTGGAGGTCGTGGGTTCCGCGGGGGACGGTGAGGAGGCGGTGCGGCTGGTCGGGGAACTCGCCCCCGACGTGGTCCTGATGGACCTGCGGATGCCCCGCTGCGACGGCGTGGAGGCCACGCGGCGGATCCGGGCGGAGTACCCGGGGACCCAGGTGGTGGTGCTCACCACGTACGCGGACGACGAGTCGCTGTTCCCTGCGCTGCGCGCCGGAGCCCGGGGTTATCTCACCAAGGACGCGGGCGGCGACGAGATCGTGCGCGCCGTGGAGAGCGTCCTGTCGGGGGATGCCGGACTGTCGCCCAGCATTCAACGTCGGCTGCTGGAAAGGCTGTCGGAACCCGAGCCCGGACCCGGCCCGGCTGCAGCCGCGGCGCCCGACGGGCTGACCACGCGGGAGACGGAGGTACTGGTGCTGATCGCCGAGGGCTTGAGCAACCAGGAGATCGCCCGCAAGCTGCATGTGTCCACCGCGACCGTGAAGACGCACATCAACAACCTCTTCGCCAAGACGGGCGTCAAGGACCGGGCGCAGGCGGTGCGGTACGCGTACGGGAAGGGGCTGGTGCGGCCACACACGGAGTGAATCACCTGATGGGGTGAAGAGCCGGAGGAAGAAGAGTCAGGGATCTTACCGATCTGTCCATCCTTGGGCATGCAGTCAAGCAACGGCCGTGACCAGGGAGCCGGGGACGGTTCCGGGAGTGCGGCCGAGAGTCGACAAGACCCCGGCGCCGCTTCCCGCGACGTGAGGTACGAGGACCCTTGGTACGACGCACTGGCCTCCGGCTGGGGCGAGCTGGACGGCACCGGCATGCCGGCACGGCCCGTGCCCGCCGCGCGCGAGGAGCAGGACGGACCGGAGGTTCGCGCTCGTGACGTGTACGTAGAGGTGCAGCGCAGCGAGGCGTTCCAGGAGGTGCGCAGCCGGTACCGAAGGTTCGTGGTGCCGGGGGTTGCCGCCTTTCTCGTCTGGTACGTGGGGTACGTGGTTGCCGCGACGACCGCGCCCGGGCTCATGGCCCGTCCCGTGGTGGGGGCGGTGAACGTGGCGATGCTGGCGGGGCTCGGGCAGTTCCTCAGCACATTCCTGCTCACCTGGGCGTACGCCCGGCATGCCCGGCTGCGCCGGGACCGGGCCGCGCTGGAGCTGCGCTGGGACACCCAGGAACTGACGCGCGGAGCCCGGGGAGGTGCCTCGTGACCGGCGATCACCAGATGCTGGCGCTGTTGCTGTTCAGCGGGTTCGTGGCCGTCACCCTGGGGATCACGACGTGGGTGAGCCGCAGGCGGCGCGGCTCGGCGGAGGAGTTCTACGCGGGCGGGCGGCTCTTCTCCCCGATGGAGAATGGTTTTGCCATCGCGGGTGACTACATGTCGGCCGCATCCTTCCTCGGGGTCACCGGGCTCATCGCGTTGTTCGGCTACGACGGGATGCTGTATGTGGTGGGCTTCCTCGTGGCCTGGCTGGTCGTGCTGTTCCTGGTGGCGGAACTGGTGCGCAACTGTGGGCGGTTCACCCTGGCCGACGTGGTGGCCGCGCGGATGAGTGAGCGGCCGGTGCGGATCGCGGCGGGAACGTCCTCGGTCACGGTGTCCGTTCTCTATTTGGTGGCGCAAATGGTGGGCGCGGGCAGCCTGGTGGCGCTGCTGCTGGGGCGGACGAGTGAGGAGGCGCAGGCCTGGACGGTCATCGGGGTCGGCGCTCTGATGGTGATCTATGTGTCGTTGGGAGGGATGCGGGCCACCACCTGGATCCAGATCGTGAAGGCGGTCCTGCTGCTCAGCGGGACGGTCGTGCTGACTGTGCTGGTGCTGGTGCGGTTCCACGGGGACCCCGACCGGCTGCTGCTCACGGCCGCGGAGCGCAGCGGCCATGGGACCGCGTTCCTGGCGCCGGGACTGAAGTACGGCGGGAGCTGGACCGCCCGGTTCGACTTCATCAGCCTGGGGCTCGCGTTGGTGCTGGGTACGGCGGGGCTGCCGCACATCCTGTCCCGCTTCTACACCGTCCCGACCGCGCGGGCGGCCCGCCGCTCGGCGGTGTGGTCCATCGGTCTGATCGGCGGCTTCTATCTGATGACCATCGTCCTGGGCTTCGGGGCAGCCGCCCTGGTGGGGCCGGACGCCGTGAGCCGCTCGAACGCGGCCGGGAACACGGCGGTACCCCTGCTCGCCCTCGACGTGGGCGGCGGCGCCGGTTCCACCGGGGGAACGGTTCTGTTCGCGGTCGTCGCGGCCGTCGCCTTCGCCACGATCCTGGCCGTGGTCGCCGGGATCACGCTCGCCTCCTCGGCGGCCGTGGCGCACGACCTGTATGCGTCGCTGCGGCGGCCGCACGCCAAGGGCCGCAGCGAGGTGGCGGTGGCACGGATCGCGGCGGTCGGCATCGGCGTCGTGGCGATCGCGCTGGGCCTACTGGCTCGCGACCTCAACGTCGCCTTCCTGGTCGGCCTCGCCTTCGCCGTGGCCGCGTCGGCCAACCTGCCCGTGCTGCTGTACTCGCTGTTCTGGCGGGGCTTCACCACGCGCGGCGCGGTGTGGGCCGTATACGGCGGTCTGGTCCCGGCGCTCGGGCTGGTGCTGCTGTCACCGGTGGTGTCCGGCAGCCCGGACTCGCTCTTCCCGGACGTCGACTTCCAGTACTTCCCCCTGCAGAATCCGGGCATCGTCTCGATCCCGCTCGGCTTCCTCGCGGGCTGGCTGGGCACGGTCACCTCGGACGAGGCCGCGGACGACGCCAAGTACGCGGAGACCGAGGTGCGGTCGCTGACCGGGGCGGGAGCCGCCTAGGCGCGCGGCCGTACAGCCGGTTACGGCGCCACCCATGCGTACCGGTGTTCCGGGCGGCCGGTGTCGCCGTACCTCAGGGAGAGGCGGAGGCGGCCCGCCTGTTCCAGGTGGCGGAGGTAGCGCTGGGCCGTGGAGCGGCTCAGGCCGGTTCTGGCGGCGACCTCGTGGGCCGACATCGGGTGGCCCGCGCGGTGCAGGACGCCGCAGATGAGGTCTGTCGTGGGCTCCGAATGGCCGCTGGGCAGGCCCGGCGCGGACGGGGCGGGGGAGGTGCGCAGGGCGCCGAAGATCCGGTCGACCTGTTCCTGGCCGGTCAGACCCCGGCCGCCCACGCGGTCGACGGTGCGGCGCAGGGCCGCGTAGGAGTCCAGGCGGGTGCGCAGGGCGGCGAAGGTGAAGGGCTTGACCAGGTAGTGCAGGGCGCCCAGGCGCATCGCCTGCTGCACGGTCGTCACATCGCTGGCCGCAGTGATCATGATGACGTCGGTGCCGTGGCCCTGCTCCCGCATCCGGTGGACGAGTTCGAGGCCGGTCCGGTCCGGCAGGTAGTGGTCGAGCAGGACGAGGTCGATGGCGTCGCGCTCGACGGCCGCCAGCGCCTGGGCGGCGCTGTGCGCGCGGGCGGTCACCCGGAAGCCGGGAACCTTCCCCACGTATTTGGCGTTTATCTCAGCGACGCGGAAGTCGTCGTCCACCACCAGGACGTCAATCATCAGGCCTCTCCTTCAAGGCCGGCGAGCGTTAAGCCCGTGTTTCGTGCTCCGCAGTTGTAGCGCGAGCAAAATGAGCACAACAGGTTCTTGCGAGCAAAAGAACGGCTTGTGCTCACAAGACTGCTGCTGTGGCCGGGGCCACACCTACCGTCCCGGCCCATGAGCGCAGACACGAGCCCCGCCATCGAGCTACGGGGCGCGAGCAAGACCTTCAAGACCCCGTCGGGGGGTCTGCACACGGCCGTGCGCGGCCTGGACCTCACCGTGCAGCGCGGCGAGTTCGTGGCCGTCGTCGGGCCGACCGGTTGCGGGAAGTCCACCACGCTGACCCTCGTCAGCGGCCTGGAGGAGCCCACCGAGGGCGAGGTGCTGGTGGCCGGGCAGCCGGTCGACGGCGTCGGCGACAAGGTCGGTTTCGTCTTCCAGCAGGACGCCACCTTCCCCTGGCGGACGGTCCTGTCCAACGTGATGGCGGGCCCGCGCTTCCGGGGAGTGCCCAAGGCGGAGGCCAAGCAGAAGGCCCGGGAATGGCTGGCCCGGGTCGGGCTCGCGGCCTTCGAGGACCGCTACCCGCACCAGCTCTCCGGCGGGCAGCGCAAGCGCGTCGCCCTCGCCGCCACCTTCGTCAACGACCCCGAGATCCTGCTCATGGACGAGCCGTTCTCGGCGCTCGACGTGCAGACCCGGGCGCTGATGTCGGACGAGCTGCTGGAGCTGTGGGAGGGCACGGGTGCCTCCGTCGTCTTCGTCACCCACGACCTGGAGGAGTCCATCGCGCTGGCCGACAAGGTCGTCGTGATGACCGCCGGACCCGCGACGGTGAAGCAGGTCTTCGACATCGACCTGCCCCGGCCGCGCAAGGTCGAGTCCGTCCGCCTGGAGCCGCGGTTCATCGAGATCTACCGCGAGATCTGGGAGTCCCTCGGCGAAGAGGTCCGCATCACCCGCGAGAGGGGTGCCGCCCATGTCGCCTGAGGTCATCACCACGCCGGTCGTCGAGACCGCCAAGACCCCGGACCGCGCGCGGTCGCGGGCCCAGGCCGCCCGCAGACGCAAGGTGGCCGTCGCGGCCGCCCGGGTGCTGCTCCTGGTGGCCGTGCTCGGCCTGTGGGAGGCGCTGTCCCGGACCAAGGTCATCGACCCGTTCAACTTCTCGATGCCCTCGGACATCTGGAACCAGATCTACTCGTGGATGCTGCACGGGACGTCGCTCGGATCCCTGGGTGAGCAGATCTGGTACACGCTGTACGAGGCACTCCTCGGCTGGATCATCGGTGTCGCGGCCGGTGTCCTCTTCGGTATCGCCCTCGGCCGGATCGCCTTCCTCGCCGACCTCCTTGGTCCATACATCAAGGTGCTCAACTCCATACCGAGGATCGTCCTTGCTCCGATCTTCCTGATCTGGTTCGGGCTGGGCCCTGCCTCCAAGGTCGCGTCGGCGGTGGTGCTCGTCTTCTTCCCGGTGTTCTTCAACGCCTTCCAGGGATCCCGTGAAGTCGACCGCAACCTGGTCGCCAACGCTCGGATCCTGGGTGCGAGCGACCGCCAGGTGACCCTCCAGGTGGTCATCCCGTCGGCCACCTCCTGGATCTTCACCAGCCTCCACGTCAGCTTCGGCTTCGCCCTCATCGGCGCCATCGTCGGCGAGTACATCGGCGCCACCAAGGGCATCGGCCTGCTCGTCGCCCAGTCGCAGGGCACCTTGAACTCCGCCGGCGTGTACGCCGCGATGGTCATCCTCGCGGTCGTCGCCCTCGTCGCGGAGGGGCTGCTCACCTTCGCCGAACGCCGCATCTTCCGCTGGAAGTCCACCAACTCCGGGCACTGAACGCCCCCTCCTGCCACCCCCCGTCCTCCCCGCACCGCCCTCTCACAAGGACGTGAACCGCCATGCGCAAGACCGCCAGATACGCATCGCTCGCCGCCACCGGCCTGCTCGCCCTCACCTCCCTCACCGCCTGCGCCAATGACGTGGCGAGTACCACCTCCACCGGCAGCAAGGGCGACGGCAAGGGCACGAAGGTCAAGATCATGGTCGGTGGCCTGGACAAGGTCATCTACCTGCCCGCGATGCTCACCCAGCGGCTCGGCTACTTCGACGCCGAGGGCCTCGACGTGGAGCTGCTGAGCGAGCCCGCCGGCGTCCAGGCCGAGACCGCGCTCGTCTCCGGACAGGTCCAGGGAGCCGTCGGCTTCTACGACCACACCCTCGATCTCCAGACGAAGGGCAAGGCCGTCGAATCCGTCGTGCAGTTCTCGCAGGCGCCCGGCGAGGTGGAGGTCGTCTCCACCAAGAAGGCCGGCGACATCACGTCGCCCAAGGACTTCAAGGGCAAGAAGCTCGGTGTCACCGGTCTCGGCGCCTCCACCGACTTCCTCACCAAGTACCTCGCGGTCAAGAACGGCGTGAAGGTGAACGAGTTCAGCCCGGTCGCCGTGGGAGCCGGCCCCACGTTCATCGCGGCGCTCCAGAACGGTTCCATCGACGCAGGCATGACGACCGACCCGACGGTCGCGACGATCCTGTCGAAGAAGGCGGGCAAGGTCCTCCTCGACATGCGGACGCCCGAAGGCTCGCAGGAGGCGCTCGGCGGCCCGTACCCGTCGTCAAGCCTGTACATGCAGACGGACTGGGTCAACAGCCACAAGGACACTGTCCAGAAGTTGGCCAATGCATTCGTCAAGACGCTCAAGTGGATGTCCACCCACAGCGCGGACGAGATCGCCGCCAAGATGCCCGCCGACTACTCCCAGGGCAGCAAGACGCTGTACGCCCAGGCGATCAAGAGCACGCTGCCGATGTTCACCAAGGACGGCGTGATGCCCGCGAACGGCCCCGAGACCGTCGAGAAGGTCCTCAAGTCGTTCAACCCCAACATCAAGAACGCCAAGGTGGACCTGAGCAAGACCTACACGACCGAGTTCGTCAACGCCGCCAAGTAAGGCACGAACCCGCTCAGGCGCGGGTCGCCCACACGTAACGGTGTTCCGGGCGGCCCGCGTCGCCGTATTTGAGGGTCAGCCGGGCCCGTCCGGTGCGCTCCAGGAGCTTGAGATAGCGCTGGGCGGTCTGGCGGCTCACCCCGGTCCGCTCGGCGATCTCCTGGGCGGACAGCGGCTCCTCGGCGCTCATCAGGGACTGGCGCACCAGCTCGGCGGTGGTGGGGGAGTGCCCCTTGGGCAGCTCCGGCTCGGACGGCGTGGACAGGGCGCCGAAGATGCGGTCCACCTCGGCCTGTTCGGCCTCGCCGCCACCGTCCAGCGTGCGGCGCAGCCGGGCGTACGCCTCCAGCTTGGCCCGCAGCCCGGCGAAGGCGAACGGCTTCACCAGGTACTGCAGGGCGCCGTGCCGCATGGCCGCCTGGACGGTCGACACGTCCCGAGCGGCCGTCACCATGATCACGTCGGTCTGGTGGCCGCGCCGGCGCATCTCCCGGACGACCGCGAGCCCGGTGTCGTCGGGCAGGTAGTGGTCCATCAGGACCAGGTCGAGCCGCGGCAGCGCCTCCAACCGGTCCAGCGCCTCGGCCGCGTTGTGCGCCTCGGCGGCCACATGGAAGCCGGGCACCTTCTCCACGTAGGCGGCGTTCACCCGAGCGACCCGGGCGTCGTCGTCCACGACCAGGACCTCGATCATCGGGCGTCCTCCTCGGCGTGGGTCGGACTGTGTGCAGGGGCCGTGGTACCCGATTCCGCGGACCCGGTGAGCGCGGGCTCCAGCTCCGGCTCGGTCAGTGCCTCGGGCAGGACGACGGTGAACTCCGCGCCCCCGCCGTCCGCCGCGCCCACCGCCGCGCTCCCGCCCTGCCGCTCCGCGAGCCTGCGCACCAGCGAGAGCCCGAGGCCGCGTTTGCCGTGCGTGGGCGGCTTCTTGGTGGACCACCCCTCCGTGAAGATCAACTCCCGCTGGTCCTCGGGGATTCCGGGCCCGGTGTCGCGTACCCGGAGGACGACCGTACGTCCCTCGGTGCGCAACTCGATCTCCACGCGCGCGTGCGGGGTGCCCCCGACCGCGTCGAGGGCGTTGTCCACGAGGTTGCCCACGACCGTGACCAGCCCCCGGGGGTCGATCAGCCGGTCCGGGAGCCGGGTGTGTTCCGACACCCACAGGGCGACGCCGCGTTCGGCCGCCACGGTCGCCTTGCCGACCAGCAGGGCGGCGAGCAGCGGGTCCTGGATCTTCTCGGTGACCTGCTCGGCGGTGGCCCGGTGGTCCCCGACGACTTCGCCGACGAACTCCACGGCGTCGTCGTACATCTCCAGCTCCAGCAGGCCCAGCAGGGTGTGCATGCGGTTGGCGTGCTCGTGGTCCTGGGCGCGCAGGGCGTCGATCAGGCCGTGCGTGGAGTCGAGTTCGCGGCCCAGCTGCTCCAGCTCGGTGCGGTCGCGCAGGGTGGCCACCGCGCCGCCGTCGTCCGTGGGCATCCGGTTGGCGACCAGGACGCGCTGTCCGCGCACGGTCAGCAGGTCGGTGCCGGTCACGCGCCCGGCCAGGACGTCCGTCGTACGACCCTCGCCCAGCGCCTCGTCCGGGGACCTGCCGACGGCCTCGTCGCCGATGCCCAGCAGCCGTCGTGCCTCGTCGTTGAGGAGGCGGATGCGGCCGCCGCGGTCGAGGGCGACCACGCCCTCCCGGATTCCGTGCAGCATCGCCTCCCGCTCGGCGAGCAGCGCGGAGATGTCGGAGAAAGCCAGGTCCCGGGTCTGCCGCTGCACCCGGCGGGAGATCAGCCAGGCGGCCAGCGCGCCCACCGCGAGGGCACCGCCGGCGTAGGCGAACAGCCCCGGGATCGCGCTGAGCAGCCGGGCGCGCACGCTGTCGTACGCGATGCCGACGGAGACCGCCCCGATGATGCGGTGGTCGGCGTCGTACAGGGGCACCTTGCCGCGGGCCGAGCGGCCCAGGGTGCCGTTGTCGATCTGCATGACGTCCTTGCCGGCCAGGGCGTCGCGGGGGCTGGTGGAGACCGGGCGGCCGATCTCGCTCGGCGTGGGGTGCGACCAACGGATCCATCGCCGGTCCAGCACCACGATGTACTCGGCGTGCGTGGCCTTCCGGATCCGCTCGGCCTCCTTCTGCACCGGGCCGTTCCTGGTCGGCGGGGTGCGCTGGACGCCCTCGGCGATCTGCGGGTCCTGAGCCGTGGTCTGCGCGATGGCCAGGGCGCGGCGCATCGCCTCCTGGTCCAGCTGTTTGCTCAGCGGCGCCAGGAAGAGCCCGGTCGCGAGCACCGCCACTCCCGCGGCGATGGCCACCTGCATCAGCAGTACCTGCGCGAACATCCGCCGGGGCAGACCGAGGCGCAGGCGGCGTGCGGGGGGAGTGCGGCTCATACCCACGACGGTACGTGGACGGACGGTGGTCGCCGTAGGGGGTGTGGCACGGATCTCTTGACCAGTTCTTGAAGAAACCGGGTGCCGGTCCGGCTCAGCTGGCCAGCGCCGCCGTCCGCAGCTCGTGCACCGCCACCACGTCCATCCGCGCCGGCGCCCCGAGCACCGTCGCGCCGCAGCTCTCCGGGCGCGGCGGCAGGGATGTGCCCTGCGCCACCGTGACGCGCCAGCAGCGGCCGTCGGTGTGGGCGACCGTGACCTCCCAGCGCGGCGCCCGGCCCTCGGTCCGTACGACGCTCAGGGCGCCGGCTGCGTACTCGGCCGCCGTCGAGCGCACGGCCAGCTCGGCCGCCTGGCCGGGCCGGTCCCAGGCGGAGCACCCGCGGCACCCCTCGACAACCACACGCCCCTCCCGGACCCCGCGGAGTGCCTCCTTGACGGTGTGCGCCTCCGAGCGGCCGTACGCGTAGCCGTACGGCAGGACGAGCACCGTGGGCGAGAAGCGATGACCACCCAGATGGGTGACCTCCCAGATGCCCCGCACCCCCGCTCCGGCCAGCTCGGCGGCGAGGGGACGGCCCAGGAGGGCGCAGCAGCGGTCCCGCTTGCCGTTGGTGCACACGAGCGCGAGCGGGTCGCCCGTGTGCGGCCGGCCGCCGAGCGCCGCGCCGAAGGAGCTGGGGTCGCCCGCGCCGAGAGCGGCGAAGTCGAGGCCGAGCAGCCGGTGCGGATCGCGGGTGGTGGCGCTGTGCAGCCAGACGTTTCCGGGGACGGTGTGGGCCACGTACACGTGCCGGAGCGTGGCCGTGCCGGGGTCCGCGTGGCGGCCGGGGCGCCGGATGAGCGCGACGCGGACGCCGGTGCCCTCGGCGGCGGCTTCCAGGGCACGGCCCAGCGCGGGGTCGAGATGGCTCGAAGTGAGCGCCTTGACACCCCACGGGCCCGGTTGCTCCAGCAGCAGCCACGTCGTCGCCGTGGCAGCCGTACCGGAAACGGGCTCGTCGAGGCTGCGGGAGACGGTTGCGCACCTACTCACAGAGGTGAGCCTAACCTGACTTTCCTGGGGGTGACTTCCGGCCGTCTCGTTTCCTACTCCGGGAGCGGCTGCGGAGGGCGCGGACCGACGTAGTGACCGCTGGGGCGCATGCGCAGCGGGCGCTCGCCGTACTCCTCCAGGACGTGGGCGATCCAGCCCGCTGTCCGGGCGACGGCGAAGATGGTCTCGCCGGCCGTGGCGGGCATGCCCGAGGAGGCGGTGAACACGGCAAGAGCCATGTCGACGTTGGCGTGCAGCGGGGTGTGGCGGGCGGTCGTGGCCACGATGTCGCGGGCCGCGAGCAGCGCCGGCTCCGCGCGCGGGACCTGCTCCAGCAGCGCGAACAGCGCCCGCGCGCGCGGGTCTTCGCCGGAGTAGAGCCGGTGACCGAGTCCGGGGATGCGACGCCCCGCACGCAGCTCGTCCGCGATCACCGGGACCGCGGTGCCCTGGTCGAGCACGTCCAGCAGCATCCGGTGGGCCAGGCCGCTGGCGGCGCCGTGCAGCGGGCCCTCCAGGACGCCGAGCCCGGCAGAGACGGCCGCGTAGGCGTGCGCGCGGGCCGAGGCGGCGACCCGGACGGCGAGCGTGGAGGCGGCCAGGTCGTGGTCGACCAGCAGCGCAAGGGCGGTGTCCAGGACGCGCAGCGATTTCTCGTCCGCGGGGCGGCCGGTCAGCCGGCCCCACAGGCGGTGGGCCAGCGGGCCGTCGTCCTTGGGCGCATGCCGGACCGGCGGCAGCGCGGCGACGAGCGTGGGGATGAGGATGCGCGCCGTGCTCAGCACGGCCGCCTCGGACAGGTCGAAGCGCAGCGGATCCTCGGCCGCCGCGGCGATCGCGGCCACCCGCAGCCGGTCGGTGGGAGAGGTGTGCTCGGGCAGGGCGTTCACGGCGTGGCGGGCGACCTCGACGGTGGTCTCGGGCGCGGTGAAGGTCGCGCCCGGGGTCATCCGGCCGGTCCACAGCCACTCCGCGACCTCCTCGTAGGAATGGCGCGCGGCCAGCTCCGTGGCGTCGACACCACGGAAGTAGTACCGGTCCTTGTCGATGAAGGTGATCCGGGTCCGCACGGACAGATCCCCGCCGGAGCCCGGACTCCCCGCGGCTTCCCGCCGGTTGCGCCGGGCGAGGGCCTCGACTTCCCGCGCCTCGAAGGTGCTTGCCCGGCCGCCGGGTTCGCGCCTGCTGCTGAGCAGGCCGCGGCTCACATAGGCGTACACCGTCTCCGGCTTCACGCCGAGCAGTTCGGCGGTCTCCTTGGTGGTCAGCCTTCGCCCGGGACGGTCGGGAACGGAGTCGTGATCGCGCATGGAGTCACCGTAGCCGTCTCTGCACACATTGATGGTGGATATTGATTGGATCAATGTGTATGCCGCCGTCATTCGGCGTGTGGGACGTTGACAGTGGCTTAGCCCAGGGGAAAGCCTCACGCTTGGTAACGCACGGCGTCCGGGGGGAGTGGGCCATGGCCGACCATGATCTGTTGGCCGTACTTTCGGCGGTCGGGCATCCGCAGAGGCTGAGAGTGATCGCCATGCTGGCGGAACGCCGGATGTACATCAGTGAGCTGGCCCGCCGGCTGAACATGTCTCGCCCGCTTCTCTACATGCATCTCGAACGCCTGGAGCAAGCCGGCCTGGTGACGGGCAGCCTCGACGTGTCCGAGGACGGCAAGGCGCTTAAGTACTATGAACTCACGCCGTTCGAGGTGTACTTGACCATCGAGACGATACTGGCCGCGCAGGACGGCGCCTTACGCCGGGAAGCGGACCTCGCGGTGCCGGCGCAGGATTCCCCGGACGAGCCGCAGACTCCTGCGGGCGAGCAGCAGGAGTCTGCGGACGAGCCGGACGGCCTCGGTCCCGGCGGCTCCTAGCTGCCGATCTCCACTGCCCTGTCCCTGGGTCCCGGATCCGGCTGGGCGGAGTGCCTCGGCCCGTCCTCGGCGGCGTGGAGCCAGGTCAGTGCGGGGGAGGTGAGGGCCGTGGTGACGAGGGCCATCAGCACCATCATGGTGAAGAGATCCTGCCCGATGACCCCCAGTTCGAGCCCGATGTCGAGGATGACGAACTCGGTCAGTCCGCGGCAGTTCATCAGCGCGCCCACCGCCAGCGAACTGCGCCAGTCCTGCCCGCACAGACGAGCCGCGGCGGCGCTTCCGCCCCATTTGCCGAGGATCGCCACGGCGAACAGGGCACCGGCCCACAGCCACAAAGCCGGGTCCGTACCCAGCAGACCGATGTCCGTGCGCAGTCCCGTGTTCGCGAAGAAGAGTGGCAGCAGGAGCGGAGCCGCGATGCCGTGCAGCCGGGAGGCGGCGCGCTCGATCCTGGTGGACGCGCGAGGCATGACCATGCCGAAGGCGAACGCGCCGAACAGGGCGTGCAGGCCGATCCGGTCGGTTGCCAGGGAGCACAGACACAGGCCTGTGAACAACGCCAACAGCACACGGCTGTCACGCCCGCCGTCGGGCGGCTCGCGATCCGGTCCGGAGGGTCCGGACACGCCGGCAGCGGTGTCCCGCA
Source organism: Streptomyces sp. NPDC031100 (assembly GCF_055570785.1). NCBI lineage: Bacteria > Bacillati > Actinomycetota > Actinomycetes > Kitasatosporales > Streptomycetaceae > Streptomyces > Streptomyces sp. NPDC031100. Next base: position 151,189 of record NZ_JBVIGN010000002.1, read on the forward strand.
GGGCCCACCGGCCGAGGAGAGGCCGCACCACGTAGAGCATGACCGCGAGGAAGGCGCCCGCCAGCACGGCGGTGATCAGCGGGTCGTGGGCGGATCCCTCGTGCGCCATGGTCACCACGATGGCGAGCAGGCACCATGCCATGGCGTCGATGACGGCGGCGCAGCCCGTCGCCATGACGCCCAGGGGTGACCGCTGGATGCCCCGGTCGGTGAGGATGCGGACCAGGACCGGGAAGGCCGTGATGCTGAGCGCCACCGCGACGAACAGAACGAACGGCCAGCGTTCCGTGCCCTTCGGGGCGAGCGATCCGTACATCGCGAACGCCAGCCCTGTCCCGAGGGCCAGTGGCAACACGATACTGGCCTGACTGACGACCAGGGTCGTCCGGCCGAGACTGCGCAACACCCCCAGGTCCAGTTCCAGACCCACCATGAACATGAAGACCAGCAGGCCGAGTTGTCCGAGCGCTCCGGTGTACGGGATCGAGCCCGAGGGGATCAGGAAGTGCTGGGCCTCGGGCCACAGCCGGCCGAGGAGAGAGGGGCCGAGCAGGATTCCCGCGGCCATCTCTCCCACGACCGGCGGCTGTCCGACGCGCCGGGCGAGGACAGCTCCGGCCCGGCAGGCCACGATCACTGTCGGAATGGCGATCAGAAGTCCGGGCAGTGGATCGGAGGTGGACACCGGTGACGCCTCCTTCGGTGCCGAAAAGGGTTTGCCGGGGGCCGCCTGGCCTTCCCGGTGGGCGGGGCGGAGCGTCAGACGTTGTGCAGGTGGCGCAGGTACTCGTAGGTGGAGGGCAGTGTGCCGACGAGGTCCCGCTGCTGCTTCACCTTGTCGAAGAGCGACTCGGCGCCCGCGACGGACTCCGGCTTGTGGGCGAGGACGGGGAGGGGTGCGTCGGGTTCGAGTCCGAGTCCGGCGAAGATGCAGTAGTAGCTGCCGTTCGTCCAGAAGTTGCGGAACTCCGCCTCGAAGTTGCCGTAGTACGTGCTCTCGTCGGTGACCGGGGAGTTGGCGGACCAGGGCCTCGTTGAAGGTGCGGTCGGGGAAGTGCTTGGCGAGCTGGTAGATCGCGGCGGTGATGAAGTAGATGCCGGTGGACTCCAGCGGCTCCAGGAAGCACGAGGACAGGCCGATGCCGACGACGTTGTTGACCCAGGCGCGACGGTTGCGGCCCACCCGGAAACGCACGTGGTTGAACTCGGTGTCGCGCGGGTCGAGACCCCACAGGGCGCAGAACTCCTCGGTGGCCTCGTCCCGCTCGGTGAATCTGCTCGAGTAGACGTAGCCGGTGCCGAACCGGCCGAGCATGGGGATCTTCCAGGTCCAGCCCGACGACATGGCGATGGCCGAGGTGTACGGCTCGACGCCGTGCCGGGCGTCGTCGTGCGGGACCGCCGTGGCCACGGCGCTGTCGCACAGCAGGTGGTCGCTCATGTCGATGAACGGCTCGCCCAGCGCCTTGTTGATGAGCAGACCGCGGAAGCCGGAGCAGTCGACGAACAGGTCGGCGTCCAGCACCCTGCCCGACTTGGTGTGCAGGGCGGTGACGTAGCCTCGCTCGTCCTGGTCCACCCGGGTCATCTCGTCCTGGACGTGGCGGACGCCCTGCTTGCCCGTCGCGAAACGCATCAGGAAGTCGGCGACCAACTGGGCGTCGAAGTGCCATGCGTAGCGCGTGGCGGGCGCGCCGTCCATGTGGCGCGGGGCCTTCAGGGCGTCCATCACCGGGGGCTCGCGGAAGCACGCGTAGTCGTACGGCTCGGTGGTGCGGCCCTCGTGCTTGCGGTTGAACCAGTAGTGGGACAGCGGTGTCTGGTCATAGTCAGGGAGCAGTCCGAAAGGGTGGTAGAAGTGGTCGGACCCCCCGTCCGCGAGGGTGCGGGGCCGAGCCTCGCCGCGCCCTTCCGTACGCCAGTTGACGAAGCGAACCGCCATCTTGAAGCTGGCGTTGCACTCCCGCATCCACTCGTCCTCGGGGATGCCGAGGTACTCGAAGAAGGTGCGGTGGAGGTTGGGCACCGTGGCTTCGCCGACCCCGATGCGCGGTATGGCCGGCGCTTCGAGAACGGTGATCTCGACGGTGTCCTGGAGTGCCTTTCCCAGGTAGGCGGCAGTCATCCAGCCGGCTGTGCCGCCGCCGAGAATGACGACCTTCTGGATGCGGTTGTCGTCGCGTTGGGTCATGTGCGGGCTCTTTTCTGCCGCGAAGGGCGAGTTTCTGCCGGATGGGCGGGGCTGAAGTCCACTCAGGTTGGAAGGGCGCCCTATAACGGGCCTATAACCCGGGGCCGGAGTGCGCGTTCCCATAGGGCGGTTATAGGCGTCGACCCGAGGATGCGCAGCGAGCGCCCGTCCCCGAGCGAGGAGCATTCCGCCATGACCACGAGCAGTGGCCGCTTCCGTGAGACGGGCGCCGTCCATCTCTGGCACGGCCGGGTGTCCGACGAGCTTGCCCTCTGTGAAACGGCGCTGCTCGACGACGAAACGGCGCTGCTTGACGACGCCGAACTGCGCGCGACGCAGGCCCGCTCGGGACCGCGTGCCGCACACTACGCGGGTGCACACGCGGCGGTCCGGCGAGTTCTCGGCGAGCACTATCTGGGCGTGCCGCCCGGTGCGGTCCGCTTCGGCCGGCGGCCCTGTCCGCGCTGCGGCGACCCCGGGCACGGCCGGCCCCGCATCGTGAGCCCGGTCACCGGTTTGGACTTCAACCTCTCCAGATCGGGGCCGTACTGGGTGCTCGCCGTGACGGCGGGGACCCCGGTGGGCGTCGACGTGGAGCGCTTCACCGGGGCCGAACCGGTCGCCGGCATCGCGCTGAGCGAGGCGGAGGCGGCGCGGTTGCGGCAGGTGGAGCCCGAGCGGCGCAGCCGGATCTTCCTGCGGGCGTGGACCCGCAAGGAGGCGGTGCTCAAGGCCAGCGGGGTCGGCATCCTCGCGGACCTCGGTGCCCTGGAGGTGTCACCGCAGGAGGCCGGGCCGGTGACCGTGGTGTGCAGCGAACCGGTGCCGGGCGCGCGCTGGCACGTTCAGGACCTGGTCCTTCCCGGCGGCCTCCACGGCGCGCTGGCCCAGGACGCGCGCGCCGTGCGGCCGGTCCGGGTCCGCGCCTTCGAAGGCGTGCTCACCGGGCGCGGCAGAGACGGAATATAGAGCGGGCGTCAAGGCTGGGGGCATCCGTGACCCCCCTGCCAACAAGGATGCCATGGCCAACCGACGGATCCCCCTGACGGCCGCCGCCTCACTCGTGGCCGGCGTGCTCACCGGCCTCGCCGCTCCCGCCGCCCAGGCCTGCGCCCAGGCCTGCGCCCAGGCCTGCACCTACCGGTCGAGCCAGCTGACCGTGCCGAGCGGTGCCACCGCCGGCGCGGTCACTGCCACGGCGGGCACCGACGTCTCCGCCGGAGAGCTGACGTACCCGGGCCCCGACTGCGGGACGCAGTCGCACGCGGCGCTCTGGTCGGGCGGCAGGGCAACGGACCTGGGCACCGTACCGGGGGCCGACTACGACCTCGGTGTCAATGACGTGAACGCCTCCGGGGTCGCGGTCGGTTGGGGGTGGAAGCTCACCGGGTCCAGTGAGGGCCGGCCGATCGGGGAGAACTTCCCCTTCCGCTCCCGCGACGGCAGGCTGGAGCAGTTGCCGGTGCCCGCGGGCGCCCACCAGGTCGTGGCGGCGGCGATCACGGCGAACGGCGACATCTACGGGTACGGGTACGGTGCCGACCCTAACTACTACACCGTGTACTACTGGCCCGCGGACCGGCCGGGGACCGTGCTCGAGCCGTCCGGATTCCCCCGGGGAAGCCGGATCGAGGGGGTGGACGCCGACGGCACGGTGGCCGTGACCGTGACGTCGGAGATCGAAGGGACCACACGCCCCTACCTCTGGAAGGCCGGTGTCGCCAGGCCGTTGACGATGCCGACCGGGGCGACGAACTCCACCGTCTCGGCGATCTCCGGCGGCGTCGTGGTGGGCGATGGACAGACCGCGGACTTCGGTCGCTTCGCCGTCCTCTGGGGCAAGGACGGGAAGCCCGTGAAGCTGCCCGGCGGCTACGGCACCAGCGACGTCAACAGCACGGGCCGGATCCTCGGTACCGCGTCCACATCCCGCAACGCCACGCTGTGGCAGGGCACCACCACGGTGGCGACGGTCAGCGACGGCCTGGTGTACACGCTCGCCGACGACGCCACCCTCGGCGGCGCCAAGGCTCCGGCCGGGACCACGTACCCCAGGTTCCCCGCCGTGTGGCGTTGCTCCTGACTCCGGGTCCGCCCCGGCACACGAGAGGCCTGGCCGTTTCCGCCAGGCCTCTTTGCGCTGGCAGGTGCCAAAGAAAATGAGTACCTGCTAACGTTCCTTTGCATGTGCTGGGTGTTGCTATGAGGACGCCGATGCCCACCGGCGACGAGCTGGTGCTGATGCTGGCGACGCTTGCGAACCCGCACCGTCTGCGGGTCGTGGCGGTGCTGGCCGGCGGGCGGAAGTACGTGAGCCAGTTGGCTCGGGACATGGGGATCAGCCGCGCGCTGCTCCAGGTCCACCTGAAGAAGCTGGAGACGGCAGGGCTCGTGTCGGCGCAGCTGGAGATCTCACCCGATGGGAAAGCGATGAAGTTCTACGAGGTGACACCGTTCACGGTGCACCTGACTCCGGAGTCGATCGCGGCTGTGATGCCGACGCTGACCAGTGCCGACCCGGCGGCGGGCGGCAACGGAAGGGGGACTGACCGATGAGCGGGTCCGACTGGACGGAGGTCGTCGGCGCGGCGGGACTCTTCCTGCTCGTCACCGTGGTGATCACCGTGGTCGTCTGGCAGTTCGGTGCCACGTACCGGGCCAAGGCGGCGCTGGCGCGCGAGGGCGAGTACCGCAAGCTGGCCGAGGCGGCCGTGGAGGTCCAGCAGCGGACCGAGCAGCAACTCGGTGAGTTCAGGCAGCGCCTGGAGTCGATGGAGCGGATTCTGAAAGAAGTCGAATAGTCCCGCGCGGCGGCGACTCCGGCGCCCGTCCGTGCCATGCGATCACATGAGCTGGGCCGCCGAGCGGCAACTCGGCGGCCCAGATTCGGAAGGCATCTCCCTCGCCGTCGGGCGAGTTTTCCCTGGACACGCACCTCCACACCAAGGAGAGCAGTTCATGCTGCGCAAAGGCAAGCCGGATCGGACACCCCACGAGAGGGCACCCGGGCCGGCGGTCAAGGGCGGAATCGTGGAAGCCGTCGCCGGGTGGTCGGTCCGCCACCGCGCCCTGGCAATCACCGGCTGGCTTGCACTCGTCGTCGTCGCCATCCTCTCCAGTGCACTGATCAGCGGGCACGATGCCCGCTCCACCGACCCGGGCGACGCGGGCAGGGCCCAGCAGATCGTCCGCGCCGAGGACGACGGCGACTCCATCCGCGAGAACGTACTGGTCCAGTCCCGCCGGAGCGGCGGCCCCGAGTTCACGGCCAGCCCCGAACTCCAGGGTGCAACCCGCGACTTGGTGACGGCGCTGCGCGGCACCGGCGACGCGGTGCGGGACATCGGCTCGCCCCTCGGCAGCGACGGCACCCGCTGGCTCTCCCGCGACGGCCGCTCCGCCCTCGTCACCTTCGAGATCGGCGGGCCCATCGAGGAGCAGAAACAGAACTACCGCGCCATCGTCGACGCCGTGCAGAAGGTCCAGGACAGCCATCCGCAGCTGCGGATCGTGCAGGCCGGCGACCGCAGTCTCAACGCCGTCGTGGACGATGCGATCAAGGACGACTTCCAGCGCTCCGAGGTCACCTCGCTGCCGCTCACCCTGGTCATCCTGCTCGTCGTGTTCGGATCGCTGATCGCCGCGGGCATCCCGCTGCTCCTGTCGGCCACGGCCGTCATCGCCACCTTCGGACTCCTCCAGAGCATCGGCAAGGTGGTGCCGGTCAACAGTGCCGCCTCCTCCATCGTGCTGCTCGTCGGAATGGCCGTCGGCATCGACTACTCGCTCTTCTACCTGCGCCGGGAACGCGAGGAGCGGCTCGCCGGACGCGAGACCCGGCAGGCGCTCGCGATCACCGCCCGCACGTCCGGCCACGCGGTGGTGGTCTCCGGGCTCACCGTGATGGTCTGCGTGTGCGGCCTGCTGTTCACCGGGCTCGACGTCTTCAAGGGCCTCACGGCCGGCACCGTGGTGGTCGTGGGTCTCACCGTGGTCGGCTCCGTCACGGTGCTGCCCGCGCTGCTGGCCGCCCTGGGTCACCGCGTCGACCGGGCCCGCATCCCCTGGCTGGGCCGCCGCCGGACCGCGGCGCGCGAGTCGCGTACCTGGTCCGCCGTGGCCCGTACCGTCGTACGGCGTCCGGCGCTCACCGGCGGTCTCGCGGCGCTCGTCCTGGCCGTCGTGGCGCTGCCCGCATTCGGCATGCACCTGCAGGACCCGGCCACGACCGACAGCCTCCCGCGCAGCGTCGCCCCCGTGGACGCCGCGGTGCGCATGAACGACGCCTTCCCCGGCTCGTCGAGCCCCGCCCGGGTCGCGATCGCCGGCCGGGACGGCGCCGGCGCCGACACCCCCGCCCTGCGCGAGGCGATCGACGCGCTGCACCGCGAGGCAGAGACGCCCGGCAACGGCATCGCGGAACCGATCACCGCCGTGCCGGTCGGCGACGCGATGGTGGTCCGGGTGCCGCTGATCGGCAAGGGCACCGACGACACCTCCAACCAGTCCCTGGAAAAGCTCAGGAACAAGGTCCTCCCCGCCACCCTGGGCAAGGTGGGGGGAATCGACTACGCCGTCGGCGGCAAGACGGCACAGCCGTACGACTTCGCCCGGCAGCTCAACAGCCGCAGCGTCGCCGTCTTCGTCTTCATCCTCGCCCTCGCCTTCGTACTCCTCGTGATCGCGTTCCGGTCCTGGACCATCCCGCTGGTGTCGATCCTGCTCAACCTGCTCTCGATCGGCGCCGCCTACGGCGTGCTCACCTGGGTCTTCCAGAACGGCCACCTGGAATCGCCGCTCGGCTTCACCTCGTACGGCGGCGTGGTCGCCTGGCTGCCGCTGTTCATGTTCGTGATCCTCTTCGGGCTGAGCATGGACTACCACATCTTCATCCTCAGCCGGATCAAGGAACGCTGGACCAACGGCGCCCCCGCCAGGGAGGCGATCGTCGGCGGCATCAGCAGCAGCGCCGGAGTCGTCACCAGCGCCGCCGTCATCATGACCGCCGTGTTCACGGTGTTCGTCAGCCTCACCGCCATCGAGTACAAGATGATGGGCATCGGCATGGCCGTGGCCATCCTGATCGACGCCACCATCGTGCGAGGCGTCCTCCTGCCCGCCGCCATGGCCCTCCTGGGCGACCGTGCCTGGCCGGCCGCCCGGGACCGGCACGGCCGCACCGCGGCGTCGCACTCCGCCGCGGACACCCCCGAACCGGTACGCCCCGTCCGGAATTCCCCCGTCCAGTAGACGGGGCGTACCTCCCCCCGGCTCCGGCCCGGAGGCTCGGCATCGCCGACCTCCGGGCCGGAACCTTCGCGGCGGCCCGGGTGGTCGGCTGGAGCGCCAACATCCTGGAACAGGCGGCGGATTCGAAGATCATCCGTCCGGTGGCGCGGTATGTGGGACCGGAGCCCGGGACGGCGGTGCCGACTCGGCCGTGAGCCCGCCCCAGGGCGCCGGCTCTTATCCTGGTCAGGCAGTCGGTCCACGGAAGAGAGGGCGCCCGTTGGGCAACAGCCGCACCCCGCAGCAGATCCCCGTCGTCGTACTCGCAGGATTTCTCGGATCCGGAAAGACCACCCTTCTCAACCACCTGCTGCACCGCAGCGGCGGCAGCCGCATCGGGGCGATCGTCAACGACTTCGGCGCCATCGAGATCGACGCGATGGCCGTCGCCGGAGCCCTCGGCGACTCGACCGTCTCGCTCGGCAACGGCTGCCTGTGCTGCGCCGTCGACGCCAGCGAACTCGACCGCTACCTGGACCGGCTCGCCGCGCCCGCCGCCGGCATCGACGTCATCGTCATCGAGGCCAGCGGACTCGCCGAGCCGCAGGAACTCGTGCGGATGGTGCTCGCCAGCGAGCATCCCGGCATCGTCTACGGCGGCCTCGTCGAGGTCGTGGACGCCGCCGAGTTCGACGGCACCCGGGCCCGGCACCCCGAGATCGACCGGCACCTCGCCCTCGCCGACCTCGTCGTGGTCAACAAGCTGGACCGGGCACCGGACGCCGACCGCGTCCTCGGCCTCGTCCGCTCGCTCACCGACCGTGCCGCCGTCGTCCCCGCCACCTTCGGCCGTATCGACCCGGAGTTCCTCTTCGACTGCCGGCCGAGCGAGGAGCGCATCGGGCAGCTGTCCTTCGACGACCTGCACGAGGACGGCGACGACCACGACCATTCCGGTCATCTGCACACCGGCTACGACAGCCTCTCCTTCGCCGCCGACCTGCCGATGGAACCCCGCAGGCTGATGCAGTTCCTGGACAGCCGTCCGGAGGGGCTGTACCGGATCAAGGGCTACGTCGACTTCGGACCCCACGACACCGCCAACCGGTACGCCGTCCATGCCGTCGGCCGGTTCCTGCGCTTCTACCCCGAGCCCTGGCCGGCCGCCGACGCCCGCCTCACCCGGCTCGTGCTGATCGGCTCCGGCATCGACGCGGGCGCCCTCGGCAAGGAACTGGAGGCGTGCAGGAACGACGCCCCACACGCCGACGAGCACGGCATGTGGGGCGTCCTGCGGTACGTCCAGGGCTCCGAGGAGGAACCCGACGCAGAGGTGTACGAGGCCTAGAACACCGGTCCCGCGACCACCGACACCGTCTTCGCCAGCGACGTGCCCGAGCCGTCCCGGCGCGGGTCCAGCTCCGGCAGCGCCACCGGGGTGCCGTTCTTCTGTGCCGCCCGGGCCGAGGTGGGGCCCGCCCAGGCCAGCGACAGGCAGTCCTCGCCCTTCAGGAACCGCTGGCAGCGCACACCGCCGGTGGCCCGGCCCTTGCGCGGGTACTGGTCGAACGGGGTCAGCTTGGCCGTCGTCTGCACGGAGTCGTCCAGCGTGCCGCGAGAGCCCGCCACCGTGAAGACCACCGCGTCGGCGGCCGGGTCGACCGCCGTGAACGAGATGACCTTCGCGCCCTCGGCGAGCTTGATGCCCGCCATACCGCCGGCCGGGCGGCCCTGCGGGCGGACGATGGAGGCCTGGAAGCGCAGCAGCTGCGCGTCGTCCGTGATGAACACCAGGTCCTCTTCGCCGGTGCGCAGCTCCACCGCGCCGACGATCCGGTCGCCCTCCTTGAGCGTGATGACCTCCAACTCGTCCTTGTTGGACGGGTAGTCGGGCACCACACGCTTGACGACGCCCTGCTCGGTGCCGAGCGCCAGACCCGGGGACGACTCGTCCAGCGTGGCCAGGCAGACCACCGTCTCGTCGTCCTCCAGGGACACGAACTCCGCGAGCGGCGCCCCTCCGGAGAGGTTCGGCGCCGTCATCGTCTCGGGCAGCTGCGGCAGGTCGACCACGTTGATCCGCAGCAGGCGGCCGGCCGAGGTCACCGCGCCGATCTCGCCCCGTGCGGTCGCCGGGACCGCGGAGACGATCACGTCGTGCTTGGTGCGCCGGGCGCCGGCGTCCTCCGGGAACGGCTCGTCGGTCGCCGTACGGGCCAGCAGGCCCGTGGAGGACATCAGCACCCGGCACGGGTCGTCGGCGACCTGGAGCGGCACAGCGGCCACCGGGGCGCCGGCCGACTCCAGCAGGACCGTGCGCCGGTCGGTGCCGAACTGCTTGGCCACGGCGGCCAGTTCCGCCGAGACCAGCTTGCGCAGCTCCGCGTCCGAATCCAGGATCCGGGTCAGCTCCGCGATCTCCGCGGTGAGCTTCTCCTGCTCCGCCTCCAGCTCGATGCGGTCGTACTTGGTGAGCCGGCGCAGCGGCGTGTCGAGGATGTACTGCGTCTGGACCTCGCTCAGCGAGAAGCGCTCCATCAGGCGCTGCTTGGCCTGCGCGGAGTTCTCGCTGGAGCGGATCAGCCGGATGACCTCGTCGATGTCGACCAGGGCCGTGAGCAGGCCCTCGACCAGGTGCAGGCGGTCGCGGCGCTTGCTGCGGCGGAACTCGCTGCGGCGCCGCACCACGTCGAAGCGGTGGTCGAGGTAGACCTCCAGCAGCTCCTTCAGGCCCAGGGTGAGCGGCTGGCCGTCCACCAGCGCCACGTTGTTGATGCCGAAGGACTCCTCCATCGGGGTCAGCTTGTACAACTGCTCCAGGATCGCCTCCGGCACGAAGCCGTTCTTGATCTCGATGACCAGGCGCAGACCGTGTTCACGGTCGGTGAGGTCCTTGACGTCGGCGATGCCCTGGACCTTCTTCGCGTTGACCAGGTCCTTGATCTTGGCGATCACCTTCTCCGGGCCGACCGTGAACGGCAGCTCGGTGACGACCAGGCCCTGGCGGCGGGCGGTCACGGTCTCGACCGAGACCGTCGCGCGGATCTTGAAGGTGCCGCGGCCCGTCGCGTACGCGTCCCGGACGCCGTCCAGGCCGACGATCCGGCCGCCGGTGGGCAGGTCGGGGCCCGGGACGTGCTTCATCAGCGCGTCCAGGTCCGCGTTCGGGTACCTGACCAGGTGGCGGGCCGCCGCGATGACCTCGCGCAGGTTGTGCGGCGGCATGTTCGTCGCCATGCCGACCGCGATGCCCGAGGAGCCGTTGACCAGCAGGTTCGGGAAGGCGGCGGGCAGCGCCACCGGCTCCTGCTCCTGGCCGTCGTAGTTCGGCGTGAAGTCGACCGTGTCCTCGTCGATGGAATCGGTCATCAGGCTCGTCGCCGAGGCCATCCGGCACTCGGTGTACCGCATGGCGGCGGGCGGGTCGTCGTTGCCCAGCGAGCCGAAGTTGCCGTGGCCGTCGACCAGCGGGACGCGCATCGAGAACGGCTGGGCCATGCGCACCAGGGCGTCGTAGATCGACGCGTCGCCGTGCGGGTGCAGCTTGCCCATGACCTCGCCGACGACACGCGCGCACTTCACATAGCCGCGGTCGGGGCGCAGGCCCATCTCGTTCATCTGGTAGACGATCCGGCGGTGCACCGGCTTGAGGCCGTCGCGGGCGTCCGGCAGGGCGCGCGAGTAGATGACCGAGTACGCGTACTCAAGGTAGGAGCCACGCATCTCGTCCACGACGTCGATGTCGAGGATCTTCTCCTCGAACGAATCGTCGGGCGGCGGGGTCTTCGTGCTGCGGCGGGCCATCGCTGCCTGGCTCCTTGCTGAAGCGTTTGACGGATCTGACGCGGACCATTGTGGACCGAGGCACTGACAACCCGTGCCACGACCCGGTCCCTGCGGCCCGGCCCGGTGTCTGCAAGGCGTCTGAAAGCCGCCCCACGGCACCCGTGACGCGGGCTGCGCGATCCGCTCTGGGCGTACGTCCCGCGGGAACTTCGCCGAGGTTCCGCACGCTTTGCATACAGTGGCAGGACCGGCAGGAAAACCGCGGTTTCGACGACCGCCTCCGCTCGCGAAGGGACGTACATGCCCATGGGTCACACGACCACAGCCGAGGCAGGCTCCGGGGGCCTGACAGCGACCGAGCACCGCCTGGCCAACGGTCTGCGCGTGGTGCTCTCCGAGGACCACCTGACCCCGGTGGCAGCGGTGTGCCTCTGGTACGACGTCGGCTCACGCCACGAAGTCAAGGGGCGTACCGGCCTGGCTCACCTTTTCGAGCACCTGATGTTCCAGGGATCGGCGCAGGTCAAGGGCAACGGCCACTTCGAGCTGGTGCAGGGCGCCGGCGGCTCGCTGAACGGCACCACCAGCTTCGAGCGCACCAACTACTTCGAGACCATGCCCGCCCACCAGCTGGAGCTCGCCCTCTGGCTGGAGGCCGACCGTATGGGCTCCCTGCTCGCCGCCCTGGACGACGAGTCCATGGAGAACCAGCGGGACGTCGTCAAGAACGAGCGCCGCCAGCGCTACGACAACGTGCCGTACGGCACCGCCTTCGAGAAGCTGACCGCCCTCGCCTACCCGGAGGGCCACCCCTACCACCACACGCCGATCGGCTCGATGACGGACCTGGACGCGGCCACCCTGGAGGACGCGCGCCGGTTCTTCCGCACCTACTACGCGCCCAACAACGCGGTGCTCTCCGTGGTCGGCGACATCGACCCCGTGCAGACCCTCGCCTGGATCGAGAAGTACTTCGGTTCGATCCCCGCCCACGACGGCAAGCCCCAGCCCCGTGACGGCACCCTGCCGGAGATCATCGGCGAGCAGCTGCGCGAGGTCGTCGTGGAGGAGGTCCCGGCGCGCGCCCTGATGTCCGCCTACCGGCTCCCGCACGACGGCACGCGCGCGGCCGACGCGGCCGACCTGGCGCTCACCGTCCTCGGCGGCGGTGAGTCCTCTCGCCTGTACAACCGGCTCGTGCGCCGCGACCGTACGGCCGTGGCGGCCGGCTTCGGCCTGCTGCGCCTGGCCGGCGCGCCCTCGCTGGGCTGGCTGGACGTGAAGACCTCCGGTGACGTCGAGGTGCCCGTCATCGAGGCCGCCATCGACGAGGAGCTGGCCCGGTTCGCCGAGGAGGGCCCCACGCCCGAGGAGATGGAGCGCGCCCAGGCCCAGTTGGAGCGCGAGTGGCTGGACCGGCTCGGCACCGTCGCCGGCCGCGCCGACGAACTGTGCCGGTACGCCGTCCTGTTCGGGGACCCGCAGCTCGCCCTCACCGCCGTGAAGCGCGTCCTCGCAGTGACCCCCGAGGAGGTCCAGGAGGTCGCCAAGGCCCGCCTGCGCCCCGACAACCGCGCGGTCCTCGTCTACGAGCCGCTGTCCGCCGAGTCCGCCGAACACACCGAGGAAGCGGGGCGCGGCGAGGACCCGGAGCGGGAAGCGACCGTAGAGGCCGGTAACGACAACGAGGAGACGGCCAAGTGACCGAGCTCGCCACGATGGACTTCCACCCCCGTCCGCAGGCCGGCGAGGCCAAGCCCTGGGGTTTCCCGGCCCCCGAGCGCGGCACGCTGGACAACGGGCTGACCGTCCTGCGCTGCCACCGCCCCGGCCAGCAGGTCGTCGCCGTCGAGGTGCTGCTGGACGCGCCCCTGGACGCCGAGCCGGCCGGCCTGGACGGTGTCGCCACGATCATGGCGCGGGCCTTCTCCGAGGGCACCGACAAGCACTCCGCCGAGGAGTTCGCCGCCGAGCTGGAGCGCGCGGGCGCCACCCTCGACGCGCATGCCGACCACCCCGGCGTCCGCCTCAGCCTGGAGGTCCCGGCCTCCCGCCTGGCCAAGGGCCTCGGCCTGCTCGCCGACGCCCTGCGCGCGCCCGCCTTCGCCGAGAGCGAGGTCGAGCGGCTGGTCCGCAACCGCCTGGACGAGATCCCGCACGAGCTGGCCAACCCCGCCCGCCGCGCCGCCAAGGAACTCTCCAAGGAGCTGTTCCCGGCGACCTCGCGCATGTCGCGCCCGCGCCAGGGCACCGAGGAGACCGTCGAGAAGATCGACGCCGCGGCCGTACGCGCCTACTACGACCGCCATGTGCGGCCCGCCACGGCCACCGTGGTCGTGGTCGGCGACCTCACCGGCACCGACCTGGACACGCTGCTCGCCGACACCCTGGGCGCCTGGACCGGTACCCCGGCCCGGCCGCGGCCGGTGCCGCCCGTGAGCGCCGACGACTCCGGCCGCGTGGTCATCGTCGACCGGCCGGGCGCCGTCCAGACACAGCTGCTCATCGGGCGGATCGGCCCCGACCGGCACGACCGCGTGTGGCCCGCCCAGGTGCTCGGCACGTACTGCCTCGGCGGCACCCTCACCTCCCGCCTGGACCGGGTGCTGCGCGAGGAGAAGGGCTACACCTACGGCGTGCGCGCCTTCGGGCAGGTCCTGCGCTCCGCGCCGGACGGAACCGGCTCCGCGATGCTCGCCATCAGCGGCTCCGTGGACACCCCGAACACCGGTCCCGCGCTGCAGGACCTGTGGACGGTGCTGCGCACGCTCGCGGCGGAGGGACTGACCGACGCCGAGCGCGATGTCGCCGTGCAGAACCTCGTCGGCGTGGCGCCGCTGAAGTACGAGACCGCGGCGGCCGTCGCGAGCACGCTGGCGGACCAGGTCGAGCAGCACCTGCCCGACGACTACCAGGCGACGCTGTATCAGCAGCTCGCCGCCACCGGCACCGTGGAGGCCACCGCGGCGGCCGTCAGCGCCTTCCCGGTGGACCGCCTGGTGACCGTCCTCGTCGGTGACGCGGCCCAGATCAAGGAGCCGGTCGCGGCGCTCGGCATCGGCGAAGTCACCGTCGTGACCGCCGACTAGCAGCCGGACGGCGGCACGCGCGCGCGGGGCCCTGGGGACCGACGGGTCATCAGGGCCCCTTGCCGTGCACCGCCCTTCCCCAGATGTCCGAATTGGGGCAGAGGTTGCCTGTCTGACCTGTGGGATGCACTACAAAACCCCGGATCCGTTTGGGGATCGAAAGTCCGGCCCCTTAGCGTCTTCCGGGCTGTTCGTCAGGCAGTGCGCCGCATCCGCGGCACCGGACAGTCATCGCCGAGTCCCCGTACGGCGCGAGCCAGGGGAGCCGGGGACCCAACCGCAGTCCCTGGGGTGAATCGGACGCCCGCGCGCGAGCGAGGGGGCCCGTAGGAGACCTTCCTGCTCCGAACCCGTCAGCTAACCCGGTAGGCGAGAGGGAAGGAAAGGACCAGCCTCTTCATGGCGTTCATGTGCGCCACCGGGAAGCACCGCAAGCCCGGCCGGGTCAAGCGCACCACCGCTCAGGCGGCCGGCGTCGCGGCCCTCACCACCACCGGCGTCATCGGCACCCTCGCGGCCACCCCGGCGCTCGCCGCCGAGAACTCCGTCGAGGAGACCGGCCTCACCCCGGTCATCACCGTGAGCGACACGGTCGCCGAGCAGATCGACGCGCAGGCCGAGGCCCAGCAGCAGGCCGCCGACCAGAAGGCGGCCGAGGAGGCCGCGGCGAAGGCGGCCGCCCAGCGCGCGAAGGAGGTGCGCGAGGCCAGGGCGCGCGCCGCCCGCGAGGCCGAGCGCAAGCGCCTGAACGCCTTCGTCGCCCCGATCGCGCACTCGTACGTCTCCACCGGCTACAAGGCCAGCAGCTCCCTGTGGTCCTCCGGCTCCCACACCGGCATCGACTTCCACGCGGCCAGTGGCACGAGCGTCCACGCGGTCGGCTCGGGCACGGTCGTCTCCACGGGCTGGGGCGGCGCGTACGGCAACCAGATCGTGATACGGATGGCCGACGGCATGTACACCCAGTACGGCCACCTGTCGTCCATCGGCGTCACCGTGGGCCAGAAGGTCACCCCGGGCCAGCAGATCGGCCTGTCCGGCGCGACCGGCAACGTCACGGGGCCGCACCTGCACTTCGAGGCCCGCACGACCCCCGAGTACGGCTCGGACGTCGACCCGCTCGCCTACCTCCGTGGACACGGCGTGAACGTCTGACGCTCCGGCGCACGACATCCCGAAGCCCCGGCTCACGAGCCGGGGCTTTCGCCGTTTTTCGCGGCGCCCGCCGCATCCGCTGTCCAAAATATATCCATGGATTCCGGCCTGCCGTCGGAAATTCCGGCTCATTGCAATAGAGTCACGGAACACACGTCCATCGTCGACGTTTCACGGGGATTAAGGCGGAGGTCGGTCATGCGTATTCCGGCGCACTCGGTGTGCACGGCGATCCGGGACGACATCGTGGCCGGTGTCTACGAGCGCGGCAGCCGCCTCACCGAGGAAGTCCTGGCCCGCCGCTACGGCGTCTCGCGCGTCCCCGTCCGCGAGGCCCTGCGCACCCTGGAGGCGGAGGGCTTCGTGGTGACCCGGCGGCACGCGGGGGCGTGCGTGGCCGAACCGACCGAGCAGGAGGCCGCAGACCTGCTGGAGATGCGGATGCTGCTGGAGCCGCTCGGTGCCTCCCGGGCCGCCCAGCGGCGCACCGAGGCCCATCTGAAGGTGCTGCGCGGGCTGGTCCGGCTGGGCCAGGAGCGGGCCAGGCAGGGCAACCGCGAGGATCTGCGCTCGCTCGGCGGCTGGTTCCACGAGACGCTCGCGCAGGCCTCCGGCAGCCCCTCGCTGACCTCGGTGCTGACCCAGCTGCGGCACAAGATCGCCTGGATGTACGCGGTGGAGGCGCTGCCGAGTCCCGTGGAGTCCTGGACGGAGCACGGCGCGATCGTGGACGCGGTGGCGCGCGGCGACAGCGAACGCGCGCGGGCGATCACGGCGCATCACGCCGAGCGCGCGAAGGGTGCGTACCGGTTGCGGTCGGCCTCGGCCGGCGACCGGTCCGAGCGTGTGAGGAACTCGCAACATGCCGTAAACATGTCGAGCCTTCGGCATTAACGTGGGCGCCGTATACAAAGAGGAGCGATTCGGTGGGCGTGTATTTCCGCTGCCCTTTTCCCGGTGTGCCGTGAATTCGTGGTCGCGCGCCGTCGGTGTGCTCGCGGTGAATTCATTCGATGGGCTGCCGAAAAACGCGGAAGCCGCGTCACCCGGAAAGGGCGACGCGGCTTCCTGGCGCGGCTCAGACGGTCTCGGGCAGCTCTTCCAGGCCCTCGGCGACCAGCTTGGCCAGACGGTCCAGGGCGACGTCCGCGCCCTCGGCGTCGGAGGCGAGGACGATCTCCTCGCCACCCTGGGCGCCCAGGCCCAGGACGGCCAGCATGGAGGCCGCGTTGACGGGGTTGCCGTCAGCCTTGGCGATCGTCACCGGGACGCCTGCGGCCGTGGCGGCTCGGACGAAGATGGAGGCGGGGCGGGCATGGAGGCCCTCGGCCCAGCCGACGTTGACGCGGCGCTCAGCCATGTGTTGCTGCCCTTCAGTGCTCAGGGTTGTCTAGACCAGTTTCCCATAGTGCGAAGCGTGCCCGGAGGTGACGTTCGTCCCCTCCTGCGGATCCTCGGACCGCGGCCTCGGTCCGGCTTCCGTCCTCCACAGACTGCCTCGCGCCGTTGTCGTACGCGAGCCGTACTCTGGGCCCCATGCAGAGCCCGGCGGACCGGCACGACCGGCACGAGTACCCCGCCCACTGGGAGGCGGACGTGGTGCTGCGCGACGGGGGTACCGCGCGCATCCGGCCCATCACCGTTGATGACGCCGACCGCCTGGTCAGCTTCTACGAGCAGGTCTCGGACGAGTCGAAGTACTACCGCTTCTTCGCGCCGTACCCTCGCCTGTCCGCCAAGGACGTCCACCGCTTCACGCACCACGACTTTGTGGACCGGGTGGGACTCGCTGCCACCGTGGGCGGCGAGTTCATCGCCACCGTACGCTATGACCGCATCGGCGCCGACGGCATGCCCGCACCGTCCCACCCGTCGCCCACCACCGCCCTTGCCGGAGGGCGCTTCGCGCCCGCCCCTGATATCCCCGACGAGGCCGAGGTCGCCTTCCTGGTACAGGACGCCCACCAGGGCCGCGGGGTCGCCTCCGCCCTCCTCGAACACATCGCGGCCGTCGCGCGCGAGCGGGGCATCCGCCGCTTCGCCGCCGAGGTGCTGCCCGCCAACACCAAGATGATCAAGGTGTTCACGGATGCCGGGTACACCCAGAAGCGCAGCTTCGAAGACGGCGTCGTACGCCTGGAGTTCGACCTGGAGCCCACCGACCGCTCCCTCGCCGTGCAGCACGCGCGCGAGCAACGCGCCGAGGCCCGCTCGGTACGGCGGCTGCTGGTCCCCGGCTCCGTCGCGGTCGTCGGCGTCGGCCGCGCGCCCGGCGGGGTGGGCCGCAGCGTCCTCGGCAACCTCCGGGACGCCGGCTACCCCGGCCGTCTGTACGCCGTGAACAAGGCCTTCCCCGAGGACCTCAAGGAGGTCGACGGGGTGCCCGCGTACCGCTCGGTGCGGGAGATCGAGGGCCCGGTGGACCTCGCCGTCGTCGCCGTACCGGCCGAGCACGTGCCCGCCGTGGTCTCCGAGTGCGGCGAACACGGGGTGCAGGGACTGGTCGTGCTGTCCGCCGGGTACGCCGAGAGCGGGCCCGAGGGGCGCGAGCGGCAGCGGGCTCTGGTCCAGCACGCGCGCGCGTACGGGATGCGGATCATCGGCCCGAACGCCTTCGGCGTGATCAACACTGCGGCCGAGGTCCGGCTCAACGCCTCGCTCGCCCCCGAGATGCCCCGCCCGGGCCGGATCGGCCTGTTCACGCAGTCCGGGGCCATCGGCATCGCGCTGCTGTCGCGGCTGCACCGGCGCGGGGGAGGCGTCACCGGGGTCACCGGCGTGTCCACGTTCGTGTCCGCCGGGAACCGGGCCGACGTCTCCGGCAACGACGTCCTCCAGTACTGGTACGACGACCCGGAGACCGACGTCGCCCTCATGTACCTGGAGTCCCTCGGCAACCCGCGTAAGTTCACCCGCCTCGCCCGGCGCACGGCGGCGGCGAAGCCGCTGGTCGTGGTGCAGGGAGTCGGGAGCGCGCCGCAGGGCCACGCGGTACGGGCGACACGGCTGCCGCACGAGACCGTCTCCGCGCTGCTGCGGCAGGCCGGGGTGATCCGAGTGGACACGATCACCGAGCTGGTCGACGCGGGTCTGCTGCTCGCCCGGCAGCCGCTGCCCGCGGGGCCACGCGTGGCGATCCTCGGGAACTCCGAGTCGCTGGGGGTGCTGACGTACGACCGGGCTCTTGCGGAGGGGCTGCGGCCGTCGCCTCCGCTGGATCTGACGACCGGGGCGACGGCGGAGGACTTCCACCGGGCGTTGGCGCGGGCGCTGGCGGACGAGACGTGTGACGCCGTTGTCGTCACGGCGATTCCGGCGATCGGGGAGGGGTCGCCGGGGGATGCGGAGCTCGCCGAGGCGCTGCGGTCTGCGGCGGCTTCGGCTCCGGGCAAGCCGGTGCTGGTAGTCCACGTGGAGCTTGGGGGGCTTGCGGAGGCGTTGTCGGCTGCGGCGAGTACGGCACCACAGGCCGTTGCCAAGGCACCCGGCGCTGAGGGCGGTGCCCACCCACCTTCGCTCGAGCGGCGGGACCCCCATCGCCCTGCGGAACGACTGCCCACCGCGGGAGCGGCCTCTGGGACGGCGCCCGCCGCGGTGGAGAGCCCCACCCCTGAAGGCACCCCGTCCCGTCTCATCCCCGCCTACCCCGCCGCCGAGCGTGCCGTACGCGCTCTCGCCGAAGCGGTGAAGTACGCGCAGTGGCGGCGGGAGGCCGCCGATCCGGGGAAGGTGCCGGAGTACGACGACATCGACGAGAAGGGGGCCGCCGAGCTGATCGGCGGGCTGCTCGCGCGCGGGCAGGGGCTCACGATCGGGCAGGCCGAGACCTGCGAGCTGCTGGACAAGTACGGCATCCACGTGCGCCGGGCGCTGGCCGCCCCCACCCCGGACGCAGCCGCCGAGGCCGCCCGCACCCTCGGCTACCCCGTGGCCCTCAAGGCCACCGCCCCACACCTGCGGCACCGGGCCGACCTGGGCGGCGTACGCCTGGACCTGGCGGACGAGGTGCAACTGCGGCGCGCATACGCCGAGTTGACCGAGCTGTTCGGGCTGCCCGAGGAGCTGCGGCCGGTCGTGCAGACCATGGCACCCCGGGGAGTCGACACGGTCGTACGGGCGGTGATCGATCCGGCGGCCGGGGCCGTGCTGTCCTTCGGGCTGGCCGGGGCCGCCTCGCAACTGCTCGGGGACACCGCGCACCGGCTGATCCCAGTCACCGACCGGGAGGCGACCTCGCTGGTGCGGTCCATCCGGACGGCCCCGCTGCTGTTCGGCTGGCGCGGCTCCACGCCCGTGGACACCCCCGCGCTGGAGGAGCTGCTGCTGCGCGTCTCCCGGCTGGTGGACGACCACCCCGAGGTCGTCGCCGTCACCCTGGAGCCGGTCGTCGTCGCCCAGCAGGGCGTGAGCGTCCTGGGCGCCACCCTGCGGCTCGCACCGCCGCCCGCCCGCGACGACCTCGGCCCGCGCACGCTGCCGGCCTACTGAGCAGGGGAGAGGGGGGCACACGTGGAGATCGCCGGACAGCGGCTGCCCGAGGGCAGTTGGTGGGACCGGGAAGTGATCGTCCGGCACGGCGGGCACCTGCGGCCGGCCGCACGTCTCGCGCGTGAACCGGACGAAACACCGCCCCTCGTCGTCGCGTTCGAAGCGGACGCTGGCGGGCCGGAACCCGTCTCCTGTCTGGTCGCCGCCGAGCGGCTGGACGTCCTGCAGGGGCATGTCCGGCGGCGCCCGCACCCGGGCGTCGAGGCCGCCCCCTAGTGGCCGCGACTGGCCCGGACCCCCCTTGCCCACGGATTAGGATGGACGCCATGGCCAAGACCAGTACGACGACCCAGGGGCTGCGCGCGGCGATCGAGCGCAGCGGCTACTACCCGGCCCTCGTGGCCGAGGCGGTGGAGACCGCTGTGGGCGGCGAGCCCATCCGGTCGTACCTGGTCCACCAGGAGACCACGTTCGACCAGAACGAGGTGCGCCGGCACGTGACCGTCCTGGTCCTCACCGGCAACCGCTTCATCGTCAGCCACACCGACGAGCAGGCCGCCGACAGCACCTCCCCGACGCCGTACGCCACGACGTCCACGGAGTCCGTGAAGCTCGGGCGCATCTCCTCGGTCGTGGTCAGCCGGGTGGTCGCGAACCCGGAGCAGTACAAGCCGGGCACGCTGCCCCGCGAGGTCGTGCTGACCATCGGCTGGGGCGCGGTCAGTCGCATCGACCTGGAGCCCGCCGCCTGCGGCGACCCCAACTGCGAGGCCGACCACGGCTACACGGGCAACTCCACGGCGGACGACCTCAGCCTGCGCGTCAGCGAGGCCGGGGACGGCCCGGAGACGGTGCGCCAGGCGCTCGCGTTCGCCCAGGCGATCTCCGAGGCGACCGCGGACGTCACGCGCTGATGTCCCAGCTCTCCGCCTGGGACCACCCGGAACCGCTCGCCCTGGACACCGCGCCGCTGCCCGAGTACGGCACCGGCTCCCTCGCCGACCTCCTGCCCACCCTGGCCGCCGGCCTCGGTGTCCCCGGTACGACCGCCACGATCACGGAACTGACCCCGGCCGACCGGGTCTGTGTCTTCCTGATCGACGGGCTCGGCTGGGAGCAGCTCCGGGCGCACCCCGACGAGGCGCCCTACCTGACCTCGCTCCTCGGCAGCTCGCGCGGCGGCACCGGCCGCCCGCTCACCGCCGGCTACCCGGCGACCACCGCGACCTCCCTGGCCTCCGTCGGCACCGGCCTGCCGCCCGGCGCGCACGGCCTGCCCGGCTACACGGTGCGCAATCCGGCCACCGGCGAGCTGATGAACCAGCTCCGCTGGCAGCCGTACACGGACCCGCGCCCCTGGCAGCCGTACCCCACGGTCTTCCAGCTGGCCCACGAGGCCGGCGTGCACGCGGCGCAGGTGTCCTCGCCCGCCTTCGAGCACACCCCGCTGACCAAGATCGCGCTGAGCGGCGGCACCTTCCACGGACGGCTGACCGGCGAGGACCGCATGGACCTCGCGGCCGAGCAACTGGCCGCCGGTGACCGCTCCCTCGTGTACACCTACTACGCCGAGCTGGACAGCGCCGGACACCGCTACGGGGTCGCCTCCGACACCTGGCGCGGACAGCTCATGTACGTCGACCGGCTCGTCCAGCGTCTGGCCGAGCAACTGCCCCCGCGCAGCGCGCTCTACGTCACCGCCGACCACGGCATGGTCGACGTCCCGTTCGACGAGCAGCACCGCATCGACTTCGACGAGGACTGGGAGCTGCGCGCCGGAGTCGCCCTGCTCGGCGGCGAGGGGCGGGCGCGGCACGTGTACGCGGTGCCGGGCGCCGCGAGCGACGTCCTCACCTGCTGGCGCGAAGTGCTCGGCGAGCAGTTCTGGGTGGCGTCGCGGGACGAGGCGATCGCGGCGGGCTGGTTCGGTCCGCACATCGACGAGCGGGTGTACGACCGCCTCGGCGACGTCGTCGCGGCCGCGCGGGACGACGTGCTGATCATCGCCTCCGAGCGGGAGCCGAAGGAGTCGTCGCTGGTCGGCAACCACGGTTCGATGACCCCTGCCGAGCAGCTGGTCCCGCTGCTCGAAGTACGCTCCTGAACCGTCCCGCCCTGTGACTACTCGCCGAAAGGTGCTCAACTCCTCATGCCCGAGCTGGTGTTCTTCTCCGGAACGATGGACTGCGGGAAGTCGACGCTGGCTCTGCAGATCGAGCACAACCGCTCCGCGCGCGGCCTCGTCGGCATGATCTTCACCCGGGACGACCGGGCGGGCGAGGGAAAGCTGTCCTCCCGGCTGGGCCTCGTCACCGACGCGGTGGAGGTCGAGGACGGCCAGGACCTGTACGCCTACCTCGTCGAGCACCTCTCGCAGGGCGGTCGCGCGGACTACGTGATCGCGGACGAGGCGCAGTTCCTCGCGCCGGGGCAGATAGACCAGCTCGCGCGCGTGGTGGACGACCTCGGCATGGACGTCTTCGCCTTCGGGATCACCACCGACTTCCGTTCCAAGCTCTTCCCGGGCTCCCAGCGGCTGGTGGAGCTGGCCGACCGCATCGAGGTGCTCCAGGTCGAGGCGCTGTGCTGGTGCGGCGCCCGCGCCACGCACAACGCCCGCACGGTGGACGGCGAGATGGTGGTGGAGGGCGCCCAGGTGGTCGTCGGCGACGTCAACCAGTCCGGCGGCGAGGTCGGCTACGAGGTGCTGTGCCGCCGCCACCACCGGCGCCGGATGACCGCCGCGTCGGCCCGCGCGGCGGCCCTGTCCCCGGACGTCCTGCCGGTGCCCTCGGTCTGAGGCTTCCCGGGAGCGGCTCACCGCGGGCCCTGGACCACCGAGAAGACCGCTCCCTCCGGGTCGGCCACCGTGGCGATCCGCCCGTGCTCGCTGTCATGGGACGGCCTGAGCACCCGGCCGCCCAGCTCGGCGACCTGCCGCAGCGTCGCGTCGGTGTCCGCCACCTCGAAGTACGTCAGCCAGTGCGGTCCCCGGTCCCGGGGCAGCCCATGGCCGATCCCGTGGATTCCGGCCACCGGGCGGCCCCCGAGGTGCAGGGTCACGTAGTCGAAGTCGGCGGACACCACCGGCTCCTCCTCGTACCCGAACACGGTCTCGTAGAACTTGGCGACGCTCGCGGTCTCGAAGGTGAGCAGTTCGTTCCAGGCGGGGGTGCCGGGGACGCCGCTGAGCGTCGTGCCGAGGTGGGCCGCCCCCTGCCAGATCCCGAACACCGCCCCGGAGGGGTCGGCGGCGATGGCCAACCGGCCGGCTTCGGCCGCGTCCAGCGGTCCGACGGCCACCGTGCCACCGCACAGGCGCACCTGGTCGGCCGTCTGGTCCACGTCGTCCGAGGCGAGGTAGGGCGTCCAGGCGACCGGCAGCCGGCGGTCGGGCGGCAACTGGCCCATGCCCGCCACCTCGTGCCCGTCCAGCAGAGCCCGCACATAGGGGCCGAGCTGCTGCGGGCCCGGCCGGAACTCCCAGCCGAACAGCTCCCCGTAGAACTCCTCGGTCGCGGCCAGCTGGTGCACCATCAGGCTCACCCAGCCGGGTGCGCCGGGTGCGCGCCGCAGGTGCGCGCCGGCCGACTCCCGTGCCTCGGTCATCGATCACTCTCTCCCCGGCCCCTCGCGGTGGCCGTGTCGCATCCGCTCCCCCGGAAGGGGGGTGCCGCCGGCGCGGGCACGCCCGTGCCGGTACCCGCATCCTCCGAGGTGCCGCAGGCCGGGCCGCGCCGACCGTCCGGCGCCACCTCGGGAAGAATGCCTGATCTGCCGTCTCTCGCCGCTTCCTGACGATGGCGGGCGGGTGTCCGTCAGCTGTACAGCGTGTGCCCGATCCCGTACGCCTGGTGATCGAGCCTGTCCGGCGGAGCAGACTAGTCGGACCTGGACTCCGCGGCCACCCCTGGCGTAAGGATGGACGTCATGACAGCCATCATCACCGCAACCGAACTCGCCGACGCTCTCTCCGCGGGCACCCCGCCCGTCCTGCTGGACGTCCGCTGGCAGCTGAGCGTGGCGAAGGCGGCGGGCGCCCCGGCCTTCGACGGCCGGGCCGAGTATGCGGCCGGGCACATCCCCGGCGCGGTCTTCGTCGACTTGGACCGGGAGCTGGCCTCGGCCCCCGGGGAACGCGGCCGCCATCCCCTGCCCGACCTCGCGGAGTTCGGCGCCGCCATGCGCCGCGCGGGCGTGTCGGCCACCCGGCCGGTCGTCGTCTACGACGGCGGTCAGGGCTGGGCGGCCGCGCGCGCGTGGTGGCTGCTGCGCTGGACGGGTCACCCGGACGTGCGGGTCCTCGACGGCGGTCTGTCGTCCTGGCAGGGCCCGCTCGCGACGGACGTGCCCGCCCCGGCCGAGGGCGACTTCGAACCGGCGCCGGACGCGGCCGGGTTGCTCGACGCGGACGGGGCCGCGGCGCTGGCCCGTTCGGGCGTTCTGCTCGACGCGCGCGCGGGGGAGCGGTACCGGGGCGAGGTGGAGCCGATCGACCGGGTCGGCGGGCACATCCCGGGCGCGGTGTCGGCGCCGACGAACGAGAACGTCGGACCGGACGGCCGCTTCCTGCCCGCGGCGGACCTGCGGGACCGCTTCAAGGCCCTGGGCGTGTCAGAGGAGGCGCCGGTGGGCGTCTACTGCGGCTCGGGCGTCTCGGGCGCGCACGAGGTGCTGGCCCTCGCCGTCGCGGGCATCCCGGCGGCTCTGTACGTCGGCTCGTGGTCGGAGTGGTCCGCGGACCCGTCCCGTCCGGTGGCGGTCGGCCCGGACCCGCAGTAGGCGGGGAAAGAGGGGGGCACGCACGCGTGCCCCCCTTTCATACGGACGTACGGCCGGTTTACTCCTGCTTCTTGCGCCGCGTGCCGAACACGATCTCGTCCCAGCTCGGGACCGCGGCGCGGCGGCCGGGACGGACACCGTCGGCCTCGGCCTGACGGTCGGTGGCGCCGATGAGCCGGTCCCGGTGGCTGCCGACCGAGCGGGGCATGAGGACGTCCGCGTAGGCGGAGCCGGCCGAGGCGGCGGGCGCCGGGGGCTCCTCCGCTGCGGGTTCCTCGGGGGGCTCCTCCGGGGATTCCGCGGGCCGTTCCGGGACCACCATGTCGCCCCGGAAGCTCGGTACGGCCTCCAACAGGCTGGTCAGCGAGTCTCGTTCGCCCGTGCTCTCCTCGGCGGGCTCGGACGACTGTGCCGGCAGGCTCGGCCGCTCCCGGTCGCCCCGGTCGAGGGCGCGGTCCAGCGAGCGCTCGCGTGGCAGCCGGGCGATGCGTGGGACGAACGGGAAGCTCGGCTCGGGTACGGCGAGGTCGTCGGACTCGCCGATCAGCGAGCGCGCCTCGTCGTCGACGGCCTGGACGAGCCGCCGGGGCGGGTCGTAGGTCCAGCTCGCCGAGTGCGGTTCGCCCGCGACCCGGTAGACGAGCAGGACCTCCCAGGTGCCGTCGTCGCGGCGCCAGGAGTCCCACTGCACGGTGTCCTTCTCGGCGCCGCGCAGCAGCAGCCGCTCCTGGACGGCCTCGCCGAGCAGCGGGCCGGAGTTCTCGCCGGGGCGGCGGACCGGGGTCTTGCGGGCCCGCTCGGCCATGAAGGCGCGCTCGGCCAGCACCGGTCCCTCGAAGCGCCGTACCCGGTCGACGGGAATGCCGGCGAGCTGGGCGACCTCTTCCGCGGTGGCACCCGCGCGTATACGGGCCTGGATGTCACGGGGGCGGAGATGGCTCTCCACCTCGATCTCGATCTGGCCGAGGCGGGGCCGGTCGCCGCGCACGGCGGCACGCAGCCGTTCGTCGATCGGAAGCGTGTACTCCGTTGCGTCGGCAGCCTTCAGCACCAGCCGTGTGCCGTCATTCGAGACGGCCACGACACGCAGTTCGGGCATGGGGACCTCCCGGGTGGTGCCTGCCGACGTCACGTGCGTCGCTGCTTCCGCTAGTCGAGTGTGGCCTGCCCGGGTGCAGCCTGCCACAACCTTGCCGAGTTGCCCGGCGTGTCGGGCACGGGCCCTGGGCCGCCGTTATGGCACGGTTACCTATTCGCAACGCTAAGTGACGAACTCCGTCACCCTGTGCAACTAGCCCCCTCCCGGCGGTCCTGCGAGGCCGCGGACACCCTGGTGGGAGACCGGACCCAGGGCTCGCAACAGTACTCCATTTGGACCACGGGCGTGGATTGGCACGCCGCCCAACTTCTGGCAAGGGGTGCGACTTGGCCGCCCACGAGCGCATTCTGCCGATCATGAACGTGGCGAACTTCACGCAATCACCAGAAACGGAACTATTGGTTTCGTGCGTACGTCCCTTTCTCGTGCAGTCGACCGATCAGGTCGTTCAAGTACGGGAAAGGCAGGCAAGTTCCGGGTATGAGTGCAACGCCCGATACGGGTCGAAAGCGGATCGATCTGAGCGTCCCTCAGGTCGCGGGCAGCGCCCTGGCGGCGGTCGTGGCGGCCAAACTGGCTTCGTACTTCGGGGTGTACGGCACGATCGTCGGCGCCGGGCTCATCAGCGTCGTCGCCACCTGCGGCGGCACCCTCTTCCAGCACTTCTTCAAGCGGACCGGGGAGCAGATCCGGGAGGCCACGGTCACCTCCCGGCCGAAGGACCAGGGGCCGCAGGACCAAGTGCCACCGGCTCCGGGCGAGTTCACCGAGGGGACCGTCTACCGCGCGCGGGTGAAGAGCTGGAAGCGCCCGGTCCTCGCGGCCGCCCTCGTCTTCGGCGTCACCATGGCCGGCATCACCACGTACGAGCTGGTGAGCGGCACCAGCTTCAGTGGCGGTACGGGTACGACGGTCGGCGACGCCGTCGGCGGCCGGGGCTCGTCCTCCTCGAAGTCCCGTGAGGACAAGGCCCCTTCGCCGCCCACGTCCTCTTCGCCGCCCACGTCCCCCTCGTCTCCCGCGCCGTCTTCGCACGCACCGCCGGAAGGTACCCACGAGGGTGGTACGACCGACACCGCGACGCCCACGCCGGGTGACTCGGCGAGCCGGGAGCCGAGCGGCGACCCGGACACCCCGACCCCCACGCCCAGCGGGTCCGGCGCGACGGCTACGCCCCCAGAACCCTCCGCAAGTAGTCGTTCTGGAACAGCCGTTCCGGGTCAAGACGGTCCCGCAGCGCCGTGAACTCGCCGAAGCGCGGGTACACCTCGGCGAAGTACTCCGCGTCCCGCGTGTGCACCTTGCCCCAGTGCGGCCGGCCCTCGTGCGCGGTGAAGATGCGCTCGGCGGCGGTGAAGTACGCCTGGTACGGCGTGCCCCGGAACATGTGGACGGCGATGTAGGCGCTGTCCCGGTCGGATGCGGTGGACAGGGTGATGTCGTCGGCCGGGGCGGTGCGCACCTCGACCGGGAAGCTGATGCGCAGGCCGGAGCGGTCGACCATGGCCTTCAGCTCGCGCAGCGTGTCGACCAGGGCCGCGCGCGGGACGGCGTACTCCATCTCCACGAAGCGCACCCGGCGCGGCGAGGTGAAGACCTTGTAAGGGATGTCGGTGTACGTCCGCGCGGACAGGGCCTTGCTGGAGACCTGGGCGATCGCCGGAATGGTCGCGGGCGCGGCGCGTCCGACCCACTGGGCCACCTGGAAGACGCCGTTGGAGAGGAACTCGTCCTCGAGCCACCCGGCGAGCTGCCCCACCGGCTGCTCGGGGCCCGCGCTGCGGTTGTTGCGCTTGGTGTTGGTGTTGTCGGTGTGCGGGAACCAGTAGAACTCGAAGTGTTCGTTCTCGGCCCACAGTTGGTCGAACTCGGCCAGCACCCGGTCGAGGGCCATCGGCTCCTCGCGCGCGGTGAGCAGGAAGACCGGCTCCACGGCGAAGGTGATCGCGGTGATGATGCCGAGGGCACCGAGGCCTATGCGGGCGGCCGCGAAGACGGCACGTTCCTCTTCGGTCCCCTTCTCGGAACAGGTGAGCACGGAGCCGTCGCCCGTGACGAGTTCGAGTCCCCTGATCTGGGCGGCGATGGAGCCGGACTCGCGGCCGGTGCCGTGGGTGCCGGTGCTGGTGGCCCCGGAGACCGTCTGCTCCATGATGTCGCCCATGTTGGTGAGCGACAGCCCCTCGCGCGCCAGGACCGCATTGAGTCTCTTGAGCGGGGTGCCCGCCTCGACCGTGACGGTCATGGCGTCCCGGTCAATGTTGCGGATTCCCGTCAACAGTTGAGGGCGGATCAACACACCGTCGGTGGCGGCGATGGACGTGAAGGAGTGCCCCGTGCCGACGGCCTTCACCTTCAGGCCGTCCTCGGCGGCCCTGCGGACGGCCGCGGCCAGTTCCTCCACCGAGGCCGGCTCGACCTGCCGGGCGGGGCGGGCGGCGACATTGCCGCCCCAGTTACGCCAGGTGCCGTTCTTCGCGCTCGCTGTGGTGCTCAACGGTGCCTCCCCGACCCGCGGCCGGCCTGCGCAGCCGGCGGTACCCGAGGAAACCGACCGCGACCGCGACGGCACCGGACACGGCCGGAACCCCGTACCCGGCACGCGCGCCGGCTGCGTCGATCACCCAGCCGGCCACGGAGGAGCCGAGCGCGACACCGACCGCGAGGCCGGTGCTCACCCAGGTCATGCCCTCGGTGAGCTTTGCGCGAGGTACGTGCTCTTCGATGAGGGACATCGTCGTGATCATCGTCGGTGCGATGGACAGCCCCGCAACGAACAGCGCCACGGCCAGAAGCGGCAGGCTTCCGACCAGTAGGAGGGGGATCATACTCACGGCCATCGCCGTCACGCCCAGCAGCCAGCGACGTTCCGGTGTTCCCGCGAAGCGCAGCAGTCCGAAGACCATGCCGGCCACGCAGGAACCGGCCGCGTACAGCGCCAGCACCAGGCTCGCGGCGGCCTTGTGGCCCTGCTCGTCGGCGAAGGCGACGGTGACCACGTCGACGGACCCGAAGATCGTCCCCGTGGCCGCGAAGGTCGCCACCAGGACCTGGAGCCCGGCCGAGCGCAGCGCGCTGCCGCCGCCGTGCCGCTCGCGCGGGTGCGGCTCCGGCTCGGTGGCGCGCTGGGCGGTCAGCCAGAAGACGCCGACGGCCAGGAAGCAGCCGGCCAGCAGGGGACCGGCCTCCGGGAACCACGACGTGGACAGACCGATGGAGATGATCGGCCCGAAGATGAAGCAGACCTCGTCCACCACCGACTCGAACGAGTAGGCGGTGTGCAGCTTCGGCGTGCCCCGGTACAGGGCCGCCCAGCGGGCCCGGATCATCGCGCCCAGGCTCGGCACCGAGCCGATCCCGGCCGCGCAGACGAACAGCACCCAGTCCGGCCACCTGACGTGCGCGGCGAGCAGCAGCCCGGCGGCGGCCAGGAGTGCCACCAGGGTCGCGGGGCGCAGCACCCGGCGCTGGCCGTGCTGATCCACCAGCCGGGATATCTGGGGCCCGATCGCGGCGGCGGACAGCGCGATGGTGGCCGACAGAGCGCCCGCGAGGCCGTAGCGCCCGGTGAGCTGGGAGACCATCGTGACGACGCCGATGCCCATCATCGACAGCGGCATCCGGCCGAGGAAACCCGCGGCGGAGAAGCCCTTGGTGCCGGGCTCGGCGAACAGGGCGCGGTAGGGGCTGGGCACGTGGTCTCCGGGGCGGGTGGGTAAGGCGCGAAGGCTGGCGATACAGCTTACGAGTTAGGTGACCCTAATTGCACCGGGAATGACACGGGAATGACAGGGGGAAATACCGGACTAAACCCACTGGAACCCGACTCTTCACCCTGCTGTTGCCGGACTGTCGGTGCCGGGTGGCAGGATCGAGGCATGCCAGACGCGCTCGATGCCACCCCGTACGACGCCCTGCTCCTGCTCTCCTTCGGCGGCCCCGAAGGCCCGGACGACGTGGTCCCGTTCCTGGAGAACGTCACGCGCGGGCGCGGCATCCCCAAGGAACGCCTCAAGGAAGTCGGGCAGCACTACTTCCTGTTCGGCGGGGTCAGCCCGATCAACGACCAGAACCGCGCCCTGCTGGACGCCCTGCGCAAGGACTTCGCCGAGCACGGCCTGGACCTGCCGGTCTACTGGGGCAACCGCAACTGGGCGCCGTACCTGACGGACACCCTGCGCGAGATGGTCGCCGACGGCCGCCGCCGCATCCTGGTGCTCGCCACCAGCGCCTACGCCTCCTACTCCGGCTGCCGCCAGTACCGCGAGAACCTCGCCGACGCGCTGGCCGCCCTCCAGGCCGAGGGCCTCGAGCTGCCGAAGATCGACAAGTTGCGGCACTACTTCAACCACCCCGGCTTCGTCGAGCCCATGGTCGACGGTGTGCTGCACTCCCTCGCGGACCTCCCCGAGGACGTCCGCGACGGCGCCCACATCGCGTTCACCACCCACTCCATCCCGACCGCGGCCGCCGACACCTCCGGCCCGGTCGAGACCCACGGCGAGGGGGGCGCGTACGTCGAGCAGCATCTGGACGTGGCCCAGCTGATCGCCGACGCCGTCCGCGAGCGCACCGGTATCGACCACCCCTGGCGGCTCGTCTACCAGTCCCGCTCCGGCGCCCCGCACATCCCGTGGCTGGAGCCGGACATCTGCGACCACCTCGACGCGGAGCACGCCGCCGGCGTTCCGGCCGTCGTCATGGCGCCCATCGGCTTCGTCTCGGACCACATGGAGGTCCTCTACGACCTCGACACGGAGGCCACGGACAGGGCCGAGGAACTGGGCCTGCCGGTGCGCCGTTCGGCCACCGTGGGCGCCGACCCGCGGTTCGCCGCCGCGATCCGCGAGCTGATCCTGGAGCGGGCCGCCGTGGAGCGGGGGCAGCAGGTCACGCCGTGCGCCCTCGGCGCGCTCGGCGCGAGTCACAACCTCTGCCCGGTCGGCTGCTGCCCGTCCCGCACCCCCCACCCCGCTGCCGCGGGCGCCGACAGCCCCTACGCGTAAGGAGACCCGTGACCGACCCCCTGCACAGGGAACTGCTCGACCTGGCCCAGGAGGCCGCCCGCAGCGCCGGTGAGCTGCTGCGCGACGGACGCCCGGCCGACCTGGCGGTGGCCAGGACCAAGTCGAGTCCGATCGACGTCGTCACCGAGATGGACATCGCGGCCGAGAAGCTGATCACCGATCTGATCTCCGGCCGCCGCCCCCGCGACGGCTTCCTCGGCGAGGAGGGCGCCGCCACCGAGGGCACGAGCGGCATCCGCTGGGTGATCGACCCGCTCGACGGCACGGTCAACTACCTGTACGGGCTGCCGACCTGGGCTGTGTCCATCGCGGCCGAGCAGGACGGCGAGACCCTCGTCGGGGTGGTCGCGGCTCCGATGCGCGGCGAGACGTACCACGCGGTACGCGGCGAGGGTGCCTGGGTCACCGGCGCGTGGGAGGGCGAGCGCGCGCTGTCCTGCCGCACCGCGGCCCCGCTGGACCAGGCGCTGGTGTCCACCGGCTTCAACTACGTCACCGAGGTCCGCGCGCACCAGGCCGAGGTGGCCGGCCGGCTCGTCCCGCTGCTGCGGGACATCCGGCGCAGCGGGTCGGCGGCGGTCGACCTGTGCGATGTGGCCTGCGGCCGGCTGGACGGCTACTACGAGCGGGGACTGAACGCCTGGGACTTCGCCGCCGGTGATCTGATCGCGCGCGAGGCGGGTGCGCTGACCGGTGGACGGCCCGGAGAGCGGCCGTCCCGTGAGCTGACGGTCGCCGGTACACCGGGGGTCTTCGAGCCCCTCCAGCGCCTGCTGGAGGACTTCGGAGCCTGGCACGACTGACAAGGGCCGCGCCGGGCTCGGCACCGCCGGCCACGAGAAACGAGCAGGACCCCCGGCGCTGGATTCGCCGGGGGTCCTGCCGTGTGTGCTTCGGGCCGATCAGACGCGTGACGCGCCGACCTCCACACCGTGTTCGGCGGCGAGGCGGCGCAGGTCGTCGAGCTCTGCCTGCTCCACCTCGGCGAGGAAGTCGTCGCCCTCGTCACGAGCCCGCGACAGGTCGGACTCGGTCGCCCTTATGCGCTGCAGAAGTCCTGCGGTGAATGCGTCCATGCTGCGCCCCCTCGTCCTGGGTCGTGGGTCGGTGGCACGGGGGTGTGCCGTTCGGAAGGGGCGATCACGTCTCTCGCAGGTGCCCAGCGCTGCCCTGCCGGGCGGCGACGGTGCCGGACACCCACGCCCGCTCTGCGGAAGCGGAAGACGAAGTACCGCATGGTGTTGCGGCACATGCAGAGCGTGATCGCGGGGTGTAAAGCCGTCCTCCCCTCGCTCCCTTCCCCGGAAACCTCAACCACTCGAGAAAATCCCGCATTCCCGCTCCAGGAACGGGATCTCTGCGGCCCGGACCCCGCCTTACAGCCGACTTACGGCCGAAAAGGGCAGGATGGAGGTCAGATCCCACGGACACCCCTGCCCGCGCGCTCACGGAGCGCTACGCGGGTGGACACAGGAAGGACAAGCGACGTGCGCGTACTCGTCGTCGAGGACGAGCAACTGCTCGCCGATGCGGTGGCCACCGGACTGCGCCGGGAGGCCATGGCCGTCGACGTCGTGTACGACGGTGCGGCCGCCCTGGAGCGCATCGGCGTCAACGACTACGACGTGGTCGTCCTCGACCGTGACCTCCCGCTCGTCCACGGCGACGACGTCTGCCGCAAGATCGTGGAGCTGGGCATGCCCACGCGCGTGCTCATGCTCACCGCCTCCGGCGACGTCAGCGACCGTGTCGAGGGTCTGGAGATCGGCGCCGACGACTATCTCCCCAAGCCGTTCGCGTTCAGCGAGCTGATCGCGCGCGTGCGCGCCCTCGGACGGCGTACGAGCGTGCCCCTGCCTCCGGTCCTGGAGCGCGCCGGCATCAAGCTCGACCCCAACCGCCGCGAGGTCTTCCGCGACGGCAAGGAGGTCCAGCTCGCACCCAAGGAGTTCGCCGTCCTGGAGGTGCTGATGCGCAGCGAGGGCGCGGTCGTCTCGGCCGAGCAGCTGCTGGAGAAGGCCTGGGACGAGAACACCGACCCGTTCACCAACGTCGTGCGCGTGACGGTCATGACGCTGCGCCGCAAGCTCGGCGAACCGCCCGTGATCGTCACCGTGCCCGGTTCCGGCTACCGGATCTGATCCGCCGTGGCCACGACACCCGCGCCGCCCCAGGCGCCCCCGAAACCCACCTGGGACCCCAGGAGGCCGCAGCCCCCCTTCCCATGGCTGCGCCCGACCATCCGGATACGGCTGACGCTGCTGTACGGCGGCATGTTCCTGATCGCCGGCATCCTGCTGCTGTCGATCATCTACCTCCTGGCCGCGCAGGCGATCAGCACCGGCAACCAGCCGCTGTTCAAGATCGTCAGCTTTACGCAGGGCTCGAAGCTGCAGATCACCAGCGACAACTGCCCCGCGATCGGCAGCCCGGCCAACCTGTCGCTTCCGGACTTCAACGCCGCGATCAGCCACTGCGTGGACCAGCGGCGCCAGGCGGCTCTGGACGACCTGCTCAGCCGTTCGCTGCTGGCCCTGCTGGGCCTCGCCGTGATCGCCTTCGCGTTCGGCTACGCGATGGCGGGCCGTGTGCTGTCCCCGCTGGGCCGGATCACCCGCACCGCCCGCCAGGTGGCCGGATCCGATCTGTCCCGCCGGATCGAGCTGGACGGACCGGACGACGAGCTGAAGGAGCTCGCGGACACCTTCGACGACATGCTGGAGCGGCTGGAGCGCGCCTTCACGGCCCAGCAGCGCTTCGTCGGCAACGCCTCCCACGAGCTGCGCACGCCACTGGCGATCAACCGCACGCTCCTGGAGGTGCACCTGTCCGATCCGAACGCACCGGTGGAGCTGCAACAGCTCGGCAAGACGCTGCTGGCCACGAACGAGCGCAGCGAGCAGCTGGTGGAGGGCCTGCTGCTGCTCGCCCGCAGCGACAACCAGATCGTCGAGCGCAAGCCGGTCGACCTGGCCGAGGTGGCCTCCCAGGCCATCGACCAGGTGCACGGCGAGGCGGAGGCCAGGGGCGTCAAGATCCTCGGTGAGCGCAAGCCGGCCGTGGTGCAGGGCAACGGCGTCCTGCTGGAGCGGATCGCGCTGAACCTCGTACAGAACGCGGTGCGCTACAACGTGCCGGAGGCGGGCTGGGTCGAGGTCACCACCGAGGTGGAGCACGGGCAGGCGGTGCTGACCGTCTCCAACACCGGGCCGGTCGTGCCGGCGTACGAGATCGACAACCTCTTCGAGCCCTTCAGGCGGCTCCGTACGGAGCGCACGGGCAGTGACAAGGGTGTGGGCCTCGGCCTGTCCATCGTCCGGTCCGTGGCCCGCGCTCACGGCGGTCACATCGTGGCGCAGCCCAGAGAGGGAGGCGGCCTGGTCATGCACGTGACACTGCCGCTGTGACGAGGATCCGACACGCGCGAAGGAAGTTCGCTTTGCGCGGAATTTTCGGGGTGCCCGCCGTGGTTGTGCCTGTGTGATCGATCACATGGGCGGATTTCCAGCCATGTACTCTCCGTGATCATGACAGAGGTCGTAAAGCCGGGAAAATCCTGGTTTTCAGGGCTCTTGATCACGGGAAGTACACGGTGAGGCGCCTTTGAAGTGCGACATTCGAACCGTGTACGGTCCTCACCGCCATCCAAGCCGATCACTCTTGAGGGATCGGGTTGGGTGTCGATTGAGTAACAGACCTTGATGTGAGGCAAAATCTCCGCCTCAGGTCGGGCACAAGTCCGGCCTCTCACGCGTTACGTGCGCTGGAGACACCGCAAACACCCAGAGGGGGAGAGCGACATGGCAACCGATTACGACACTCCACGCAAGACCGACGACGACGTCGACTCGGACAGCCTCGAAGAGCTGAAGGCTCGCCGGAACGACAAGTCCGCCTCCACGGTGGACGTCGACGAGTTCGAGGCCGCAGAGGGCCTCGAGCTGCCGGGAGCCGATCTCTCGAACGAGGAGCTGGCAGTCCGTGTGCTGCCCAAGCAGCAGGACGAGTTCACTTGCATGAGCTGCTTCCTGGTGCACCACCGCAGCCAGCTGGCCCGGGAGAAGAACGGTCAGCCGATCTGCCGCGACTGCGACTGAGGACGGGTCGGCCGTGACTGGCTCGACCCCTCCACGGAAGCGCCGCTTCCCCCTGCCGGGAGCGGACAAGGGGCCGTACGAAGGCCCGCACGGCGCGCGTGACGGCGAGCGAGGCTCACCCGGTGCGGGAGCCTCGCTCGAACCGGCTCCCGGCCGGGACGGCCTGCCGGAGCAGAAACCCGCGCCCGTCGCATGGCGACGGGCCGCGGTGATCCGCGACAAGGCCCGGGAGCTGGCCCGGGAAGGTGCCCGCAAGGGCGGCAGCCGCGCTCGGGCCGGTCTGGCGTATCTCGCGGACCGGATCATCGAGATCGCCCCGCGCGTCCCCGTACGCGACCTCGCGACGCTGCGTCGACAGTTCCCGGGCCTCGGGCCCGAGGAACTCGCCGACAAGCTCGTGGCAGGCGCGGCGGCCGGGACCTCGACGGTCGGGGCCGGGATCGGAGCGGCGGCGATGCTGCCCGTGCCGCCCGCCATGCCGACCGAGCTGGCCGCGGAGATCACCGGCGTCGCGGCGATCGAGCTGAAGCTGATCGCCGAGCTGTACGAGGTGTACGGCGTACGGCCGCCGGGGAGCCTGATGGCCCGCAGTACCGCGTATCTGTCCTCCTGGTCGGGGGAGCGCGGGATCGACGTGACGAAGCCGTCGACGGTCAACGCGGCCCTCGGGGGCCAGATGAAACGCGAGCTGCGTCAGCAGATCATGAAGCGGATGGTCCGGGACCTGCCCAACCTCATGCCGTTCATGGTGGGCGCGGCGGTGGGGGCGGTCATGAACCGCCGGGACACCAAGAAGCTCGCAGCGCGCATTCGCGCGGACCTGCGGAAGATCCAGGTGCCGTGGGACGCATTGCCGGAGCTGCCGCCTCTGGAGAAGCCCGCGCATCCGCTGACGGTGGACGAGCTTCCCGAGGAGTGGGGGGACTGACGTCCCCGGAACCGGCTACGCCTGCTGGTTCTTGGCCGTCTCGATCGCCTTCGCCAGGCGTTCCGGTTCCCGCGTCGACAGGTACAGGTACGGCGTCGGGTCCTCCGGGTCCGTGACGTCCACGCGCAGGGCCGTGGGGATGTAGGCGCGCAGCAGCAGGAAGGCGCGCGTGTCGGCCTTGTACGTGCGCCAGGCGCGGGCCTCCTCCGGGTCCAGGACCTCCGACCTGCCGAGTGCCGCCACCGGGATCTTCGCCTCGCCCGCGATCAGGGAGTCGCCCACGACACGGATGCGCGGGGAGCCGTAGGCGCTGGCCACCACCGCGGCCGCGGCCGTGCCGCCGACCAGGCCGCCGAGCATCGGCAGGGTGCCGAAGGGGAGCAGGATCAGGGCGAACGAGACGCCCACGAGGAAGCTGATCAGCCACCACGAGCGGGGGGCGGTGAGGCGTTCTTCGTAGGGGGTGGCGGAGAGCTGCATGGGCCCAAGCTTGGCACGGGATCCGAACTTGGCCACGATCAGGGGGAGCCGGCGCGAAGCGCTGTCGGGCAGGGCGGTGGTGGGTGACGGGTGGGCGGGTAAGGTCTGCGGCTGTGAGTGGTAGTTCCGCAGCTCTTCAGCCTCCCGCCGACGCGGTGAAACCGGTACGGCACCCCGACGCGCCCGCGCCCGGGGAACTCCTCGGTGCCCACTACGAACACTGTTTCGGTTGTGGTCCCGGACAGTCCCACGGACTGCACCTGGAGGCCCGGGCCGGTGAGGGCGTCTCGCTGACCGCCGAGTTCACCGTCCAGCCCGCCCACCAGGGCGCTCCCGGCCTCGCCCACGGCGGGGTGCTGGCCACGGCTCTGGACGAGACGCTCGGCTCGCTGAACTGGCTGCTGCGGACCATCGCCGTCACCGGCCGGCTGGAGACCGACTTCGCGCGGCCCGTGCCCGTCGGCACCACGCTGTACCTCGAGGCCGAGGTCACCGCCGTCGCCGGGCGGAAGATCTACTCCACCGCCACCGGCCGCATAGGCGGGCCGGACGGACCGGTCGCCGTCCGCGCGGACGCCCTCTTCATCGAGGTCAAGGTTGATCACTTCATCGACCACGGCCGCGAGGAGGAGATCCAGGCCGCCATGAGCGACCCGGACCAGGTCCGGCGGGCCCGCGCCTTCGAGGTGAACCCGTGAGCCACCTGAACGTGCTGATCCGGCGCATCGACCCCGACGTACCGCTTCCGACGTACGAGCACCCGGGGGACGCCGGAGCCGATCTGCGGACCACCGAGGCGTGCGAACTGGCGCCCGGTGAGCGGGCAGTGCTGCCCACGGGGGTGTCGATCGCCCTCCCGGAGGGGTACGCGGCCTTCGTGCACCCCCGATCCGGTCTCGCCGCCCGCTGCGGCGTCGGCCTCGTGAATGCCCCAGGGACGGTTGATGCCGGGTACCGTGGGGAGATCAAGGTGATCGTGGTGAATCTCGACCCGCGCGAGTCCGTGCGGTTCGAGCGCTTCGACCGGATTGCCCAACTGGTCGTCCAGCAGGTCGAGAGGGTCCGCTTCCAGGAGGTGGCGGAGCTTCCCGGCTCGGCGCGGGCCGAGGGGGGCTTCGGGTCCACCGGCGGCCACGCTGCGGTGGGCGGCGAGAGCGGCACAAGCGGTCCTGTTGCCATGGGCGGCGGGACGGGTGGGAATCGATACGCTTCGGTCGTATCCGACCGGGAAGGACAGTGACGTGTTCGGACGTCGCAAGAAGAAGGGTGCCGCCGAGGACGCGGCCGGCGAGGCCGAGCAGGTCGTCGACAGCGTCGACACCGAGGCGGACGAAGGGGACGAGGCCGAGCGCGAGCGCGTCCGGCTGGAGCCCGAGCCCCGGCCTGACGGGCCGTGGGACAGCAACGAGGTGCGCGACCCGGGTGAGGGCCGTGTCGACCTCGGCGGTCTCTTCGTGCCGGGCGTCGACGGCATGGAGCTGCGGGTCGAGGTCGCCGGTGACGCGATCGTCGCGGCCACCGTCGTGCTGCGGGACAGCGCCATCCAGCTCCAGGCCTTCGCCGCGCCCAAGCGCGAGGGCATCTGGGGCGAGGTCCGCGAGGAGATCGGGGGCGGCATCACCCAGCAGGGCGGCATCGTCGACGAGGTCGAGGGCCCGCTGGGCTGGGAGCTGCGCGCCCAGGTGCCGGTGCAGCTGCCGGACGGCACCGGCGGCTTCCAGGTCGTGCGGTTCGTCGGCGTGGACGGCCCGCGCTGGTTCCTGCGTGGTGTGATCTCCGGCCAGGGGGCCGTGCAGCCGCAGGCCGCCGGCCTGCTGGAGCAGATCTTCCGCGACACGGTCGTGGTCCGCGGCGAGGGCCCGATGGCGCCCCGCGACCCGATCGTCCTGAAGCTGCCGAACGACGCCCAGATGGTTCCCGAGGGTGTCCAGCAGGAGGAGGGCTCGCGCTTCTCCGGCGGCATGGGCCAGCTGCAGCGCGGACCGGAGATCACCGAGGTCCGCTGACCGTCACGCTCGGCCGAGCAGTTCACGGGCCGCACCCCAGACCCGGGGTGCGGCCCTTTCGCGTGCACGACCCCTTGACGGGCGATTGGTCTGTACCTACGGTCTCCGGCCAACGCCTGTGTTCATAAAGGCGCTCTACGTTCACATACGAGAACGTAGCACCCGTGCGCCGTACCCCACTGCTCGCCGTTGCGGCCTCCCTGCTGCTGGGCGCCTTCACGGCGCCCGCCGCCCACTCCGCCCCCACCACCTTCGTCCACCCGGGCGTCACCGTCTCCCAGAGCCAACTGGACTTCGTCCGCACCAAGGTGCTGGCCGGCGCCCAGCCCTGGAAAAGCGCGTACGACCAGATGACGGCGAGCCCCTACGCCGACCTGAACCGCACGCCCAGGCCCCGCGCCACCGTCGAGTGCGGCCCCTACTCCAACCCCGACTACGGCTGCACCGACGAGCGCGAGGACGCGATCGCCGCCTACACCGACGCCCTCGCCTGGTACATCACCCGCGACGCGCGCTACGCCCGGAAGGCCATCCAGATCATGGACGCCTGGTCGGGCACGATCACCAGCCACACCAACAGCAACGCGCCCCTGCAGACCGGCTGGGCGGGCTCCTCCTGGCCCAAGGCCGCCGAGATCATCAAGTACACGTACCCGGGCGGCCGCCTACGTCTACCTCGCCTCCGACGGTGACCTGCCGAAGACCGTGCCCAGCCAGAACCTGGACACCCGCGACAAGATCGTCTCCTACTGGCAGGGCCAGTCCACGTTCGTCACCGGGCTCACCCAGGAGACCTGCCGGGACTTCGTGCACACCGGCTACGGCATCTCCGCGATCTCCCACGTCGCCGAGACCAGCCGGATCCAGGGCCGGGACCTCTACGGCACCGACGTCGGCGAGCGGCTGCGGCAGGCGCTCGGCTTCCAGTCCACGTACCAGCTCGGCGCGGCCGTCCCCGGCCGGCTGTGCAACGGCTCCCTCAAACTCGGGCTCGGACCGGTCACCGAGGTCGGCTACAACGCCCTGCACAACCGCCTCGGCATCGCCATGACCAACACCCGGACCCTGACCCGGAACAACCGCCCGGCCGGCAGCAACAACCTCTTCGTCGCCTGGGAGACCCTCACGCACGGCGACAACCCGAACTGAACCGCCCATCGGCCGGGTGTCCCACGGCGATACGGGCGCCCGGCTGGTCGCCACGCACGACGCGACCCTGCGCGACCTCGCCGCCCGGGTGCTGGAGCTGCGGGACGGCGAGATCGTGCAGTACTGAGGCCGTTCGTCCGCACCCGAGCCGTCCCGCCCCGTCAGAGTTGCGTCAAAGACCCCCGTTGACCGGGCCATCGTCCCTTTCGTCCGCACCGTTGGCCGTAAGGTCGACGCTGCGTACGCAGCAGTTCTCTGGAAGACAATGGGGCCATGGCACGCGGCAAGCTTCGGATCTATCTCGGCGCGGCGCCCGGCGTGGGCAAGACCTACGCCATGCTGTCCGAGGCGCACCGCCGGATCGAGCGGGGCACCGACTGCGTCGTGGCCTACGTCGAGCACTACGACCGGCCGCGCACCGAGGTGATGCTGCACGGCCTGGAGCAGACACCGCGCCGACAGCTGGAGTACCGGGACACGACCTTCGACGAGATGGACGTCGACGCAGTGCTGCGCCGCGCCCCCGCCGTCGCCCTCGTGGACGAACTCGCCCACACCAACGTCCCCGGCTCCCGCAACGCCAAGCGCTGGCAGGACGTGGAGGAGCTGCTCGCGGCCGGGATCGATGTGGTCTCGACGGTCAACATCCAGCACCTGGAGTCGCTGGGTGATGTGGTCGAGTCGATCACCGGGGTGCGGCAGCGTGAGACGGTGCCCGACGAGGTCGTACGGCGCGCCGACCAGATCGAGCTGGTCGACATGTCTCCGCAGGCGCTGCGCCGCCGGATGGCGCACGGCAACATCTACAAGCCGGACAAGGTCGACGCGGCCCTGTCCAACTACTTCCGGCCCGGCAACCTCACCGCCCTGCGGGAGTTGGCGCTGCTGTGGGTGGCCGACCGGGTCGACGAGTACCTGAACGCGTACCGCAGCGAGCACCGGGTCTCCAAGATCTGGGGCTCGCGCGAGCGGATCGTGGTCGGCCTGACCGGCGGCCCCGAAGGACGCACGCTGATCCGGCGCGCCGCCCGCCTCGCCGAGAAGGGCGCCGGAGGCGAGGTGCTGGCGGTCTACATAGCCCGCAGCGACGGGCTGACCGCCGCCTCCCCGAAGGAGCTGGCCGTCCAGCGCACCCTGGTCGAGGACCTCGGCGGCACCTTCCACCACGTGGTCGGCGACGACATACCGGCCGCGCTGCTGGACTTCGCGCGCGGCGTCAACGCCACCCAGATCGTCCTCGGCTCCTCGCGCCGCAAGGCCTGGCAGTACGTCTTCGGGCCCGGCGTCGGCGCCACCGTCGCCCGTGAGTCCGGTCCCGACCTCGACGTCCACATCGTCACCCACGAGGAGGTCGCCAAGGGCCGCGGACTGCCCGTGGCCCGGGGCGCGCGGCTCGGCCGGGCCCGCATCATCTCGGGCTGGGCGGTGGGCCTGGTCGGCCCGGTGGTCCTCGCGCTGCTGCTGAACACCATCGACCTCGGCCTCGCCAACGACATGCTGCTGTTCCTGGCCGTCACGGTCGCAGCGGCCCTGCTCGGCGGCCTGCTGCCCGCCCTGGCCTCGGCGGCCTTCGGCTCCCTGCTGCTGAACTACTACTACACCCCGCCCCTGCACCGGCTGACCGTCGCCGATCCCAGGAACATCGTGGCCATCGCGATCTTCGTCGGGGTCGCCGTGTCGGTCGCCTCGGTGGTGGACCTCGCCGCCCGGCGCACCCATCAGGCCGCGCGGCTGCGCGCGGAGTCGGAGATCCTCTCCTTCCTGGCCGGCAACGTGCTGCGCGGTGAGACCGGCCTGGAGGAGCTGCTGGAGCGGGTCCGGGAGACCTTCGGCATGGAGTCCGCGGCCCTGCTGGAACGCCGGAGCGAGGTCGAGCCGTGGTCCTGCGCGGGCCGCGCGGGATTCGGGCCGTCCCTGGAGCGGCCCGAGGACGCCGACGTGGACATGCCGATCGGCGACACCATGGCGCTCGCGCTGACCGGGCGCGTGCTGCCCGCGGAGGACCGCCGGGTGCTGGCAGCCTTCGCCGCCCAGGCCGCCGTAGCGCTGGACCGCCGGCGCCTCCAGGAGGAGGCCGACCAGGCCCGCACGCTCGCCGAGGGCAACCGCATCCGCACCGCCCTGCTCGCCGCCGTCAGCCATGACCTGCGCACCCCGCTCGCCGGCATCAAGGCCGCCGTCTCCTCGCTGCGCTCCGACGACGTGGCCTGGTCCGAGGAGGACCAGGCGGAGCTGCTGAAGGGCATCGAGGAGGGCGCCGACCGGCTCGACCACCTCGTCGGCAACCTGCTCGACATGTCCCGCCTGCAGACCGGCACCGTCACCCCGCTCATCCGCGAGATCGACGTGGACGAGGTGGTCCCGATGGCGCTGGGCGGCGTCCCGGAGGGCAGCGTCGAGCTGGACATCCCCGAGACCCTGCCCATGGTCGCCGTCGACCCCGGACTGCTGGAGCGGTCGGTGGCCAACCTGGTGGAGAACGCCGTCAAGTACAGCCCGCCCGGACAGCGCGTCCTGGTGTCCGCCAGCGCCCTGGTGGACCGCGTCGAGGTGCGCGTGGTGGACCGCGGACCCGGGGTGCCGGACGAGGCGAAGGACCGTATCTTCGCGCCCTTCCAGCGCTACGGCGACGCCCCGCGGGGCGCCGGGGTCGGCCTCGGCCTCGCGGTCGCCCGGGGCTTCGCCGAGGCCATGGGCGGCACCCTGAACGCCGAGGACACGCCGGGTGGCGGGCTCACCATGGTGCTCAGCCTCCGCGCGGCAGGATCGCGTCCCGAGTCCCTCCCCGCCGGGGAGGCCACCGCAGAACCAGAAAGGCAGACCCTATGACCCGGGTCCTCGTGGTCGAAGACGAGCCGCAGATCGTGCGCGCCCTCGTGATCAACCTCAAGGCGCGCAAGTACGAGGTCGACGCGGCCGCCGACGGCAGGACCGCCCTCGAGCTCGCCGCCTCCCGCCACCCCGACGTGGTCGTCCTCGACCTGGGCCTGCCGGACATGGACGGCGTCGAGGTGATCAAGGGGCTGCGCGGCTGGACCCGCGTCCCCATCCTGGTCCTGTCCGCCCGGCACTCCTCGGACGAGAAGGTCGAGGCGCTGGACGCGGGGGCCGACGACTACGTCACCAAGCCCTTCGGCATGGACGAGCTGCTGGCCCGGCTGCGGGCCGCCGTGCGCCGGGCCGAGCCGTCCGGGCCGGGCGAGGACGACCTGACGACCGTGGAGACCGAGGGCTTCACCGTCGACCTGGCGGCGAAGAAGGTCAACCGCGCCGGCAGGGACGTCCGGCTCACCCCGACCGAGTGGCACCTGCTGGAGGTGCTGGTCCGCAACACCGGCCGGCTGGTCAGCCAGAAGCAGCTGCTGCAGGAGGTGTGGGGGCCGTCGTACGGGACGGAGACCAACTACCTGCGCGTCTACATGGCCCAGCTGCGACGCAAGCTGGAGGCGGACCCGTCGCATCCCAGGCACTTCATCACCGAGCCGGGGATGGGGTACCGGTTCGAGAGCTGAGCTTCAGCGAGGTGAGCTTCGCTACGGCGCTGTGAGTGCACCCCGGTACGCTTCACGTATGACTGCTGTTCCTCGTTCCGAAAAGCCGACCGGCCGGTTCCGGCGCATGCTCGGCCGACTCTCTTCCTCCCAGGAGGACCTGGAGTCCGAGGAGCTGCGGGAAGACGCCGACACAGCGGGATGCATCCGGATCGGTGACTGCCATGACCGGCAGATCGTCACCGTAACTGGTACCTTGCGCACGGTCACCCTGCGGCCACGCGCCGGAGTCCCGGCCCTGGAGGCCGAGCTGTTCGACGGCTCCGCCGCGCTGGACGTGGTGTGGCTCGGCAGGCGCTCCATCGTCGGCATAGAACCGGGGCGCAAGCTGATCGCATCGGGCCGGATCTCGATGAGCCGGGGCCGCCGCGTGCTGTTCAACCCGAAATACGAACTGCGACCCCTCGGACGGGAGTAGCCGGTGACGTCCCTCGACAAGCCGACCCAAGACGCCGGTGAGGCTCA
This sequence comes from Streptomyces sp. NPDC031100, assembly GCF_055570785.1. Lineage (NCBI taxonomy): Bacteria > Bacillati > Actinomycetota > Actinomycetes > Kitasatosporales > Streptomycetaceae > Streptomyces > Streptomyces sp. NPDC031100. Next base: position 194,711 of record NZ_JBVIGN010000002.1, read on the forward strand.
GACCGACGACGCCCGGGCGGTGACCGAGGCCGCGCTGTTCGAGGCGTTCGGCGGTGTCCGCGGCATGGTCGAGACGGTCCTGCCGGGTCTCCTCTTCGTCGCGATCTTCACGGTCGACAAGAACCTGCACGTCTCGGCGGTCGCCGCCCTGGCCCTGTCCCTGGTGCTGGTCGTGGTCCGGCTGGTCCGGAAGGACACCGTCAAGCACGCCTTCAGCGGTGTGTTCGGCGTGGCCTTCGGTGTCGTGTTCGCGATGTTCACGGGGAACGCCAAGGACTTCTACCTGCCCGGCATGCTCTACACGCTGGGCCTGGCGCTGGCCTACATCGTCACGACCCTCGCCGGTGTCCCGCTGATCGGTCTCATCCTCGGCCCGGTCTTCAAGGAGAACCTCTCCTGGCGCACCCGCAACCCCGGCCGCAAGAAGGCCTATGCGAAGGCGAGCTGGGCCTGGGGCCTGATCCTGCTCGCCAAGTGCGCGATCCTCTTCCCGCTCTACTGGTGGTCCGACACCACCAGGCTCGGCTGGGTGCTGATCGCCCTGAAGATCCCGCCCTTCCTGCTGGCCGTCTGGCTCACCTGGGTCTTCCTGGCGAAGGCGCCCGCACCGATCGACGTGTTCGCGGAGATGGAGGCGGAGGAGAAGGCCGAGAAGGAACGCAAGGCCGCGCTGGCCGCCGAGGGCGAGCCGACGGGCGGACGCCACCGCCGGGACGCGTAGACAGCCGTCGTACGACGACAAAGGGCGCCCTTGGCATCAAGGGCGCCCTTCGTCGTCGGTTCAGCCTTCTTCCCGCCGCACCGACAGCAGTTCCTCCAGCTGTTCCTCCCGGGCCTGCGCGGCCACGAAGAGGAGTTCGTCGCCCGCCTCCAGGGAGTCGTCCTTGGACGGGGTCAGCACGCGGGTGCCGCGGATGATCGTGACCAGGGAGGTGTCCTGGGGCCACTCGACCTCGCCGACCCGGGTGCCGGCCAGGGCCGACTCCTCGGGCAGCGTCAGCTCCACCAGGTTGGCGTCCCCGTGGCTGAAGCGGAGCAGGCGGACCAGGTCGCCGACGCTCACGGCCTCCTCGACCAGGGCGGACATCAGACGCGGCGTGGAGACGGCCACATCGACGCCCCAGGCCTCGTTGAACAGCCACTCGTTCTTCGGGTTGTTCACCCGGGCCACGACGCGCGGGACGCCGTACTCCGTCTTCGCGAGCAGTGACACGACCAGGTTGACCTTGTCGTCACCCGTCGCGGCGATGACCACGTTGCAGCGCTGGAGCGCCGCCTCGTCCAGGGACGTGATCTCACAGGCGTCGGCCAGCAGCCACTCCGCCTGCGGCACCCGCTCCACCGAGATGGCGGTCGGGGCCTTGTCGATGAGCAGAACCTCGTGGCCGTTCTCCAGCAGCTCGCCCGCGATCGAGCGGCCCACGGCGCCGGCTCCGGCAATGGCGACCCTCATCAGTGACCGCCCTCCTCTTCGGGGCCTCCGGCGAAGGCCGCCTCGACCTTCTCCACGTCGTCCGCCCGCATCATCACGTGGACGAGGTCGCCCTCCTGGAGCACCGTCTGCGAGGTGGGCAGGATGGCCTCGCCCAGGCGGGTCAGGAACGCCACCCGGACGCCCGTCTCCTCCTGCAGCTTGCTGATCTTGTGGCCGACCCACTTCGGCGAGGCGTGCACCTCGGCGAGCTGGACGCCTCCGGTGGGGTCGCGCCACAGCGGCTCGGCGCCCGAGGGCAGCAGACGCCGCAGCATCTGGTCGGCCGTCCAGCGGACCGTGGCCACGGTGGGGATGCCCAGGCGCTGGTAGACCTCGGCGCGGCGGGGGTCGTAGATCCGGGCGGCCACGTTCTCCACGCCGAACATCTCGCGGGCCACGCGTGCGGAGATGATGTTGGAGTTGTCACCGCTGGAGACGGCGGCGAACGCGCCGGCCTCCTCGATGCCCGCCTCGCGCAGGGTGTCCTGGTCGTAGCCGACCCCGGTGACCCGGCGGCCACCGAACCCGGGGCCCAGTCGGCGGAAGGCGGTGGGGTCCTGGTCGATCACGGCGACCGTGTGCCCCTGTTGCTCCAGGCTCTGGGCGAGAGTGGAACCCACTCTCCCGCAGCCCATGATGACGATGTGCACGACCGTCCTTCCGGTGTCCAAAAGTTACTGCTCAGCATCAGGGTCTCAGACCGACGCCCAAAGCTACACACGAGCGGTTCGGGCAGGGCACCCCTGTGCGGGGTTTCCCGCGATCAAGGGCTGTGACCCTCGTCGGCGACCACCGGCGGATGGCCGACGGCCGACGATCGGCGAGTGATGCTGCGCACGCTGCACAGGGTCAGGATTCCGAGGCCGACCAGGGCGACGGTGGCCCCGATCAGCTCTGCGATCGCGGGCATGGGACCTCCGAAGTGCAGTGACGGGCGGGGTCTGCCATCTAGACACGCAGGGCGCACGGACCACGGAATCCGCAGTTCCGCGCGCCCGCGATTTCACTCAGGAGGCAGAACCGGGATGCCGGGTGGGCGTCAGCCAGTTCGAAGGCATACGATCCTCTGTCGTGTCCAAACTGACCGACGTGCCCAAACGGATCCTGATCGGGCGCGCACTGCGCAGTGACCGGCTGGGCGAAACGCTCCTGCCGAAGCGCATCGCACTCCCCGTCTTCGCCTCCGACCCGCTGTCCTCCGTCGCCTACGCGCCGGGAGAGGTCCTGCTGGTCCTGTCCATCGCGGGCGTGTCGGCGTACCACTTCAGCCCGTGGATCGCGGTCGCGGTCGTCGTGCTGATGTTCACGGTGGTCGCCTCCTACCGGCAGAACGTGCACGCGTACCCGAGCGGCGGCGGCGACTACGAGGTGGCCACCACCAACCTCGGTCCCAGGGCCGGCCTCACCGTCGCGAGCGCCCTGCTCGTCGACTACGTCCTGACCGTCGCCGTCTCCATCGCCTCCGGCATCGAGAACCTCGGCTCCGCGGTCCCCTTCGTGGTCGAGCACAAGGTGCTGTGCGCGGTCGTCGTGATCCTTCTGCTGACACTGATGAACCTGCGTGGCGTGAAGGAGTCGGGCAAGCTCTTCGCGATCCCGACGTACGTCTTCGTCGGCGGCGTCTTCATCATGATCGCGTGGGGCGCCTTCCGGGGCCTGGTCCTCGGCGACACCATGAAGGCACCGACCGCCGACTACCACATCAGGGCCGAGCACCAGGGCCTCGCGGGCTTCGCGCTGGTCTTCCTGCTGCTGCGGGCCTTCTCCTCCGGCTGTGCCGCGCTCACCGGCGTGGAGGCGATCTCCAACGGCGTGCCGGCCTTCCGCAAGCCCAAGTCGAAGAACGCGGCGACCACGCTCGCGCTCATGGGCTTCCTGGCCGTCACCATGTTCTGCGGCATCATCGCCCTCGCGATGTCGACCAAGGTCCGCATGGCCGAGAACCCGGCCACCGACCTGATCCGGGGCGGCATCCCGGTCGGCTCCGGCTATGTCCAGAACCCGGTGATCTCCCAGGTCGCCGAGGCGGTCTTCGGCAAGGGCAGCTTCCTGTTCATCGTCCTCGCGGCCGCCACCGCCCTGGTGCTGTTCCTCGCGGCGAACACGGCGTACAACGGCTTCCCGCTGCTCGGCTCGATCCTGGCCCAGGACCGTTACCTCCCGCGCCAGCTGCACACCCGCGGCGACCGCCTCGCCTTCTCCAACGGCATCGTGCTGCTCGCGGGCGCGGCGATTCTGCTGACCTTCATCTACGGCGCCGACTCCACCCGCCTGATCCAGCTCTACATCGTCGGCGTGTTCGTGTCCTTCACGCTCAGCCAGACCGGCATGGTCCGGCACTGGAACCGCCACCTGGCGGTGGAGGAGGACCCGGCCAAGCGCCGCCACATGATCCGCTCGCGCGCGATCAACGCGTTCGGCGCGTTCTTCACCGGTCTGGTGCTGGTCGTCGTCCTGGTCACCAAGTTCACGCACGGCGCCTGGGTCGCCCTGCTGGGCATGGTCATCTTCTACGCGACGATGACCGCGATCCGGAAGCACTACGACCGCGTCGCCGAGGAGATCGCGGCCCCCGAGGGCCCCACCGACGACAGTGTCCGCCCGTCCAGGGTCCACTCGGTGGTACTGATCTCGAAGATCCACCGCCCGACGCTCCGCGCCCTCGCCTACGCCAAGCTGATGCGCTCGGACACCCTGGAGGCGCTCACCGTCAACGTCGACCCGGCGGAGACCAAGGCGCTGCGCGAGGAGTGGGAGCGGCGCGGGATCGACGTACCGCTGAAGGTCCTGGACTCGCCGTTCCGCGAGATCACGCGGCCGATCATCGAGTACGTCAAGAGCCTGCGCAAGGAGTCCCCGCGTGACGCGGTCTCGGTGATCATCCCCGAGTACGTGGTGGGCCACTGGTACGAGCACCTGCTGCACAACCAGAGCGCCCTGCGCCTCAAGGGCCGGCTGCTCTTCACGCCCGGCGTGATGGTGACCTCCGTCCCCTACCAGCTGGCGTCCTCCGAGGCGGCCAAGCTGCGCGCCCGCAAGCGGCAGGAGTGGAACGCGCCGGGTGCGGTACGCCGCGGCCCCGCGGCGGAGCGGCCGAAGGAGCCGGCCGCCAAGGACTGAGACGGGCAGGGAAGGCCGTAGACTGGTGGGCTGTTGTCAGCCCCACCGGCTGCGGCCGCTTCCTTTTCCCGACCTCCTTTCCCCGATCTCCTTTCCCCGATCTCCTTTCCCCGTTTCCCTTTCCCCGTTTCCCTTTCCTCGATTTCCCTTTCCCGATCTGGAGTCACCCCACCATGCAGGCAGAACCGACCAAGTCTCTGGTGGGCGAGGAGTACGAGGTCGAGATCGGCCCCGTCGCCCACGGCGGCCACTGCATCGCCCGTACCTCCGAGGGCCAGGTGCTGTTCGTCCGGCACGCGCTGCCCGGCGAGCGGGTGGTGGCCCGGGTGACGGAGGGCGAGGAGGGCGCACGCTTCCTGCGCGCGGACGCCGTCGAGATCCTGGAGGCCTCCAAGGACCGCGTCGAGGCTCCCTGCCCCTTCGCCGGCCCCGGCCGCTGCGGCGGCTGCGACTGGCAGCACGCCAAGCCGGGCGCCCAGCGCCGGCTGAAGGGTGAGGTGATCGCCGAGCAGCTCCTGCGGCTCGCGGGCCTCACGCCCGAGGAGGCGGGCTGGGACGGCACGGTGATGCCGGCCGAGGGCGACAAGCTGCCGGCGGGCCAGGTGCCGCAGTGGCGCACGCGCGTGCAGTACGCGGTGGACGCCTCCACCGGCAAGGCCGGCCTGCGCCGGCACCGCTCGCACGAGGTCGAGGTGATCGACCACTGCATGATCGCCGCGCCGGGCGTGACCGAGCTGGGCATCGAGAAGCGCGACTGGACCGGCATGGAGTCGGTGGAGGCGATCGCGGCGACGGGCTCGCAGGACCGCCAGGTGATCCTGACCCCGCGTCCGGGCGCCCGCCTTCCCCTGGTGGAACTGGACAAGCCGGTCTCCGTCCTCCGGGTCGACGAGAAGTCCGGCGGCATCCACCGCGTCCACGGCCGCCCCTTCGTCCGCGAACGCGCGGACGACCGCACCTACCGGGTCGGCAACGGCGGCTTCTGGCAGGTCCACCCGAAGGCGGCGGACACCCTGGTGACCGCGGTCATGCAGGGCCTGCTGCCCCGCAAGGGCGAGATGGCGCTGGACCTCTACTGCGGCGTGGGCTTGTTCGCCGGGGCGCTGGCCGACCGCCTCGGCGAGAAAGGCGCGGTCCTGGGCATCGAGTCCGGCAAGCGGGCTGTCGAGGACGCACGGCACAACCTCGCCGACTTCCCCCGGGTCCGCATCGAACAGGGCAAGGTCGAGTCGGTCCTCCCGCGCACCGGCATCACCGAGGTCGACCTCATCGTCCTCGACCCCCCGCGCGCGGGGGCGGGCCGCAAGACGGTCGAACACCTCACCTCCCTGGGCGCCCGCCGCATCGCATACGTCGCCTGCGATCCCGCTGCGCTCGCCCGGGACCTGGGGTACTTTCGCGAGGGCGGGTATCGGGTGCGGATGCTTCGGGCGTTCGATCTGTTTCCGATGACCTCGCATGTTGAGTGCGTCGCCATTTTGGAGCCGGTTAAGTAGGACGTCTGACCTGCGGTTTCGCGGTGTTCGTCGGCTACTCGATCTGTTTCCGCTCGTCCAACGGATTAAAGGCGACGATCGTCTGTAAAGGTCGCCCGACCTGCGGAGGGCGGGTGTAGCGACAGCGGTGCAAGCTGTGTCCGTGCTTCCTCGGGCTGCTGACGCTCGCAGGACGCTTGTTCGGTGGAGTCGGCTCCACTCGGCAGTACGGCGCGACCAAGATCGATGTGATTCGGTCAACTCCTGCCAGTCATGGGTGCGGGCTTAGGACAGTGCTCGGTGATGTACATGGTGCTTCCGCAGCCCACGAGCCCATGCGCATACGCCGCGCTTGCCGACCCGCTCGCGAATAGCCTGCAGGATGCCAGCGGTGAGGATGACGGAGATGCCGCTGCTGGGTCCATCGCCGGGGAAGGTTTGCGAGGCCGAGCGAACGCAGGCTGGGCGCCGGCGACACCCCGAGAGCGAGGCACAACCTCCGGCAGGCGGGGAGACAGCTGACATGGAGACCCTGCTTCTGCTGGCGGGGGCTCCGCTGGCGGGTAGGTGACCAGGACAGGGTGGAAAGCCTTGTGCCACAGGCAGCCGATGCCGGCCGCGTCAAGGCAATGGCCTAGTCGGCCTCCCCTGGGTGCTGTCAGGGATGGCGACCGAGCCGAACAAATGACCGGCCGCGTCCTACACCGAGGAAGCCCCCGAGCATGGGAGCCTGCTCGGCGAAGCCGTGGAGCAACGCGGCGAGCCGGGCGAAGCGAGGTCGGTGTGCCGAAAAGCGGTGGCCGTAGAGGCGACACCGATCTGGCGCGGCTGGCCCGGATCGCCCAAGGCCTTGGCGAGCACGATGAGTCCGCCCTGCTGCTGGAGGGAAACGCTCTTGGTCGGCTACGTCGACGCCGCAGCGTGGTGCTGGTCCGTGACAGGGCCGGGAATGCCCGAGGAGTCGCGCCCCTCGTACGGCGCATCGCAGAGCGAGGTGATGACTCGGGTATCTGAGGCTGGCTGAGGACCGGGAGAACGCCGACGGGTTGGCTGGACTGCGCCTGTGTGGGAACGGCTCCCTGCAGACCCTGGTGAGTCTCGCATACATGCTTGGGAAGGCCGTGTGGACGGACAAGCAAGGCGAGATCGAGGCAATGGCGGGGTGCGCGACTCATGCCGACTTCCGGGGGTGTTGTTGTCGCTTGCCGACCGTCGAAAGCGGCCGAGTGATCGCGGTGCGGCCGATGCCGAGGACGGGACATGTGCCGTGACTCTGGCGAGGGCCGGGGAGAACGGTCTGGAGCCGTACGGTTCGCCATCGAGGGCTGTGGACATGGACCGAGGGAGGGACGCGGCGAAGCCTGAACGAGGGAAGACGCCTCGCTCACCCTCCGGCGAACACTCCATCAGGCGGCGACTGCGTGTCTTCACCACGGACCTCACGGACCGGCCGCGCAGCGGCTCGCACCTTGACGAAGGCCGTTCAGGCTGCCGCCGCGACGCCGACGCCGGTCCGATCAAGAGCCAGTCGGTCGTCAACTCCCAGCGGTGGTGGACTTCGGGCGTGCCTGGAGTGCGTGTAGGCCGGCGGTCACGGTGACCAGGATCCTCTGGGCACGCCGACTCCGTGTGAATCGAAATCGGCTGACCTCCAGCCGTTTCTGAAGGCCAGCGACGGCCGAGATGCCGGCTGCCCTGCGTTTAGAGGCCGTCGCCAGTAGCAGCCGGGCGGGGCCTCCGGGGTGTCCGAACGGCCGATGGCCGCGGCGAGGCAGTCGCCCGATGGTTGGTGGTGACTGCCGCCTTGTGGCCTTGACGCCGCCCCAACTCGGTCCCAAGGAAGCCCGGCACGGATGGTTCAGGAGCGTACCTGAGCCGATTTGGAGTTCTGGTCGGGCACACGGGCCTGACGTGCGGTGCGACGTGGTGACAAGGGCATCTTGTCACTGTCCGGGTCGGCTGATTCGTGCTGCACCTCGATGAATCTGCGCGCCGAGCCAGCGCGGACGACTTCGGGCATACGCTCGTTGGGTCGGAAGTATGCCATCTCCCAGACCCCGTCAGAGATCCATAGATTCCACGTCTTGAGCAGCAGTCCCAGCTGAAGTGAGCTGACCGTGTTGCCGCGTCGTGGCCGGGCCGGATTCTGAAAGTATCGGCGAACAACCCATCTGGGGTCGGCTGTATCCAGGTGGGCTCCGGAGATCAGGCCCTGGAAGAAGTCGTCCGCGTGCGAGGTGCTCCCACCGTCCCGGTGGACCAGGTACGCGCATGCCAGTGACGCTGCGGGGGCGGAGTACACGCCGCTCTTCAAGGCGGCCATCAGAGGCAGGAAGTCCGGCAGATCGGAGTACTCCGACCGGAAAAATCTTACGATCTCGGCATTGGTATAGATAACAGACCGCCATGCGGGCCAGGCAACCTTCTTGCGTTCGGCATCGTAGAGTCGCAGCAGCCGGACGGTCGAAGAGATGTCTTTGCGGTGCCGCTCGACCCCCATCAGGGACAGCGCGACGGCGGCGGAGCGCGCCTTGCCGCAGTCCATAGTGGTGGCTGTCTGGTGTGGCACATCCCGGGCGACAAGGAAGCTGCGGGGCGTCTTGCTGATGATTACAGCTTCCAGGCGGTGCTGTCCCTGGATTGCGGCTCCATGACTGCACAGAGACAGGACGTCGGGGTTGTAGTCGTCCCAGCTACCGTTGCACATGTCACGAGCGAGCCGTCGGGCGTGAGAGGAATCCAGCTTGCGCGGGTTGCAGCCGTGCAAGCGGGTTCTCTCAAGGATTACGGCTGCCGCAGCAGGGGTGACGATCTCACGCACCGGCAAGGGGAGCGGTGCAGAGGAGGACATGCTCTCGTCGTTCATGTCAGACTCCGATGGGATCCGAGGTAGAGGCGATTCGGTGGCTTTTGCCGTAGCGACGGTTCGTGTCTGCGCAGTCCGGAGCGGGCTCACGTCGCTCGAGCGGGTGACCTTGCTTTGTGGGAAGTGAGCCCGGCGCGGTGGGTAATGCCCGCCTTTGCCGACGGCTCGGCTTCCTTCTCTGCATCGAGAACGGGGCACGGTTGACGGCGAGGCGGGCGGTGCACCGTCAGCTCGGCATGGACCGGTATTCAGTGGCTGGCGGTGTCAGTCCGTATGTTTATGGAGGAAGCCGAAGGTTCCACTGAATGCACAGACTCCTGCGGCCAGCCCGGACAGCGGATTGCCACTGGCGGACGCCGCGATGCAGCCCACGCAGTTGGCAAGGGTGACCGCGGCGCACAACACGAGGAGGGTGCGCTGTTTGAACAATGCATTGTGCCGAGCCACTCTCAGAGGGGTGCTCTCGGGAGGCTGCAGGTGCGAAGGGACGTTGCAGAGCGGTGAATTTGCGTCCGGTTGAGGGACAGCATCGTCAGGGGTCCTGCGCCAGCGTGAAGTGGCTCCGGACCTGGAAGAGTGACTCATGACCGTGTTTTTCCTTTCAGGGGACACACGGGAAGGTGGTGGGAGCCCTCTCTCGAAGGGCTCCCACCTTCATATGATCAGTCGCACCACCCCAGATCAATGTCTGTCGCGCGAATCGATGTCGTGGCGTGACCACGTGAAACCGGGTGGCGCAATGAGGTGTGGCAGGTGTGACCATTCGCTCAATGCCGGCGCTACGCCGGAGACGGTCGACCGCGGCTTGCTGGCAGCCCTGTCAAAAGACGTTCTGCCTGCGCCAGCGTGTTCTTGCCCGGTTCGATGAGCGTCGGGCTCCACCGACGTCCCGCCGTCCTCGGCATGGAGCGGCATCACCACGAAATCACTCCTCGTTGCGCGGCCCGCTGCACCGGTAAGGCCGTGACAGCAGTCCGTCCCGGCTTACTGGTCGCAGCGACACTCCGCGGTGGCCTCGCCGCAGGAGGCGACCAAGCATGCCGGCCGGCCGCTCGGGGCAGAGCCGAAGGCTCCTGACGCACGTCCACGTCGATGTCCAAGCCGGCAACCACGTCCGAAGCTCGGCAGGGCATAGCGTTGCGTGTCCGCCCGTCAAAGCCTTGGTGTCCAGTAGTGCTTCTTGAACAGGTCGTGCAGGGTGAGCGGCCAAACGCCATCGCCGTGTCCGGAATGTGCCTCTCATGCGGGGAAGCCCTCTTCCAAGGGCAGGTGCATCATGCCCATCGTCTGTCCGGGAACGGCGGCTCGGTCCGCAGCTCGGCGGCATGGAATGACGGGTCCGTCCTCGCTCGGATTCCTGAAGGCTTGCTGCGCTTGTGCAGGACATGGCGCGTCGGCATTGACGATGTCGGGCATGCGTTGTGTCGCGCGAAAGTTGGCGATCTCCCAGGTCTCACCGGTGACCCAGAGGTTCCACGTCTTCAGGAGCAGTCCCAGGTGGAGGGGGCTGGTGATGTTGCCGCGTCGTGGCCGGGCCGGGCTGTGGAAGTATCGGCGGACAACCCATCTGGGGTCGGCTGTGTCCAGGTGGGCTCCGGAGATCAGGCCCTGGAAGAAGTCGTCCGCGTGCGAGGTGTTCCCGCCGTCTCGGTGGACCAGGTACGCGCATGCCAGTGACGCTGCGGGGGCGGAGTACACGCCGCACTTCAGGGCGGTCATCAGCGGCAGGAAGTCCGGCAGGTCGGAGTACTCCGACTGGAAGAACCGTACGATCTCGGCATTGGTGTAAACGATTGACCGCCATGCGGGCCAGGCAACCTTCTTGCGTTCGACGTCGTAGTTCTGCAGCAGCCGGATGGTCGAAGAGATGTCCTTACGATGACCGTCGACGCCCACTAGGGACAGCGCGGTCGCAGCCGATCGAGCCTTACCGCAGTCCATCGTTGTTGCCGCACCGTGTGGCACGTCCCGGGCGACAAGGAAGCTGCGGGGCGTCTTGCTGATGATTACAGCTTCCAGGCGGTGCTGTCCCTGGATTGCGGCTCCATGACTGCACAGAGACAGGACGTCGGGGTTGTAGTCGTCCCAGCTACCGTTGCACATGTCACGAGCGAGCCGTCGGGCGTGAGAGGAATCCAGCTTGCGCGGGTTGCAGCCGTGCAAGCGGGTCTTCTCAAGGATTTCGGCTGCCGCAGCAACGGTGACGACCTCGCGTACGAGATCAGGCAGCGCTACGGTAGCGGGCGCGGCGTCTTCGGTCACGGTCAACTCCGGTTACGTGCTGAATGCAGGGCGAGCCGGAGCGGTCACCGTCCCGACTTCTACGACCGATCGGGTGACCGTTCTCCGAATTGGCGTCACTTGGCGCGGTGACCTGAAGCACGGCAGGAACGCGGCGGCGATGTATCACATCGGGCAGCTTCATCTCCCGCAAATGCCTAGTTCATCGAGCATGCGAGACGTTGTCGCAATAGTGACGGATGGCGCACTGTCAGTCGGTGATGACACGCATCGCAGCGGTAGCTAACCGCCCACGTACGAAGGAATAGCACGAGTGCCGTCTTGGACAGATCGAGGAGCCAGTCACGCCACCGGCCACTGGATCCGATTCCAGGGCGGCTTCCGTCGGCCCACGTTCGACTTCGACACCGATGACGGGGAACCGGCCTGTCGATCCACCGACCTGTTCCGCGACCAGGAGGGGCACCAGAGGCGGACGACGTGCCAGAGCCGCAGGGCGATGCGGCGACGACGGAGGTCGTAGCGCACTCGGGTGCGCTGTTTCGCGTCTCTGCCAGGACTGGTGCACCACGCTGTCGACCGGACCAGGAATTACACGGGCAATCTCTTCAGCGACCTGCTCCAGGGCCTCTCCGGGATCGTCCAGAACGCGGAGGCCTCTGGGCGCCGCCGACGTATTCGTCCTCGACGGGGAGATGGACCTTCTGATGCCCATAACGGCGCTCCGGCACGGCCGACGAACGTGCTAGCTGTGGCCTTGCCGTGGCAGTCGAGCAAGGCTGACCAGGCTGAGATGACAGGGCGGTTCGGGATCAGGCGCAGAACACTGCACTCGCTCCCGCCCCGACTCCTGTCCGGCGCGCTGCTTCTCCTCGATTGGGTGGCTGGTGTCACCCACCTGGGCGTGCAGAGCGACGTCTGACATGGGCTCGCTCTACCGGCGCCCGTTCCGCCGATTGGTGATGTCCGTGGCATCCAAGGTCCCAGCGCCGCGTTGGGGTGCCGGTTGGTCGACCACGCCCGACGGCATATGTCCGACGAAACTGGAGGTCGCCACCGAATTGTGCTGTCGCCAGCTCAATGGGCGCCGACTAGATGTAGTGATCACGAGCGTTGTTGACGCGGGCGGGTCTTGATCGTGGCGAAGGCCCCCGTGAGTGGTGGAGGTGTCGAATCTTCACCGCACGGAGGCCTTCGTGTCCCACCGTAATGCCCGGCTGACCGTTCACGGCAGGCGACTGCTGGTCGAGCGTGTCCGCTCGGGCCGTCCCGTCGCCCACGTCGCCGCAGAGATGGGCACCTCTCGTCCCACGGCCCACAAGTGGATCCGGCGCTGGCGGTCCGAGGGCGAGAGCGGACTCATCGACCGTTCCAGCCGGCCTCGCAGGACACCGCACCGGACCGCAGCCGCCACCGAGGCGCATGTCTGCCGGCTGCGGCAGGACCGCAAGCTGGGCCCGGCACGTATCGGACCGATCCTGGGCCTGCCCGCCTCCACCGTGCACCGCATCCTGACCCGGCACGGCCTGAACCGTCTGGCCCACCTGGACCGGCCCACGGGGGAGGCCATCCGCCGCTACGAACGTGACCGGCCCGGCGAACTGGTCCACGTGGACGTCAAGAAACTCGGCCGGATCCCAGACGGCGGCGGCCACAAGGTCCTCGGCCGCGAGGCCGGCCGAGCCCGGCGCAGCAGCATGGGCTTCGACTACGTCCACTCCGCCGTCGACGACCACAGCCGCCTCGCCTACAGCGAGATCCACGCGGACGAGAAGGCCGCGACCTGCGCCGGGCCGCCGCCTTCTTCGCCACCTGCGGCATCGACCGCATCGAACGGGTCCTGACCGACAACGCCTGGCCCTACCGCAAGAGCTTCGCCTGGCGGCAGGCACTTGCCGACCTCGGCGCGGTCGGCAAGCTCACCCGCGCCTACCGGCCGCAGTCCAACGGCAAGGTCGAACGCTTCAACCGCACCCTGCTCGACGAATGGGCTTACATCCGCCCCTACACCACCAACCAAGAGCGGACCGAAGCCCTGGCAGACTTCCTCCACACCTACAACCACCACCGCTGCCACACCGCACTCGGCGGCCAGCCACCCATCACCCGCGTGAACAACCCTGCGGGTCAATACACCTAGAGCCCATCATCTCGTGCAGAGCCCTCGTCTGGTGGGGCCCATGTCCAGACCGGTACCGGGAAGGCAGTCCACCGTCGGCGCCATGTGCGCAAGCAGTCACAGCGTGCCTATGAGGAGGCCAGGACATCGCCGCTCATGGGGTGAACGGCGTGACGCATATTTGACGCACGGAAGCCTGGAGAGCTTGATCGACAAGAGAGAAAACCGCCTCTGGCCTGGTATTTCTCTCCCGGAGGCCCATTCGTACACGTTCCCGATGACGCATCATGTGGAATGCGTGGCGATTCTGGAGCCTGCTTCAAAGCAGCCCTGACCTGCGGGTTCTCCGGAACTTCCCGGGTCCGGCCGGGGCGCTCGACCTGCCTACCAAAGCGCACCGCGTGGAGCGCTTCATCGGCTTCCGCTACGCGTCTCCACCTGCGGCTTCACGCAGACGGTGCGCGGGTGAGGAGCGCTCTGCCGCGACCTCGTGAGGGCGGTTGTAGCGACGTCTTGACGCTTGCTCGACGCTGATTCTGACGAAGGGTCATGCCGCTGCGCGGCTGGCTATCGAGCCCAAGTCGCAGATCCTGACCGACGGCGGTGGTCTCGATGTCGGCGGTTGACAGTGCTCGGTTGTGGAGCACGGAGTATCAGGAGGACCGGACGAACAGGGGACGCATCTGAGATCGGTGATGACTTCGTTGATCTCGCACGGGAACGGACGTACATCGCGCCGATGCCGATGCCGATGCCGATGCCGATGCCGAGGCCTAGGCCTAGGCCGAGCGAAGCTTCGAGGCGGGCAGAGCCGGCTCTCTCGAGCACGGCCCTGCACGCCCGGCCAATGGCCGCCTCGCCAGAGCGGCCACTGCTATCGACCGCTCCATCACCATCCGGATATCAGACGGCGACCCGGTGTCCGCGAACAGCCCGAGACAGGAGCCTGGGGTGAACAGCGAAGTCAGCGATGAGCACCGCGCCCGCACCCGGACCGTGTCCGGCGTCGGCCGGTCTCCCCGCTTACCCTGATCCGGCCCGCGTCGGCCATCCCATCGGGAGCACACCGGCTGACCGAGCCGGCGGACAAACTGGCTGGCCGGGTACGTGCTCGGATCGGAAACGGCCAAGGTCCGGCTTCTGCCGTGGACCACGCCGTCGCACTCCGGGGGTGGACCGCCGGCCCTTCAGCGCCTTGCCCTGCCCATCCGTATGTCCGTGTTCCACGCATTGCTCCGGCCGTTCGCCCCCGTCTTGCAGACCGCGTCGTAGCAACGCCAGAACCAGGTGCCGTTCTTGCGGCGGCGCAGCTCGATGCTCGTGCCGCCGCAACGGGCGCACTTCGGCGGGCGGGTGAAGAGTTCGGCGTGCTCGTGCTCCAGCAGCTTGCGGGCGAAGTGGCCGCCCCGCATCGTCACCATGACCTCTCGGGTCCACGACTGGGACAGGGTGTTGAGGCTGCCGATCATCACCGTGCGTTCGTCGATCACTGCGAGCTTCTGGTGCATGACGTTGACGGGGATGACGGTGTTGACGACGGCACGGAGGTCGGCGATGAGGCTCTGATTGTGCGGGCGGGCCTGGAGTTGGTCCGTGTCGTCGCGGAGGAACACGGTCACGCGCACACCGCGTCCGGTCGCCTCGCGCAGCAGCGGCAGGATGCCGCGTACTCGGTTCGCGACCCACGGCGCCCACAGCCAGATCGAGGTGCGGGCCTTGCGGATCTCGTCCTCGAACGCGCTGAAGAAGGTGACTTCGTCGTCGATGCCCGTCACCTCGACGTGCCGGGCCAGGACGTCGGCGAGTGCGGTCCCGAAGCCGCCGAGGTCCCGCGCATTCTCGTGCGGCGGGGTGATCAGATGGCTGGCCCGCAACCGTCGTACGCCGGCGGTGCCGACCAGTGCCGCCAGATGCGTGAAGGCCCTGCCGTTGCGTGCCGCCCGGATTCTTTCCCAGCTGCCGATGACGTAAAGGCGGGACTGGACGCGGGTGGCCGCCACGTTGAACAGCCGCACGCCGCTCCGCGCCCAGTCCGACGCGTCGGGTTCCCTGTGTGCCAGAGACATCCACAGTTCCCGGCCGTCGGCACCTTCGACCGTGTCGAAGACGACGACAGGGAACTCCCGGCCCTGGAAGCGGTGCGCCGTGCCCACCTCCGCCAGGGGGCCGCCCCCGCTCTCCACGTCCCGCAGGGCCTCCAGGGTCGCGTCCGCCTGCGTACCGTACGGCGTGACGATGCCCGCCTCCTCACCCTCTCCGCGGTGGTACTCCACGAGGGCTCTGGAGATCAGCGCGCCGGCCGGCCACCAGCCGCTGCGCCGGCCGGTCAGGTGAGGCCGAGCCAGTTCATGCAGTCCGTCGGTGTCGACGACGACGATCTCCGGGTCGTCGGGTGGTCTCGGCGCCACGGCCTGGCCGCCCCGCAGCGTTCCGCCGTAGGCCAGCGAATTGGCCAGCCGCATCACTGCGGGGCCGAAACGGTGCTGTTCGGTCAGAGTGACGCAGGCGGGGTGCCGGTGGGCGTCCGAGGGTTCCCGGATGCCGCAGTGCTCGAAGACGTCCGGGAGCAGCCAGCGCTTCACATCCGGGCGGTCGAGATCCTTCAACTGCTCCTCTATGACCGGGCCGAGCTGCATGAAATCACCGAGCAGCACAGCCGTCCGGGTTGCCTTCGCCGTCGCGAGGATCACCTCGGGCAGGGTCGCCGCACCCGCCTCGTCGACGAGGACGACGTCGTACGGGCCCTCGAAGACCGCCTTGTTGGTGCGGAACCGCGCGAGCGTCGTGGCGACGAGCCGGGCACCTTTGATGATCTCGCCCTGGGCGTTGCGGGCGAGACGTTCGTACTCCTCCTGGACCTGCCGGAACTGCTCCTCCAGAGCGGCGCGGCCGGCGGTGTCGGCCGCCACCTGCGGGCGCAGCCGTTCGGCGCGGGCGTGGCGGGCCGGCCAGTCCTGCCGCTGGGCCAGGGCGGTGAGCTCCGCGGCGTCGAGGGCGCGGACAACAGCCCGCTCGAGCTCGGTGGCCTCGTCCCTGCGGGCGGCTACGGCGTCAGCGGCCGATCTGCCGGCCGCCTGGGCCGTGGCGAGCGCCTGCTCTCGGGAGGCGATGTGCTCTCGCGTGTGCGCGATGCCGGCGATCAGCTCCGCCAGTTCCCTCTCCAAGGCGGCGACGTGCGCCTCAGCCGTCGCGCGTGCGGCCTGCGCGGCGCGGCGTACACGGTTGACCTCGTCCTCCTCGGCGGCCACCTGCTCGCGGAGCGTCTGCCGTTTCTCCCGAGTGCGCCATCTGGCCATGGACCCCTGGGCGTCGAGCTGTCTCAACTCTTCCCGCAGGGAATCGAGTTTCTCCTCGGCCAGCAGGGCCTTGGCCTCCTTCCGCTCCGCTGCCTGGAGAATGCGTGACTGCTCCGTGTGCAGGCGGTCGACCTCCGACCACTGACGGCGGGATTCCGCCGCTTCCTCGTGGCGTCGCCCCGCCGCCGCGACGGCCCTGTCCGCCGCCTCCCGGGCCGCCTCGGCCTGCTCCAGCAAGTCCGCGGCGTTCTCCGCGCGTTGGCGCGCGGACACCGGATCCTGTCCGGGCGTACGCAGCAGCTTCAGCGCGGCGACGTATGCGGTGGGATCGAAGCGGACGAGGGAGGCGTCCAGCGCGGCGAGTTCCGCCGCGCGGCTGCGCATGTCCACGAGTGTGGCCTCGACGACACGCCTGCGCTCCTCCGTCTCGGCCAGCCGCTCGCGCACCATCAGGGGAAGCGACACACTGGGGTCGTCGGCGACCTCCCGCAGTTGTGGCGGGCCGACGCGCACGATGTCGCCGGGTGCGTGCCGGTTCTCCTTCACCACGCCCAACAGGGCATTGTCCACGGCGATGTTGGTGGCCGAGACCAGCAGTACGCGGTCGCCGCGGGCCATCAGGTCGCCGATGGCGCGCTTGAGCACCGTCGTCTTGCCGGTGCCCGGCGGACCCCACACCAGATGCACGCCCTCGCCCAGGCATGCACGGTATGCGTCCGCCTGCGCGGGATGGGAGCCCGGAGGGTCCGGGTCGGACGAGGCCGCACCACCGATGGCCCCCGCGGCCAGGGCGCTCGCCAGCGGGGTCTCGCCCAGCCCGGCGATCCCGTCACGCAGAGCCTCCACGAGAAAGGCCGGCGGCTGCTTCAGCAGCCACAGATACGCGTCCGGGAGATCCGCGAACTCGGCGACCTTCAAGGTGAGCAGGGAGCCGTTCTGCACTGTCTCCGAGACGGCGAATCCCTTCGATGCGACGTGCTCCGGTTCCGGGCCTGCGAGCCGCAGCGCGTCCAGCTGGTCCGGACCGATGTCCGAACCGCGCAGGTCCACCGCGTACCAGCCCGCCTCCTTGGTGCGGACCGCGCGTCCCACCCGCTGCCAGCGCGGCTGCCTGCCCGAGCCACCTACGATCGTGACGAGCTCGTCCAGGGCTGTTGCGATCTCCTTACGCCACCCCACCCGCGTCACCCCCCGTTGCGCGTCGTGCGGGAGATCCCCGTCGTCGTGGCGGATCTCCGTGCGGACCTTACCCAGGCCTCGCCCCGGGTGATTCCGCAGGACGGTCCCGCATGGTGATTTTCGGCCGAGGGGCCGGGGCGACGGGCCTGAGGTGCCGGAGCCATGGCGGCCTGTCGATCTACACTGTGGCCGACCGTCCGCGTGGGTGCCGCGCGGGGCCGGGAACCGGACGCCGAGGGGGAGCTGGGCCGCTGTGGAACCGCTGAGGAGTGACGACCCCACGCACATCGGGGGCTACACCCTTCGTGGCCGGATCGGCTCCGGCGGCATGGGCCGTGTCTACCTGGGCGAGTCACCCGCCGGTCAGCTGGTCGCCGTCAAGGTGATCAAGTCGTCCGTCCTCGACGCCGAGACCCGCAGCCGGTTCGTGCTCGAGGTGGAGAACCTGAAGAAAGTGTTCGGGCCGCGCGTCGCCGCGTTCGCCGGCGCCGACCCGCTGGCCGAACAGCCGTGGCTGGCCGTCGACTACGTCCACGGGCCCGACCTCCTGCGCCACGTCCGCGACCACGGCCCGCTGCCGCTCCCCGAGACCGCGAGCCTCGGTGCGCTGCTCGCCGAGGGACTCACCTCCGTCCACCAGGCCGAGTTGTTGCACCGCGACCTGAAGCCGCAGAACATCCTGCTGGGTCCGGACGGGCCCAAGGTGATCGACTTCGGTCTCGCGGTCCTCGCGGAACGGCGTACGACGCTGACCGCGACCGGAGTCGTGGTCGGCAGCGTGCTGTGCATGCCGCCCGAGCAGGCGGAGGGCAACCATCATCTGACCGCCGCCGCCGACGTCTACGCTCTCGGTGCGGTCCTGCTCTTCGCGGCCACCGGCCACTATCCGTACGACGGCGAGAACTGGCTCGCGGTGGCGTCCAGGATCGGCGACCCGGGCCAGGCCCCCGACCTGGCCGGTCTGCCCGACCAGCTGGTCCCCGTGGTGTCCGCGATGCTCGCCCACGACCCCGCCGACCGCCCGTCCCTCACCGAGGTGACCGGTGAGCTGGTGACCGTTCTCACCGACTCGGGTCTCACCGCCCGTCAGGCCCGGCAGCGGCTGATCGAGCGGACGGCACCGCACCTCGACGGCCGGCTGGTGCTGCCGCCGGGGCCGATCGCCGAGTACGAGCCCACGCTCGTCGCCCCTGACCCTGACCCGCAGCTCGCCGAACCGCTCCCCGAGCCGCCCGTCGCCCCACCCGGCCCCGCCGACGTGCCCACGGTCGCTCTCGTCCCACCCGCCACCCCGGCCCCTGCCGCGCCGCGCGGGCGCTCGGCGGGCGGACGCACCCCCGGACGCACCCCCGATGCGGCGACGGCCCATGCCATCGCCGAGGACCTGCGCGCGGCGTATGCGAGGGATGCGGCTTTCGTTCCGGCGCGCGGCGGGTCCCGCTGAACCGGCGGTAGCGAAGACGTCTCGGAGCCGGCCTCCGGATTGCCGCAGTGACCTGCGCGGACATTCTCCGGCATGGAAGACTTGCGCGGTATTCGGCCACTTCCCGTGGACGACGTGTGCAGGAAACGGAGGCAGCAGCGTGACCCACCAGCCGGACGGGCGGCCGGAGCAGTCGGTGACCTCCGAGGCGGCGGACGCCTCCGAGATCAGGTTCCCGCCGGGGGCCCAGATCCTCGTCCGGGACGAGGAGTGGCTGGTGAAGAGCGTCACCCCGAGCCGTGACGGCGCCAAGATCGAGGCCGTGGGCGTCTCGGAGTTCGTCCGGGACGAGCCGGCCGTCTTCTTCACCGAGATCGAACGCCTGGCCGGTGACGGGGTCCGCATCCTGGACCCCGAGCACACGGAACTGGTCGAGGACCCCACCGACCACTTCCGCCGCAGCCGTCTCTTCCTGGAAGCCCTGCTGCGCAAGACCCCGCTCCCACAGACCGAACGCGGCCTGGCTCTCGCCGACCGCTTCCTCATCGACCCGCTCAGCTATCAGCAGCGCCCCGCCGAGCTGGCCCTCTCCCTCGCCAACCTGCGCCCCCGGCTGCTCATCGCCGACGTCGTCGGGCTCGGCAAGACCCTGGAGATCGGCCTCACCCTGGCCGAGCTGATCCGCCGCGGCCGGGGCGAGCGCATCCTCGTCGTCACCCCGCAGCACGTCCTGGAGCAGTTCCAGCACGAGCTGTGGACGCGCTTCTCCATCCCGCTCATCCGCCTGGACTCGGTCGGCATCCAGCGCATCCAGCGGGAGATCCCGGCCGGCCGCAACCCCTTCACCCACTACAAGCGGGTCATCGTCTCCGTCGACACCCTGAAGAACATCGGCCAGTACCGCCACCATCTGGAGAAGATCCAGTGGGACGCGGTCGTCATCGACGAGTCCCACAACCTCATCAACCGGGGCAGCCAGCGCAACGCCCTCGCGCGCGTCCTCGCCCCGAACACCGACGCCCTGCTCCTGGCCAGCGCCACCCCGCACAACGGTGACGGCAAGTCCTTCGCCGAGCTGATCAGCCTTCTGGACCCGGCCGCGATCGCGGACCCGAGCGACTACGACGCGGAGAAGGACCTGAGCCACCTCTTCATCCGCCGGACCAAGGTCCACCCGGAGGTGCGGGACCAGATCGGCAAGGAGTGGGCCGACCGCGATCCCACCGTCTCGGTGCCGTGCACCGCGACCGAGGCCGAGGAACGGATCTTCGCGGAACTCACGCGGCACTGGATCCCGGCCCCGGACACCTCCACCGAGTTCGGCACCGCGCCGTCCGGCCGCACGGCACCGACCGAGGACCGCCTCTTCCCGTACACGCTCCTGAAGGCCTTCCTCTCCTCCCACCGGGCGCTCGCCAAGACCATCACCACCCGCCGGAACAACCTGAACGAGAAGGCGGCGAAGACGGCCCCCGGCACCCCGGCGGCCGCCCGCATCGCCACCGAACTCGCCGCGCTGGACCGCCTGCTGGCGCTGACGTCCGTCATCGGGGAGGCCGGCGCGCCGGGCGACTCGTCCAAGCTGGACGCGCTCGTGGAGCAGCTCACCGACATCGGCGTACGGCCCGGCTCCGCCACCCGGGTCGTCGTCTTCTCCGAGCGTGTCGAAACGCTGAAGTGGCTCTCCAAGGTCGTCCCCGCCCGGCTCGGCTTCGGCGAGGAGCAGGCGAAGCAGGCCGTGCGGATCATGCACGGCGGCCTGTCCGACAAGGAACAGATGGAGGTCGTGGAGGCCTTCGGACTGGCCCACCACCCCGTGCGCATCCTGTTCACCGGCGACGTGGCCTCCGAAGGCGTGAACCTGCACCGCCAGTGCCACGACCTCGTGCACTACGACATCCCCTGGTCGCTGATCCGCATCGAGCAGCGCAACGGCCGTATCGACCGCTACGGCCAAAAGCACAACCCCCGCTTCCGGGCGCTGATCCTGCACTCCGCGACCGAGGGCGCCAAGGACGACCGTACGGTCGCCGAGAAGCTTCTGAAGCGCGAGGAGGAGGCCTACCGCCTGGACGGCACCGCCGAGGCCGTGACCGGGCTGTACCGCGCGGAGGAGGAGGAACGCCGCCTGATCAGGGACCTCCTTGCAGGCCGCACCGTCGAGGAGTCCCTCGCCGCCTCGCCCACCCCGGGAGACCCGCTGACCGCGCTCTTCTCCCAGCCGTCGGTCCTGCCCGAGCACCGGCCCGTGCCCAAGGCACAGGTCCCTTCCCTGTTCGGCGGCGACACCCAGGCGTTCGTCCGAGCGGCCCTCGACGAGGTCTACGACGAACGCCCGCACGACGCGCTCGACCTCTCCGAGCACCAGCAGACCCTCCCGCACAGCGAGTCGGCGCCCTACCTGAGCCTCGCCACCGCGAAAGCCCCCGACCTCCTGCACCGCCTGGACATCCTGCCCCCGGACTATCTACGGGAGCAGAAGCTGAAGGAACGGCTCCGGGTCACCTTCCACCGGCGCCTCGGACAGCACAGCCTGGACGAGGCCCGCGGCAAGTCCGGCTCCAGCTGGCCCGCCATCGGCTACCTCACCGACATCCACCCCCTGGTGGAATGGCTGGTCGACAAGGTGCTCGTGCAGCTCGGCCGTCAGCAGGCACCCGTCATCCTCACCTCCGACGCGACCGGGCCGACCTTCCTCGTCCAGGGCATCTACTCCAACAAGCTGGGCCGCCCCACGGTCGTGGAGTGGATGGCCGTCCGCGGCCTGCCCGGCACCCCCGCGGTGGTGCCGATGCCGGACGCCCTGACGGAGGCCGGCATCGGCCCCGACATGGCCAACCCGGCACCGCCCCGCGACCTGCCCGCCCTCCAGAAGCTCGTTCCGGCCGCCGTCGCCGCCGCCCGCGAGCACCTGGAGGAACGCAAGGACGCCTGGACCCGGCAGATCAGCGCCCAGCTCGACGACTACCGCGCACGCCTCGGCCGCTGGCAGCAGCAGTCCCTGCTGCCCGGCCGGATCATCGAGGACACCATCCGCGACCAGACGGAACTGGCCGACAAGCTCACCGCCACCGGCCGCCCGCTGCTGCGTGTCCTGGCCGTCCTCGACCGCGCCTGACCGGCACCGGCCCCGCCCCCTGCAAGCCACCCGCTGAACCATCCGCAGACCATCCGCAGAAACGGTCCTCGACGTGACGTACGACTCGCTGGTCAACCACGGCGACTACTTCTCCGCGCACTACCTCGCCGAGGTCCTGCCCAAGGACCTCAAGGCGAAGGACGGACTGCTGGCCCGCTGGGCAGAACACGAGGCCGAGGAGAACAGGAAGCCGGCGGACGAGCCACGCCTCCTCACCCCCCGCCAGGGTCTGCGCACACTACGCGCCCCCTATTTCGCGGACCGCGCCTTCCTCGCCGAGCGCGCCCAGGCCGAGGTGGACGCACCGGAGAGCGAGTCCGGTTGGCGCACCTACGACGACGCCCGCTGGACCAAGACGGTCGCGGACCTCCACGACCGGGTCCTGCGCGCCCTCGGCTACACCCCCGCCCCGGCCACGCTCACCGTCGAACGCGCCGGTCGCACCTACGACATCCCGGTCGCGCACGCCGAATCCGGCCTGGTCGCCCTCGCCTGCGGCTGGGCCGCCGAACCGGACGCCGCCCGCGACCCCGCCGGCCCCGGCCGGCTTCTGCACCCGGTCGACATCCCGCAGGGCGAGCCGATCACCGACGCCGACACCCTGGTCCGCTTCCTCTTCGCCGCCGACGAGCCACCCCGCTACGTCCTCATCCTGGTCGGCGGTGTCGTCGTCCTCGCCGACCGCACCGCCTGGAGCGAGGGCCGCTACCTCGCCGTCAGCCTCGACTCGGCCCTGGAACGCCGCGACGACCGCCCCGGCGGCGAACTCGACACGACTGCCGCCCTGTTCGGCGCCGACTCGCTCCGCGTCCCGGAGACCGGTGGCACCAACCCGCTGGACGACCTCGTCTCCAAGTCGGCCAAGCACGCCGTGGGCGTCTCGACGGAACTCCGCGAGGGCCTGAAGGACTCAGTCGAGCTGATCGCCCAGGCGGTCCTGGCCCGGCTGTCCGAGCAGGGCGTGACACCGGCCGACCTGGACGACCCGCAGCGCCTGGCCCGACGCCTGACCCGCGAGTCCCTGCGCTACCTGTACCGCATCCTGTTCCTGCTCTACGCCGAGGCCCGCCCGGAGCTGGGCATCCTGCCCTCGGACTACCCCGAGTACGGCGCGGGGTACGGCCTTCAGCGCCTGGGCGACCTGGCGGTCAAGGCCCTGGTCGGCCCCACCGCCCGTGACGGCTTCCACCTGTACCAGTCGGTCGACCTGCTCACCCGCATGGTGAACAAGGGCCACCGCCCTCACGGCACGGAGCCGGAGGACCGTGCGGTGGAGGAGGCGGACCGCGCGGCGGTAGCGGCGGAAGCCGCAGAACTTGCGTCGGCGGGCGAGAAACTGACAGAGGCTCAGCTTGCACTGCGTGCCCGTCGCTTCGAGCGAGCCCGGCGGGCCCGCCGCAGCGAGGACGTCGGCCTGCGCTTCGAGCCGCTGCGCTCCGATCTCTTCGAGCCGGGCGCCATCCGCCTGATCGGCTCAAAGGTCCCCAACCCCGCCTATGACGAGGACGACCCGTCCGCCGGACCGGAGTACTTCGACACCCAGCTGCGCAACGCCACCCTGCACAAGGTACTGCGCCGCCTGATGCTGACCAAGGGCCGCAAGGGCGAGCGCGGCGGCTTCATCTCGTACGCCCAGCTCGGCATCAACCAGCTCGGCGCCGTGTACGAGGGCCTGATGTCGTACACCGGCTTCATCGCCGACAAGACGCTCGTCGAGGTCGCGAAGGGTGGTGACCCCGCCAAGGGCAGCTGGGTGATCCCGGAGTCCCGCGCGGGCGCCTACCCGAGCGAGGTGTTCGTCCAGCGGTACAACGAGGAGACGGGCCAGACGGAGCGGGCCGAGTACCCGCCGGGCTCGTTCGTGTACCGCCTCGCAGGCCGCGACCGGGAGAACACGGCGTCGTACTACACGCCGGAGTCCCTGACCGAAGTCACGGTCGAGCTCGCGCTCAAGCACCGCCTGGACCAGAACGGCGAGGTGACGCCCGCGCGCGAGCTGCTGGAATGGAAGATCTGCGAGCCCGCCCTCGGCTCCGGCGCCTTCCTCAACGAGGCGATCAACCAGGTCGCCGCGGAGTACCTGCGGCGCCGCGAGGCCGAGACCGGCGTGCAGATCGCCCCCGACCAGCGGGCCGTGGAACTCCAGAAGGCCAAGGCCTACGTCGCCCTGCACAACGCGTACGGCGTCGACCTCAACGCCACGGCGGTGGAGCTGGCGGAGGTCTCCCTGTGGCTGAACACCATGCACCCCGGGATGCAGGCCCCCTGGTTCGGCCTGCACCTGCGGCGCGGGAATTCGCTGGTCGGCGCGGGCCGCAAGATCTACGACAAGGACGCGCTCGGCAAGGGCAAGTGGCTGTCGAAGAAGGACACGCTCGCTCCGAAGGAACTACCGTTCCGGGGCGGTGCGTTGCCGGAGGGCGCGGTCCATCACTTCCTCCTGCCCGCGCTGGGCTGGGGAGCGGTGGTCGCGGACGCCAAGTCCAAGAAGATCGCCGAGGAACTGGACAAAGCCGCAGTCCAGCGGATGGAGAAGTGGCGGTCCGGCATCCTGCGCGCCCCGAAGACGGTGGCACAGCGGCGCCGGCTCCAGGGGGTCGCGCGGCGGGCCGAGTTCCTGTGGAAGCTGGTCATCGAGCGGCTCAAGCAGTCCGAGAAGGAGATCTCCCGCGAGATCGACGTCTGGGGCGCGGACTGGATCGAGCATCCCGAGCACGCGGTGCCGAAGGAGGTCGTCTACGGCGACCTCACGCGCCCCGGCACGCCGTACTGGCGGCTGAAGGCAGTCATGGACGTGTGGTGCGCGCTGTGGTTCTGGCCGCTGGACCGGGTGGGGGAGCTGGACGGTTCGGAGAACGTGTCGTCGTACGGCGATGGGGGCGAGGCCGGTGCTGAGCAGTTGCCGGTGGAGGTGGCCGCCGAGCCGTCCGGTCCGGCGCCCGGGGACCAGAGCTGGGTGAAGGAGAGCCTGTTCGACGACGGGCTTCCCCAGCAGCTGGAGATGGAGGACACCGGTTCCTCCCGCGACGCGGGGGAGAAGAAGTCGGTGCGGAAGCGGGCGGCTGCTCGGCCCCAGGGGCGGCGCGAGGTCATTGCGCTGGCCACGCTGGACGACTGGATCGACTTCCTGGAGTGCGCCCTCGGTACGAAGGATGTACCGGCGGATTCGCTGGTCGCCGACTTCCCGAGCCTCGATGCTCTGCGCGACTACGAGGTCGAGCTCGACGCGTTCATGGGCATGGACTCGCCGTTCCGGCTCAAGGCGCGGTTCCCCTGGCTGGACACGGTGGAGGACGTGGCCGGGAGCGAGGACCGGGATGACCTCGGGGCCGGTGTGGGGCTGGGCTTCTTCCACTGGGAGTTGCAGTTCGCGCATGTCTTCGCGGGGGAGGCCGGGGGGTTCGACTTGCAAGTGGGGAATCCGCCGTGGGTGCGGCCGGAGTGGAAGGAGGACCAGGTTCTCGCCGAGCGTGATCCCTGGTTCATGCTTACGGAGCGGCCGAGCGCGGCGGTACGGAAGGCCCGCGTGCCGGAGCTGTTCAAGGATGCCGAGGCGCGGGCCTACTTCCTGGGCGAACTCGTGGCCATCATGGGCGTGTCGAGCCAGCTTGGTTCTCCGGTCGTCTACCCCGTGCTCGATGGAACCCGCCCGGATCTGTACCGGGCGTTCATGTGCCAGACCTGGGCCCATGCCGGACGCAACGGCACGGCTGGACTCATCCACCCTGATACCCACTTCACCGGGGACAAGGACGGGCTACTGCGGGCAGCGGCCTACAAACGCCTGCGCGTGCACGGTGACTTCTCCAACGCCAGCAATCGCTTCTTTCCCCCGCCGGTCGGTCACGCCAGTCACTTCGGAGTACACATCTACGGACCTGAGGGTGAAATCGGCTTCGACCATCTGTCGTGGCTCTTCTCCGTAGACGCCCTGCGGCTTTCCGCTCAGCACGATGGTTCGGGACCCGACCCGGTAGTCCGATACGGGGACACGTGGGACGAGCGACCGCACAAGAAGCGGATCATCCGGGTCGACCGGGCGACGCTGGGACAATGGCAGCGGCTGACTGGGGACGAGGGGCAACCGGTGGAGCAAGGACGGTTGCTGTCGCCGGTGAGTGCAGCGGAGGGCGAGGCCGTCAGCGCGCTGGCGGACTATCCGCTGCGATTGGGTTCCTTGAAGCCGCCGATCTCCTCGGGCTACAACGAGACGCTGGCCAAGAGGGACGGCCTCATTGACTACAACCTCCCGAAGGACGACGGTTCGCTCTTCCGACCAGCCAAGTGGGAAGACGTGATCTTGAAGGGGCCCCAAGTCGGCCTGGCTAACCCGATGTTCAAACAGCCCAGCCAGGGCAGCAGCGAGGTGCTTGGCCTCAACCACCTAGAGATGCCCGACGATGCGTTGCCGGAGACGGAGTACGTACCCGTTGCGACGCCGGAGAGGTACGCCGAGAAGCAGGACCAGTGGCTCGACAAGGGCGGGTTGGCGCAGCTGAGGGCGTCGGATGAAGCGACGGCCGAGGCGCGTCGAGTGCTGGCCCAAGCACGGGGCGTGCCGGAGGGTGAGGTCAACGCGGATGATGTTGACCAGTACTTCGTCAGGCGGTCGACTCGGGCGTACACGAAGTTCTACCGGGTTGCGTGGCGAAAGATGATCGCTCCCGACACCGAGCGCAGTCTGTATGAGGCGATCATCCCGCCCGGCCCAGCTCACATCGATGGCATGCGCAGCACCTACTTGGGTAGCAACCGCATGACCGCCCTGACGGCCGGATTCTGGTCATCCATCCCGGTCGACTACCTGCTGCGTACGACACGTGTGCGCAATCTCGACGTGAAGCAGGCCGGCCGACTGCCGATACCATCAGAGAACCACCCGTTGGCGTCGGCCTTGCTGCTGCGTACTCTACGTTTGAACTGCCTTACGACGCACTACGCAGCCCTTTGGACAGAGCTGTACGACCCGACATGGGCCGGATATGAGGGCTGGGCCCGGGAGTGGTCTCAGCTGGAGCCCCTGCATGACGTGGGCCCCGACTGGACTCGGGTGACTGCTCTGCGTACCGATCGGGCACGCCGCGCAGCGCTGGTCGAGCTGGACGCTTTGGTGGCCGTATGGCTCGGAGTGGATGCCGACTCCCTTGTGGCCATGTACAAGGCCCGCTTCCCGATCATGCAGGACTTCGATGCCGTCACCTGGTTCGATGCCGAGGGACGCCGCATCGCGGGCAGCCGTCACACGTACGGCCACGGCCAGACCAGGGAACACTACGAACAACTCCGCGCCCACCTCGACGGCGAACGCGCGGCTCCGCCGGACGGCTACACGCCCCCCTTCTACAAGGCCGACCGCGAGGCCGAAATGCGAGAGGCGCACGCCTACTTCTCGGCACGGCTCTCGTCCACCTGAGCGGGATACGCAGACGCCCCGTGCCCGGTACGGAACCGGATGCGGGGCGTCAGTACGTCGTACGTCAGCGTTCGGCGGCGTACGAGACGAACGCGGCCCACTGCTGGGCCCCAAAGGCAAGCTGAGGGCCCGGCGCACGCTTGGAGTCGCGGACGTGAACCGTGCTGGGGGCGAAGGCGACCTCCACGCACTCCGGGCCGTCATTCGTGCTGTAGCTGCTCTTGAACCACTCCAGCGCGGAACCGTTCCCCGTCGAGGGGTTGGTCATCATGTCTCTCCCAGCACTTTCTCGATGAAGGCCAGCGACTCGCGGGGTGCAAGGGCCTGGGCTCGGATGATGCCATAGCGGATCTCGTGGATCTGGACCTCCTTGGGATGGGAGATCAGCCGACTGGTGAGCTGGACCTCGTTGTGTCCCACGGTGTCCCCTTCCTTGAGCCGGAGCAACTGAAGCGACCCCGCAAGGCCGGCGTGGTCCTCGCGATCTGTGGGCATCACTTGGATCTCCACGGTCCGCCGCTGGCCGACCTCCAACAGGCGTTCGAGCTGCTTCCGCATCACCATTCTGCCCCCGAGCGGACGGCGCAGTGTCACCTCTTCCAAGACGAAACTGAAGGCTGGGCTTGGGTGCCGGTCAAAGATCTCCTGCCGCGCCAGTCGCGCAGCGACAAGCCGCTCCACCTGCTCCTCGCTGAACGCCGGACGCCGCATCCCGTACAACGCCCTCGCGTACTCCGGCGTCTGTAGCAGGCCGTGCACGACGGAGTTGGCGTAGGCGCACAGTTCAACCGCCTCCGCCTCCAACTTCGCCAGATCCCGCACCTTCTTCGGGTACCGAGCCTGCTCCACGTCCTTCTTCAGCCCGGCCAGCAGCCCACCGGCGTCCAGAACCCCGTCCGCCGCCTCCAGGAACGTCGGACTCGGCGCCCGCCGCCCCCGCTCCACCGAGGACACCTGCTCCTCGCTGTAGCCGATGGCCACCCCCAACTCGGCCTGGGTGAGCCCCTTCCGCTCGCGGCACGTCTTGACGACCCTGCCGACCGTCCGCAGTACCGCCGCCGACTCCTCGTCGTCGGTGCCGTACGGCTCCATCCCGTCACCGCCCTGCGGCCCCTGCCCCGTCACACCCACGTCCGGACACCTCCACGTGCCGCCCGTACCCAACTCCTCACCGGCGCACCGCGTAACGCCACGCCGCCCGGACACAGCCGGACGGCGACCGGACAGTGACGCTGGGTACCGCCGTCGTTACTGGTCAGCGTAGAGACAGATGACCACGCTGAGTGACATGAACGCCGATATTGCCCACGCGAGGGTCTGTCACTTCACCATCCGTCTCTCGGCCACCCCCAGAGGCGCCCGCCTCGCCCGTCGCCTCACGGCCGAACAACTCCACGGCTGGGGCTGGCCGTTCGACACCGAGGCCAACCGCACGGCGACCCTCCTCGTGGCCGAACTCGCGGCGAACGCGGTACGGCACGGCCGGGTGCCAGGCCGTGACTTCCGCCTGCGGCTCACCCTCTGCCCGGAGGGCCCGGCCCTCCGTATCGAAGTCACGGACCCCCGCACCGACCGCCGTCCGCCGACCCCCGGCACCCTCCAACCACCGTGCCCCGACCGGGACTCCGGCCGTGGACTGCTCCTCGTCGAGGCTTTGTCCACACACTGGGGAGCGACCTGCGGCGATCCGTACACCAAGACGGTCTGGTGCGAAGTCGCCCTGACCTGACTGTCAGTGCCGTCTGCGACTCTGACTGTCATGACAGGCACGGAATTCGACAACATCGCGTTCCTCTGGGCCGCGTGGACTTTCTGCGAGGCGGTATGGATCGCCTTCCTGTGGTGGGCCCGCGCCCGTGTGCTGGGCGACAGGCTGTACCAGTTACCCGGTGTGCAGCGCATCCGGCGCGGAGCCTGCGAGAAACGTGTCGAGACGCTGCTCCAAGAGCTGAAACAGAGAGGCGTACCGGCGGAAGACGGGCCGGACAAGGGTGAACTCGTCGACCGGTGGCACCGTATCGTCGCCGGTCGGTGTGTCTCCGTACTGCTCCAGGCGGTTCCTCTCCTGGTCGTCGTGCTCCCCTTCTGGTGGGCGACATCGCTGCACCGCACCACGGTCACGCCGTTCTGGATGTTCGCGGCCGTCGCCGGCTTCGGCACCGTCTCCCTCACGCTCATGGCCGCCGACGTACGGGCCACCGCGGTCTCCGACGCGGCCGGGGTCGTCACCGTGGAGGCGATCGCCTTCCTGGAGCTTCTGCTCATACCGGCCCGGCGCCGGGCCCAGGACTCCGCGCTCGATGCCCACGGCAGGCAGTTCCGACGTCTATGCAACGCCCTGCGCGCCCAGGCCCGGTACGGCACCCGTGCGATGCCGCCCGCCACCCGCGCCCGGGTGCGGGCGACCACGGAACGGCTGATCGTGGCACTCGACGACGCTGACGAGCGCTACCTCCTCGGCGAGGGAGCGGACCGTGAGGCCGCCCTCCGCGACCTGGCTCGACTTGTCGCCGGAGCCCTGCGGCAGAGCTGTCCTGCGCGTGCCGAGCGGGACAGCCTGTTGATCGTCGATCCCCGGCTCCTCGCGGATGTGCCGGAGTCCGACGAGGCGGGTGTCGCTGCCGAGCCGCTCAGGACCAGGCTGCTGGCAGCAGTGGGCAGACTCGCGGTGGCTGCGGGGCTTGTCGCCGGGGCGTTCCTCGTCCCGGGCGGGGAAGCGGTCTCGGGGCTGCTGGTGGCCGCGGGTGTCTCCAGCGTCGCCGCGATCTGGCCGCACCTCCGCGAGGCCCTGCAGCGGGGTGGGCAGCTTCTCGTCGGTGCCTCACCCAGCGCCAGGGAACCCGAGTCCACCGCCGAAGAGCCGAGTCGCCCGGCGCCCTCCCCGTCCACTCCCTGCCCCCACTGCTCAAACCGATCGACCGTCACCACGGAATCACGGACGGTAGGGTGAGGGGGCGATCGAAGCGGACGCGATGAGCCCGCATGGCATGAGGGGGAGGGCGACGAGACGACATGGCGGCGCTGGAGGAGAGCCAGGGGCGTACCCGGGACCAACGGTCGGTGTTCGAGCGGTATCAGGACGCTGCGGCGGATGCCGGAGAGCTTGATTCCCCTCTGTTCTCCGTGGAGGTCACCGCCGACGGCCGGCCGACCGACATCGAGCGCGAGGAGGCCGAGGATGTGGTGATCGAGCAGATCACCTCTCCCTTCGACCCCGAGCACATCGACATCGACACCCGGACGACGACCGTCGATCTGCTGCTGTCCCGGCTGCGCAACGAGATGATCGACCTCGCCCCGGACTTCCAGCGCAAGGCGGGCATCTGGACTGACGGCAAGCAGTCCCGACTCATCGAGTCACTGCTGCTGCGCATCCCCATCCCGTCCTTCTACGCCGCCGAGAAGAAGGACGGCAGTTGGGCCATCGTCGACGGCATCCAGCGCCTCACGTCCATCGCCCGCTTCGTGGAGCCGGAGACGGTCGGCGCCGACCCGCTGAAACTGACGGGCCTGGAGTATCTGCGCAACTTCGAGGGCGCGGGCTTCGCGAACCTGTCCGGGAAGCTCCAGATCCGGCTGCGTGAGACCGAGGTCGTCGTCCATGTCATCCGGCGCGGCACCCCCGAGCCGGTGATGTTCAACGTCTTCGCACGCATCAACACCGGAGGCGAGCCCCTCACCCGGCAGGAGATCCGGCACGCGCTCATCTCGGGTCGGGCGCGCACGCTCCTCGCGGAGCTCGCGGAGACCGAGGAATTCCGGCGGGCCACCGGCTACAGCGTCGTCGGCGACCGGATGGCCGACCGGGAGATGGTTCTGCGATTCCTGGCGTTCCGGATGACCTCCCCGCATGCGTACAAGCCGGGCGACTTCGACGCGTTCCTCGCCGAGGCGATGCACCAGGTGAACCGTCTCGACAGTGCGGAAGAGAACCGGCTGCGGACCGAGTTCCTCACGGCGATGCTCGCGGCCGAGGAGATCTTCGGCCACCACGCCTTCCGGAAGTACCGCCGGAACCAGCAGCGCAAGTCACCCATCAACAAGGCACTCTTCGAGGCGGTCGCCGTCAATCTCGCGAGCCTCGGCGACGACGATCGCGAGGCGCTGCGGCAGGTCGATGTCCTCGACGCCTTCGCGGAGCTCATGGAGGACGTGGAGTTCGAACGCGCCATCTCCGTGGGCACCGGTGACGCCAGGAAGGTGCGCAAGCGGTTCGACGCAGTGAAGGAGCTGCTGGAGGACGCGCTCAGCGAGGGACGGAGCGGGGCCCGGCAGTGATCAACCGCATTACGCTGATCAACTTCAAGGCGTTCCGGCGTCTGGAACTCCCTCTCGGCCCGCTGACGCTCCTCACCGGTCTCAACTCCTCGGGTAAGAGCAGCGTCCTGCAGGCACTGGGGCTGCTGCGACAGTCGTACGAGACGCAGATGCTCATCCGTACCAGGCGTGCCGGAGGCGGGTTGCTGCTCAACGGCGATCTCGTGGCCCTCGGCACCGCACAGGACGTCCTGCACGAGGACTTCGGGCCTGTCGAAGAACTCCCCGCCGTCAACGAGCCGCTCGTAGGCTTCGTCATCGAGGAAGACGGCGAGCAGCGCACGTGGGCCGCCGCGTACGACATTCGTCATCCCGACCGGGACGTCATGCCCCTGGCGGAGGGATCGGTCCGCTCGCACCTGGCCGAGCAGCCCTTTCAGTACCTGCACGCCGACCGCATCACCCCGGCGGTCACCTACCCCCGCTCCCACCAGATCGCCATCGCGCGTGGCTTCCTGGGCGTGCGGGGTGAGCACACCATCAACTACCTGCGCCACCACACGGATCAGGACGTGCCGACGGAGGTTCCCGACGGTCCGCTCCGCCATCGCGGCGCCACCTCCCCTCAGCTCCTGGACCAGACGATCGCCTGGATGCAGGAGCTGTGTCCGGGCGTCAACATCGAGACCGACCCCATCGAAGGCACCGACTCGGTCCGCCTCTCCTACGGCTTCGGCGGCACCGCCGGTATCAACGCCACCCGCCGCAGGCGCCCCACCAACGTCGGCTTCGGTCTCACCTACGCCCTGCCCGTCGTGGTCGCCTGCCTCACTGCGACGCCCGAGAGCCTGATCCTGCTGGAGAACCCCGAGGCCCACCTGCATCCGAAGGGGCAGAGCAGGATGGCCGCACTGCTGTCCGCGGCCGCCGCCACCGGTGCCCAGCTGATCGTCGAGACGCACAGCGACCACGTGCTGAACGGCGTCCGCATCGCCGTGAAACAGGGCGTCCTTCAGGCGCAGGACACGGTCGTGCACTACTTCAGCGGCAACGGGGCGGGCGCCGAGGTCGTCACCCCGCGCATCGACAAGGACGGCATGCTCGAACAGTGGCCCGAGGGCTTCTTCGACGAGTGGGAGAACTCGCTCGACCAGCTGCTGGACTGACGGCACGGAACGACACAGGGGGAAGAAGGCGTGCCACTGCTGTTTCTGAACGAGAAGTCCTGGGGGACGGCCTGCGATCCCGCGCGGGCCGAGCGGGCCATGGCCGACTTCGTGGCCGTCGTCCGTGCCGCCGCGGCCGAGGGAGGGTCGGGCACGGCGCTGGTGAGCGAGGTGGACGTCAAGGCGCTGGAGATCGCCGAGGGCTACCCCGTCAACAAGTGGATCGGGGCCACTCCGCGCAACCGCGCCCTCTGGCAGCGCCTGCGGGCGTTACAGGGCCGGTCGCCCGTGCGGAGCGTCTTCCCCGTCGAGAATGCCGCCGACCATCTGGAATACCGCCACGACGGCGAGGTCGTCCTCGGCCTGGGCGCCGCGCACTTCATGGACGGCATCGCTGTCAGCCTGCCAGTGGCCCGGCAGTGGCAGGCCGATCGCGTCACCCTGGAGCGAAGCGAACTCGTCGAAGACGACGACACGCTGGAGATGCGGCACGACACCGTCGATGTCCGCCACCTGTCCGCCGAGCCACATCTCGAGGGGCACCGGGACTGGCTTCGGGCGGCACGCCGCGAGGGCGTCACCACCGGCTCGCGGATCTGGGACAGCCGGGCCGACCTCTACCCGCACCTCACCTTCCTGCCGCGCGTCGAGGGCCAGCTCCGCGGCCTGAACCCGCACTGGGTAGTACCCGTAGGGCGGGTTCTGGAACGGCTGGAGGACGCCGTCGCAGCCTGGGACCCGGCGACCATGGCCGAGCCCGAGTGGCCAACCAAGGTCACCCCGGAGGGCGAGACCCGCAAGCGCGTGTGCCGCTTCACCGATCTGGACGGGAAAACACGCACCTTCGACCTGCACGCCCGGTTCACCCCGGGCGCCGGCCGCATCCACTTCCGCCTGGTCCCGGAGGAACGGACGATCCGCCTCGCCCACATCGGCAGCAAGATCCGGCCGGAGGTCTAGCGGCGTCTGTCAGAACAGGGTGCCCTGTCCTTCCGGCATCCTGGCCCTCGGTGCCGGTGCCGGTGCCGACTTCGGAATTGGAATCGGAATCGGCGGAGCCTCCTGCACCGGTATCTGCACCTCCTGCGCGGGCTCCAGTTCCTTCCCCTCCTCGCGCTGCTTGCGCCGGCGCCTCCTGCCCCGGGGCTCGGGCACCCCACCCGCAAGGAGCACCTTCAACCGGTCCCGGGCCCGGGTCTCCAACTGCCGGATGCGTTCACGGGAGACGCCGTACTCCTCGCCGATCTCCTCCAGCGTCTGCCGCTCCCCGCCCACCAGTCCGCTGCGCCGCCGCATCACGTCGGCCTCGCGCTCGGTCAACCCGGCGCGGGCCAGCAGCTCCTCCACCCGCTGGCGGGAGTACTTGGGATACAGCACCTCCTCCGGTGTGGGCGCCAGGTGGAGCGTCGCCACCAGCTCGCCCAGATGCGTCCCGTCGCCGATCTCGCGGTCCAGCGAGTCCGTGGGCCGGCTGATCCGGCGCACCGCGTCGACCTCGGCCACCGTGAGGTCCGCCGCCGCGGCCACCGCGCCGGCGGACAGGGACGCTCCCTGGGCGGCCAGCCGGGCCTCGACCATCGCCACCTTGCGCACCTTCTCGTGGAGGTGAACAGGGATACGGATCAGCCGGCTCTCGTTGCCGAGTGCCCGCTCCAGTGCCTGCCGGGCCCACCAGGTCGCGTACGTCGAGAACTTGAAGCCCTTGGTCGGATCGAACAGGCAGGCCGCGTGCATCACCCCGGTCACGCCGTGCTGCACCAGGTCCTCGTAGTCCAGGCCCTGCCCCTGCAGTCGCTGGGCCAGCTTGTGCACCAGGCGCACGTTGTGCATGACCAGCGTCTCGTAGGCCCGGCGGCGGATGTCGTCGGCGGGGAGCGCCGCCAGCTCGGTCTCCTCCGGGATGTGCTCGAGGTGCTCGGGGCCGCCTTTGAGGAGGACGCTCAGCCCGACCTCCTCCTCGGCGGTGAGCAGCGTCTTCCAGGCGGTGTGCCGGAACCGGTCCTCGTTCATGCGGGCCCGGGCAGCGGTCATCGCCGCGTCGAGGTCCGTGAGGCCTTCCTTCTCAGTGGTCTCGGGTGCCTCGACCGGGGCTTCCACGGCCTCCGAGACGTCCGCTCGCCTGGGGGCCGGAATCGCGCCGATCACCACCCCCTCGCCCCGCAGCGCCGCCGTCAGCAGCTCCCGCTCGGCGGCGTCCAGCCCGCACAGCGAGACCAGGCCGGAGAACGCGGGGACGGGGACGACTCCCGCCGAGACGTATTTGCGAGCCAGCCCGAGGACTCTGCCGATCCGCACATCCTCCCAGGAAGGCGCGGCAGCATGCTCCACGACCAGACCCTGCTGGGCCAGAGCCAGTTCCAGCCGTTTCAGGCCGTCCGCGTCCAAATCCAGTGGAGCCGTGGCCGCCCTGAAGTCCGCCTCGCTCACCCTGCCGCCGCGCGCGCAGCCATGCAGCTCGGCAAGCAATGCGCCCAACGCGCCCCGCAGTTCACGCACCCTGTTCCCCCGGGTGCCCGGTGCGTTCGCCGTCATGGGGAGACTTTCGCACAGGGTACTGACAATCGGCTCCGGATGGAGAACGCTGCGTTCATCTCCGGTGGCTGGATGTGAGTGATTTCCCGGTACGGGGGGCGCCATCCGGCATATGCCGGATACGATCTCGCGGGCCGGTACGTTCGGTCGCCAGGGGGTGGCATGGGGGGCACAGGGGCCATGGGACCCAGGGAAGAACTCGTCGCGTTCGTCCGCGACCAGCTCGTGGGGCCCGCATGGGGCGAGCACGAGACGGTGACCTCCCCGCCGGACCGGCAGTACCTGATGGGGACCCTCTATCCCCAGGAAGCGGACCTGCACCGCCAGTTGACGCTCTCCGCCGAGGTGATCGACGCGGCGGGCGCGGAGGAGCAGCGGGAGGACACCGCCCACCGGGACGATCCCGTTCCCGAGGCGAACTCATGGCTCCCCTCGTCCCTGGGACTGTCGTTGTTCACGACGGCCGCCGAACTCCGCGTCACGGTCGAGGGCGCCCGGTATCTGACCGAGCGGGGCGACGACGGACGGCGCTGGCGGCGCATCCCACTGGCCGCCGAGTCCCCCACCTTCAAACCCGGCGAGACGAGCGGCCTGGTGTTCGACGGGCGCGGCGAGATCCGGGTGACGTGGCGGGCCTTCGGACACGGCCGGCTGGTCACGGTCGCGCTCGTCAACACGGCCCGCGCGCCCCGCCGGTCCTCCTCGCTCAGCGCCGCCGAGCGTGAACGGCTTTGGGACTCCATGCTGTTCCAGGTCGGACTCGGTGTCGAGGCGGTCGACGGGGAGGTCCTGCCGTACCCGGGGGTCCGGCTCGCCAGCCGCGACGAGGAGGAGCAGGAACTCCGCCTTCAGTACCGCCACGTCAGGACCTACGCCATCGGCCACGGCTGCGCCGCCCGGGAAGAACGCCCCGACGACGGCCGGGTGACCCGTGTCCACGCCGAGGTGATGCCGCGGACCGAAGTGCCGGCGGTCCGGGCTGCGGGGCCGAGGACGCCCGTGCTGCTGCTGAAGCGCCTTTCCGACCCGTCCTTGCCGGTGAGCCGACTGCGCGAGGAACTCGGCGAGTTCGTCGCGGGATACCGCACCTGGTGCGAGGAGCAGCGGGCCACGGACGTACCGGCCTGGGGACGGCCCGCAGCCCGGCGCATCATGGAACGGATCGAGACCGCCGTACAGCGGATGGAGTCCGGCGTGCGGACGCTGTGCGCCGAGGAGAACGAGGACCTGCGGCGGGCCTTCCGCACGGCGAACGCGGCGATGGCACTCCAGATGCGGCACAGCGAACCCGACCAGGCGGGGCAGCGACACGCCCGCTCGGCGGCCGTACAGCTGGACCCGGAGCCCGACCCGACGGCCGCTTGGCGACCCTTCCAGCTGGCCTTCTTCCTCATGACCCTTCAGGGCGCGGCCGACCCGTCGCATCCCGACCGGGAGACGGTCGACCTGATCTGGTTCCCGACCGGTGGCGGCAAGACGGAGGCGTACCTGCTGCTGGCCGCGTTCGTCATGGTCCTGCGCCGTCTGAGGCCGCCGCACGGCACCACCGGCGGCGGGACCGCCGTACTGAGCCGGTACACGCTGTCGCTGCTCACCACCCAGCAGTTCCAGCGGGCCGCGACCTCCGTGTGTGCCCTGGAACAACTGCGGCGAGCGGATCCGGTGGCGCTCGGGGGCGAGCCGTTCTCCATCGGGCTGTGGGTCGGTGAGGCGACGACGCCCAACTCGTACCAGGGAGCCGTGGACGCCTTCGACGAGCTGCGCGCCGCCGCCACCCCGGACGACCGCTTCATCCTCGACCGCTGCCCCTGGTGCGGCACCCGCATCGTGCCCGAACGCAAGTCACCCGACCACGCCGACTACGGCATCGATGCGCGCGCCTCGTCCTTCCGGTTCTTCTGCCCCCGCGACGACTGCGCCTTCCACGACCGGCTGCCCGTCGCCGTCGTCGACCAGCACCTCTACGCCGACCCGCCGACCTTCGTCCTCGGTACGGTCGACAAGTTCGCCCGGCTCGCCTGGGAGCCGGACGCGGGCCGGATCTTCGGCACTGGCGGCGACCTGCCGCCCGACCTCGTCATCCAGGACGAGCTGCACCTGCTCACCGGCCCGCTCGGCACTACCGTCGGCCTGTACGAGGCGGCCGTCCTGCAGCTGTGCTCGCCCGCCCGGCAAGGACCGAAGATCGTCGCCTCCACGGCGACGATCCGGCGCGCCGGCGAACAGGTCCGCAGACTCTACGGCCGGCCCGTACAGCTCTTCCCGCCCGCCGGTCTCGACGCGCGCTCCTCCTACTTCGCCGAGCCCGACATCGAACGTCCCGGCCGGCTGTACGTCGGTGTCATGGCCCAGGGACACACCGCCGGTCGTGCCACCGTGGCGACCGCCGCGACCCTCCTCCAGGGGCCGATGCAGCTGCCCCAGGAGCACCGGGACGACTACTGGACTCTCGTCGCCTACCACCACAGCCTCCGTGAGCTGGGCCGTACCGTCACCGCCGCGGCCGACGACATCCCCGCGCAGCTCGCGGGCGTCGGCCCGGTCACCGAGCGGCGCCTGCTCACCGAAGGGCAGGTGCAGGAACTCACCAGCAGCCTGGACCGCAGCGAACAGCCGCTCGTCCTCGACCGGCTGGAGAAGCCCTGGGACCACCCGGCGGCCATCTCCCTGCTGCCCTGCACCAACATGCTCTCCGTGGGCGTGGACGTGAAGCGCCTCGCCCTGATGCTGATGCTCGGCCAGCCCAAGGCCACCGCCGAGTACATCCAGGCCACCAGCCGGGTGGGACGACACGGCGTACCCGGACTCGTCGTGACCTTCCTCAACGCCACCAAGCCGCGCGACCGTTCGCACTACGAGACGTTCGGCACCTACCACTCGGCCCTGTACCGGCACGTGGAACCGACGACCGTCACCCCCTGGTCCGTGCCCTCCCGCCGGCGCGCCCTGCACGCGGCCCTGGTCGTGCTCGTCCGGCACGGCCTCGGCCTCAGCGCCGAGGACGCGGCCGGTGACGTCCTCGACCGCATGGCGGACGTCAGTACGCAGGCGGAACGGCTCGTGGAATGGGTCACCCGCAGTGACCCGGAAGCCGCCCCAGGCGTCCGCGACGACCTCTTCCAGCTGTTCCAGGAGTGGCTGGAGGCCGCGCGTGAGGCGCGGAGCGACGGCAAACGTCTGCATTACCGCACCCAGGGCAAGGGCCAGCACAACCTCCTGCGCGACTTCGACCGCGGCGGAGGCCTGTGGGAGACCCCGCACTCCATGCGCAACGTCGACCGGGAATGCCAGGTCGTGGTGAAGGGAGCCGACGCATGAGCCGCCGCCGGGTGCGCCAGGCGCAGACCGTGGTGCCCTTCGGTACCGGTGCCGTCCTCGACATCCAGGGCGAGTCCTTCGTCGCCGCGGGCATCGGCGACTGGCCCCGCGCCCACCAGCCCGTCTCCTCGCCCCGGCTGGCCGCGCGCCTCGGCGTCAGCGGCTTCCGCGCCGCGCCGCCCGCCCCGCACGACGCCTGGGACATCCCGGACGCCGCCGGACCGCCGTACATCCGCTTCCCCGCCTGGCTGTTCTGTCCGGCATGCCGTCGTATGACCCACTGGCGCGTGGCCGACGAGCGGCCCGGGCTGCCCCCGCGCTGCCGCAGCTGCTCGCCGCAGCGGCAGCTCACCCCCATGCGGTTCGTCCAGATCTGTCCGTCCGGGCATCTCGGCGACGTCGACTGGTGGTACTGGGCCCACTCCGAACTCACCCCCGAGCAGCGCGAGTCGTGCCACAGCCGTGACCACCTGAGGTTCCGTTTCGAGGAGCGGGCGACCGGCCTGGAAGCCCTGTCGGTCGCCTGCACGGCACCAGACTGCCCGAAGCCGTCCCGGGACCTGCTCGACGTGCTCGGCGCCAAGCGGCTGCGCTGCACAGGGCGTAATCCGTGGCAGCGGCGGAGCGAAGCGGTCAAGGACTGCCCCGGGCCCGTCCAGATCGTCCAGCGCACCGCCGGAAACCTGTACTACCCCGTCGTCCACTCGGCCCTCGACATCCCCGAGACCGGCGGGTCCGTCACCGACGGCGAACTCGCCGAGCGCGTACGCCTGCACGACATGTGGCTCGCGCTGTGCAAGGCACCCGACGGCCCACGCGCGCCGCTCATCCGCTCGATGATCGCGGAGGACACCGGGGCCGACGACGCCCTTCTCGACGCCCTCCTCGCAGAGGAGACGGGTACCCCGGCCGACGAGCCCGGCGAGCGCACCCACCAGGTGGTGTACCCGGACCTCAGCAGCGACGAGTGGGCCGCCTTCACCGCCTCCGCACCCGAGCCCACCCGGGACTTCGTCGTCCGAGAGGTCGGACTCGGGCTGGAGGATCAGCTCCAGGAGCCCTGGTCCGGCCTGCGGGACAAGGTCGCGCGCGTGGTGGTGGCGGACCGGCTGCGCGAGGTCCGCGCCATCCAGGGCTTCAGCCGGGTGACCCCGACCGCCAGGTTCGTCCCCGTGGACACCGGTCGGCGGGCCCGCTGGCTGCCCGCCGTCGAAGTCTTCGGCGAGGGCGTCTTCCTGGCCCTGGACGAGCGCCGGCTGGCCGAGTGGGAGCGGGACAGCGCGGTACGCGAAAGGGTGCGCGGGCTGCGGGACGACCTCGACCGGGCTTTCCAGAAGGACCGGCTCGAAGCCCTGACCGGTCCCGAACTGCTGCCCCGGTTCGTCCTGCTGCACACCCTCGCCCATCTGCTGGTCCGGCAGCTCTCCTTCGAGTCGGGCTACTCCACCGCGTCCCTGCGCGAGCGGGTGTACGCCCGGTCGGGCGGCGCCGCGCAGGCCGGCGTCCTCGTCTACACCGCGGCCGGCGACGCCGAGGGAACCCTCGGCGGCCTCGTCCGGCAGGGGGAACCGCCCCGGCTTGCCGAGACCCTGCTGCGCCTGACCGAGACCGCCGCCTGGTGCTCGGCCGACCCGCTGTGCGCCGAACACACCGGGCAGGGGTACGCCAACCTCAACCGGGCCGCCTGCCACGCCTGCTGTCTGCTGCCCGAGACCAGCTGCGAAACCGGCAACGCGCTCCTCGACCGCGTCCTGCTGGTCGGCGGAGCGGGCGTCCCCGGCTACTTCGAGGACGTCATCACCACCGCCCGGGAGCTCGCCGCACGGGAGATCGAGGACGACGCCCGGTGAGCCCGACCTACCTCGATCTCTCCGACGAACAGCAGGACCTGCTGCGGGACCTGCCGTTCGACGGACACCACCTGGTCACCGGTCCGCCCGGTTCCGGCAAGAGCCTGCTCGCCGCCCAGCACGCCTCCCTGCTCGCCCTCACCGGTGTCCGGGTGCACCTGCTCACCCGGTCCAACCTGCTGCGTCAGACCCTGGCCGTGCACGGCGACGTCGAGGTCTCCACCGTGCACGCATGGATCCACGCCTGGCACCGCGCCCGCACCGGCGAACCCGCACCGCGGGCCGCCGAGGACTGGTTCGACTGGCCCGAACTGTTCGCCCTGGCCGCAGTCGAGGAAGAAGGCGAACCCTTCGCCCTCGTCGTGGACGAGGGACAGGACCTGCCCCGGTCCTTCTACCGGCTGTGCCGCCTGCTCGGCGCCCCCGTCACCGTCTTCGCCGACGAGTGCCAGCGCATCACCGACACCCAGTCCACCCTCGACGAGATCAGCGCGGCCCTGGACGACTGCGCACGCCACCAGCTCACCCATCAGCACCGCACGACCCGGCCCATCGCGGCGCTGGCCGCCCGCTTCCACACCGGGGACGCGCCACTGCTCCTGCCGTCCCGTACGGGACCCGCCCCCCGGCTGCGGCGGTACGCCGACCAGCGTGCCCTGTCCGCGCAGCTCATCGCCCACGCCGAGCGGCATCCCCAGCGCACCATCGGTGTGATCGTGCGCACCACACGGCAGCAGCTCTCCCTGCACGAGCACCTGGAACGCGCCGCACCCCGCCTGCGCTCCCAGGTGTACGTCGGTGCCGCGGCCGAGGGCCGCCACCGCACGCTCGACCTGCGACGGCCCGGGATCCGTTTGATCAGTCGAGCCAGCGCCAAAGGGCTGGAGTTCGACAGCGTCTTCGTGCCCGACGTCCACACCGACAGCGGCGACCCGGGAGCGGCCGCGCTGAGGATGGCGTACTACGTACTCCTCACCCGGGCCCGGGAAGAGGTCCACCTCGGCTACGAGGGAGACCGGGAACCGCCGCCGGTCGCCGGCATTCCCGAGGACCTGCTGCTCCGCGCCGCATAAGACACTTCGTACCAGCCGCAGTTCCGGGACGGGTCACCGTGCCGGGCAGGGAAGACAAGGAGCGACCCGGGTGCGCCCCACTCTCGCCGCCGAACAGGTCGGGGACAGCCTCACCCAGTACCTGACGACCACGTTCGCTCTCGCGGACGAGGGCGAACGGCGTGCCCTGGAGGAGTTCCTGAGGGACGAGCAGGACGGCATCTTCCGTGGCCCGTACCTGCGGATCCGCACCCCGTTCAAACCGGCGGGAGACGCCTGGCAGTCGGCTCTGGAATGGGTGCCCGACGGCTTCGAGCCCTACCGGCACCAGGCGCGAGCCTGGCAGCGGCTGTCCACTCTGCGCGGGCCGGCCCGGCCCACCCTGATCACCACCGGCACCGGCTCGGGCAAGACCGAGTCCTTTCTGGTGCCCGTACTCGACCACTGCCGACGGACGCGGGCGGCCGGACAGGACGGCGTCAAGGCGATCCTGCTCTATCCGATGAACGCGCTCGCCACCGACCAGGCCCAGCGCCTGAACGACCAGCTGAAGGACCCGCGCCTGGCCCAGGTGTCCGCCGCCCTCTACATCGGCGACGAGCCCGCCACCGGCTACGCGCGCGTGGAGACGGACCGGGCCCGTATCCGGGGGAAGCGGCCCGACATCCTCATCACGAACTACAAGATGCTGGACCTGCTGCTCCAGCGCGCCGAGGACATCCCGCTCTGGCAGGACGAGGCCCTCGCCTACGTCGTCGTCGACGAGTTCCACACCTACGACGGCGCTCAGGGCACGGACGTGGCCATGCTGATGCGCCGCCTCGGAGCGGCCACCGGCAAGGCACGTGCGGGCCGCCCCCTCGGCGACATCTGCCCCGTCGCCACCTCGGCGACCCTCGGTGAGAGCGCGCCTTCGGCGACTGGAGCGCTCCACCTCCCGGCAGCCGAGGGCGGGGGCACCATCCTGGACGTGGCGGCACAGGTCTTCGGCACGCGGTTCGGGCCGGACGCGGTGATCGGC
Organism: Streptomyces sp. NPDC031100; assembly: GCF_055570785.1. NCBI lineage: Bacteria > Bacillati > Actinomycetota > Actinomycetes > Kitasatosporales > Streptomycetaceae > Streptomyces > Streptomyces sp. NPDC031100. Next base: position 237,652 of record NZ_JBVIGN010000002.1, read on the forward strand.
GAGGACCGCCTGACCGTCCAGCAATTCGCCGGGAAGTCGGACTTCACCCTGCCCTTCCCGGCACCGCAGGACGTCATCGCTCTGGGCGACCCGCTGCGGGACCCCGACGCCATGGACCGCCTCGTCGACGCCTTCACCCGCCGCCCCGGCGAGCACCGCGACCGCCCGCCGACACCGGTCGAACTGGGCGCGATCCTGCGCACCCACCGGCTCACCGCGGCCGTCCTGGAGATCCTCGACGGACGGCCCAAGACGCGCACCGAGATCATGGACGCGCTGCCGCGCTACGCCTACCACTGGGGCATGGCCGTCCAGCAGCAGCCCGAGGAAGCCGCGCAGGCCCTGTCCCGGTTCATCGCCCTCCTCTCCATCGCGCAGGGGCCGGACAGCACCGAGGAACGGCCGCGCCCCCTGCTGACGGTGGAGGTCCACCAGTGGGTGCGGTCCGTCTCGCGCGTGCTGCGCGGTATCGGTCCGAAGCCGGAGTTCCGCTGGGACGAGGACCGGCCCCGCCAGGAGCGGACCGGCGCCGTCGGCACGGCGGACGCCCGCCCGGCCGACGAGCCCGAGGCAGCGGTGGCCCTCGACTCCGCCGTGCCTCCCGCGAACATCTTCCTGCCCGCCGTGCACTGCCGGCAGTGCGGACGGTCGGGCTGGGCCGGCCTCTCCCGGGAACACGACCGGGCCGAGCTGGAAATGAGCCCGGCGAAGATCCGGCAGGCATCCCTCAGCAGGGACAAACGTCTGGTGCGCACCCTGATCGCCGCCACGGTCGCCGAGGCGCACCGGTCCGCCTTCGCCCCGGCCGAGGACACCGGACGGCGTGGATCCGTCCTCGTCCTCGACGGGGAGCAGGGCCGGATCCGGCCCATCGACCCGGCCAAGGACTTCGAACGGCCCGACCGGCACGGCGTACGGGCGGCCAAGGGCCTCAGGGACGCCGCGTTCGTCCATGTCGACCTGATGAACGACCAGGCCGCCGCCGACGACCGCTGCCCCAACTGCGCCACCGGCAACGCCATCCGCTTCCTCGGCCGTGGCCTCGCCCCACTGGCCGCCGCCTCCGTCACCCAGCTGTTCACCGGCGGAGAGCTGGCCCCGGGGCCGGAGCGGCGGACACTGCTGTTCAACGACTCCGTGCAGGACGCCGCCCACCGCGCCGGGTTCGTCGCCAGCCGGGCCTACGACTTCTCCCTGCGCGCCCTGCTCGCCGCCCAGCTGGACGAGGAGACCGCGCGCCCGCTCAACGACATCGTGGCCGACTGCCTGGCCGAGGTGGTCGACCGCGACGTGCTGGCCGCCGTCGCGCCCCCGGACCTGCACGACATCCGGGGCGTGGACCTGCTGCTGTCCGGCCGCAGCAAGGGCAGCCGCGCCACCTGGCAGCTGATCGGCGAGCGCCTCTCCTTCGCCGCCGTGCTCGAGTTCGGACTGCGCTCCCGCCAGGGCCGCACCCTGGAACTGACCCGCACCGCCGCGGCCGAGGTCGACCTCCCCGACCCCAGCCTCGCCGCCGAACTGGTCCGGGACCTGCTGCGGCGGACCCCGGCGCTGGTGGCCCTCCCGGACGGTGAGGTGCCGGACGAGGACCGCTACCGCGGCTATGTCCGCGGCATCCTGGAGCGGCTGCGGCTGCGGGGCGCCGTACGGCATCGCTGGCTCGACCCCTGGCTCGACGAGGCCGGGGTGCGCCGCTGGCTGGTGTGGGGCGGCCGGCCGGCGGGCATGCCCGCCTTCCCGCCCGGTATCTCGGCACCCGCCTTCCTCCTCGACCGGGCCAAGGACAGGACCCAGTTCGACACGCTGGGCTCGGGACAGAACTGGTTCCAGGACTGGACCACGCGCTGCCTCGGTCTGCCCCGCGAGGCGGCCGCGGAGTTCGTCCGCGCGCTGCTGCCCCGCCTGGCCGAGGCGGGCATCCTCTGCGTCCGCGCGGCCAAGGACGGAGCGACCCGCGTCTACGGCCTCCAGCCCGGCCACATCCGCGTCCGCGGGCTCGCCGACGACGTCGTGGGCGACGCCTACGCGCGCTGTTCCGTGTGCGCGTGGCAGCAGACGGCCCACCCCGACCAATTGGATCACTGGCACCGCCAGCCCTGCCCGCGCTACCAGTGCTCCGGCACCCTGCTCGCCGCCTGGACGGAGAGCGCCGAGCCCGACAGCGGCTCCCTGGCACGCCTGCGCGACTACACCAAGGACTACTACCGGCGGCTGTACCGGGAGACCGGCGCCTACACCGTCGTGACCGCCGAGCACACCGGCGCCCTCACCCGGAAGGAGCGGGAGGCGGTCGAGGCGGCCTTCCGGCGCGGCACCCGTTACACCGACCCCAATGTGCTGTCCTGCACCCCCACGCTCGAACTCGGCATCGACATCGGCGCGCTGTCGGCCGTCGTGCTCGCCTCCCTGCCCAAGGGGCCGGCGAACTACGTGCAGAGGGTCGGCCGCGCCGGACGCTCCAGCGGCAACGCCTATCTCCTCACCCTCGTCGACCGCGGCCCGCGCGACCTCTACTACCTCCAGGAACCCCGGCAGATGATCGCGGGGGAGATCCACCCGCCCGGCTGCTACCTGTCGGCCGCCGAGATCCTGCGCCGCCAGTACGTGGCCCGGCTGCTCGACCTCGCGGCCCGCGGCATGCTGTACGGACCCGACGAGGACGGCGCCCCCGAAGTCCTCCCGCTGCCCCGGCTGGCCTCCGCCCTGTTCGGCGGCACCGGCTGGCTGCGCGACTTCACCGACGCGGCCCTGGCCCGTGGCGCGCACCTCGTGGAGGAGTTCCTGGACCTCTTCGTGGACCAGGACGGCATATCCGCGGTGGACGAGGAGACGGCGGGCACCCTGCGCGCCTTCGCCGCCGACGGCTTGCGCGCGGCCGTCGAGCGGGCGGCCGCCACCTGGGAAGAGCGCCTGGCCGACCTGCGCGGGCGCCTCGCCGCGATCGACGAAGCCCGTGCCCAGCTCATCGCCGGCGACCCCGAGCATGCCCGGCAGGACCGCGAACTGCGGGCCGAACGGGCGGCCGTGGCCCGCCGGTTCGCCGAGATCGGCCGGGAAAGCGCCCACGGCACCCTGGTCGATCTGGGCCTTCTGCCCAACTACAGCCTGGTGGACGGCGGCACCGAACTGGAGGCGACGCTCACCTGGAGCGAGGAGGACGAGTCCGGCACCACCGTCTACGACAGCAAAGTCGTCAGCCATGAGCGGGCGGCCCGGCTGGCACTCACCGACTACGCGCCGGGCAACCTCTTCTACTTCAAAGGCTACAAACACCGCGTCTCCGGCCTGGACATCGGCAGCGCCGAACGCCCCAAGTGGCTGGTCTGGCGGGTCTGCCCCGGCTGCGGCTACGTCCGTACCCACCGGGCCGAGGACGACACGTCCCGCTGCCCCCGCTGCCACAGCACCGCCATCGGTGACCGCGGCTGTCTGCACCGGGTGCTCCAGCCCACCCGGGTCACTTCCCGGGACCGGCGCGACGACGCCCGGGTCAGGGACGAGTCGGACGACCGCGAGAGCCTCACGTACACGGTCGTCACCGCGGTCGACATCCCCACCGAGGACATCGAGTCCGCGTGGCGGCACCAACAGGCCACGTTCGGCTGGGACTTCAGCCGCCGGGCGGCGGTCCGCGCGTTCAACCTGGGGCAGGCCCGCTTCGACGTCCCCGCCACCGACTCCTTCGCCGGCGAGGACGTGCGGCTCAACCCCTTCTACGTGTGCACGCAGTGCGGTGGCGCCACGGCGAAGGGACGGCCGGCGCCGGACCAGTCGCCGGACGCCCTGAGCCCGTCCCTGGCCCGGCGCCCGGACCGCTCCCACCACCGGCCCTGGTGCCCCCGCTTCCGTGGTCGGGGCCGGCCGGACGCCGACGTCTCCCTGCTGCTCGCCCACGAACTGCACACCGAGGCCCTGCGCATCCTGCTGCCCGCCGCGACGACCCATGTGGAGGAACGGCTGTCCTCCTTCAAGGCGCTGCTGCGGGCCGGCGTCGCCGAGACCTACGGCGGCAACCCCGACCACCTGGAGGCCGTCGTCGCCTCCATGCCCGACCAGTCGGGCGACGGCGAGATCCGGCGTCGCTTCCTGGTGCTGTACGACACCCTCCCCGGCGGCACCGGCTACCTGCACCGCCTGGCCGCCCCGGACACCTTCCGGGACGTCCTCGTGGCGGCCCGCCACCGCATCGACACCTGCCCCTGCACCGAGGAGGGCAGGGCGGCCTGCCACCGCTGCCTGCTGCGGCACGTCTCCGGCACCGAGTACGCGCACGTCAGCCGGGCGGCGGCGCTCGGCCTGCTGCGCGAGATCCTGGGTGACACGACCGAGGGCTGGCAGGTCGCCCCCGTCGCGGCCACCCATGAGATCCCCCTGGGGCGCCAGGTGGAGAGCGAACTCGAAGCCCGGTTCCTGGAGGGGCTCGTCGCCTGGGCCCGCCGCAAGGACACCCAGGCGAGCGTCCGGCACGCCCAGGACCCCTCCGGCACCATCGCCACCGACCTGAGGCTCACCGGACCGGACGGGCGCACCGTCGTCCACTGGCAGATCAAGCCGCAGGAGGACCTCGGCTGGACGCGCCCGGACTTCGTCGCCCGCAGGCTGGACGCCGAACCGCTGCGCGTCGCGGTCTACCTCGACGGCTTCCACTACCACGCGTCGGCCGACCACAACCGCATCGCCGCCGACGCCGCCCGCCGCGCCCGGCTCCGCGCCGAGGGTTGGATCGTGTTCCAGCTGACCTGGACCGATCTGGCCCACTGGGACGGTGACGGGGCGACGACCGGCCGGCCTGCGTGGGAGCCGTACCAGAACAACGCCATGCGCATAGCGGGGCAGGTTCTGCAGGGCCAGTACGGCGGTGATCCGCGTGAACTGCGCGACACCGTCTGGCAGAACCCGGTGGTGACGCTGCTGAAGTTCCTCGCCGACCCCGACCCCCGGCGCTGGCGCCTGCGCGTCCAGGCAGCGCTGTCCGGCCTGATCGCCCTGCCGGAAGCGGTGCGGACGGCGGCGGCGGTCCAGGACGCTGCTGCCGTGATCAACGCCTGCCTTCGCGATGAGGGCGCGGCGGGTGCCGACGGTCAAGGGTCTCTCCAGGTGGTGCGCGTGACCGACGCGAGCGGCTGTCCGCTGGTGCTCGCCGTCGACATGACCCCCGGTCCCCGCGACGCGGCCTGGACCGGGCTGGCCGTCCTCGACGACAGCACCGACGCCGTCACCAAGGACCCGGCGGCACACCAGCGGCGCTGGCAGGCCTGGCTGTACTGGGGCAACCTGCTGCAGTTCCTCGGCGGAGGAGACGGCGACGCGCGGCAACTGGCCGCGAGCGAGCTGCCGCTCTTCGACGCCGCCCAGCTCTCGGTCGCCGCGGGCGTCGGCGGACGGCGCAAAGATCACCCCCAGGTGGTCCGGGACCCGGCGTGGGACGCCGTACTGCCTCTCCTCGACGACGAAGAGCCGAACCTCCTCGACCTCGCCCGCCGGCTCGCCGGGGTGGGCGCTCCCGCAGGCGAGGCGGGATACGAACTCGGCACGGCAGGCTGGCAGGCCGAACTCGCCTGGCCCGCCGTCAAGGTGGCCCTCGTCCTGGCCGCCCAGGAGGACGACGGACCCGACTACGAGGCCACCGACCGCGACCAGGCCTTCGCGGACGCGGGCTGGGACGCCCGTACCGCCGCCCAGTGGGACCCCACCGATCTCGCACGACGTATCACCGGCACGGACCGTACGGGAGCAGACGAACTATGACCACGACCCCTTCCGCCGCACCGACGAAGGTCACCCTGCGCCTGCTGGAGAAGACCGACCGGGAGATCGTCAAGCTGGACCGCGCGATCGTCGGCGCCGTCTACAAGTTCCAGCACGACTTCCGCGCCAACCCCCGGCATCCCGGGCTGCGGCTGAAGCAGCTCGAAGGCCACGACCGCCTGTACTCCGCGCGCGTCAACGCCGACTACCGGGCCCTCCTGCTGCACCTGAGCGAGTCCGAGTGGCTGCTGGTCGCCGTCAAGCACCGGGGGCACGTGTACGAGAACCTCGACCGTCTCTCGTACGGCATCAACCAGGTCACCGGCAGTATCGACTACGTCGACCTGGAGATCGTCGAGTCCGGCATGCTGCGCAAGGGCCGGCCGCCGGCGGCACCGGCCGCGTCCCCCGCGGCGCCCGCGGCACCCGAGCCCGCGCACGAGCGGCCCCTGTTCGCGGACGTGACGCCACAGCAGCTGGCCGAACTCGGTGTGGCGGAACCCCTCATCCCGGTCGTCGCACGGCTCACCACCGACGAGGAGTTGCTCGGTCTGGCCGAGTACGCGCCCCGGCACACCGCAGAGGTGCTGCTGCGGCTGCGTGACGTCCCGTACCAGCAGGTCCTCGAAGAGGTCACCCGGCCCGTCGAGGTCAAGGACGTCGACCCGGAGGACTACCAGGCGGCGGTCGAGCGCACCGACACCACGGTCATCACGACCGACAAGGACCTCGAGAGCATCATCGAGGAGCGGGACTTCGGGCGCTGGAAGGTCTTCCTCCACCCCACCCAGAAGCGCCTCGTGACCCGCCGGTACTCCGGCCCGGCCCGCGTCGGCGGCGGCCCGGGCACCGGCAAGACGATCGTGGCGCTGCACCGGGTGAAGCACCTGGTGGACCGGCTCGGCCCCGGCAACGGCAAGCAGGTCCTGCTGACCACCTTCAACAAGAATCTGGCCGCGGACCTGCGCACGCGGCTGCTCGCCCTCGGCGGGCCCGAGACCCTGGCCCGGGTGGAGATCGCCCACGTCGACCAGCTGGCGACCCGCGTGGTGCGGGAGGCCGATCCAGGCAGCGTCAAGAGTCGGATCGACGACACCCGCGCCCTGAACGAGTGGCGGCAGATACTGCTGGAAACCGGTGAGACCAAGTGGGACGCCGAATTCCTGATGGACGAGTGGACGCAGGTCATCCTCGGCCAGGCGGTCAACTCCCGGGCCGGATACTTCAAGGCACGCCGGGCCGGACGGGGCCGGAGCATCACCCGCGCGGACCGGGCCGACATCTGGCAGCTGACCGAACGGTTCACCCAGCGGCTCGACGAGAAGAACCTGGAGACCCATCGCCAGGTCGCCGAACGCGCCGCTCGCCTGGAGATGGAACGTACGGCGCGGATCGAGGCCGCGGCACGGGCCAAGGAGGAGCGCGGCGGTCTCGGCAACGTACACGCCGAGTCCGCGACCGGCGCCTGGCAGCGCTACCGCTACCGCCACATCGTCGTCGACGAGGCCCAGGACCTGGCCGCCGCCCACTGGAAGATGCTGCGCGCCATGGTCGCGCCGGGACCGGACGACATCTTCCTGGTGGGCGACACCCACCAGCGCATCTACGACAACCGCGTCACCCTGGGCAGCCTCGGCGTCCACATCCGCGGCCGCTCCGCCAAACTCACCCTGAGCTACCGGACCACGCGCGAGATCCTCAAGTCGGCCCTCCGCGTGCTCGGCGACGAGCACTTCGACGACCTGGACGGTGACGAGGAGACGCTGGCCGGCTACCGCTCGGTGCTGTACGGCAGCGAACCGGTGGTGCGGCGCACCGACTCCTTCGCCGACGAACTGGACGCGATCACCGAACAGATCAAGGCCTGGCACGACATCCGCCGCGAGGACATCGCTGTCTGCGTCCCCACGAACGACATGGTCACTCAGGTAGGAGCCCGTCTGGCGAGGAGCGGCATCGTGTCGACGGAGATCACCGCCGACGGCCCGCGCGGTGACGAGGGCGTTCACATCGGCACGATGTACCGGTTCAAGGGCCTCGAATACCAACGGATGATCATCGCGGGCGTGCAGCGGGGTCTCGTCCCCAGGACGTCGGTGGAGGCGCTGCGCCGTACCGACCCGGCTCGCTACCAGGCGGAGTGCAAGCGCGCCAGGTCGCTGCTCTTCGTCGCCGCGACCCGGGCCCGGGACGCGCTGACCATCGTCTGGCACGGCGAGCCGAGCCCGCTGCTGGGAGGCCTGGCCTTGGCTGCCGGTGCCCGCTGAGCAGACCCGGTGGCGGGAGCGGGTGGCGCGGCCGCGCCGCTTTCCGTATCCACCCGTGAATGTCAGTGCCGCCCTCTACGGTGGAGAGCCGGATGCCGCCGACGCGGTGGGGGAGGAGGCCGACGGGCGTGCGTAGCGGTTGCGCGGCATGGGGTGGCTGGCGGCGGCGGTCGAGGACGAGGAGCTGCACGAGACGCTGAAGAAGCCCATACCCATCGAGACGACCCCTAAGTTGGTGATGACTGCATAGACCGGCCAGGAGGGGCAGAAGCTGCAGAGGGGCAGCGAGAAAGGCAGCCGCCGGGACGGACGCCCCCACGCCGCCGCAGCCTGAAGGACCCGGCGAAACCCCATACGGTCACAGCACTGGACGAGGTGAAGCAAAAGATCAAAGATCAAGCCGCCGACAGCTTCGTCGGGCCCGTCACCTATCCGACCCTGCACAACAACCCCACGAATAAGCCCAGTTGACACACGCCAGGCCTTTCACGCCGCCCACGGCAGCATCTAAACTACCGTCGGCTCCTTGGGCTGCGTCGACGTGAAGCTCGGCGACGCGAAGAAGCTGTGGAGCGTGCTGAAGAAGAACGACAAGGTATACGTGTGGGGGCGGCGGCCCGGTACCTGAGCGCGCCCCAGGGATCGTTGGGGGCGGTGCCCCAGGACTGTCGGCGGCCGCTGAGAGACTGAGGACGCGATGAGTGAGACAGCTGCTGTGCCGACCGCTGCCGTGCGTGCACGCGCCGAGATCGATCTGAGCGCCCTGCGTGCCAATGTGCAGGCCCTGCGCGCCAGGGCCCAGGGCGCCGCCGTGATGGCCGTCGTCAAGTCCGACGCGTACGGCCACGGCGCGGTGCAGTGCGCTCGTGAAGCCCTCGCCGCGGGCGCGAGCTGGCTCGGCACGACCACGGCCGAGGAGGCTCTCGAGCTGCGCGCGGCCGGGCTGCCTGGCCGCATCCTGTGCTGGCTGTGGGTGCCGGGCGGGCCCTGGCAACAGGCGATCGAGGCCGACATCGATGTCTCGCTGGGCGGCACGTGGGCCCTGCGGGAGGTCGTCGAGGCCGCCCGGGCGGCGGGACGCCCCGCGCGCGTGCACCTCAAGGCCGACACCGGGCTCGGTCGCAACGGCTGCCTGCCCGGCGAGGACTGGGCCGAACTCGTGGCGGCGGCGCTGCGCGCGGAGGCCGAGGGGCTGGTCCGGATCGCCGGCCTGTTCTCGCACTTCGCGTGCGCCGACGTGCCGGGGCACCCGTCCATCGCCGCCCAGCTCGCCCGGTTCCAGGAGATGACGGCGTACGCCGAGGCGCAGGGCGTACGGCCCGAGGTGCGGCACCTCGCCAACTCGGCGGCCACCCTCACCCTGCCCGAGACCCACTTCGACATGGTCCGCGTGGGCATCGCCATGTTCGGCGTCTCGGCCAGCCCGCAGCTGGGCACCCCGGAGGACTTCGGGCTGCGCCCGGTGATGTCGTTCAGCGCCGCGTTGGCCCTCGTCAAGCGCGTCCCCGGCGGCCACGGCGTCAGTTACGGCCATCACTACGTCACCGCCGGCGAGACCACCCTCGGCCTGGTGCCGGTCGGCTACGCGGACGGCATCCCGCGGGCCGCCTCGGGCAGCAGCCCGGTGCTGGTCGACGGCAAGTTGCGGACGATCGCCGGGCGGGTCGCCATGGACATGTTCGTGGTGGACCTGGGCGGCGACGAGCCCCCGGTGGGCAGCGAGGTCGTGCTGTTCGGGCCTGGCGGCCGGGGGGCGTCCACCGCCGAGGACTGGGCACAGGCCAGTGCCACGATCGCGTACGAGATCGTCACGCGCGTCGGTACGCGCGTTCCCCGCGTCTATCTGAATGCGTCTGTGTGAACGCATCCATGTGAGCGCAATCAAGTGAACGGGCGAGAAGTCGGGTGACCCGTTCCGCGGCGGCGGCCGGTAGCCGGTGCAGGGCGACCGGCATCGCCGGTGCCGGGATAGGCGTCCTCGCCGCGGGTGCGGCGGCCGGTGTCGCCGTCGAGCGGATGACGGTGGGCCGCGGGATGCGCGCAAGGCCCGGCTGACGCTGGACTCGGCGGGCCCCTACGGCACCCTGCGCGGCACCCCCGGCTAGGCGTACGCAGTCTTCAGCCGCGGCTACTGCCTCCACCAGGACTCCTGGCACTTCCAGCGCGCGGCCCTGCGCGGGGTCGTGCGGACCGTGCACTGGGACCAGCGCAGCCACGGGCGCTCCGGGCGGGGCGTGGCCCAGAGCCAGAACGGCGTGCCCGTCACCATCGAGCAGCTCGGTGCCGACCTGAAGGCCGTGCTCGACGCGGCAGTTCTCGGCCTACATGCTTGGACTGATCACACCGCCGGAGCGGAAGAACGGCTGGACGCTGGCCGAACAGGCCGAACAGGCCGAACAGGCCGAACAGGCCGAACAGGCGGGAGAATTGCCAGATCTGCGTCTTCCTCGCCTATGCGACCTCGCCGGGGGGCGAGCGCTCATCGACCGACGGCTGTGTCTGCTCACGTCGTAGACGGAAGACCGCGAGCGGTGCCGCCACGCCGGCATCGGGCACGAAGTCGGCTTCGAGACGAAGGCGGCCAGGGCCAAGGCGATGGTCCGTCGCGCCATCGCAGGCCGGATCCCTTTTCGGTGGTGACAGAGGACGCCGCCTACCGCTTCAGCAAGGGCCGGCGCTCCGAGCTGGAGCGGGCCGATGTTTTCCACGGCATGGCCACGCTCCGGCACGACACCGTCGTCACCCGCTGGGCAGTCTGCCCACCCCGGCTACAACCTGTTCAACGGGCTGCCACGCCAGAAGTGGAACTGCCGCTCCTGCGGCATCGGGGCATACGGCCCGCGGATCTACGACGAGGCACGCGTCGAAGTGCTGCAGCTTCTGCCCCTCCTGGTCGGTCAGTCCGCGCACACGGACAGGCTCGGCCACCGCGCCTCCAGCGGGTCGGATCAGACATCACCGCCTGGGATCCTGGCACGCGCGATAATCAACTTGCAAGTGCCTGAGGCAAGTTGACATCCCATCAAATGTCCATTCTGTGTGGCTTGATGGTGCATCCGTATGTCAACTGGTGCTTCGGGTCTCATCGCTTGGGAACTCGCATGTCAATGCTTGACATGATCCATTGGCCCCCATCTACAGTTGCGGTGTGCAGCGATGGACGGGGGTCGTCATGAGAAGTTTCGCGGCAGAAGCTGCGGCTATTGGAGGACGTGACGCGGTTCTACCGCGGTGTCCACTGGATGTTGAAGCTTGTAGAGCTTCTCGCTGAATGAACGCTGAGCCGCTCCGGGCCGGTTACCAGAGGTCGCGGTGCAATTCATTCCCAACTCTCACCATGGCCGATGCAAGGCCATTCGAAGCCAATTTCCGTCGAGACTGACCTCGCCTGCCGGCGGCGGCCCACCGCCCCGCCGGCACTCGTCTGACCAGCGACAATGACACGAAACGGCAGGAAGGGGGACCGTGCCCGGCGCGGTTGGAGTCGGCGCGCACCCGGGCACACCGGGAACGCCCGTATGTCCGACCAGAAGGGGAAACAGGCATCAAGTCGAAAAAACGGACTCCAGTGCGATCAGTGACCAGATCTCAAGGCGTCTGAACGATTGCGTTAACAGCGACCAAACACTTTGACAGTCCAGGCCATTAGCGCCGAAACGGACAGAAGAACAGCATTCCCATGGACAGCCACTCTGGGTGCAACCAAGAGGGGCCGGATTTACTACCGCACGAGTCGCGAAGCGGATGAACACCTTCTGCATCGATGATCTGAGGCATTTCGGAGGCGAACGAGCGCATGATGGAGATGGGCAACTACCTGCGGGCGGGGAACGCCGTCACGTGAACCCGCTGACGTACTCGCCGCGCCTGGTCAAGGCGCTCCCGCCGCTGGATGTGTGCGGCCGGACTCTGAAGGCGTATGGGATGTTCGCGGAGCCGGAGCGCTCCTCTACCCTCCCGGCGCCGGAGTGGCTGCAGGAGCAGGCCGCCTCGGTGCTGCGCGATCCCCTGCAAGAGGGGGACCACCCCGTCGGCTTCCTGATCCTGCACTACGGGGAGGAAGGCGACTACCTGCTGGTGAGCCAGTGGTACGACGCCAACATGCTCAAGCACTGGGTGCGCGGCACGGCGGTCGACGCCGCGGGGAACACCACGGTCGCTCCCCTTGCCCAGCGTGACCTGATCGCCTGCGTCTGGGAGCTCGAGGTCATCAACTTCGAGCGCGACGCCTGGGTCAACACCGTGCTGGCGCAAGGCCGGCTCGACCAGGCCTCGCTCGACGCGTACCTGGACACGACCTTCTCGGGGTGGGTATGAGCCGCGACATCAAGGTGCAGCCGATCGAGCCGTGCCACCTGGACGCGCTGCTGGCGCTGTGCCGCGAGCACGCGGCGTACGAGAAGGCGGACTTCCGTGAGAACGGCCAAGTCGAGCGCTGGCGTTCGGCGTTGTTCTCGGAGCAGCCGGCGCTGTACGGCTGGATCGCGACGGACGACGGGGAGCCCTGCGGCTTCATGACCGTCACCATCGACTTCGCCACCTGGAGCGCCGAGCCGTTCGTCTACATGGACTGCCTCTACCTCCAGGAGCCGTATCGCGGGCTGGGGCTCGGCCGCACGTTCTTCGAGCGACTGCGGGAGTTCGCCGTCGCCCATCGCTGCGGCTGGGCCGAGTGGCAGACCCCTCCGCACAACGAGCTCGGCATCGGCTTCTACCGGCGCATGGGTGCCACGTCCAAATCCAAGGTCCGCTTCCACTACGACGTCGAAGGACGGGACGCCTCGTGACGGAGACTTCTATACCGGTGACGTCGGCGACACCGCTGCCTCCGTGGTCGCTCGACTCCGCCGACCAAGCCTTCCCCCCGCCGGCGCTCGGCGACATCGTCCGAGCAGCGGCGAGCAACTGGCCGGACCGCCCGGCGCTCCACGACGGACGACTCGGCCTCACCTTCGCCGAGTTGGAGCAGCAGGCCCGGGCGCTCGCGGCCTGGCTGACCGAGCAGGGCATCGGTCGCGGGGACCGGGTCGCGATCCTGGCCGAGAAGTCCGCGATCATGCCCGTCCTGGCCATCGGGATCTGGAAGTGCGGCGCTGTCTACGTCCCGCTCGACGCCGCCCAGCCGGTCCCCCGTCTGCGCAGCCTGCTCGGCCGCCTGCGGCCGAGTGTCGTGATCGCGCTGGACGACCGGGAACCGGCGGTCGCCGACGTCAGCTGGGTGGACCGTACGCGGCTTGACGCGATCCTGTCGTGGCCGGCCCTGGAACAGCCCACCGTGGCGCATCGGCCCGAGGACACGGCGTACATCATCTTCACGTCGGGGTCGACGGGAGAGCCGAAGGGCGTCGAGATCAGCGTCGCCAACCTGGTCGCGTACTTCGGGAACCACAACGAAGTGCTCCGGTTCACGCCGGACTCACGGGTCTTCAGCCTGTCCCCGTTCCACTTCGACGTGTCGATCGAGGACACGCTGCTGCCCCTGTCGCTGGGCGCGTTCGTCCACCAGTTCCGTGGCGTCCACGCCGGCGCGATCATGCGCACGATCATCAAGCGCGAGCGGATCACGCATCTGATCGCGGTGTCCACGCTCCTGACCATGATCACGGAGGACGGGCGCCACGTCACCAGGGAGAACTTCCCCTCCCTGGAGATGGTGATGACGGGTGCGGAGGTCTGTGACCCCGGTGTCATCAACGTCTGGAAGACCGCTCTCCCGGAGGTACGCGTCATCAACGCCTACGGGCCGACCGAGGCGACGATCGTCTGCGTCACCCATGAGATCGAACGGGCCGACACGGAGCGGATGAGCTCGTACCCGATCGGCCGGCCCCTGCGCGGCGTGGCGGCGCGGATCGTGGAGGACGGGGCCGAGGTCCACGAGCGCGGCCGGGCCGGCGAGCTGTGGATCGGTGGCGAGCAGGTGATGCGCGGCTACTTCGATCAACCGGAGGAGACCGCCCGCCGCGTGGTCGAGGTGGACGGCGTCCGCTACTACCGCACGGGCGACATGTGCAGTTATGACGAGGACGGCAACATCGTGTTCCGCGGCCGGAACGACGACGAGGTGAAGCTGGCCGGCCGTCGTATCCACCTGGGTGAGATCCGACAGATCGTGCTGGGCTCCCCGGGCGTCGAGCGGGCGGCCGTCGCGCTGGTCCCGCGAGGCGGGCACGACGTGATCGCCCTCGTGGTGATGGCGCCGGATCGGGCGGTGGTGGCGGACGTCGAGAAGCGGCTGGGGGACCTGCTGCCCGCGTACATGCGCCCTTCGCTCGTCGCCTGGTCACCTGAGCTCACTGTGTCCTCGACGGGCAAGACGGACGAGAAGCTGCTGATGCGACGGCTCGCCGAGGCGGCTCGGGAGTCGAGCGCGACCCACTTCGCGTTCACGCCCGCTGGGGACGTCGAGCCCGTCGACGGGGACGGCGATGTCTGACGTGGAAGTGCGGGCCTTGAACGTCGAGTTCGGCCGCCTGGCCGCCGCCAGGAAGATCATGGCGGTGAGGGCGTCCACGGGCTCGCTCGCGGACGACCGGGTGAACGCCGAGCGGTGGATCTCGCGCTTCGGAAGCGTGGACGAGCCCGACGACGGCGCGTCGGTCGACGAGGGTGAGCACTCGGTGGTCATCCGACCGGCGCAGGAGGACGCAACCGCCCCGTATGTCATGTACATCCATGGCGGCGGGATGGTGTACTACTCGACGGCCGTCTTCCAGCCGTTCCTGCGGGGCCTGGCAGATACTCTGCACGCGCCCGTGGAGGCGTTCGAGTATCTGAAGGCGCCGGAACACACCGTTGCCGAGTCGGTGGAGCAGCTGGGGAGGCACATCGCGGCACGATGCCGCACGTTGGGGGACCGGCCGCTCGTCCTCGCCGGTGACAGCGTCGGCGGACTGCTCTCGCTCTACCTCAGCTTGCGGGTCCTGCCCGGGGTCTTCTCGCGGATCGTGCTGATCTACCCGGTCCTCGACCTTGAGACGGAGCGCGAGTCCTACCGGACGTTCGGAGAGGGCTACTTCCTCGACAGCAGCAGCATGCGGCTCTTCAAGTCGGTGCTGAAGCCCTTCTTCTCGGCACAGGACTTCGATCCGTTCGCCCTGTCGGAGAGTGATCTGGCCCAGCTGCCGGACTGCTCGATCGTGACGGCCGGCTGCGACGTGCTCCGGGACGAAGGACTCGCCTGGGTGGGGCATCTGGCCGATCGGTCGGTCACGTTGCGACATCAGCACTTCCCGGATCTCCCGCACGATTTCTGCCTGTATGCCAGAAAACTGGATTCAGCCAGGAACGCCGTGGCTGAAATCGCCAGGGCCGGATTCCCTCTTGACGAGAGACACGCCTAGCCGCTCATCGAATTCGTGGCCGAAAAGGAGCGGCCGATTGCCTTGACGGCCGATATTGTCGGTCATTAAAGTTTCACGGGAAATGCGAGTGGAAAGGCAGGATTGAGAGTGGTGGACAAAGTCGAAGCGGTGGCAATACCACCGTGGTCGATCGATCCTGCCGACCAGACCAACCCGGCACCTGCTCTCGGTGATCTGTTCGTGGCTCCGGCCCTCAAGTGGCCGGACCGCACAGCGATCAGCGACGGAGAGGTCAGCTACACGTTCGCCCAGCTCGAACAGGGCGCCCAGGCGGTCGCTGCCTGGCTGACCGAGCAGGGGGTCGGTGCGGGGGATCGCGTGGTGGTCCTGGCCGAGAAGCGTGCGGTCATGCCGCTGCTCGCCATCGCCATCTGGAAGTGCGGGGCCGTCTACGTCCCGCTCGACGCCGCCGAGCCCGCGGGCCGGCTGCAAGGACTGCTCACGCGTCTTGAGCCGGTGGCCGTGATCGCGCTGGACGACCGGGACCAGGTCGCTCACGCCGGCTGCCGGCTGGACAGGGAACAACTGACCAAGATTCTTGCCGGGCCGGCGGCGACTCATTCCACTGTGGCCCATCGACCGGAGCAGGCCGCGTACATTATTTTCGCGTCCAGCCCGACGGGTGAGCCGCAGGGAGTCGAGAACAGTGCCGCCAGCCTCGTCGCCTATTTCGGCAACCACAACCAGGTGCTCCGATTCACATCGGAATCTCGCGTTCTGAGCCTGGCGCCATTTAATGTGGATGTTTCGATTGAGGACACGGTACTCCCCTTGTCGCTGGGAGCCTTCGTCCACCAATTCCGCAGTCTCGCCGCCGGTGCCGTCATACGCGCCGTGCTCGGCCGTGAGCGCATCACGCATCTGATCGCGGTCTCGATGCTCCTCGCCATGATCACCGGCGACGGGCGTCAGATCACCCGGGCCAAGCTGCCCGGCCTGGAAACGGTGATGACGGGTGCCCAGGTGTGCGACCCCGCCGTCATGAACACATGGAAACAGCAACTGCCGGAGACCCGTGTCATCCACGCCTTCGGCCCACCCGAGGCCACGGTCTTCTGCTTGAGCCACGAGATCGAGCACGCGGATGCGGAGCGCACGACCGCGTATCCCATCGGCCGGCCTCTGCGGGGCATGGACGCGAAGATCATGAAGGATGGGGCGGAACTCCAGCAGCCCGGCGCGGAGGGCGAGCTCTGGGTCGGCGGCAACCAGGTCATGCGCGGCTACTTCGACCACCCTGAGGAAACCGCCCGCCGTGTCGTCGAGCTGGACGGAACCCGCTACTTCCGGACCGGGGACATCTGCAGCTACGCGGAGGACGGCGCCATCGTGTTCCACCGTCATGACGACGAGGAGATCACGTGGTTGGCGGGCCGCCGTACCCACCTGGCCGAGATCCGTCGGGCCGCCCTGAACTGTGCCGGTGTCGACCGGGCGGTTGTCGCCGTGATCCGGCGCAACCAACGCGACGTGGTCGCTCTCGTCGTCACGTCGGAGGAACGACAGGTGGTGGCCGACGTGGAGGCGCACCTGCGCAGTGTGCTGCCCGACTACATGCGTCCGACCCTGATGGCCTGGTCGCCCGCTGTATCAGCCCCGTCGACCGCCAAGACCGATGAACATCAACTGATCGAGCGGCTCACGACAGCAGCTCAGCAGTCGAACTCCAACTATTTCGCACTGTCGGCCGATGGCGCCGTCGAGCCTATGGAGAAGGTATAGCCATGTCTGAAGCGGTGAAGGATAAGGTCGCCGAATACCTGGAGACGGCGACGGGCAAGCCGGTGGACCTCTCCCCGCTGCCCGACGACACGCCCCTCAACACCCTTGGTCTGGACTCGCTGCTGACCATCAGTGTCCTGGTCACGATCCTGGAGGACTGCGGCGTCGATCTGGGAGAGCACGCGGACTCGCTGGTCACTCCCAGCACCCTCGGTGATCTGTATGGCATAGCCGCCCGATTCATGGGAGACGAGGACTCGACCTCGAGCGAGGGTGACCTCTCCCGAGAGCAGCGATCCCAGCTGGACTACTACCAGGAAAAGCTGGCCTATGAGATCGACTCCGCGGATCTGAAGGATGCTCTCAAACAGGGCCAGGACCTGGTGGTGGTCGACGGCCGCAGCAGCGAGTCCTACGAGAGGGAGCACATCCCCGGCGCGATCAGCATTCCTCACCGCTCGATCTCCCAGGATTCGCTGGCCGGTCTCTCCAAGACACCGCTGTACGTCGCCTACTGCGACGGCATCGGCTGCAACGCCTCCACCAAGACGGCGATCAAGCTGGCGAGCGCGGGCTTCCGGGTCAAGGAGCTGATCGGCGGTCTGGACTGGTGGAAGCGTGATGGCCATGCCACAGAGGGGACGGCACCTCAGTGTGGTGTCCACGCCCAGGTCGACTGCGGGTGCGCCGGCTAGCCAGCAGGGAGAAGGTCAGCCCGAGCAGAGAGATGGTAGTCAACCTGTGAGTACTGAGAAGTTCGACCAGTCGCAGTTGGATGTCGCGGTGGTGGGCGGGAGCATCGCCGGCTGTGCCACCGCGATCCGCTTCAGCCAGATGGGTTATCGGGTCGGGATCTTCGACAAGAAGGCGATGAACGACCAGTCCCACAAGCGGCTCTGTACCCATTTCATTCAGCCGCACGCGGTGCCGCTACTGGCCGAACTCGGGCTGGCCCACCTGTACGAGCCTGCCTGGTCTGTGTCCACCAAGGCCATCTTCGTCACGCCCGGGGGCCTGGTCGAGGGACCCGGGGGCTATGTCCCCGGGCCCCCGGATTCCTACGCGCTCAATCTGGAACGGCGCGTGCTCGACCCCGCACTGCGAGAAGCCGCGCAGAAGCAAGGCGTCCGGTACATCGACTCCACCGCCGTGGAGAGCATCGAAGAAGACGAATCCGGCTGGATCCTCGATACGCGTGGTGAGACCGGATCCCACCGCTTCCGGGCCCGTCTGGTGGTGGCTGCGGACGGGCGCCGTTCACGGCTGGCCAAGGAGCTCGGCAACCCGACGGAATCCCATCCGAACGAGCGCGCAGCCCTCTTCGGATACTTCTCGGGGATCAAGACCCGAGAGGACAACCGCTCGGTCTTCATCATGAACGAGCGGGACCTGGCCTGCGTCTATCCGCTCATCGGGGGCAGGACTCAGCTCGTCCTCTTCGCGGAGAAGTCGCGGGTCGAGGATTGGCACGGGGCGGACGGCCGGCTCGAGCAGTTCTTGAAGTACTTCGACGAGCTGCCGGACGCGCCATCGATGTCCGATGCGGTCCTGGAGACGGGCCTGCTGGGCTACAGCGACTATCCGAGCCAGGTTCGTCAGCCGGTGGTGGGCTCGATCCCCTTCGTCGGAGACGCGGCCCTGTCCGTGGATGCCATGAGCGGCGTCGGTTGTGGATTCGCGCTGGTGTCGGCCGATCTGCTGGCTCGCTCATTCGCTGACCGATCGTTGGACAAGGCCGATCTCGGGGACGGACTGGCCGAATATCGGCAGCGGTTCGACGACGTCCTCCTCCCGCACGTCGAGACCATATGCGGGGACTCCCTCGTCGAGAAGAACGAGGCGTCCCGGCTGCGGATGTTCCAGGTCATCAGCGGCAATCAGGAACTGAGCCAGAAGTATCTGGCCCTCAGCGGCCGCATGCTGATGCCGAACGAATTCCAACGAGACCTCGTACGTGCGCTGATGACCCGGGGTGCTGCTGGTCTCAAGCGCTAGCCCGACCCATATGCCGCGCAGAGTCAAGAAACAGTGATATGCGATGAAACAAGTTCCGTCACTCCTCACCGGGGTGCTGTCCGGCGTCAGTGCCAACCTGATCTGGGGTCTGGCCTTTCTGATGCCGGTCCTGCTCCCCGACGCGGACGCTGTCACACTCGCGCTGGGACGGTACCTGGTCTTCGGACTGGTGTCGCTCGGCATCGTGATCTTCACACGCGGCGCCGGGATGCGCGGCCTGGATCGGCGAGTGTGGTTCACGGGCCTGGCGTTCGCCTTCGCCGGCCACGTGGGCTACTACTTCTTCCTGGTGCAGGGGATCAGGCACACAGGGGCGCCCATCACCACCGTGATCATCGGAACGCTCCCCGTGACCGTTGCGGTGACGGGCAACTGGGCCCGCAAGGAGTTTCCGTTCTCCCGCCTGCTGGTGCCTCTCGGATTCATCACGGTCGGTCTGGCCCTGGTCAACGTCATGGAGGTTGACTGGAAAACTGCCCTCAGCGGTCACGACGGAATGACCTGGGTGATCGGTATCGCGTCGGCGCTGACGGCGCTCTGCCTGTGGACGTGGTACGCGGTGGCCAATGCCGACTTCCTCAGAAGGCACCCGGAGATGCCGTCTGCCACCTGGTCCACGCTCATGGGCGTGTGCAACCTGGCACTCTCCTTGGTCGCCCTGCCGATCGCCGCCGTGTCCGGCGCAGTACACCTCGACGGAGCGGACTCGCTCGTCCCTCTGCTCATCGGCAGTGTGGTTCTCGGCCTGATCGTCTCCTGGCTCGGAACCGTACTGTGGAACCGTTCCTCGGGATCGGTCCCGATTTCCATCGCGGGACAGCTCGTCGTCATCCAGGTGATTGCCGGACTGATCTACGTCTTCACGTGGGACGGCCGTATGCCACCGCTGTTGGAGCTGGCCGGAATCGCACTGCTCGTCAGTGGCGTGCTGCTGGCCATCCAACGGACCCGCAAGACCCCGCCGGCCACGGAGACCAAACTCACCGACAAGGCCGAGGTGAGTTCATGAACCGCACGGCACTGCGACGGTTAAGAGCGACCCTTGGGGCAGAAACCCGACAGCGTACACACAACGGGAGGACAGAGACTGATGCCGCGCGTCGCGTTCACGACTTTCGCGATCCTGAAGAAGCCGTACGGGAATCCTGAAGTTCAGGAGTTCGACGACCTGACGCCGCCCACGTTCGAAGAGGCGGAACGCAGCCCGGGATTCATCGCTCGCGCGAAAGAGGACCCCGGCCAGAGTCATCTCACCAACTTCGAGCGGGACTGGGGAGAGTGGGGCACATTCGATGTTCCGCGCTTCTACACGGGCGGTCGGACCAACGAGACCGACAGTCGTGCTTCCACGCTGTCGCTGTGGACCGATCTGGAGTCCGTCTTCTCCTTCGTCTACTCGGGCCTGCATCGCAGCACTCTGAGCCGGCGGCACGAGTGGTTCCTCAAGCCCGAGTGGCCCTCCTACGCGGTGTGGTGGGTCTCCGATGACACCATCCCCACCTGGTCGGACGCCTGTCATCGGCTGGAGCACCTGCACGACAACGGTCCGACTCCCGTCTCGTTCACTCTCCGTCGGCCTTTCGACCCCGACGGCACCCCGACTCGGCTGCGCGGCATGGCCGAGCGACGAGGGGCCGATGCCTGATCGACCTCTCGGTCCGAGCTCACCTCGAGCGGACCGGTGGTGATCGAAACGCTGCCGCCGGCACGGGTGGGCACCGAACTGCGTTGCCCACCCGCCGAGTACGTGTCGCGCTGGCCTACCGTGCCGCCGCAGGAGCCGGCCTCGAAGACTGCACGGCTCATCTCGCCCGTCTCGAACAGACCGCCCGCTTGCACAGCGGGCCTGCAGTCCGCATCGCCGGCGGGCTGAGCTACCTCATCCATTCCACACCATTCGGGGATTTTCTGTGATCACGCGTGCCTTCGACAGGTCGGCGATGAGCTGGTCCTACGAGATGCACCTTCAACCCATGCTGTCCGCCGCCGACATCAAGGGGCTGCCCTTCGGGTCCGTCTTCGGCAGCGTCCCTGCGCACAGCGTCTCCAAACGCCACGCCCACCAGGACGGCGAGATGTTCATCGTCCTGGCCGGCAAGGCCTCCGTAGTCCTCGGGGACGAGGAGCGTGAGCTGGGCCCCGGCGGGGTCGTCTACCTGTCGCCCTTCGGCTACCACGAGATCCGCAACGAGTCCGACGAGGCGTTCGACATCGTCTCGATCTACTGGGAACACATCCCGAGCGCCGTCGAAGCCCTCGACCAGGCCCCTCCGCGCGACGGGCTCTCCGAGCGGACGCTGGTCTTCTGCCCCCCGCCCACGCCCAACGGCGGCTTGCACCTGGGCCACCTGGCGGGACCGTACGTCCGGGCCGACATGCTGGTGCGCGCGCTGCGCAGCATGGGCCGCGACGCTCGGTACGTCACCGGCACCGATGACCACCAGTCGTATGTCGCCGCCGCCGCGCGACTGCGCGGTACGGGCCCGGCCGACGTGGCCACGGCCGAAGGCGACGCCATCCTGGCGACCCTGCGCGCGGCCGGCGTCGGCTGCGACCGGGTCACTCGTCCTGCCGCAGACCCGGAGCACGCCGAGCGGATCCGGGAGCTGTTCGCCCGGGTGGCCTCCTCGCCCGCTGTCTCGGAGGAGGAGCGGGAGACGGCCTACTGCCCGAAGTGCGACCTGTCGCTGCACCAGGCTTTCGCGCGCGGGGCCTGCGCGCACTGCGGTGCAGCCAGCGACGGGGAGATCTGCGAGGCCTGCGGCCGGCCCAACGAAGCCCGGGAGCTCACCGACCTGCAGTGCCGGATCTGCGGCACCCCGGCCGTCACCCGCCCGGAGCGGGCGCTGTGGCTGGACCTCAACGCCTACGCCGAGCAGCTGCGGGACTACCTGCGGAGCTCCTACACCTCGCCCGACCTGCAGGCGCTGGTGGAGAGGCTGCTGGACGAGGGGCTTCCCCCGTACCGGCTCGGCCGAAGCAGTGAGTGGGGCGTCGCCCTGGAGGACGGCCAGGCCCTCGACGCCTGGGCGGACCTCGCGCTGACCTTCCTGGACGCCGCGCGAGCCGAGTCCGAGCAGGGAGGCCCGGCGAAGATCACGCTCTTCCTCGGCTACGACAACAGCTTCTACTACGCGGTCCTGCTGCCGATTCTGGCCTTCGCGGCCGAACTCGCCGACCACCTGCCCGCCGCGTTCGTCACCAACCAGTTCCTGCACCTGGGGGACTCGAAGTTCTCCACCAGCCGGGGCCACGCGGTCTGGGCCGACGACGCCCTCGCCGAGGCGGGACCGGACGCCGTACGCCTGGCCCTGCTGCGAGACGCCCCGGAGGGACGCGTCACGCGGATCACCGAGGAGCGCGCCGGCGAGCTCGCGCAGGACCCGCTGTACCGCACTGCTCAGGACTGGCTGGGCGGCTTCGCGGCTCTGACCGAGCAGTGCGACGGTCAGGTGCCGGGCACCGGTGCCTGGACGGACGCGCACCGCGAGTTCTACCGGTACATCAATCTTACGACTCGTCAACTCGACGGTCTGCTGCTCCCGGAGTCGTTCAGCGCGCGTGGATACGTCCGCCTGCTGGAGTCCTTCGTGGCACGCTCCGCCGAGTTCCGGGCGACGGAGGAGGCGCTGCGCCGGGTCCCGTCACTGGCGGAGGAGGCGCGCACGAGCCTGGCCCTGGAGTACCTGGCGGCCAAGGTGTTCGCCGCGCTGGCCTGGCCGGTCGTCCCCGAGCTGTCCCAGCGGGTCTGGGACTGGCTGGGCCTGCCCGCGCAGCCGGTCCGCGAGGCCGACTGGTCCTTCCTGCCTTCCGGCACCCGGTGCGTGTCGACGGCGCCTGACCTCGCGACGGCTGCCGCCGCTTCCGCGGACGGGCGATCGTGAGCCAGGTCGGCACGACGGCGTCCGATCGCGGCGGGGACGTACCCGCCCGTGCGGACGTCGTGGTGGTGGGCGCCGGGATCACCGGCGCCTCCATCGCGCACCACCTGGCACGCCGGGGTGTGTCCGTCGTCGTGATCGAGCAGTCGCCGCAGTCGGGTGCCGGGGCCACCGGCCGCTCCGGCGGCATGGTGCGTGCCTACGACACCGACCCGGCGATCGGGGAACTGGCGCTACCGAGCCTGGCCACGTACCGGGACCCCGGGTGCTGGGCGTCGGGGCAGGCTCCGCTGCACGCCGTCGGCTCTGTGACCGCGGCCGACCCGGCCCAGGCGCCCGCCCTCCGGGAGGCCGCCGGGCAGATCAACGGCGCGCTGCGTACCTCGGCGCACGTGGTGGCGGAGTGCGACGAGGTGGCGGGGGTACACCTGGCCGGCGGCGTTGCCCTCGTCGAGCCGGAGGCAGGCTGGGTGGCGCCGGCGGAGGTCACCGAGGACTGGCTGGTACAGGCACGCGCCGACGGTGCCGTGGTGTGCCACGGAGTTCGCGTGCTCGAAGCAGCGGCGCGTGGCGGACGCCCGGCGGTGCTCACGGACGCGGGCGTGATCAGTGCCGGGGCCGTGATCGCGGCAGTCGGGCCCTGGGCGGCCGACCCGGTGCCCGGGTTGCGGCCTGCTTCGCCGGTCCGGTCGCGATCGATCCAGGTGAGCATCGTCGAGCGCCGCCCTCCTGCGGCGCCCCACGCGACCTTCATCGACCTGCGCACCGGGCTGTACGCCAAGCCGGTCGGCTCGGACCGGACGCTGATCGGCATGCCGCACCTCGTCTGGGACTCCCCCGTCGACGCGCAGCCGGACCCCGCGCACGCGCAGGCCACCGTGTCCGCGCTCACCGCCCATTTCCCGTGGCTCACGACGGCGGTGTACCTCAGCACGGTCCGCGCCGCGGACGCGTACGGCTCGCCGGGGGGCGGCGGGCCGGCGTCCGGGCTGCTGGAGGGCACCGGCGTGCCGCACGTGTGGTCGGTGCGGGGCTGGAACGGCGGCGGTGTCAAGACGGCACCGGAGGCCGGCCGCCGCATCGCGGACGCGTGCATGGCCGACGCCTTCTCCGACGCCGCCTGACAGCCGCCCGCCCGGCGCCACCGACACCCGCAATCGACCCTCTCCCCACACAGCAACGAGGTGTTCCATGCCGGACGCAGCCGCTCCACGTTTACTCATCGAGCGCGTGGACGCGTCCAATTTCGAGGCGACTTTGCCGCTCATCGCCGAATACCAGAAGTTCTACGGCCGAGAGCCCGACGACCCGGCGAACCGGCGGTTCTTCGGCGAACTGCTGGGAGACAACCCCCACGGACTCCAACTGGCCGCCCGTCAGGGGCCGCACGTGATCGGCTTCGCCACCCTCTACTGGGTGCGCGTCTCCACCAGGGCCACGACCGTGGCCCTCCTCAACGACCTGTACGTCCATCCCGACCACCGGGGCGGTCGGGAAGCCGGCGCCGGAACGGCGCTGCTGCACGCGGCCGCACGCGAGGCAGGCGACCGGGGCTTCTCCCAGCTCACCTGGGAGACCGCGCCCGACAACCGGTCGGCGCAGGCACTGTACGACCGCTTCCTGCTCAAGGCCGCGGAGCCCGGGGTGCCCTCGACCTGGATCCACTACTCATATTCGCTTTCCACCAAGGGGGAACAATGACCCGCTGCCACGATGTGCTGGGCATAGGCTTCGGTCCGGCCAACCTGGCTCTGGCCATCGCCCTCGAGGAAGAGGGCCACGACCTCGACGTGCGCTTCCTGGAGGCCAGGCCGGGCCCGTCCTGGCAGAGCGCCATGATGCTTCCCGGTTCCGACATCCAGAACCACCCCGTGCGCGACCTCGTGTCGCTGCGCAATCCGCGCAGTCGCTACAGCTTCATCAACTTCCTCTTCGAGACGGGGCGGCTGCTCGACCACCTCAACGTCCCGATGGAGTTCCCCCTGCGCAAGGAGTACGCGCAGTACGTCTCCTGGGCCGCCGGTCACTTCAGCCGACTGGTCGACTACGGCGTGCAGGTCACCGGCGTCGCCCTCGACCGCGATGCCGACGGCAGTCAGCTCTACACCGTCACCACCTCCACCGGGGAGACGCTCCAGGCGCGCGCTCTCGTGATCGGCACCGGGCGTGCCCCCTTCATCCCGGAACCGTTCGACACGGTGGACTCCCCGCGCGTCTTCCACCTGACGCGCTACCTGCCGGCTCTGCAGGAGCTGGCGGAGCTGGGCGTGGCCGGGGAGGGCGACGCGTCGCCGCGTTCTGTGACGGTCATCGGGGGCAGCCAGAGCGCGGTCGAGCTCACGCTCGACCTCGCGCGGCGCTTCCCCCGCGCCCGGGTGAACACCCTCGTACGCTCGCTGACGCTCCGCCAGAAGGACACCAGCCCGTTCAGCGAGGAGGGGTACTTCCCCGACTTCACCGACTACTACTACCGCGCTTCCCGCGAGCGCAAGGACGCCATCGACTCGTACATGCGCCTGACGAACTACTCGTCGGCCGACGGCGATGTGCTGCGCGAGCTGTACCGGCTCATCTACGAGCAGCGCCTGGACGACGACCAGAAGGTGTTCGTCAGCGGCAGCCGCCAGGTGCGTGGCCTCGAGGTCCGAGAGGACGGCGTCCAACTCAGTGTCGAGGAGCTGAACACCGGGGAGTCCGAGGAGCACCAGGCCGACTTCGTCGTCCTGGCCACCGGATTCCGCGATCTCGGCCCGGCTGCCCACCAGGAGCGCGCCCCCGCTCTCATGCGTGGCATCGCCGACGACTTCGTCTTCGACAGCCACGGTTACCTGGCCGTCGGCGCGGACTACGAAGTGCAGCCGCTGGACGCCGACACGCCCACGCTCTTCCTCAACGGCCTGTGCGAGTCCAGCCACGGCATCGGTGACGCCGGTTCGTTCAGCCTTCTGTCGCTCAGGGCCAAGGTCATCGCAGAGGGCCTGCGGAAGCGTCTTCCGTAATGGAGCCGGCAGGCAGCTCCGTCCCCGGCGCGGCGGTCGCGCCGCGCCGGCCGGGAACGGATACGGACGCCCGAACGGCGCGAAGGCCGGACCTGAAGATCGCCGCACACGTCTCCGGTGGCGTCCTCGGAGCCGGGATGCTGGTCATGCCTCCCGTCGTCGCGGCCCTGGCGGGCGGGCACAGCCTGCTCGTCTGGTCGGCCCACATCCTGCTGGGCGGATCGATCAGCCTCATGCTGGCCCTGTTGGTCCGCGCGAGGGTGCCATCGACCTCGTTGGCGGGAGCCGTCGGGGCCCTGCTGGGCTCATGGGCGGAACGGGCGGTGGACGGCGCCTTCGCCATCGCCTTCACCGCCGGGCAGGCGGCGATCGCATGGTTCGCCGCGACCTGCCTGTTGACGGCCGCAGGCGGTTCTCCGCCACGTCCGGGGGCGGACGGTCTCCTGCTCGCCCTCGGTGTCCTCGCGGTGGCTGTGCTCGCGGCACTCAGTCCGTGGTCGCTTCCGGCCGTTGTGCTCCGGCTGCGTCCCTGGGCCACCGGGGCCCTGGCGCTGGCCTGCGCCGCATGGGGCTGGCCCGCCGCACCCGCGGTGGGTTCGCACACGCCGCTCGCGCCGTCGGGACTCTCTCCCGACGGCGGTCAGTGGCTCGCCCTCGCGGCGTTGTTCTTCGCCGGTGTCGGATGGGAAGCAGTCACCGCCGTCGTCCCCGTCGCCGCTGCCGGGCCGAGGCGCACGGCCGCGGGCGTGGCCTTGGGAGCGGCTTCGGTGGCCGTCGTCTACCTGGGGCTGGCCACGGTCCAGCGGCTGGCCCCCGGGGCACCGGCAGCCCAGGACTCGGTTTCCGCACCGGTGCGCTGGGTGCTCGCCGGTGCGACGGCTGCCGTACTGACCTCTTACTGCTTCACCAACGTGCGCACCGCCGCCCGGATCGCCACGCGCCTGCGCCCCGGCGAGCGGAGCCCCTCCGAACGAGGCCCCGCCAAGGCCGTCATCGCGGCCGTCGGCACCGCATGCTGCGCCTTCGCCTGTGCGGGGACGGCTCGGGACGGTGCCGTCCCCCTTCTGCTGCTGGGGCCGGCTGCGGCCGCACTGATCGGCTACGCCCTGGCAGCCGCCGCTGCCGTGCGCTGCGGCGGGCCGCTACTGCGGTGCGCCGGAGCCTCGGTACTGCTCGTGCTCACGGGCATGGCGGTCCTCGCCGTGCCTTTCCTGCTCGGTGAATGAGTGATGGCCATGCACTTAGGCAGCTGCAACGGTGTGGCCGCGACCTCGGTCACGCTGCTTCTGCCGGCCCTTCCGGCCTCCTTGGCCGAGACGCGGCGCGTCACCCGCCGATTCCTCGCCGCATGTGTCCTGTCGGTCTCGCTGTCGGTCTCGCCTCTGAGATGTACGCCCAGCAGACCGGCGCTTTCGCCCTGAGCCTTCACGACTCCGGCCGATGGCAGCCGCGCACCGCCCTTGGCATGGGTGCCGCCTGTACACCCTCATACCCCCTCCCCACGCCCCGCCAACGCCTACGACGGCGATGAGCCCCCCTCCCCTGCACGCCTTCTCCGAGGAGACATCATGATCGCCCCCACAATCGAGTCTGAAGTCCGCAGCTACTGCAGGAACTGGCCGGTGGTGTTCGACCAGGGGCGCGGCAGCCGCATGTTCGATCGCGACGGCCGCGTCTATCTGGACTTCTTCGCTGGTGCCAGCGCCCTGAACTACGGTCACAACCACCCCGTGCTCAAACGGGCGCTGCTCGACTACCTCGAGAAGGACGGGGTGACCCACAGCCTGGACATGTTGACCGCCGCCAAGGAGGACTTCCTCACCGAGTTCGCGGCGCGGGTGCTCGGCCCGCGCCGACTGGACTACCGGGTACAGTTCCCCGGCCCCACCGGGACCAACAGCGTGGAGGCCGCGCTCAAGCTGGCCCGCAAGGTGACGGGGCGTCAGACGATCGTCGCCTTCACCGGTGCCTTCCACGGCATGTCGCTGGGTTCACTGGCCGCTACGGGAAACGCCGCCAAGCGCGCGGGTGCCGGCGTTCCGCTCGGACACACCTTGCGCATCCCCTACGACGGGTTCGCCGGAGGCCAGGTGTCCGGGCTGAAGCTGCTGGACAGCATGCTTGCCGACAGCAGCAGCGGCCTGGATCTCCCCGCAGCCGTCATCGTGGAGACCGTGCAGGGTGAGGGCGGCGTCAACCCGGCCGGCTCGACCTGGCTCGCCGACCTCGCGGAGCTGTGCAGCCGGCGCGGCATCCTCTTGATCATCGATGACATTCAGATGGGCTGCGGCCGCACGGGGCCCTTCTTCAGCTTCGAGGCCGCCGGGATCACGCCGGACATCGTCTGCCTGTCCAAGTCCATCAGCGGATACGGCCTGCCGATGTCCCTCACGCTCTTCCGCACCGAGTTGGACGTATGGCAACCGGGCGAGCACAACGGCACGTTCCGCGGCAACAACCCGGCATTCGTGACGGCGGCCGCCGCCCTGCGGGAGTTCTGGGCGGACAGCACCCTGGAGAAGCGGACCCAGGAACGGGCCCTCCTGTTCGAGGAGAGGCTGGGCGAGCTCGCCGATCGGCACGCGGCGCATGTGGCGGAGTCGCGTGGTCGTGGCCTGGTGTGGGGTCTGGCCTTCCGGGAGCCGAGCATGGCCCGGCAGGTCGCTGACGGGGCATTCGCCCGGGGGCTCCTGGTGGAGACGTCGGGCTCCTACGACGAGGTGGTGAAGCTCATGCCGGCCCTGACCTCCACGGACGAAGAACTGACCGAGGGGCTCGGCATCCTGCAGGACTCGGTGGCGTCAGCCGTGGGTGCCTGAGCGCGCACCCGGAGCCGTCGGCGGGGCTGTCACTGGAGCCCCGCCGCGGCTCCTACCGGAGGGGCGGACCGTGTCCCGTACGGTTCCGTCGGCCGTTTTCACCGCGATCACCGTCAAGGGCCCCCGTGACCACCTCGACCGTTGTCCACGCGTAGGCCGGTGATCCGTGCAGCGTGATGACGACCTTGTCCCCGGACAGCGGGCGGTACTCACTGCGGAGCGGTCGAGTCCTCGCCTCCGCGTGGCGCGATGTGGAAGTCGAAGCCGAGTGTTCCCGGGTCGAGGGCCGTTGCCCCGCCGTCGACGGTGAGCACGGCACCGTTGACGTACGACGCGGCGGGGGAGAGCAGCCAGCCGATCGCCTCCGCGATCTCGCGCGGGTCACCCGGTCGTCCCATGGGCAGCAGCCGGGTGGCCTCTTCGTAGGCGGCCTCCACGCCCCCGTCCCGCAGGTCTGCCTCCTCCACGAAGCGCGCCATGCGTCGGTCGGCCATCTCGGTTCGTACCCAGCCGGGGCACACGATGTTGGCCCGCACCCCCTGACGCCCGTAGTCGACGGCGACGGAACGGCAGAGCTGGAGCAGGGCGGCCTTGGAGGTGGCGTACGGGGCGTTGCCCGCGCCGTTGCGCAGCGCGGACACCGATGCGACGGCGACCACCGCACCCCTGGACTCCAGCAGGTGCGGGATCGCCGCGCGCAGGAGCAGCAGCGGACCGGTGAGGTTGGTGCGCATCACTTCGTCCCAGTCGGCCGAGGACAGGTCACCGACGGCTCCTCCGCGTCCGATTCCTGCGTTGAGCACGAGTCCGTCGAGCCGTCCGTAGGAGTCCAGAGCCGCTCGCACGAGACCCTCGGCCGCATCGGGGTCCCCGACGTCCGAGGGATACGCCAGGACCCCGGTCTCGTGCGCGAGGCGTTGCAGGGGCTCGGGGCGGCGGCCGGAGACGACCACCTGGTGGCCACCCTCACGCAACAGCCGGGCCGTGGCCTCCCCGATGCCCGTGCCCCCGCCGGTCACGACGACAACCCGCTGATCCGCCACTGTGGTCAAGCTCCTTCACCGAGGTCACCTGGAGCATCCGACTCTAGGACCGACGGCTCCAGCGCTGACGACTTCCAGCCAGGGTCAGGGCCCACGGGTCGCTGGTCGCGCCCGCATGACGGCGTCTCGTCCGCGATGGGATGATGATCGGCGACAAGGCGACGGCGATCCGAGGAAGCCGGTGTGAATCCGGCGCGGTCCCGCCACTGTGATCGGTGAGCGAGTTCCGACAGGCCACTGCCCGCGTGGGGCGGGAAGGCCGGGACGAGCGACGACCCGAGAGCCAGGAGACTCACGCGGTCGCCTCCTCGACGGACACCGGGGCGGATCTCCCCGGGGGAGGGGTGGTGCGGCATGCCCGAGAGGCCGGCCGGAGAGAGGTTCGGTGACGAGGTGGTTGCGGAGGGGGCCGGCCGCCCGGTGCCGTGCCGTGTCGTCGTGTGCCGGGACTGCTGCTGCGGCAGTCCCAAGGTGATCGGCGTCGATCACGCGGCGCAGACCGCGCGTCTGCGGGCACAGGTGCCCGTGCGCATCTCCGCCTGCCTCGACGTGTGCGAGCAGGCCAACGTCATCGTCGTACAGCCTTCCGCGGCCGGCCGGGCCGCCGGTGGCCGGCCGGTATGGCTGGGGCTGGTCAACGACCCCGACGCGACGGAGGACATCACGGACTGGGTACGCGCGGGCGGCCCAGGTGTCGCACCCCTGCCGGAGATCCTCGGCCTCTACACCTTCACACCGCCGCGGCTCGCTGCGGCCTCCCGGGAGCGGCGCGGCGTCGACGGCCTTCGCTGAGAACAGGCCGGATCTTCGCCGAGAACGGGCTGACGGGACTGGGTATTTGCCGAGAGGAAGATCACGCCAAGGGGGTGCGGTCTTGGCCAGGCAGGCGGCGCGCGGTACGGTCTGTCCGATATTGACGACGGCGAGACGGAAGCCGGTGGGAATCCGGCACGGTCGCGCCACTGTATGCGAGACACCCCAAGGGCGTTTCGTGAGTCAGACCCGTGGCCGTCGTCCTGTGCACCACCGAGATGGGACGCGAACTCCCAGAGGAGGTTCTGCCATGGCGCAGACCGTCGCCCAGCCGACAGCCACCACCCCCGTCGTTCCCGCCACGTTGCCGCTGAAGGCGATAGCTCCCTGGGCTGTCTTCTTCGGCATCCTGATGCTCGTCCTGCTCTACTTCGTCGGCGCCGAGCAGGGCGTCACCTCCGTGTTCAGCGGCACGGACGTCCACGAGTGGGTGCACGACGCCCGTCACCTGCTCGGTTTCCCCTGCCACTGAGGCGGGGGACGCCGCACACCCATGAACTCCGCAACGGTAAGAAACCTCCTCGTGCGGGGCATGCTCGCCGGCCTTGCGGCCGGTGTGCTCGCCCTGGTCGCCGCCTACTTCCTCGGTGAGCCGAACGTCGACAGCGCGATCAGCTTCGAGGAAGCCCACTCCCACGAGCACGGGATGGAAGTCGTCTCCCGCTCCCTGCAGTCCACCGCCGGTCTCGCCACCGGTGTCCTCGTCTACGGGGTCGCCTTCGGCGGCATCGCGGCGCTCGCGTACTGCTTCGCGCTCGGCCGGGTGGGCCGCTTCAGCCCGCGGGCGACCGCGCTGCTGCTGTCCGGCTGCGCGCTCCTGGCCGTGTACGTCGTCCCGTTCCTGAAGTACCCGGCCAATCCGCCGTCGGTCGGCAACCCCGACACCCTCGGCAAGCGGACCGCCCTGTACTTCCTGATGATGCTGCTCAGCGTGCTCCTGGCGGTCGCCGCCACCATCCTGGGCAAGCGGCTCGCGCCCGCACTGGGCACCTGGTACGCCACCGTCGTCGCGGTGGCCGCCTTCGCCCTCGTGATCGGCCTGGCCTATGCGTTCCTGCCGGTCGTCAACGAGGTGCCGAAGGGCTTCCCGGCCACCCTGTTGTGGCGCTTCCGCCTCTCCGCCCTGGCCATCCAGACCGTCCTGTGGGGCGGCTTCGGGCTGCTCTTCGGGGAGTTGGCCGAGCGTCAGCTGAATCCCAAGCCCGCGACCGCCGCGTCCGGACGGACGGTTCCCGCCTCCAACTGAACCGTTTCGGGACACGAAAGGGCCCCTCGGAACCGGCGGATTCAAGGGGTCGTCGCAACACGCGGTGAGTTGATCAAGCCGCGAGCAGTTTAGACAGACGCTCGGCTGGGGTTTCCCAGCCGAGCGTTTTGCGTGGGCGACTGTTGAGTTCTGCTGCGACGGCGTCGAGGTGTTCGGGGGTGTGCACGGACAGGTCGGTGCCCTTGGGGAAGTACTGCCGCAGCAGGCCGTTGGTGTTTTCGTTGGAGCCGCGCTGCCAGGGGCTGGCGGGGTCGCAGAAGTAGGCCGGGACGTCGGTGGCGATGCTGAAGGCGTGGTGGGCGGCCATTTCGGGGCCCTGGTCCCAGGTCAGGGACCGCTTCAGGTGCGGTGGGAGGGTCTGGACCGCGTCTGCCAGTGCTGTGCGGACGGCCGGGGCGCTGTGGTCGGTGGGCAGGTGGACGAGCAGCAGGTAGCGGGTACTGCGTTCGACCAGGGTGGCGATGGCGGAGCGGGAGTTGCGGCCGACGATGAGGTCGCCTTCCCAGTGGCCGGGGACGGCCCGGTCGGCTGCTTCGGCGGGCCGTTCGCTGATCATCACCATGGGGTGGGAGAAGCGCGGCTGACGCTTGGCGGCGTGCGACGGTTTCTCAACTCCCAGGTCACGCCACGCCCGGAGTTCAGCCATCCGTGTCACCGGCGGGCACGACCACGGGCCTCCCGAAGCCCCCCGAACGCCCGTCCGTACGGGGGACGTGTCCGTGTGTCGCCCGCCGGGCCGCAGCGCGCTGGACGACGATCCCGTCGTGTCCACGCTGCCCGCCCTGCGCACCCGCGGCCTCATGGCCCTCGCCGCCACGGCCGCCTTCGTCGTCCCGTCCGTTCTCCTCGCTCCCCCGGCCTCCGCCGCCGTGTCCAACGGCGGATTCGAGACCGGCACCCTCGCCGGCTGGGCTTCGGCCGGCACGACCGCTGTGGTCGCCTCCGGCGCGCACAGCGGTACGTACGCCGCACGCGTCGGAGGAACCAGCCCCACCAACGGCGACTCCTCCATCACCCAGACCTTCGACGCGCTCACGGGAGAGAACCAGCTGTCCTTCTGGTACAACGTCAGCTGCCCCGACACCCTGACCTACGACTGGGCGACGGCCACGCTCAGGGACAACACCACCGGCGTCACCACGACCGTCCTGCCGAGGACCTGCACCAACGGGCAGGGCTGGCAGCCGGTGACCACCCCGGTCACCCCGGGCCACAACTACACGCTCCGCCTGGTCAGCCACGACGACAACTACCCGGGCGACCCCACCTTCACCCGCTACGACGACGTCCAGCTCACCGCCGCTCCCACTCTGACCCAGATCGACACCGACCCCTTCACCAACACCAGCAGCCAGCATGCCACCGTGGTGGAGCCCGACACGTTCGCCGCCGGCAACACGGTCATCACCGTTGCCCAGAACGGCCGTTTCTTCAACGGCGGTGCCTCCGGCCTCGGTTGGGCCAGATCGGCCGACGGCGGCACCACCTGGACGCACGGCACCATCCCCGGCATCACCGTCTACCAGG
Organism: Streptomyces sp. NPDC031100; assembly: GCF_055570785.1. Classification (NCBI taxonomy): domain Bacteria; kingdom Bacillati; phylum Actinomycetota; class Actinomycetes; order Kitasatosporales; family Streptomycetaceae; genus Streptomyces; species Streptomyces sp. NPDC031100. The sequence goes on from NZ_JBVIGN010000002.1 coordinate 271,118, forward strand.
GCGGCGCCTTCTCCCGGGTCTCCGACCCCTCGGTCGTCTACGACGCCCGGCACGGCACCTGGCTGGCCGCCGGACTCGCCCTCAACTCGACCTCCAGCGGCGTCATCGGCGCCGGAGTCACCGTCAGCCGCTCCACCACCGACGGCGTGAGCTGGCAGAACCCCGTCAGAGCGGTCGGGTTCAACGGGCCGAACTACGACAAGTCGTGGATCACCTGCGACAACACCCCCACCAGCCCGTTCTACGGACGGTGCTACATCGAGGTCGACGACAACTCCGCCGGCAACCGGATCCTGATGAGCACCTCCACCGACGGCGGACTCACCTGGTCGGCGCCGATCTCTCCGTCCGGCACCCCCAGCGGGCTCGCTGGACAGCCGCTCGTCCAGCCGAACGGAACCGTCGTCGTTCCGTACTCGGCCAACGGAAGCGCGATCCGCGCCTTCAACTCCACCAATGGTGGCGCGTCCTGGAGCAGTACCTCACTCGTCTCCTCCGTCAGCGCCCACACCGTCGCAGGCGGCCTGCGGGCCCTCAGGGGAATCGCATCCGCCGAGATCAGCGCCAGCGGACAGATCTTCGTCGCCTGGCACGACTGCCGCTTCCGCGCGAACTGCACGGCCAACGACATCGTCTACTCGACCTCATCCAACGGCGTCACCTGGTCCGCCGTGGCCCGTGTCCCGATCGACCCCACGACAAGCGGTGTCGACCACTTCCTCCCCGGCCTCGGCGTCGACCGCACCACATCCGGAACCACCACCAGGATCGGCCTGTACTACTACTTCTATCCGTTCGCCAACTGCAGCTCGACCACCTGCCGCCTCCAGGTCGGCTACATCTCCTCCGCCAACGGCGGGGCCTCCTGGACCACCGCCACCACGCTGACCGGGCAGTTCCCCCTCTCCCAGATCGCAAACACCAACCAGGGCCGCATGGTCGGCGACTACATCTCCACCTCCATCGTCGGCGGCCGGGCGGTCTCCGCGTTCCCGGTCGGCAGGCCACCCGCCACCGGCCAGGCCTTCGACGAGGCCCTGTACACGGCCGGCCCGCGCACCGTGGGCTGAGCCGAGGACGGACCGCCTAGTCGGTGCCCTCGAAGGCCCGCAGGATCCGTTCCGCCGCCAGTGTCGCCGTCAACGTGCCGTCCCTGACCTGCTGTTCGAGGTCGGGGGCGGCCTCGCGTACCGCGGGGTTCGCGTGCAGACGGCCCAGCAGTTCGTCGCGGACCATCGACCAGGCCCAGTCGACCTGCTGGTCCCGCCGCTTGGCGGTGAGCCGCCCGGCGGAGTCGAGGAGCGTGCGGTGCTGCTCCAGCCGCTCCCACACCACCTCCAGGCCGGTCGACTCACGGGCACTGCAGTGCAGCACCGGCGGAGTCCAGAACGCGTCCTTGCCGTGCATCAGCCGCAGCGCGCCCGCCAGCTCCCGGGCCGCGGCGCGGGCGTCGCGCTCGTGCGGGCCGTCCGCCTTGTTGACGGCGATGACGTCGGCCAGCTCCAGGACACCCTTCTTGATGCCCTGCAACTGGTCGCCGGTGCGGGCCAGCGTGAGCAGCAGGAAGGAGTCGACCATGTCGGCGACCGCGGTCTCCGACTGCCCCACGCCGACGGTCTCGACGAGGATCACGTCGTAGCCGGCGGCCTCCATCACCACCATCGACTCCCGGGTCGCCTTCGCCACCCCGCCCAGCGTGCCCGCGCTGGGGGAGGGCCGTACGAAGGCGTTCGGGTCCACCGCCAGGCGTTCCATCCGGGTCTTGTCGCCCAGGATCGAGCCGCCGGTGCGCGTGGAGGACGGGTCCACGGCGAGTACCGCCACCCGGTGGCCCAGCGAGGTCAGCAGCGTGCCGAACGCGTCGATGAACGTCGACTTGCCCACGCCCGGCACCCCGCTGATGCCGATCCGTCGCGCCCGGCCGCTGTGCGGGAGCAGCTCGGTGAGCAACTCCTGCGCCAGCGCCCGGTGCTGCGGACGGGTGGACTCGACGAGCGTGATGGCGCGGGCCACCAGGGCCCGCTTCCCGTCGAGCACACCCTTCACATAGGTGTCGAGATCGATCGGGGCCATCGCGCGCTACAGCTCGTGGCCGAGGTCGGCCGACAGCCGCTGCACGAGGTCGTACGCCGCGTCCGGGATCACCGTCCCGGGCAGGAACACCTCCGCCGCGCCCATCTCCAGCAGCGTCGGCACGTCCTGCGGCGGGATCACGCCGCCGACCACGATCATGATGTCCTCCCGGCCCTCCTCGGCGAGCTTCTCGCGCAGCGCCGGTACGAGGGTGAGGTGACCGGCGGCCAGCGAGGACACGCCGACGACGTGGACGTCCGCCTCCACCGCCTGGCGGGCGACCTCGTCCGGGGTCTGGAACAGCGGGCCGACGTCGACGTCGAAACCGAGGTCGGCGAAGCCGGTGGCGATCACCTTCTGGCCGCGGTCGTGGCCGTCCTGGCCCATCTTGGCGACCAGGATGCGCGGCCGGCGTCCCTCGGCCTCCTCGAAGGCGTCCACCAGGGCACGGGTGCGGTCCACGGACGGGGACTGGCCTGCTTCGTTGCGGTACACGCCGGAGATCGTACGGATCTGGCTCGCGTGCCGGCCGTACACCTTCTCCAGGGCATCGGAGATCTCGCCGACGGTCGCCTTGGCGCGGGCCGCGTGCACGGCCAGTTCCAGCAGGTTGCCGTCGCCGTCCGCGGCCCGGGTCAGCGCGTCCAGAGCGTCCTGGCACGCCCGCTCGTCCCGCTCCGCGCGCAGCCGCCGCAGCTTGTCGATCTGCTGGGCGCGCACGGAGGAGTTGTCGACCTTGAGGACCTCGATCGCCTCGTCGTTCTCGACGCGGTACTTGTTCACGCCGATGACCGGCTGGCGGCCGGAGTCGATGCGGGCCTGGGTGCGGGCCGCGGCCTCCTCCACGCGCAGCTTGGGGATACCGGCGTCGATGGCCTGCGCCATGCCGCCCGCCTGCTCGACCTCCTGGATGTGCTGCCAGGCCTTGCGGGCGAGGTCGTACGTCAGCTTCTCCACGTAGGCGCTGCCGCCCCACGGGTCGATGACCCGGGTGGTGCCCGACTCCTGCTGGATGAGCAGCTGGGTGTTGCGGGCGATGCGCGCCGAGAAGTCGGTGGGCAGGGCCAAGGCCTCGTCCAGGGCGTTGGTGTGCAGCGACTGGGTGTGGCCCTGGGTCGCCGCCATCGCCTCCACGCACGTCCGCGTGACGTTGTTGAAGACGTCCTGCGCGGTCAGCGACCAGCCGGAGGTCTGCGAATGCGTGCGCAGGGAGAGGGACTTGGTGCTCTTCGGCTCGAACTGGCTGACCAGCTTCGCCCACAGCAGCCGGGCCGCCCGCAGCTTGGCGATCTCCATGAAGAAGTTCATGCCGATCGCCCAGAAGAAGGAGAGCCGGGGCGCGAACGCGTCCACGTCCAGGCCCGCCTCTCGACCGGCCCGGATGTACTCCACGCCGTCCGCGAGGGTGTACGCCAGCTCCAGGTCGGCCGTGGCACCGGCCTCCTGGATGTGGTAGCCGGAGATGGAGATGGAGTTGTAGCGGGGCATCCGCTGGGAGGTGTACGCGAAGATGTCGGAGATGATCCGCATCGACGGCTTCGGCGGATAGATGTACGTGTTGCGGACCATGAACTCCTTCAGAATGTCGTTCTGAATGGTCCCGGCCAGCTTCTCGGGCGGTACGCCCTGCTCCTCCGCCGCCACGATGTACAGCGCCAGCACCGGCAGCACGGCGCCGTTCATCGTCATCGACACGGTCATCTTGTCCAGCGGGATGCCGTCGAACAGCTGCCGCATGTCGTAGATCGAGTCGATGGCCACGCCCGCCATGCCGACGTCGCCGGTCACGCGCGGGTGGTCGCTGTCGTAGCCCCGGTGCGTGGGCAGGTCGAAGGCGACCGACAGGCCCTTCTGACCGGCCGCCAGGTTGCGCCGGTAGAACGCGTTGGACTCCTCGGCGGTGGAGAAGCCCGCGTACTGGCGGATCGTCCAGGGCTGGTTGACGTACATCGTCGGGTACGGGCCGCGCAGGTACGGCGCGATGCCCGGGTAGGTGCCGAGGAAGTCCAGGCCCTCCAGGTCACGGCCGGTGTACAGCGGCTTGACCCCGATGCCCTCCGGGGTCTCCCACAGCGGCTCTGCACTCCCGGTCGCCCGCTTGACGGCCGTACGCCACTCCTCGGCACTGCCGTCGGCGACCGGCGTCCCCAGCTCGATGCCGGAGAAGTCGGGGATTCCCATCAGGACACTCCCATGCGGTCGAGGGTCGCGGACAGGACGTCTACGGCGTCACAGCCCGCAAAGACGTACGCGTCGATGCCGGAGTAGTCCCCCCGGCCCGCGAGGAACACCTGCCGGGCACCGGCCGCGCGCAGCAACTCGGCTGTATGCTCGGCCTGTTCGGCGTACTGGGCGTCACTGGAGCACAGCACGGCCTCGGTGGCGCCGCTGTCCTCGAAGCGGCCCTCGGTGACCGGCTCGATGCCGCCCGCCTGGAAGAGGTTGGCGGCGAACGTCGCGCGCGCGGTGTACTCGGCGGCCGAGCCGAGCGTGGCCAGGAAGATCCGGGGGCGGGATCCGGTCGCCGCCAGGTGGGCGTCGGAGCGGGCGCGCAGAGTCTCGTACGCCTCGTCCCGGCGCACCCGGGGCAGCCCGCCGGACGGCGGCTCGGGCGCGGGCTCGCGCTCCACCGGCTTCTCGGCGAGGAACGGGAACTCGCTGACGCCGGTGATGGGTTCGCGCCGCTTGGCGAGCTTCCTGCTGCGCTCCTCCCAGGTCCGCGCAAGGTCGGTGCGGAGCCGGCCGGAGCGCAAGCCGGCGGCCTGGCCGCCGTCCCGCTCGATCGACCGGAAGAACTCCCAGGCGGCGTGGGCGAGTTCGTCGGTGAGCTGCTCGACGTACCAGGAGCCGCCCGCCGGGTCGATGACCCGGGCCAGGTGGGACTCCTCGAGCAGGATCGTGGAGGTGTTGCGCGCGATACGGCGGGCGAACGCGTCCGGCAGGCCCAGCGCGTGGTCGAATGGCAGCACGGTGACGGAGTCGGCGCCGCCCACCCCGGCGGCCAGCGTCGCGACCGTCGTGCGGAGCATGTTCACCCACGAGTCGCGGCGGGTCATCATCACCGGCGAGGTCACCACGTGCTGCACCTGTGCACCCGCGCCCGGCGCCCCGGACGCCTCGGCGACCCGCGCCCACAGCCGGCGCGCCGCGCGCAGCTTGGCGATGGTCAGGAACTGGTCGGCGGTGGCCGCGTACCGGAACTCCAGCTGCGCGCAGGCCGCTTCGACCGTGAGGCCGGCCTCGGCCAGCTCCCGCAGGTAGGCCACGCCGGTCGCGAGTGAGGCGCCCAGTTCCTGCGCGGCCGAGCCGCCCGCCTCGTGGTACGGCAGCGCGTCCACGGTCAGCGCGCGCAGGCCGGGGTACTGCTCGGCGCAGCGCTTCGCGAGCGTTGCGACCGGAGCGAAGTCCTGCGCCTCGCCGGTGCGGGCCTCGTACCCCAGCGGGTCGCCGCCGAGGTTGCCGCGCACGGCCTCGGGAGCGACGCCCTTCTCCTCGTACAGCCGCAGCAGCTCGTCCGCGGCGGCCTCGATGTCACGGCCGGCGTCCAGGACCACCGGGGCCAGGTCGAGGTAGACCCCGTCGAGGGCGCCCGCGAGCCCGGACACGGGGATGCCGCCTCGTCCCACGATCAGCCAGAGCGAGGTGACGCCGTTCTCCAGGTCCGCCAGGACCGCGCCGTCGGCGAGCGCCGCGTGCCGCTGCCGTACGTCCCAGCCGCCCGCGGTGTTGCCCTCGGGGCGCCCGCCGCGCACGAACGGGGCGAAGCCGGGCAGACCGGGGTCGGGCGCGCCGTCGCGCGCGGTGTACAGCGGCCGGGTGCGCAGCCCGTCCTCGAGCGTGGTGGACAGGGCGTCCTCAGCTGCCGCGCCCGAGACTTCCTTGCCCGACTTGCGCAGCACACCCTCGACCAGGCGTTGCCACTGCTCGTGTGTCGCGTCAGGGAACTCGGCGGCCAGCGGGAGCCCGTCGTCAGGCAGGACCGTCATGCTCGGATGTTAGGGCAGGCCGCTCAAGTGACTGCAGAGCGTGGGCCTGTGACCTTTCCCTCCTTGCGGCTGTGACCTGCGCCCTTCACGGGCCCACGGGCTGCCTTTTCCTACGGTTGGTCCGGCTCGTCCACCAGGTCGGGCACCAGCGCGCACAGTGCCTCGCGCTGCTCCGGCCCGACGAACCGGGCCAGTGCCTCCCGGACCGTCTCCGCGAGGGTGGCGGAGGCCTCGCGCAGCAGGCGGCGGGCCTTGTCGGTGAGGGCGACCTCGATGCCCCGCTTGTCGCCGCAGACGGACTCGCGGGTGACCAGGCCGGCCCGCTGGAGGCAGGCGATCTGGTACGTGAGCCGGGTCTTGGGGCGGCCGAGGAGGTCGGCGATCCGGGTCATGCGCAGGCCGCCCTCGGGCTGCTCGGCCAGCAGGCACAGGATCAGGAACTCGTCGTGCGAGACGTCGAGGGTCGTCTTCACGGCCGACCGCAGCCGCTGCTCCACCGCGCCCGTCGCGGCCAGCAGCAGCATCCAGGCGCGCAGCTCGCCCGGGAGCAGGCCGCCACCCCCGGCGGAGGGGCAAGCGGGCTGGTCGGCGGGGGGTTTGTCGCGGGCGGCCATGAGGTCGAGTCTACCTGTTGTCCAAATTTGGATAGTGGGCTAGCGTGAGGTCATCCAATTTTGAACCACCTACTTCCCCGAACAGGAGGACGGTCATGACCGTCGCCGTGGAAACAGGCACCTGGCAGCTCGACCCGACCGCGTCCGCCGTGGGCCTCAGGCACAAGACCTTCTGGGGCCTGGTCACCGTCAAGGGCGCGTTCGCCGCCGTCACGGGCGGGGGCGAGGTCCGGCCCGACGGTTCCGCCACCGGCGCCCTGACCCTGGACGTGGCCTCCCTGGACACCAAGAACACCAAGCGGGACACGCATCTGCGCTCGGCCGACCTCCTCGACGCCGACAACCACCCGGAGATCACCTTCGCCGTCCGCGCCGCCGACCGCCTCGACGGCGACAACGTCAAGGTCGTCGGCCGGCTGACCGTGCGGGGCATCAGCAGGCCGCTGACCCTCACCGCGCGGCTGACCTCGGCGACGGCCGAGGCGCTCACCCTGGCGGCCGAGTTCACCGTGGACCGCGACCAGTTCGGCGTGGGCTGGAACCAGCTCGGCATGATGCGCGGCCTGACCACGGTGACGGCCGAGCTGCGCTTCACGCGCACGCCGGCCTGACGTCAGCCCTTCAGGCCCAGCTCGGCCGGCCGTACGTCCCGGGTGGAGAGCGTCTGCGGGGTCGCCGTGAAGGCGCGCAGCCGGATGTGGGTGCTCTTCTTGGTGGGGAGTGCGAACCGGTCGGAGGGCGCCCGGAGTTCGACGGTCGCCGTGGTGTGCGCGGGGATCGTGGCCGGGCCCCGCTCCAGGGACCAGTAGCGGCTCATGCCCTGTCCCGTCGTGAGCATGTAGTGCGGGGTGAGCGGGTCGCTTCCGGTATTGGTCACCCGCACGGTCAGCGCGGACAGCGAGTGCGCCGGGGCCCGCCGGGCCGCCGTGACGTCCATCCGCAGCGGTGGCCGGCCGGACACCGCCAGGGTCGCGCTCACCAGCGCGGGCAGAACCAGCAGCACCACCGCGCCCACCAGCGCCGGGCGGCGGTGCCGGCCCGTCAGCCACCGGGGGCGCGGCTGCCAGGCGTGCGCGAACTCCGACAGGGGCACGGTGATCGCCGCCGCGAGCCACAGCGGGGTCATCATCAGGTAGTAGCCGTCCTGGGAGCGGGTCGCCAGGAAGAAGGCACACCAGGGCAGCACGGTCGCGGCCGGGCCCAGCCGCCGTACGAACAGCACGAACAGCGCCAGCAGGGCCGCGGCGAGCAGCATGCTCGCGTGGCCGTACCAGTCGAGCCGGTCGCTGCCGTGCGTGAAGTACAGGGAGATGCCCACCAGGCCCTGTCCGTGCACCACCGCGCCCTGCGTCAGCGGCAGGGCGATCCCGCCGAGCCAGGGGCCCGGCTCGTGCACGAGGAAGTACGCGTTGCTCAGCAGCCACGTGGCCGCGGCGATCCCCAGGATGCGCAGCACGATCAGAGAGGCCGCGCGTCCGCCCAGTTCGCCGCGGCGTACGGCGTAGACGCCGGCCAGCAGGAACGGCGTCACGAACCAGGGCAGTTGCTGCGCCGCGCACGCGGCCCCGAGGCAGGCGGCCCGCGCGATCCCCGACGCGCCGAGCCGGCCGCCCCTGCCGAGTCGCGGCCAGCCGACCACCACCGGGACCAGCAGGGCCAGGGCCGGGATCGCCGGGTAGCCCTGGCGGGCGTACGTCGGCAGGAAACCGAAGCCCAGACAGACCATCGTGGCCGTCGAGCGCCATGGCACCGGCAGCATTCGCCACAGCACCACCGCGGCGGCGATCAGCGCGAGCGTCGCCGCCGCCGTCGCCGGGGCGCCGCCGTGGCCCAGCCACAGCAGGGGCGCGGTCAGCAGCGGGAAGAGCGGGGGATAGCCGTACGTGAAGTCGTAACCGCCGTCCATCGTCGGCGTCAGGGCGATGCCCTTGCCGTGGAACAGCCAGGGCCAGGCCTGCCCGTACATCGGGTGCCCGGCGACCATCTCCCGCGCGGCCTGGGTGGTGAGGACCGCCTCGTCGCCGCCGGCGTGGTTCAACGCCCACGTGCAGAGGGCGAGCGCGATCGCGGTGAGCAGCACCACCAGGTCCAGGCGGGCGAGCGAGCGCGCTCGGCGAACCGTCAGAACGAGGACGCCGGTGACCAGGATCGAGGCGTAGCAGACGGAGATGACCGCCGCGAGGGCGAGACGGTGCGTGGCCGCCTGCGTCCACACCGTGCGGGTCCCGATGAAGAGGCTCACGTCGGTGAGCAGCGTCAGGACGCGGTGCCACTGTGCGGGGCTCCCGGAGCCCTCCGCGCGACCTCCCGGAGCGGCGGACACCGCCGACTGTGTCCGCCGACCGGGTGTCACCTGCTGTGTTTCTGCCAAGTGCACGTCACCGGACGCTAACGGCAGCCGGTGAAGCGGATGCGGCACCAGATGAAGAGTCCGGTGTGAAGCCGGTAAGAAAAGGATGAACACGGACATATCTCCACGCTCTGAGCGGGGCGGGAGGCTTCCGGGGCGGTGGCGCTTCGTGTCGTTGTTGGGCCGAACGGGTGACTTGGCGTAAGAATTGGCTGGTGCAGGGATTGAGTGCGAGTCAGGTCGGGGGGAGCCGGTGAACCGTTACGACGTCACCGATGAACAGTGGGAAGGGCTCGCCCAGGTCGTGCCGCTGCGGGGCCGGGACGCGTGGCCGTCCGCGGTGAACCACCGCTCGCTGCCCGACGCGGAGACCGAGACGCGGCGCCGGTTCGTCGTCCTGCGGGTCAACGTCTTCGCGGACGCCAGGGAGGTCGCCGAGACGCTGATGGCAGGGGCGCCGGTGCTGCTCGACCTGTCCGGCGCGGAGGGCGAGGTGGCCAAGCGCGTCCTCGACTTCAGCACCGGCGTCGTCTTCGGGCTCGGCAGCGGCATGCACCGGGTCGACCGCAATGTGTTCCTCCTGACCCCGCCGGGCACGGAGGTCAGTGGGTTGATGGAGGGGGTCGGGGTCTCCGGGGGCTGAGAGGCCTCCGGCGGCCGTCCTTCCCGTCGTGTCCGGCCGGTGCCGTCCGAGTCGTGGCGGCCGGTCCCCCGATCGTAGGAAGGTGCGGCGGGCAAAACGGTTCGCCGTCACCGGAGAGGCCTACCGTCCGGACATGGCCGTGCCTTCCGCGTCCGCCGGGTCGTCCGCGTCCGCCGACCCCTCGACGTCCCTTGAGCCTGTCGTGCCGGCGCAGGTCGCCCGGGGCGCGTGTGGACCTTCCCCCGAATCCGTCCCGCCCACCCCCGTCGACGTACGCGCCCGGATCACCGAATTGCGGCTCTCCGCCTTCGCCGGGCATCGGCGCGCCGCGTTTCCGTTAGGGGCGGTCACCCTGTTCGCCGGGCCCAGTGGCGCGGGGAAGTCGACCGCGCTCGCGGCCTACGAGGCGCTCGCGCGGCTCGGGGGAGGGGCGTGCCTCGCCGAAGTGATTCCGGATCCGGTCGCCCTGGTGCCGGAGCGGGCACGGCCCGACGCCCAGGGCCGCCGCGGGTTCCGCATCGGCTGTACGGCCGATGGCGCCGAGGGACCGGTCCGGCTCGACGTCGCCGTCCAGGCCGAGCCCGAACTGCGGATCGTCGGCGAGCGGCTGACGGCACGCGGAGTGGTCCTGCTGGAGACGGCACTGCGCGACCCCGGCCGCCGGACCGTCCAGGCCGCCTGGCACACCGCGGGTTCTTCCCCGGTGACCCGGGCCCCGCTGCCCGACGACCGGCTCGGCACCGCCCTGCTGCCGCTGCGGGTGGCCGGCAAGACGGACGGGCAGCGGCATGTGCTCGCCGCCGCCGAACAGATGGTCGTCGCCCTGCGCTCCGTCTTTCCCTGCGATCCGCGCCCCGAGTACATGCGCACCCCCGTCCCGACGGGCTCGGGACGGCTCATGCCCGGCTGCGACAACCTGGCCGACGTCCTGTGGCGCACCCGGTTCGAGTGCGGCCGCCGGCACTCCCAGCTGGTCGAGGCGCTGCGGGCAGGCTGCGCGGGCCCGGTGGCCGACCTGGTCGCCGAGCCGCTGTCCGACGGCACCGTCCGCGCCCTGCTCGACCGGGGCGACGGCCTGCGCACCGAACTGGCCCGGCTCGGCGACGGCGAGCTGCGCTATGTCGCGCTGGCGCTGGTGCTGCTGACCGGGCCCGGCGTCCTGGACATGGACACACCGGGCGAGGTGCCCGACGCCCTGCGCACCCTCACCGTGCTCGCCGACGGCTTCGACCGCGGTCTCGACCCGGGCCAGCGCGGCGCACTGCTGCGGATGGCGGCCCGGATGGGCGAACGCGGACACATCCGCTGCGTGGGTGCGGTGAGCGACGCCTCGTGGGCCGAGGGAGCCGAGGGCGTCACAGTGGTACACCTGAACCCGTGACGGAACACCCTGACCTGGCCGGACTCCAGCGCAGGCTGGCCGAGTTCGCCGCCGCGCGCAACTGGCAGCCCTACCACACCCCCAAGAACCTCGCCTCCGCCCTCAGCGTGGAGGCCTCCGAACTGGTCGAGATCTTCCAGTGGTTGACCCCGGAGGAGTCGGCCCGGGTGATGGACGATCCCGACACCGCGCACCGCGTCACGGACGAGGTCGCCGACGTCCTCGCCTATCTGCTCCAGCTCTGCGAGGTCCTCGGCATCGACCCGCTGACCGCGCTCTCCGCCAAGATCGACCGCAACGAACAGCGCTTTCCGGCCGCCGGTACCGAGGACACCCCCTGACACCGGGCCACGACCCCAACTCTCGGACTGCCGGGCTCCGTTTTCACTCTACGGAGTCAAACCCGCCGCCGAATCCGAATTGTTGTCCACAGAATTCGGGCTAGCTCTGGCTTTTCACCCCGCGGACCTTCACTCTGGGTAGTGGACAAGGGAGTTCAGCGGACGTGCGACGACGCACGGCGGATGGGACGGGGGCAGCGCATGGATGCGGTGCGGCTCATTGTGACCAGCAGGCGTGCCCTGGCCAGGGGCGCCGAGATACCCGAGATCATGGCCGAGGTGTGGCAGGCGCAGGCCCTGGCCCAGGCGATCGGCAGCCGCCTCGCGGTGTCCGGCCCGCCGGAGCTGCGAGGCGAGGCACTGGGCCTGACCGAGCTGGCGGGTCGGGGCTGCGGCGTCCTGGACCCTCCCGAACTCGACCCGGGCGACCTGCGCGCCGCCCAGCTCACCGAGCTGGACGACGCCCGCCAGACCCTCCTCTGCCTCGGCGGGCTGCTGGGCGAGGTCGGCATAGCCCTGGTCGGCATGGCCAGCGCCGCAGCCGACGAGACGACGTACTGGCAGTGCATGGAGGCCATCGACGCGGCGGACGAGTCCCGGGACCGGGTCCTGGAGATGCTGCGCAAGCTCGCGGCGCGGGAGGAGGTGTTACCGGAGGGCGCCAAGGACAGCCCGTCCGGCGTGTGAGGGCGAGCAGCCGCGCTACCCGGCCCGTCAGGCCGTTCAGGCCGGAGCGGGGGCGGTCTGGGAGCGGCAGCCCCCAGTGCGACGGTACGTCACCCCAGCTCGCCCTCTTCAGCCGACACCCACCCCGACCCCCCGGCCGACTGCAAGTCCGCGTCCAGGGCCGACAGATCCGCGTTCAACGCGGCCATCAGCTCCTCCATCTGCTCCAGCAGCCCCTTCGGCTGGCCGAGCGAGCCACCCTGCGGGGGAACGGACTCTTCGGACATGACGGCCTCCTCGGCCCCCGGCCCGGCCCCGGGAGGGCCGATGCGATGACGCGCGACGGCGAGGACCGTCCGGCGCGGGTGCCGGACGGTCCGGCTCCGACGGGCCAACGATCACCGCCGGGGCCGGTCACTGGCCCGCACGGCAGCCGGCGCGCAGGCTGGACGATTTTCACCCGACCGAGGACGGTCCCGCCCGGCGGTACCGGCGCGGTTGACGGGGCAGGGTCCGTGCAGGATGGGTGTATGGACCTTCGAATCTTCACCGAGCCCCAGCAGGGGGCGACGTACGACACCCTGCTCACCGTGGCGAAGGCCACCGAGGAACTGGGCTTCGACGCATTCTTCCGTTCCGACCACTACGTGCGGATGGGCAATGTGGACGGCCTGCCCGGCCCCACGGACGCCTGGATCACCCTCGCCGGTCTGGCCCGCGAGACCCGGCGCATCCGCCTCGGCACCCTGATGACGGCCGCCACCTTCCGGCTGCCCGGCGTGCTCGCCATCCAGGTGGCCCAGGTCGACCAGATGTCCGGCGGCCGGGTCGAACTGGGCCTGGGCGCGGGCTGGTTCGAGGAGGAGCACAGGGCGTACGGCATCCCGTTCCCGAAGGAGAAGTTCGGGCGCCTGGAGGAGCAGCTCGCGATCGTCACCGGACTGTGGGCGACCAAGGCAGGCGAAACGTTCGACTTCCACGGTACGTACTACGACCTCACCGACTCGCCCGCGCTGCCCAAGCCGGCCCAGGCGAAGGTCCCGGTGCTCATCGGCGGCCACGGCGCGACCCGCACCCCGCGCCTCGCGGCCCGCTACGCCGACGAGTTCAACATCCCCTTCGCCTCGGTCGAGGACAGCGAGCGGCAGTTCGGCCGGGTGCGTGCCGCCGCCGAGGAGGCAGGCCGCAAGGCGGACGAGCTGACGTACTCCAACGCGCTGGTGGTGTGTGTCGGCAGGGACGACCAGGAGGTCGCCCGGCGCGCCGCGGTGATCGGCCGTGAGGTGGACGAGCTGAAGGCCAACGGTCTGGCCGGCTCGCCCGCCGAGGTGGTCGACAAGATCGGCCGATACGCCGAGATCGGCTCCCGGCGGATCTACCTCCAGGTCCTCGACCTGTCCGACCTCGACCACCTGGAGCTGATCTCCAGTCAGGTCCAGGCGCAGCTGTCGTAACACCTCCTGCACCGGCCCTCTCCGGCCCGAGCCCGGAGAGGGCCGTGTGACCTGTGACCATTCCCGCCGACCTGGCCGTCCCGGTCCGGCTGATCGCGATGCGCGGACTCCACTGCGTCCTGGGAGTGCCGTGACGACCCCCGGGCGGACCACCTCGTGCGAAGGAGAGAGATGAGCTACCCCTTCTCCGTGCTGAAGTTCCGCGAGGGCGCGCCGGTTCCGATGAAGGAGGCGGTGATCCGCGAGGTGCTGGGTCCTGTCACCGTGGGCGGCATGCCCGACCGGGGCTTCCCCGAGTGGTGGAACCTGCGGACCCCCGACGGCGGCGAGGCGCCCGACGAGGGCATCTGCCCGTACTGCATCGCCTTCGGCACGGCCGCCGAACGCTACGGCGCCACGTTCAACGACCTCATCGACGGCGATGTCCGCGACGAAGTGGTGCGGGAGATCCTGGAGCGCACCCCGGGCATCCCGGGCCGGCAGTCCCCGCGCTGGCTCACGCACTGTGGCGACGGCGCCGAGTTCCTCAAGCCGGCCGGGGCCAAGGAGCTCGGGCATGTCCCGGACGCGGTGGAGGCGCTGCGGCGGGAGTGCGCCGGGTGGGGCTGGTCGCCCGAGCGGGTCGAGGAGTACCTCGGGGCGCTCGATGCGGACGACCAGCCGACCGCCTACCTGTTCCGCTGCCGGGTGTGCGGCACCCACCTCGCCTGTTCGGACTTCACCTGAGAGCGCCGGGACACCGGCGAGGGCCGGGCGGACAGATGTCCGCCCGGCCCTCGCCGTACGTCAGCCGCGCTGCGCGAACCCGTAGTCCAGGATCTTCTTCGCGTCCTTGAACCGCTCGTCCGCCGACGTGTCCGCGAGCACGGTGCCCACGACCGTCCTGCCATTCCGGGTCGCCGCGAAGACCAGGCAGAACTTCGCCTCCGGACCCGAGCCGGTCTTCACGCCGATCGCACCCCGGTAGGAGTCGAGCAGCGTGTTCGTGTTCTTCCACGCCTCCATCGTGTGTGTGCCGCCACCGGGACGGTACGACGTCATGTCGTCGTACACCTTGGTGCCGACGACCTTCTTGAACGTCTTGTTCTTCAACGCGACCCCGGCGAGCTTGGCCAGATCGCGGGGGGACGCGTGGTTCTTGCCGTTGGACACCCCGTCGAACGAGTCGAAATGGGTGTGCGTCAGGCCCAGTTCGCGCGCCTTGCCGTTCATCTTCGCGATGAACGACTTCGTCCGCTGGGCCGTCGTCGACCCCGACCCGTAGGTGTCCGCGAGCGCGTACGCAGCGTCGCACCCGGACGGCAGCAGGAGCCCGTACAGCAGGTCCCCCACCTTCATCGAGTCGCCCAGGATCAGCTTGGCGGTGGAGTACCGCAGCTGGTGGGTCTTCGGATTGATGACGTAGTCCGTGTACTCCTTCTTGATCTTCACCTTGCGGCCGAGGTCCACGTTGTGCTGCGACAGCACCACGAGCGCCGTCATGATCTTCGTCGTGGAGCCGGTCCGCAGCTCGGTGTCCGCCGCCTTGCCGAACAGCATCGTGCCGGTGGCCGCGTTCATCGCGTACGCGCCCTGCGCCGACACGGAAGGCGCCGGGGGAGCCGACGGAGCCGCCTGGGCGGGAGCGGCCGCGAGAACCCCCGTGGCCAACACGACGCCGGCCGTCGCCGCGATCGCGGCTCGTCTGCGCATGGGTACACCTGTGCCGTTGGTCATGTCCTATCCCCGTTCTGTCAGTGGTCAGTTGACGGTCGCCCACTTCACCAGGTCCGGGACCGAAGGGCCATGGTGGAGATCACAGAGATCGGAACAATGTGCTCAGCCTGTGGACTTCTGGTGCCGGAACTGTGGGCTCCGTCACGGCGTACATGATCCGGAACTGATCGGATGATCGGGTGCGTAAAGTGCTCCCTCTCGCTGTCACCGGCCTGTTGGCCCTGTCGGCCTGCCAGTTCGCCGGCCATGACGATGCCGCCGCCGACGCCCGCCGCCTGAACACCATGGAGGCGTTCCCGATCCACGCCTACCTGGCGGACCCGTCGTCGGACAGGGTGAAGGCCGTCGCTACGGCGCAGTGGATCCTCGCGAAGAAGTGCATGCTCCGGCTCGGCTTCGACAACTTCACGATGCTCGACACCAAGACCGTCGAGTCGACGTACCCGGTCCGGCAGGGGGCCCTCGAGTTCCACAGCACGACCGGCGACGACAGTCCTTACGGGGTCGACGATCCCGACCGGGCCGCCGAGCACGGCTACCACAACCGGAAGCAGGAGAAGTCCTCCCGGGCCTTGGAGTGGCCGGCCGAGCAGTACGTCGCCCTCACCGGCTCGTTCGACTCCGGCGACAGCCACCGTTCCCACGGGCACCCCATCCCCGAGGGCGGCTGCCTGGGAGAGGCGACGCGGAGCATCTACGGCCCTCCGCCCAAGGCCACGAAGGTCAACGGCGTGCGGCTCAGCGGCTATTACTCACTCGCTCTCGAACTGTGGTTCCAGTCCCACAAGGAGGCGCGGAAGGACCCGGTCTGGAAGAAGGCCGACCGCGCATGGTCGGCCTGCATGAAGGAGAAGGGCTTCCGCTACCCCGACCCGGACAAGGCGTCGTTCGACACCGCCTGGTACCGGACGGACCAGCCGTCGAACAGGGAGAAGAAGACAGCGGCCGCCGATGCCCGGTGCAAGGTCGACACCGACTACATCGAAACCGTCCACGCCATCGACGCCCGCGCCCAGAAGACGATCATCGGCAAGCGCAAGAAGGATCTGGACGCCATGCGCGCAGCGGAGGAGCGGGCGGTCGAGAACGCCCGGGCGATCATCGAGAAGGAGTGAGCGTCGCTCCCCAGGCCGTCAGCGGGGCCGGCGGGCGGGGTGTCGCTGCAAAACCGGTGGTCAGAGGGGTGGCATTCAGGGGAGAATCGGGCGCGTGTTCCTGACGATATCCACGAGCGGCTCCGCCGCCCTGCCCGCCACCGACCTAGGGTTCCTGCTGCACAAGCATCCTGACAAGGCGCAGAAGTTCTCGACCTCCTACGGCACCGCGCACGTCTTCTACCCGGAGGCGGATGCCGAGCGCTGCACGGCCGCGCTGTTGCTCGAGGTCGATCCGGTCGCGCTGGTCCGGCGGGGCAAGGGCAAGGGCCGCGGAGGAGCACCCGACGCGGCACTCGCCCAGTATGTGAACGACCGCCCCTACGCGGCCTCCTCGCTGCTCGCGGTCGCCCTGAGCGGTGTGTTCTCCAGCGCCCTGCGCGGTGTGTGCAACGCCCGCCCGGAGCGCGCCGCCGCGCCCCTGCCGCTGCGCATCGAGGTGCCCGCGCTGCCCGCCCGAGGCGGCCCGGATCTCGTACGACTGCTCTTCGAACCGCTCGGCTGGGCGGTGACCGCCGAGCCGGTCGCCCTGGACACCGAGTTCCCGGAGTGGGGCGACTCGCGCTACGTCCGCCTGGTTCTGGAGTCGGAGAAGCTGACCCTCGCCGAGGCGCTGCGCCACCTGTACGTCCTGCTGCCCGTCCTGGACGACGCCAAGCACTACTGGGTCTCCTCCGACGAGGTCGACAAGCTGCTGCGGGCCGGGGAGGGCTGGCTGCCCACGCACCCGGAGCAGAAGCTGATCACCAGCCGGTATCTGTCCCGTCGCTGGTCCCTGACCCGGCAGGCGATGGAGCGGCTGGAGCTGGTGCGCCTGGCCGAGGCCGACGACAGCGAGATCGAGGCGATCGACAACGCGGTCGAGGACGAGACGGAGGCGGAGGAGAAGCCGACCCCGCTCGCCGTGCAGCGGCGGGAGGCGATCGTCGCCGCTCTGCGTGCGGCCGGTGCCGCCCGAGTCCTGGATCTCGGCTGCGGTCAGGGGCAGTTGGTGCAGGAGCTGCTCAAGGACGTGCGGTTCGGCGAGGTCGTCGGCGTCGACGTGTCCGTGCGGGCGCTCACCATCGCCTCGCGGCGGCTCAAGCTCGACCGCATGGGGGAGCGGCAGGCGGCCCGCGTCAAGCTCTTCCAGGGCTCGCTCGCCTACACCGACAACCGGCTCAAGGGCTACGACGCCGCCGTGCTCAGCGAGGTGATCGAGCACCTCGACCTGCCCCGGCTGCCCGCCCTGGAGTACGCCGTCTTCGGGCACGCGCGCCCGAGGACGGTCCTCGTGACCACCCCGAACGTCGAGTACAACGTCCGCTGGGAGACCCTGCCCGCCGGACACGTCCGGCACGGCGACCACCGCTTCGAGTGGACCCGTGAGGAGTTCCGCACCTGGGCGGCCGCCGTGGCCGAACGGCACGGCTACGAGGTCGAGTTCGCCCCCATCGGGCCGGACGACCCCGAAGTGGGCCCGCCCACCCAGATGGCCCTGTTCCACCGCAACGACACCGAGAAGGAGGCGAAGGCAGCATGACCGAGAACCCCACGGGACGGACCCTCCCCGTCACCGACCTGTCCCTCGTCGTCCTCGTCGGCGCCTCCGGCTCCGGCAAGTCCACCTTCGCCCGCCGGCACTTCAAGCCGACCGAGGTGATCTCCTCCGACTTCTGCCGCGGTCTCGTCTCCGACGACGAGAACGACCAGAGCGCCACGCGGGACGCCTTCGACGTCCTGCACTACATCGCCGGCAAACGGCTGGCCGCCGGCCGCCGCACCGTCGTCGACGCCACCAGCGTGCAGCAGGACAGCCGGCGCCAGCTCATCGAGCTGGCCAAGAAGTACGACGTGCTGCCCATCGCCATCGTGCTCGACGTGCCGGAGGAGGTGTGCGCCGAGCGCAACGCGGCCCGCACCGACCGCGCCGACATGCCGCGCCGGGTCATCCAGCGCCACATCCGCGAACTCCGGCGCTCGCTCAGGCACCTGGAGCGCGAGGGCTTCCGCAAGGTGCACGTCCTGCGCGGAGTGGAGGAGGTCGACGGCGCCACGGTCGTCACCGAGAAGCGGTTCAACGACCTGACGCACCTCACCGGCCCCTTCGACATCATCGGCGACATCCACGGCTGTGCCTCCGAACTGGAGTCGCTGCTGGCCAAGTTGGGCTACGCCGACGGCGTGCATCCCGAAGGCCGTACCGCCGTCTTCGTCGGCGACCTGGTGGACCGCGGCCCGGACTCCCCGGGCGTGCTGCGCCGCGTGATGTCGATGGTCGGGTCCGGGAACGCACTGTGCGTGCCCGGCAACCACGAGAACAAGTACGGCCGCTACCTCAAGGGCCGCAACGTCCAGCACACCCACGGGCTCGCCGAGACCATCGCGCAGATGGAGGGCGAGAGCGAGGAGTTCAAGGCGGAGGTGCGCCGCTTCCTGGACGGGCTGGTCAGCCACTACGTCCTCGACGGCGGCAAGCTGGTCGTCTGCCACGCCGGTCTGCCCGAGAAGTACCACGGCCGCACCTCCGGCCGGGTGCGCTCGCACGCCCTGTACGGCGACACCACCGGCGAGACCGACGAGTTCGGGCTGCCCGTGCGCTACCCGTGGGCCGAGGACTACCGGGGCCGCGCGGCCGTCGTCTACGGTCACACCCCGGTCCCGGAGGCCACCTGGCTGAACAACACCATCTGCCTGGACACCGGTGCCGTCTTCGGCGGCAAGCTGACCGCGCTGCGCTGGCCGGAGCGCGAGCTGGTCGACGTACCGGCCGAACGGGTCTGGTACGAGCCGGCCAGGCCGCTGCGCAGCGAGGCGCCCGGCGGGCACGACGGACGGCCGCTGGACCTGGCGGACGTGCACGGCCGCAGGGGCGTGGAGACCCGGCACGCGGGCCGGGTCGCGGTCCGTGAGGAGAACGCGGCCGCGGCCCTGGAGGTCATGAGCCGCTTCGCCGTCGACCCGCGCCTGCTGCCGTACCTGCCGCCGACCATGGCGCCGACGGCCACTTCGCAGGTGGATGCCCGCGGCGGAGCCGCTGATGGACACTTCCTGGAGCACCCGGTGGAGGCGTTCGCGCAGTACGCGGCGGACGGGGTCGCGCGGGTCGTGTGCGAGGAGAAGCACATGGGCTCGCGGGCCGTCGCCCTGGTGTGCCGGGACGCGGACGCGGCCCGCGAGCGGTTCGGTGTGGACGGCCCCACGGGGTCGCTCTACACCCGCACCGGACGGCCGTTCTTCGACGACGAGAGCGTGACCGAGGAGATCCTCGGCCGCCTGCGCTCGGCCGTCGGGGACGCCGGCCTGTGGGACGAACTCGACACTGACTGGCTCCTGCTGGACGCCGAACTGATGCCGTGGTCGCTGAAGGCCTCGGGTCTGCTGCGCAGCCAGTACGCGGCCGTCGGTGCCGCCTCGGGCGCGGTGTTCCCCGGTGCCCTCGCCGCACTGGAGGCCGCCGCGGCCCGTGGCACCGACGTGGGCGGACTGCTGGACCGGCAGCGTGACCGCGCGGCCGACGCGGCCGCGTTCACCGACGCCTACCGCCGCTACTGCTGGACGACCGACGGCCTGGACGGGGTCCGCCTGGCCCCCTTCCAGATCCTGGCCGCCCGCGGGCGCAGCCTCGCCGCGCTGCCGCACGACGAGCAACTGGCCCTGATCGACCGGCTGGTGGAGCACGACGGCACCGGACTGCTGCAGACCACCCGGCGCCTGTACGTCGACACGGGCGACCCCGAGTCGGTGCGCGCCGGCGTCGACTGGTGGCTGGAGATGACCGGCCGGGGCGGCGAGGGCATGGTCGTCAAGCCGCTGGGCGCGCTGGTCCGCAGCCCGGAGGGCCGGCTGGTGCAGCCCGGCATCAAGTGCCGGGGCCGCGAGTACCTGCGCATCATCTACGGTCCCGAGTACACCCGGCCGGACAACCTCGCCCAGCTGCGCCGGCGGTTCCTGAACCACAAGCGCTCGCTGGCGATCCGCGAGTACGCCCTCGGCCTGGAGGCCCTGGACCGGCTCGCGGACGGGGAGCCGCTGTGGCGGGTGCACGAGGCGGTGTTCGGGGTGCTGGCCCTGGAGTCGGAGCCGGTGGACCCGCGCCTGTAGCCCGTCACAGGACACCC
The DNA here is from genome assembly GCF_055570785.1 of Streptomyces sp. NPDC031100. Lineage (NCBI taxonomy): Bacteria > Bacillati > Actinomycetota > Actinomycetes > Kitasatosporales > Streptomycetaceae > Streptomyces > Streptomyces sp. NPDC031100. Next base: position 291,596 of record NZ_JBVIGN010000002.1, read on the forward strand.
CTCCAGCCGCCGAGCGGCGCCCACCGCATCCAACTGGAGCGGTTCAGCCCGCACCTCACCGACCCCTCCCTCGGCCCTTACCAGCGGGACATCCTCGCCCCGACTTGACCTTACCCTCGGGGGCAAGGTTTAGCGTTCTTCGAGGTGAGAGGCATGCAGATCGGTGAGCTGGCCCGCCGGGCGGGCGTGACGACGAAAGCGGTGCGCTACTACGAATCGCTGGGCTTGCTCACGCCCGGGCGGCTGGCCAACGGCTACCGGGACTACAGCGAGCACGACGTACGACTCACGCAGGAGATCCGGGTGCTCGGCACTCTCGGAATTCCTGTCGAGCGCACCCGCCCGTTTCTGGAGTGCCTCACGGCCGGTCATCGACACGCCGACGACTGTCCGGCCTCGCTGGCTGGTTACCGGGACGCGATCGACGAGCTCACCCAGCGGATCGAGCAACTCACCGCCCGCCGGGCGGTACTGGTCGCACACCTGCAACAGGCCGCCCACCGCGGCAGCAGCGTCTCACCGCCCGACGAAGGAGAGGACCTGATGACCGACTACACGAGCCTGCCCGCCGACCTGCCCGTTCCCGAGGACGACGGCGCGGCTGCTCATCTGCCCGGCACGAAGGTGCCGCACCTGGAACTCCAGGGGACCGGCGGTACGGCCGTCCGCCTCGACGCGCTCGGCGCGGGCCGCGCCGTGATCTACATCTACCCGCTCACCGGGCGCCCGGACATCGACCTCCCCGACGGCTGGGACTCGATCCCCGGGGCGCGCGGCTGCACCTCCGAGGCATGCGGCTTCCGCGATCACCACCAGGAACTTCTCGCCGTCGGCACGGACGCCGTGTTCGGCCTCTCGAGCCAGGAGACCGACTACCAGCGTGAGGTCGTCGAGCGGCTCCACCTGCCGTTCCAGATGCTCTCCGACCCTGCCCGGAGCCTGGCACGGGAACTCGGCCTGCCCACGTTCGAGACCAGCGGGCTGACGCTCTACAAGCGGCTGACTCTGATCATCCGCGACGGCGTGATCGAGCACGTCTTCTACCCGATCTTCCCTCCGAACGAGCACGCCGGCCGGGTCCTGACCTGGCTCAGGGACAACCCCCTGTAGAAGACGGTGTGCCCGAGTCGCATTCGCGGCCGCGGGCCGGCGGCGGAAATTCCCTGGCGTGGTCCCGGCGATCCCGTGCGCGAGCCGGCCGCGCGGCTGTCCGTTCGGGCAGCCGTCCTGCTCGAAGGGCTGAGCGACGCCGCAGCGGTCAGCCCGCCAGCCGGAGCCGCTCCCCGCACACCCCGACCCGGACCGTCTGCCCCCAGGTGAGCTGGAGCGCGTCGCTCTCGATGCCGTCGCCGAAGGCGATGAGCCGGTCGGACTCCACGGTGACCGTGAGGGCCGCCGAGGCCGCGAGTTCGCCCGCCACCAGGGTCGTACCCGTGGCCGGTGACGGCCAGGCCTCCCGGACGAACCACACCAGGCGGTCCTCGGTGGGGGAGGGAAGCGGGAGTCGGCTGCCCCGCTCCTGCCATACCGAGCGCAGCCAGCCGGTCGCGCCGGTGCCGGTGCCGACCAGCACCCCGGAGGAGGCCTGGGCCTCGACGACACCCCCGTCGTCCTCGAGGCCCAGGCGGTAGCGGGCGGTCTGGTGGCCCGGTGTGCCGAGATAGATCTCGTTGAGCGCCACCAGCCGCTGGGTGTCGTCGGCGACCGCCTCGACCATGGTGAGTTCGTCCACCGCGGTGGGCGTCGCCGACAGCAGCTTCGCCGCGTCCTGCGGGCGGTGCCGTACCAGCACCCCGGGGTTGCGGCCCGGGTCGGTGTCGATGCCGAGCACCGGCTGGCCGGTCAGGTACTTGGCGACGTTCGCCACCAGCCCGTCCTGGCCGACCACCACGACCACGTCCTCCGGCGCGAACAGGAAGCGGTCCAGGTCGCCGCGCTCCACCTGGGCCTGACGCCAGGTCAGCGGCACGGCTGCGGTCACCTCGGCCAGGGCGCGGCGGGCCCGCCGGTGGCGCTCGGCGACCTCCTCGATGTCCCGGCCCCGGGAGGCGACGAAGAAGGCGGCCTGGCCGTGCGTGCCGTGCCGGGCCACCAACTCCTCGTACTCCGTGGTGCGATGGACCAGCACCGCACGCGGCGCGAGACTCACTCCGCTGTCCCGGGGGAGAGCCTGGCGAGCAGCCCGGTCAGCACGTCCGGCGAGACGGTGACGCTGTCGATGCGGGGCAGGTTCTCGGCCAGCCGGGTCGCGGTGAGCGCCTGGAGGGTCGTGGCGCCGTCGATGCCGGCCTCCGCGTGCACCCGCAGCCAGGCCGCCTGGGCCTGCGCCCGCGCCTCACCGACCTCGCGCGCGCCCTCGGCCTCGGCGCGGGCGACCCGCTCGGCCCGGACGGCCTCGGCCTCGGCGAGCCGCAGGGTCCGCGCCGCTTCCGCCTCGGTGAGCTTCGCCGTCCGGGCCGCCTCGGCCTCCGCGAGCTGCACGGACCTCGCCGCCTCGGCCTCGGCGAGCTTCACCGACCGCGTGGCCTCCGCCTGCGCCAACTGCACCGACCTCGCCGCCTCCGCCCGGGCGCGCACCGCGTCCGCGGCCGCCTGCTCCTCGGCCTCGCGGCGCGCGTTGGTGCCCCGCTGCTCGACCAACTGCTCTTCTCTGCGGGCGAGTTCGATCCGGCTGGCCAGCTCGTTCTCGGCGATGGTCCGCTCCCGCTCAACGGCCACGGCCCGCCGCTCGTAGGTCGCCCGGTCGGCCTCCTGCTGGATCTGCTCCCGGGCCGGAGTGCGCAGCGCCCGCTCCACCTCCGGCTCCGGGCGCAGCGCCATCACGCGTACGGCCACCACCTCGATGCCGGTGGCCGGCAGCCGCGGCTCGGCGCCGAGGCCCGCCGCGACCCGCTCGCGCACCGCCGCCACCCCGTCGGAGAGGGCCGCCGACAGGGGCGTCCGGGCGAGGACGTCCAGCGCGTGCTGCTGGGCCGTCTCGGTCAGCAGGGTGCCGAGCTGCTCCAGCGGGGTGCCCCGCCAGGCGCCCGTGTCCGGGTCGATCGAGAAGTCCAGGCGGGCGGCGGCCAGGGCCGGGTCGGCGATCCGGTAGGTGACCGTCGCCTGCACCGCCACGTCCTGGAAGTCGGAGGTGCGGGCGTGGAAGGTCATCGCCAGCTCCCGGTCGTCCACCGGCACCTCGGACAGGGCCGCGGTCAGTGCGCGAAACCAGAAGCTGAGCCCGGGACCGTCGTGGACCAGCGTGCCGGAGCGATGGTGCCGGATGTGCGCCGTGGGCGCGCCGCGCAGATGGCGCCAGCCCAGGCGCCGGGTGATGTCGGCCATGAACCCCCCTCGTTTTCGTCATGACGACGATAATGGGGACTTCCGCTTCTCGTCAAGAGGACGAAAACAGGAAGCGGCAGAAACGGCCGAGAAGGGCGTGAAGGTGGGCAACGATGGCCAGGATGGAGACATGGCATACCACGTCGACTCCGAGGCCGGGCGGCTGCGCCGCGTGATCCTGCACCGGCCCGACCTCGAGCTCAAAAGGCTCACCCCCAGCAACAAGGACGCGCTCCTCTTCGACGACGTGCTGTGGGTGCGCCGGGCGCGCGCCGAGCACGACGGGTTCGCCGACGTCCTGCGTGACCGCGGGGTCGCCGTGCACCTCTTCGGCGACCTGCTCGCGGAGGTGCTGGAGCTCCCGGCCGCGCGGGCGCTCGTCCTGGACCGCGTCTTCGACGAGAAGGAGTACGGCCCGCTGGCCACCGACCACCTCCGGGCCTCCTTCGAGACCCTGCCCGCGCACGAGCTGGCCGAGGCCCTCGTCGGCGGGATGACCAAGCGGGAGTTCCTTCAGGCGCACGAGGAGCCGACGTCCGTGCGGTTCCACGTCATGGACCTCGACGACTTCCTGCTCAGACCCCTGCCCAACCACCTCTTCACCCGCGACACCTCCGCCTGGATCTACGACGGTGTCTCCATCAACGCCATGCGCTGGCCGGCGCGGCAGCGCGAGACCGTGCACTTCGAGGCGATCTACCGGCACCACCCGCTGTTCCGGGACGAGGACTTCCACATCTGGTCCGAGGGGCAGGCCGACTATCCCTCCACCATCGAGGGCGGCGACGTCCTGGTCATCGGCAACGGCGCCGTCCTCATCGGCATGAGCGAGCGCACCACCCCGCAGGCCGTCGAGATGCTCGCGCACAAGCTGTTCGCCGCGGGGTCCGCGCAGACGATCGTCGCGCTCGACATGCCGAAGAAGCGCGCCCTGATGCACCTCGACACCGTGATGACCATGGTCGACGGCGACGTCTTCACCCAGTACGCGGGCCTCGGCATGCTCCGCTCGTACACCATCGAGCCGGGCGCCGCCGACAAGGAGCTCAAGGTCACCGACCATCCGCCGGAGCACATGCACCGCGCGATCGCGGCCTCCCTGGGTCTCAGCGAGATCCGCGTCCTGACCGCCACCCAGGACGTCCACGCGGCCGAGCGGGAGCAGTGGGACGACGGCTGCAACGTGCTCGCCGTCGAACCCGGTGTCGTGATCGCCTACGAGCGCAACTCCACCACCAACACGCACCTGCGCAAACAGGGCATCGAGGTGATCGAGATCCCGGGCAGCGAGCTGGGCCGGGGCAGGGGCGGCCCGCGCTGTATGAGCTGTCCCGTGGAGCGTGAGTCGGTGTGAGCGAGCGCCTCTGTATAGACATGCTGACTGTCGTATAGAATTCCACAGTCCGTGCACCCGTACCCCTGGAGCGCCCCCATGGCGACTGTCCCGACCGCCCTCGCCGGCCGCCACTTCCTCAAGGAGCTGGACTTCACCCAGGAGGAGTTCCGTGGCCTGGTCGAGCTGGCGGCCGAGCTGAAGGCCGCCAAGAAGGCCGGGGCCGAGACGCAGTACCTGCGCGGCAGGAACATCGCGCTGGTCTTCGAGAAGACCTCGACGCGCACCCGCTGCGCGTTCGAGGTCGCCGCCGCCGACCAGGGCGCCCACACCACCTACCTCGACCCGGCCGGCTCACAGATCGGGCACAAGGAGTCCGTGAAGGACACCGCCCGGGTCCTCGGCCGGATGTTCGACGCCATCGAGTACCGCGGGCACGGCCAGGGCGTGGTCGAGGAGCTGGCCACCTACGCCGGAGTCCCGGTCTACAACGGCCTCACCGACGAGTGGCACCCCACCCAGATGCTCGCCGACGTGCTCACCATGACCGAGCACACCGACAAGCCCCTCGCCGAGATCGCCTACGCCTACCTCGGCGACGCCCGCTACAACATGGGCAACTCCTACCTGGTCACCGGCGCCCTGCTCGGCATGGACGTGCGGATCGTCGCGCCCCGGCTGCTGTGGCCGGACGAGACGATCGTCGAGTTGGCCCGGCAGCTCGCCACCGCCTCCGGCGCCCGGATCACGCTCACCGACGACGTGAAGGACGGCGTGCGCGGCGCGGACTTCATCGCCACCGACGTGTGGGTGTCGATGGGCGAGCCCAAGGAGGTCTGGGACGAGCGCATCGCGCTGCTGGGCCCGTACGCCGTCACCATGGACGTGCTCCGCGCCACCGGCAACGACCAGGTCAAGTTCCTGCACTGCCTGCCGGCCTTCCACGACCTCGGCACCGCCGTCGGGCGCGAGATCCACGAGCGGCACGGACTGACCGAGCTGGAAGTCACCGACGAGGTGTTCGAATCCGAGCACTCCGTCGTCTTCGACGAGGCCGAGAACCGGATGCACACGATCAAGGCCGTCCTCGTGGCCACCCTGGCGGGTGCGTCACACAGCGTTGCCTGACTCTCGTCACCAGGCCTTATCCTGACCGGCGGCCCGGCTCCATCCCTGCCGCGGCCGCCGCAGCGATCGACCAGTGATCGCGCCCGCACCACCGAGAAACGAGCACCACCCGCATGCCCGCTCCCCGCATCAAGTCCCCTGGCGCGCTCATCGCCGAATCCGGCGCCGACCGCGAGGGCCACGGCCTCAAGCGCACGATGGGCCTCTTCCAGCTCATCTGCTTCGGCGTCGGCGCCATCGTCGGCACCGGCATCTTCGTCGGCCTCTCCGACTCCGTCGCCCAGGCCGGTCCGGCCGTCGTCGTCTCCTTCATCCTCGCGGCGATCACCTGCGTCTTCACCGCCTTCTCCTTCGCCGAGCTGGGCGGTGCGATCCCGGTCTCCGGCTCCTCGTACTCCTTCGCCTACGCGGGCCTCGGCGAGTCCACCGCCTTCCTGGTCGGCTGGTGCCTGCTGCTGGAGTACGGCATCTCCATCTCGGCGGTCGCCGTCGGCTGGAGCCAGTACGTCAACGAACTCCTGCACAGCCTCACCGGCTGGCAGCTGCCCGCCGCCCTGTCCGCCGGTCCCGGCGACGGCGGCGTCGTGAACCTCCCCGCCGTGATCGTCATCGCGATGGCCTCGGTGCTGCTGGTGCGCGGGGTGCGCGAGAGCGCCCGGGCCACCGCCGCCATGGCGGCCGTGAAGCTCGCCATCCTCCTGGCCTTCTGCGCCATCGGCTACAGCGCCTTCAAGGACGGCAACCTCACCCCGTTCTCCCCGGCCGGCCTCGGCGGCATCGGCGCGGGCACCACCGCCGCGTTCTTCTCCTACATCGGCTTCGACGCGATCACCACGGCCGGCGAGGAGGCGAAGAACCCCCGGCGGGACATCCCCGTGGCGATCCTCGTCTGCATGGGCCTGGTCACCCTCCTGTACTGCGCGGTCGCGCTCGCCGCGATCGGCGCCATCGGCGGCAAGCAGGTCGCCGGCCGCCCCGCCGCCCTGTCCTACGTCGTCAACCAGGTCACCGGCTCCGCCGTCGGCGGCGGTGTCATCGCCTTCGGCGCGGTCGTCGCCATCGCCTCCGTCGTCCTCGCCGTGATGTACGGCCAGACCCGCATCCTGATGTCGATGTCCCGGGACGGCCTCATCCCGCGCGTCTTCGAGAAGGTCTCGCCGCGCACCTCCACCCCCGTGGCCGGCACCCTCATCGTCGCCGTCGTCTTCGCGGTCCCGGCGGCCTTCGCCTCGCTCGACGCCGTGATGAACCTGTGCACCATCGGCACGCTCGCCATCATGGCCGTCGTCAACATCGCCGTGATCGCCCTGCGGCGCCGCGAGCCGGGCCTCGCCCGCAGCTTCCGGGTCCCGCTCTACCCCGTCGGCCCGCTGCTCGGCGTCGCCTTCTGCCTCTACCTGGCGTACGAGACCGGCTGGCAGACCTGGCTCCAGTTCGCGGTGTTCCTCGCGGTCGGCCTGCTCGTCTACGTCGCCTACGGGCGCCGGCACTCCACGCTGGCCCGGCAGACCCCCGAGGTCACGACGGACGCCGCTGACTCGGAACTACAGGCAGTGTGAACCACACCGCCTTGCCCGCAGCGGTGGGGCGGTGACCACAGGACGAACTGAGGGCGCGGATCAGCAGCAGACCGCGCCCTCCCTCCTGCCAGGGGTCGGGCTCCTCGATCACGGCACGGGTGAGATGGCCGGGCGGCGCCGGGTCCGGGTCGTGCACCTCGACCTGGCAGCCGTTCGGCAGCAGCTCCACCACCAGCTCTATCGGGCCGCGCCCGGCCGTGTGCTCCACCGCGTTCGCCACCAGCTCCGCCGTCAGCAGCTCGGCGGTGTCACTGTCGGCCGCGTGCTCCACCTCGGCGAGGGCCGTCCGGACCAGGGCACGCGCCACGGGCACCGCCGCGGCGGTGTGGGGCAGCGCGATACGCCAGGAAGCCGATTCGGTGGGGCGTTCGTACAAGGCGAGTCCGTTCATGGAGCAGGCTGTCCTGCTTTCAACCGTAGGAATGGTACGGGTCCCGGCCACAGCGACCGTCGTCGGGCACCGCACGGGACCTTCGGCCCCGGTACCGGCGGCTTACCCCGCCGAACGCCCCGCCTCGCCCCGCCGTGCCCACTGTTACGACGCTGTGGACGACCGGTGACGCACGTGACAGGTCTCGGCCGTCCCGAGGCGTGCTGTCGCGCTCTCGTGACGACGGTCACAAATGCGTGTTAGCTTGGTGGGTAGCGCTACGTGAGGCACCGCCCCCCTAGGAGGCCGCACGTCATGAGTCCCTTCACCGGCTCCGCCGCCCGCACCTCCGACTGGGAGCACCTGCGGGTCCGGCTCGCCGACTCGGTCGCCACCGTCACCCTCGCCCGCCCCGACAAACTCAACGCCCTCACCTTCGGCGCCTACGCCGACCTGCGTGACCTGCTCGCCGAGCTGTCCCGGGAGCGGTCGGTCCGCGCCCTGGTGCTGGCCGGTGAGGGGCGCGGCTTCTGCTCCGGCGGCGACGTGGACGAGATCATCGGCGCCACCCTGTCCATGGACACCGCCCAGCTGCTCGACTTCAACCGGATGACCGGGCAGGTGGTCCGCGCGATCCGGGAATGCCCCTTCCCGGTGATCGCCGCCGTGCACGGCGTGGCGGCCGGAGCAGGCGCGGTCCTCGCCCTCGCGTCCGACTTCCGGGTCGCGGACCCCTCCGCCCGCTTCGCCTTCCTCTTCACCCGGGTCGGCCTGTCCGGCGGCGACATGGGCGCTGCCTACCTGCTGCCCCGCGTGGTCGGCCTGGGCCACGCCACCCGCCTCCTGATGCTCGGCGAGCCGGTCCGGGCCCCCGAGGCCGAGCGCATCGGCCTGATCAGCGAACTGACGGACGAGGGCCGCGCCGACGAGGCCGCCGCAGCCCTGGCCACCCGCCTGGCCGAGGGCCCGGCCCTGGCCTACGCCCAGACGAAGGCCCTCCTGACGTCCGAGCTGGACATGCCCCTGGCGGCCTCGATCGAACTCGACGCCTCCACCCAGGCCCTGCTGATGAACGGCGCGGACTACGCCGAGTTCCACGCCGCGTTCACGCAGAAGCGTCCGCCGAAGTGGCGTGGGAGGTGACATGAAGGTTGCCGTGATCGGTGGTGGCCCCGGCGGCCTGTACGCCGCGGCGCTGCTCAAGCGCCTCGACCCGGCCCGCGAGATCACCCTCTGGGAACGCAACGCCCCTGACGACACCTTCGGTTTCGGGGTCGTCCTCTCCGACGAGACGCTCGGCGGCATCGAACACGCCGACCCGGTCGTCTACGAGGCCCTGCAGCGGGACTTCGTGCGGTGGGACGACATCGACATCGTGCACCGGGGAGTACGACACCGGTCCGGCGGCCATGGATTCGCCGCGCTCGGCCGCCGTCGGCTCCTGGAGATCCTGCACGAGCGCTGCCGCTCGCTCGGCGTGGAGATCCGGTTCCGCACCGAGGCGCCCGACGCCGACCGGCTCTCCGCGGCCTACGACCTCGTCATCGCCGCCGACGGTGTGCACAGCACCACCCGCGAGACCTACGCCCCTGTGTTCCGCCCCCATGTGGCCACCCACCAGTGCCGCTATATCTGGCTCGCCGCGGACTTCGCCTTCGACGCCTTCCGCTTCGAGATCGCCGAGACCGAGCACGGCGTGATGCAGCTGCACGGTTACCCCTACGCCCGCCCGTCTCCCGACCACCACCCCTCAACGAGGCCCTCCGGGCCGCAGAATCAATTCGGCGCCTCCACCGTCATCATCGAGATGCGCGAGGAGGTCTGGCGGGCGGCGGGATTCGACGAAGCCAACCCGCAGGAGTCCATCGAGCGCTGCGCCAAGATCTTCGCGGAGGCGCTCCGCGGTCGGCCGCTGCGCTCCAACAAGTCGGCCTGGACCACCTTCCGCACGGTCGTCGACGAGCGCTGGTCGCACGGCAACGTCGTCCTCCTCGGGGACGCGGCCCACACCGCCCACTTCTCCATCGGCTCCGGCACCAAGCTGGCCGTGGAGGACGCCCTGGCCCTGGCCGCGTGCCTCGAGGAACAGCCCGACGTACCCACGGCACTCGCCGCCTACGAGGAGGAGCGCAAGCCCGTCGTCGCCTCCACCCAGCGGGCCGCCCGGGCCAGCCTGGAGTGGTTCGAGAACCTGCGGCTGTACCTCGACCAGCCGCCCCGCCAGTTCGCCTTCAACCTGCTCACCCGCAGCCGCCGGGTCACCCACGACAACCTGCGGCTGCGCGACGCCCACTTCACCGAGGCCGTGGAGCACGAGTTCGGCTGCCCGCCCGGCACGCCCCCGATGTTCACCCCGTTCCGGCTGCGCGGCCTGACCCTGCGCAACCGGGTCGTCGTGTCCCCGATGGACATGTACTCCGCCGTGGACGGCGTCCCCGGCGACTTCCACCTCGTCCACCTCGGCTCCCGTGCCCTCGGCGGCGCCGGTCTGGTGATGACCGAGATGGTGTGCGTCAGCGAGGAGGGCCGGATCACCCCCGGCTGCACCGGCCTCTACACGGGCCGCCAGGCCGAGGCGTGGAAGCGGATCACCGACTTCGTGCACAACCGGGCGCCGGGCACGGCGATCGGCGTGCAGCTCGGGCACTCCGGCCGCAAGGGCTCCACGAAGCTGATGTGGGAGGGCATGGACGAGCCGCTGCCCGACGGCAACTGGCCGCTGGTGGCCGCCTCCCCGCTGCCGTACAAGCCGGGCAGCCAGACCCCGCGCCAGCTGTCCAGAGCCCAGCTCACCGACATTCGCGAGCAGTTCTCGGCGGCCGCCTGGCGGGCCGCCCGCGCCGGCTTCGACCTGCTCGAACTGCACTGCGCGCACGGCTATCTGCTCTCCGGCTTCCTCTCCCCGCTCACCAACCGGCGCACCGACGCCTACGGCGGCTCGCTGGAGAAGCGGCTGAGGTTCCCGCTGGAGGTCTTCGACGCCGTACGCGGGGTGTGGCCGGCCGAGCGGCCCATGACCGTCCGCATCTCGGCCACCGACTGGGCCGAGGGCGGCACCACCGCCGAGGACGCGGTCGAGATCGCCCGGGCCTTCGCCGCGCACGGCGCCGACGCGATCGACGTGTCCACCGGGCAGGTGGTGGCCGAGGAACAGCCGGAGTTCGGCCGGTCGTACCAGACGCCGTTCGCCGACCGCATCCGGAACACGGCCCGCATCCCGGTGATCGCGGTCGGCGCGATCTCCTCCTGGGACGACGTCAACTCCCTGATCCTGGCGGGGCGTACGGACCTGTGCGCCCTGGCCAGACCGCACCTGTACGACCCGCACTGGACCCTGCACGCGGCCGCCGAACAGGGCTACGAGGGCCCCGGCGTCGCCTGGCCGGCGCCCTACCGGGCCGGCGGCAGGCGCCCGCAGACCGGCCGCACCGACGCCCCGAAACCCCGCCTGACGCTCGGCGGCTGAGGCGCGTCTGCTGTACTCGCGTGCGAGACGGCGAGACGACGGAGAGACCATGAGCACGCGGTACGACTACTTCTGGGCGGCCGACCGGGCCACGGCGGTCGACTGGGCGATCGGCCCGGACGGGGACTGGCTGAACGGCAGGTCGCTGGACGCGGTGTGCGCGGACCGGCTGGAGGTGAAGGGCCTGGACCCGAACGTCGTGCTGGGCAAGCTGGTCTCCTTCGCCGCGGGCATACCGTTCGGCAGCGTCGTGGACCCCGAACTGGTCTGGCCCGACCCGGTGGAGTGGCCGTACGGCCGGCAGGCACCGCCCGGCACCGCGTCCCCCTGGGACAGCGGCCTCATCCTCCAGGAGCTTCCCGAGACCTGGCGGGACGCGCTCGCCGGGGTCGTGGAGGACGCGGTGCCCATGCTCGCGCTCCAGTGGTTCGACATCGAGGAGGTCCGCTTCGCCGACTACCTGGACGCGCAGGACAGCGTCCGCACGTTCGTCGGCATGGCCCGCCGGGCCAGGGCGGCCGGTGCGCGGCTGTACTGCTCGTGCTGCGTGTGACCGGCCCGGACCCGCAACCTCCTCACACGCCCACGAACCGGGCCCCCGCGTCCCGCAGCCGCTCGTGCAGGCCCCGGAACACCTGTGCCGAGCGGACGCCGGGCCAGTCGGTGGGCAGGAGGTGGGTGGGGAGGCCGGGGTCGGTGTAGGGGAGGTGGCGCCAGGAGTCCAGGGCGAGGAGGTAGTCGCGGTAGGCCTCCTCGGGCGGGATGTCCGTGCGGTGCTGCCAGGCGTGCAGGACGGGGGCGTGCGCGTCCAGGAAGCGCTCGTGTTCCTTGGCGATCGCCGCGAGGTCCCACCAGCGGGCGACGGCCTCGGAGGTGGGGGCGAAGCCGAGGTGCTCGCCGCGGAAGAAGTCCACGTAGGGGTCGAGGCCGAGGCGGCGCAGGGTGTGCCTCGTCTCCTCGTACAGACGGGCCGGGGCGATCCACACCCCGGGGGCCGCCGTGCCGAAGCCCAGGCCGGCCAGCCGGGAGCGCAGGACGTGCCGTTTCTGCCGCTCCGACTCCGGCACGGAGAAGACCGCCAGGAGCCAGCCCTCGTCCTCGGGGGGCGCCGTCGCGTAGATGCGGCGGTCGCCGTCCTCCAGCAACTGCCGTGCCTCGGGGGAGAGTTCGTACCCGGCGGCGCCGGTCTCCGTGCGGGCCGGCAGCAGCAGACCGCGGCGTTTGAGCCGGGACACCGACGAACGTACGGAGGGGGCGTCCACCCCGACCGCGGCCAGGAGCCGGATCAGCTCGGCGACGGGCATCGGGCCGGGCATGAAGCGGCCGTACGCGCCGTAGAGCGTGACGATGAGGGACCTGGGGGCGTGCTGCTCGGACACGTTGATCATTTTAGGTCGTCGGTGTCATTGCCGGTCACCTTCGGAGCGCAGCCGGAACCGCTGCAGTTTGCCGGTGGCCGTGCGGGGCAGCGCGTCGAGGAAGACGAACTCGCGCGGGCACTTGTAGGGCGCCAGTTCGGAGGTGAGGAAGGCGCGCAGGGCGTCGGGGTCGCGCCGGGCGCCGTCCCGCAGCACGGCGTACGCCACCACCACCTGGCCGCGCACCTCGTCGGGCCGGCCGACGACCGCCGTCTCGACCACGTCCGGGTGGCGCAACAGCGCGTCCTCCACCTCCGGCCCGGCGATGTTGTACCCGGCAGAGATGATCATGTCGTCCGCGCGGGCCACATAGCGGAAGTAGCCGTCGCTCTCGCGGACATAGGTGTCACCGGTGACGTTCCAGCCGCCGCGCACGTACTCCCGCTGCCGCGGGTCGGCGAGGTAGCGGCAGCCGACCGGGCCGCGGACCGCGAGCAGGCCGGGCTCGCCGTCGGGCACCGGGTCGCCGTTCGTGTCCTGCACGCGCGCCCGCCAGCCCGGTACCGGGACGCCCGTCGTGCCGGGTCTGATCCGCTCGTCCGCCGCGGAGATGAAGATGTGCAGCAGCTCGGTGGCGCCGATGCCGTTGATGATGCGCAGCCCGGTGCGTTCGTGCCAGGCCTGCCAGGTGGCCGCGGGCAGGTTCTCGCCGGCCGACACACAGCGCCGCAGGGACGAGGTGTCGTGGTCGACCAGCTCGTCGAGCATCACGCGGTACGCGGTCGGCGCGGTGAACAGGACGGAGACCCGGTGCTCGGCGATCGCCGACAGCAGCTGCCGGGGGCCGGCCTGTTCCAGGAGGAGGGCGCTCGCGCCGGCCCGCATCGGGAAGATCACCAGTCCGCCGAGCCCGAAGGTGAAGCCGAGCGGGGGACTGCCGGCGAAGACGTCGTCGCCCTGGGGGCGCAGCACATGCCGGGAAAAGGTGTCGGCTATGGCCAGCACATCCCGGTGGAAGTGCATGCACCCTTTCGGGCGACCCGTGGTGCCGGAGGTGAAGGCGATCAGGGCGACGTCGTCGGCCGCGGTGTCGACCGCGGCGTACGGGGTCGCGGGCGCCGGGCGGCGCAGCAGGTCCTCGGGTGCGTCACCGCCGTACGTGGTGATGCGCAGCTGCGGGACCTCGGCCTTCGCCAGGTCGTCCACGGCCCGGACGTCGCACAGCGCGTGCCGGACCCGGGCGATCTCGCACACCGTGGCCAGCTCGTGCGGGCGCTGCTGGGCCAGCACGGTGACCGCGACCGCGCCGGCCTTCTGCACGGCCAGCCAGCAGGCGGCCAGCCAGGGGGTGGTGGGGCCGCGCAGCAGCACGCGGTTGCCGGGTACGACGCCCAGGTCGCCGGTGAGGACGTGGGCGATGCGGTCGACGCGGGCGCGCAGCTCGCCGTACGTCCAGGCGGGGCCCTGCGGGGTGTGGAAGACCGGGCGGGCGGGGTCGGCGTGCCCGAGCAGCTCGGCGGCGCAGTTCAGCCGGTCGGGATAGCTCAGCTCCGGCAGGTCGAAGCACAGTTCGGGCCACTCGTCAGGCGGCGGGAGGTGGTCGCGCGCGAAGGTGTCGACGTGGGCCGAGACGTGCATGGCGGTTCGCCCCCTTGCCGTGACAAACGTCGAGACGGGCGTCCTGGTGGCCAAGGGCTTGGCTGACAGGCCGCTCGGGCGTCCTGGGCTGACATCGAGCGTATCGTGTTGGTGACGGCAGTCAACTGTGCGCTATAACCTCGGAAGCCGACGGGGACGGGTCGGCGCGACCCGTCGCGGAGGGAGGACCGGCAGTGCCCGCATTCTCACTCGAGCCGGAGCAGACCGCCTGGTGTGCCGAGCTGCGCACCCTGGCCGCCGAACGGCTGCGCCCGCTCGCCGACAAGGGCGAGCCGGGCCGGGTCAACCGGCCCCTCCTCGCCGAACTCGGCCGGCTGGGCCTGCTCGCGAGGCTGTTCTCCTCCGGCGCCCTCGACCTGTGCCTGATGCGGGAGTCCCTGGCCCAGGCCTGCACCGAGGCCGAGACCGCCCTCGCCCTCCAGGGCCTGGGCGCCCACCCGGTGCACGCCCACGGCACCGCCGCCCAGCGCGAGCGCTGGCTGCCGAGGGTGGCAGACGGCAGCGCGGTGGCCGCGTTCGCGCTGAGCGAGCCGGGCGCGGGCTCGGACGCGGCGGCCCTCGCCCTCGCGGCCGAGCCGGACGGCACCGACGGCTGGCGGCTCACCGGCGCCAAGTGCTGGATCTCCAACGCCCCCGAGGCCGACTTCTACACCGTCTTCGCGCGGACCACATCCGGCGCCGGAGCCCGCGGAGTGACCGCCTTCCTCGTCCCCGCCGACCGGCCCGGCCTCACCGGCTCCGCGCTGGAGATGCTCTCGCCGCACCCCATCGGCGCCCTCGACTTCGACGCCGTGCCCGTCACCGCAGCCGACGTCCTCGGCGAGGAGGACCGTGGCTTCGCCGTCGCCATGGGCACCCTCAACCTGTTCCGGCCCAGCGTCGGGGCCTTCGCGGTCGGCATGGCCCAGGCGGCGCTCGACGCCACCCTCGACCACACCCGCGGACGGGACGCGTTCGGCAAGAAGCTCAAGGACCTGCAGGCCGTCTCCCACCAGGTCGCCGAGATGGCCCTGCGCACGGAGGCCGCCCGGCTGATGGTGTACGCGGCGGCCACGGCGTACGACGAGGGCGCCCCCGACGTCCCGTGCCGCGCCGCCATGGCCAAGCTGCTCGCCACCGAGACCGCGCAGTACGTCGTCGACACCGCCGTCCAGCTGCACGGCGCCCGCGCCCTGCGCCGCGGCCACCTCCTCGAACACCTCTACCGCGAGGTGCGCGCCCCACGGATCTACGAGGGTGCGAGCGAGGTCCAACGAGGCATCATCGCCAAGGAGTTGTACGCCGCCGAGCGCGAGGGGGAGGTCCGGTGACGACCGAGCGCATCAACCCGCCCGACCTGTCCCCGCCCACGGGCTTCACCCATGCGGTCGTCGCCTCCGGCTCCCGCGTGGTGTTCCTGGCCGGCCAGACCGCCCTCGACACCGACGGCAAGGTCGTCGGCGGCACACTCCCCGAGCAGTTCGAGAAGGCGCTCACCAACCTCCTCGCCGCCCTGGACGCGGCCGGCGGCACCCCCGCCGACCTCGCCCGCGTCACCGTCTACACCACCGACGTCCCCGCCTACCGCACCCACGCCCGCACCCTCGGCCGCATCTGGCAGCAGCGGGCCGGCCGGACCTACCCCGCGATGGCGGTCGTGCAGGTCGTACGGCTGTGGGACGAGGAGGCGATGGTGGAACTGGACGGCTTCGCGGTGCTGCCGTAGCACGTCTTCACGGTCCTGCCGCAGCCGGTCAGGCGGCCGCGGCGAGCCGCTCGGCGGGCACCCGGCGCGGCGGGACCACGCTGCCGTCCGGGTGCAGCTCCCCGGTGTCGTCGAAGACGATCGAGCCGTCGCAGAGCAGGGCCCAGCCCTGTTCGGGGTGGGCGGCCACGGTGTGCGGGGTGCCGGCGTCGGACGCGGCGCACGAGGTTCGGTTGGAGCACATGGCGCACCTCCACAGCGGATGTGAGGGGGCCGGCGGGTTTCGGCCGCCGCCCGGCATGGTTAGAACATGCTCCTGCCGTGAACGCGCCGGAACCGTCTGCCGTGAAGCGTGACAACATGCGGACAACTCCCGGACGGTTCCATGACGCGCCACCGTTGGAGTGACGATCACGCCGGAGCGCACGGCCGCCCGGTACCAGTGGAGGTCCCACCCCTGAACACCGGAGGTCCTCCATGCCCCTGCGCCCCGCCCTCACGGCGGCCCTCGGTGCCGCGGCCCTGCTGTGCGCCGCCGTCGGCCCGGCCGCCGCCCACACGGCCAGGCCCAAGCCCAAGACCGACATCGAGACCGTGACCATCGACCCGACCGGCAGCATCGACCCTGACGGCACCATCACCCTCTCCGGTACCTACCGCTGCACCGGGGCCACCGGACTGGCCTTCGTCAGCTCCTCGATCGGCCAGGACGATCCCGGCGTCAAGCACGGCATCGGCGGCACGCTCGCCCAGTGCGACGGCGCCGAGCACCGCTGGGAGAACTCCGCCAAGATCTCGCCGAACCCCCTCAAGGCCGGCACGGCCCACGTGCAGGCCACGGTCACGGAACTGCGCCCGGGCGGCCTCCTGCTGCTGCCGGCCTTCCACGCCGTCAAGGACCGGGACGTCAAGCTCGCCGCGAAGTGAGCCGACCGCATACCGAGGGGCCCGGCACACCCGCGCGTGCCGGGCCCCTCGGCGTGGTTGGTGCGCAGCACCGCCAGCGCGCTGATGACGACTTCGCGGGTTTCGGCAGGGTCGATGACGTCGTCCACCAGGCCGCGCTCGGCCGCGTAGTACGGGTGCCCTCGACGCCCATCACGGCGATCTCGTTGGTGGGCCAGGCGTAGGTGAGGTCGGCGCCGATCAACTGGGAGTCCATGACGATGTAGGCGCCGCCGTACGGGGACGAAGCGGGCGGCTTTCTCGCTGGCCTCGATGTCCAGGACGCCGGCCAGGACCTGGGGCTGGTTGGCGACGATACCGACCACCTGGCCGTCCAGCCGGGCCAGCGCGCAGATGATGTTCCGCGCCCAGCGCTCGTGGACCTCCAGGTATTCGCCGTCGTCGACGATCTCCTCTACGACCTCGGCCATGTTGTACGGCCGTAGCCCGCGAGGGCGGTGACGCCCTCCTGGATACGGGCGCCCGCGCCATCGTTCAGGGAGACCAGGGGTGCGCCGGCCGCGATGGCCATGTCCATGATCTTGCACGCTCCTGCGTATGTCGCCCAGTTCCTCGACGTGGGACCTCATGTCTCCCCCGGCCCGGGTCGCGGCCCTGCTCCACTGGCCCGTCGAGTGTGCCAAGACGGGCTGACCGGGGGCTGACGGGCGGTTTAAGCGAATCACCTCCTGTGCGGTTGATGCTGGTTGGAGTCGGCCGGGACCTCACCGACCCCGGTCCGGCCGCGGCGCAGGCCCGTGATGAGCTGCCGGGTGGCCTGCCGCCGCCACCGCACCGCTGTGGGCCCATTCCTTGCACCGAGTTTTGAGACACGTTTTACGCGATGCATGCAACTGCGGGCCATGCCTTCGCTGTCTGACAGGGGGTCGGGCCCGTCAGGGCCGAAGAGCGAGAGAGCGGGGCGGGGCGTGGGACGGCGCAAGGGCGGCATAGGGATCGCACTCGTCACGGCTGCGATGCTGGTGGGCACGAGTGCCTGCGGCGGGGGCGGCAGTGACAAGGCGAGCGGGGACGACGCGAAGGCGCCGGGCAAGCCGAGTGCGAGCGCGTCTCCGTCACCGACGAAGCCCGCGGGCCCGCCGATGCTGCTGGAGACGATCACCCCGCAGACGGGAGCCACGGTCGGCGTTGCCATGCCGATCTCGGTGGTCTTCACGAACCCGGTGGCGGCAAAGGCACGGGCCACGGTCGAGAAGCACATGAAGGTGAGCGCCTCGCAGCCGGTGGCCGGCGCCTGGCACTGGTTCGGCGACAAGCGCGCCGACTGGCGACCGAAGACGTACTGGCCCTCCGGCACGAAGGTGAAGATCGACGCTGACATGACGGGGGTCAGCAACGGCAACGGACGCTACGGCGTGCGCGCCTACACGCACACCTTCACCATCGGTGACGACGTGCGCGCGGATGTCTCGGTGACCGGCCACACCATGAAGGTGACCCGGAACGGCAAGGCGGTGCGCACCCTGTCGATCAACGCGGGCAGCCCTCAGTATCCGACGTGGAACGGCACGATGGCCGTCATCGACAAGCAGGAGAAGGTCCACATGACCTCCTGCAGCGTCGGCATCAGCTGCGACAAGGGCAGCCCCAACTACTACGACCTGACGCTGCCCTGGGACATCCACCTGACCCAGTCCGGCACGTACGTGCACTACTCGACCGGCGACCCCAATCCGGGCAGCGGCAGCGCCCGCGGCTCGCACGGCTGCGTCCACCTGTCCATGTCGGACGCCAAGTGGTTCTACGGCCAGGTCAAGCAGGGCGACCCCGTCACCATCACCGGCTCGACCCGTGCCAAGGCACCGGCCGACAACGGCTACGCCGACTTCAACCTGGGGTGGGACGAGTGGGTCGCGGGCAGCGCGTCCGGGGAGGGGACGACCGCGACGCTGTGATGTGCGGTGGCGGCGCCGGTCAGCGGGCGGCTTCGCCGAAGTGCATTGCTTCACCTGTTCGGGATCCCTGAGGTAGCGCGGCTTGGCTCGCGGTGATCGCATGATCCCGACAGGGCGGCCGCACTCCAGAAGGGCCTGGAACGATGGGCGAGTACGTGGAGCTCCCCGGCGTCCGGACGTGGTACGAGACCGAGGGGACCGGCGACCCGCTGCTTCTGCTGCACGGCGGTTTCTGCACGAATGAGACATGGGGGGCCCAGCGAGCAGAGCTCGCGGCGAGGTACCGCCTGTTCCTCCCCGAGCGTCGCGGGCACGGGCACACGCCCGACGTCGAAGGACCGCTCTCGTACCAGGACATGGCCGACGACACCGTCGCCTTCGTCGAGTCGGTCGTCGGCGGTCCGGCCCATCTCGTCGGCTGGAGCGACGGAGGCATCGTCGCCCTGCTCGTCGCCATCGCCCGTCCCGACCTGGTCCGCAAGGTCGTGGTCATCGGGGCGAGCTTCCGTCCCTCTCCCGAATGCTGGGTGGAGCCGGCCTTGCTCACGCGCATGACGCCCGACAGTCCCGAACTCGCGTTGTTCCGCGAGATGTACGAAGCCGTGGCGCCGGACGGTGCCGGCCACTGGCCGGTCCTGGCGGGCAGGATGGTCGACATGTGGCGCACCGAGCCGACCCTCTCCACGGAGGACCTGGCCCGCATCGGCGCGCCCACCCTCGTCCTCGTCGGGGACGACGACCTGATGACGCTCGACCACACGATCGCCCTGTATCGCGCGATCCCCGGCTCCCAACTGGCCGTCGTGCCGGGAACCTCGCACCTGGTGCCGCTGGAGAAGCCCGCGCAGGTCAACCAGTTGATTCTCGACCATCTCGCGAACGAGCCGATCCAGACGATGTTTCCCCTACGGCGTGCCCATGGTTAGCGCCCCGGCGTGCTGTGCGGTTGCGTCAGGCGCGGTGCGTCACGTACAGGCGCACCGCGTCGTGCAGGCGGTAGCGGACCCGGCCGGCCCGGTCCGGCTCGCCGGCCTGGACCATCTGGCGGTGCAGCAGTTCCTCCAGCAGGTCCACGGCGAGCCGCCGGGACGGCGTCACCCCGGCCGGTATCTCGTCGACGCCGAAGTCGCCGGTCTTGTCCTGGAGTTGGTGGAGTGACGCCTTCAGCGGGGGCGGCAGGGGCCGGTGGTACGCGGCCACGCTCGCCCGCAGGGACAGATCTCCGACGGACAGCGTGTCCAGCCGGTCCCGCTCGTCCGCCAGCCGGTCCGCCAGGTCGCCGAGCGGGCGGTGCGGGCGCGCCGTCAGCCAGAGTCCGGCGATGTGCAGGGCCAGCGGCAGCCGGCCGCAGTACCGCACGATGTCCAGCGCGGCCTGCCGCTCGGCCCGGATGCGGGCCGTACCCACCAGGTCCTCCAGCACCTGAAGCGCCTCCCGTCGGCCGAGCGTGCCGATCCGGTGGCACAACTGCCCCGGCAGCGCGGGCAGTTCGCGGCGCGCGGCGACCAGGACCGCGCTGCGCCCGCCGTCCACGAGCAGCGGACGGACCTGCGCGTCGGTGACGACGTTGTCGAGGACCACCAGCACCCGCCGGCTGCTGAGCGCGTCCCGCAGCCGGGCGCGCGCCTCCTCGGGGCTCTGCGCGCCGGACGCCCGGCCGAGGGACCGCAGGACGCGGCGGACCAGCTGGTCGGAGGTGAAGGGAAGGCAGGACGTGGGGTGCAGGTCGACGAAGACCTGCCCGTCGGGGAACCGGTCGCGCGCCGCGTGGGCGCCGCGCAGGATCAGTGAGGTCTTCCCGGCGCCCGGGGGTCCCACGACGACAGCGGGTCCGCCCTGACCGGGGAGGTGGGCCGTCAGCGCGTCCGCGAGCGCTTCCCGGCCGACGAGGCGGTGCCGGGGGGCCGGGGGCAGCTCGGCGGGCACGCCGGAGCCGGCGGGCGCGGGCGACTGCTCGCCCCTGGGCAGCCGTAACAGCCGGCGCACCTCGGCGGGCGCCAGCCCGAGTGCCTCCGCCAGCAGCACCAGCGACTGTCTGCGGGGCCGGGCGGTGTGCCCGGTCTCCAGATTCCGTATGGCCCGCACGCTCAGCCCGGACCGCACGGCCAGTTCGTCCTGGGTGAGGCAGGCCGCCTCCCGCGCCCGTACCAGCGCGACGGCGAGGCTCGCCTCGGGCCCGGTGGAGTGCGGGAGCCTCACCCGTTCTCCCGGGCGCGCCCGACGGACGAACCGGCCGCCGGCCGGCGCAGGGCGGCGACGAACTTGTAGCGGGAGCCCCGGTAGACCGAGCGCACCCACTCCACCGGCGTGCCCTCGGCGTCCCGGGAGTGCCGGGACAGCAGCAGCATGGGCAGGCCCACGTCGGTCGCGAGCAGCTGGGCCTCGCGCGGGGTCGACAGCGAGGTCTCGATCGTCTCGTCGGCCTCCGCGAGATGGACGCCGTACACCTCGGCGAGGGCCGTGTAGAGCGACGGGTACGTGGCCAGCGACTGCCGCAGCCCGGGAAAGCGCCGCACGGACAGGTGGGTTGTCTCGATCGCCATGGGATCGCCGCTGGCGAGCCGTAGCCGCTCGATGCGCAGGACGCGCTCGCCGACCTCGATGCCGAGCAGGCCCGCCAGCTTCACGTCCGCCGGGACCTCGCCGGTGTCCAGCATCTGCGAGGCCGGCTCCAGGCCCTGGGCGCGCATGTCCTCGGTGTGCGAGGTGAGCTGGAGGGTCCGGTACAGCTTGGGCTGGGCGACGAAGGTGCCCTTGCCCTGGATGCGGTCGAGCCGGCCTTCCCCGACCAGCTCCTGCAGTGCCTGCCGGACGGTGGTGCGCGAGGTGCCGAGCCGGACGGCGAGGAGGCGTTCCGCGGGCATGGCCGAGCCCGGCTCGAGCGCCTGCGTCATCTCCAGCACCTGTTGTTTGATCAGGTAGTACTTCGGCACGCGCGCGGCGCGGCCGGGCGTCCCCCTGGGGTGCTGGGCGCTGCTGACGTCGGTGGCCATGCCTGCCTTCCCGGCTGTGTGGGTGGGCTCCCGTTATAGCGACCAACCGACCTATGGTCTAGTCCAACCCGCCCGTGAAGGTCCGGTCCAATGCGGTGTCGGCGGAGCGGGCCGGCGTGGAGAGCGACCCCGGGGTGCCGTGTCGCCCGCTGTCAACGACCGGCATTCCGGCGGCAGTTGGGCGGCACTTCACGGGGGTACCGGCCGGTAATCGTTGACACCTCAATTGGTCTAGTCCAGCTTGAAGGGGCGCTACTGTTCGATCACCACGGAGTGACGGCATGCACAAGCCCTCCCCCTACCTCCACCGAGCGGCGTCCGACCGCCCCTACTTCAGCGCCGACGGCGAGACCTACCTCGCCCCGACTCCCCTGCGCGACCTCGAGAAGTCCCGGCCCCTGCGGGTGCTGTCCGAGGAGGACTTCGCCTTCTGGCAGACGTACGGCTACGTCGTCGTCCGGGAGGCCATCACCCCCGGCGAGGCGAAGAGCCTGCTCGCCTTCGCCTGGGACTTCCAGGGACTCGACCCCGACCGACCCGAAACCTGGTACGAGGAGCCGGAGTTCCGCTCCGAACTCGACCAGCACCTGTTCATCTACGGGTTCGTGGAGGCGTACCACCACCAGCTCCTGTGGGACAGCCGCCAGACCCGTCGCGTCCACGACGCCTTCGTGGACGTGTGGGACTGCGAGGAGCTGTGGGTCACCCTGGACCGGCTCAACCTCAACCCGCCCAACGTCCGCACCCGTTCCCGCTCCCTGATCGAACCCACCGACGAGGGCTTCGACATCGAGCTGCACTGGGACGTCGACACCACCCTCGCCGTGCTGCCGCAGCGGGTCCAGGGCATCATCGCCCTGAACGACACCCGGCCCGAACTCGGCGGCTTCCAGTGCGCCCCGGAGCTGTTCCGCCGCTTCGAGGAGTGGCGCATCGCCCAGCCGGTCGGCCGCGACCCGATCCGGCCCGCGGTCGACCGCGCCGAGTTTCCCGTGGTCCGGCCCGACCTCCAGGCCGGTGACCTGCTGATCTTCAACGGACTGCTGGCGCACGGCGTGGCGCCGAACCGCTCAGCGGGCGGTGTCCGAGCCGTCCAGTACCTGTCGATGATGCCCGCCCTGGAGGAGCACACCGAGCTGCGGAGGTCGCGTGTCGAGTCCTGGCGCACCCTCGGCACCCCCGGATGGAACGCCACCCTGCTCGGCGACGCACGCAGGCCGGAAGCCCTTCGCTACGGCCCCGCCGAACTGAACGACCTGGGCCGCAAACTGCTGGGCCTCGACTCCTGGACGGCACAGTGAACCGGATCTGCCTGTGCCTGCCCACCAACCGGGCCTGCTCCGCCACGATCACCGCGATCCACCAGGAAGCCGCCTACGCAGCCGACCACTTCGGCGCCGACGTCCAGCTGCTGATCCTCGACTCCTCCGACGACCGCACCCGCGCCGAGCACACCCGTGTCGTGACCGCGCTGCCACCGGCCGCGCAGGTCACCGTGCACCACCTCGGAGAAGCCCCGCAGCGCGACTTCCTGCGCCGGGTGATCCGACGGACCGGCCTGGCAGACCCGGACCGGATCCTCGCCCTGCTGCTCCCGTCCGGCGTCTCCTACGGCTCCTGCACCGACCGCGCCTTCCTGCTGGCCGCCGCGCTCGGCTGCCACTCCGTGCACCGCAGGGACTCCGACAGCACCTACCAACTCCTTCACGGCGAGCCGGTCTTCCCCGTCCACCACGAACTGCCGTGGCTGGGCAGGCCCGCGGCCGAGGCGTCGGCCGCCGTCACCCGCACGGACCTCGACCCGGCCCACATGCGTCGCCCGGTGTCACTGGCCGGCGCCTCCTTCATCGGCGAACTCTCCGTCGACATCGGCGAGATACGCCACCTGGACGACGGCGTCTACCACGACGTGGTCGGTCTGTGGGCGCCCGCCGGCGCGTCGCCGGAGCAGCGGCGCGAGCTGGTCGAGGCGTCCTTCAGCGGAGCAGGAACGGCCCCCTTCACCGGCGACCGCTCCACCCTGGCCCTCGTGGACCCCATGCGGGTCGACATGTGCAACATCGCCTTCCACCACGACGTGTACGAGCGGATCCCGCTGCCCCCGGCGACCGACACCATCGGCAGCGACTACTTCCTCATCCACCTGGTCCACGACGCCACGCTCCCGGGCATCCTGCACAACCGGCACATCGAGAACTTCTACACCCCCGAACGCCGCACGGACGCGGGCTTCCTTGCCTATCAGCTGCGCTTCGTGAAGTTCCTGCTGTCGATGCTGTACTTCCACCACGTCTACGACCGGATGACCGCAGAGGGCGCCCGGCTCCTGGACGACCGGCAGCATGTACGGGTGGACAGGATCGTCGCGTTCCTGCGCGACAGCACCTGGCAGGACCCCGCCGAGAACGTGTGGCGCCTGGACCGGGTCGACACCGCCTACCGCAAACTGGGCGGCCGCTACGCGCAGTTCGCCGAACAACTCGACGGCCGTCGCGAGCAGTTGCTGGCCGGGGCCCGCCAGGACATCGAGGACTTCGCCCTGCTCGTCGAGGCCTGGCCCGCACTGGTCGACGCGGCACGGCGCGAGGGCTGGTGAGCGTGGAGACCAGCCCGCGGCTGGCCGCCGCACTGGCCGCCGCCCCGGCGGACCGCATCGTGTACGACCTCGAAGGCATCGAGGCCCAGTACGACCGGCTCCTGGCCGAGTTGCCCGGAATCCAGGTCCGCTTCGCCCTCAAGGCCTGCCCCGTGGACGAGGTGCTGCGGTGCCTCGCCGACCGGGGCGCGGGCTTCGACGCGGCGAGTCCCGCCGAGATCGTCCAGGCCCTGCGCACCGGCGTGCCCGTGGACCGGGTCCACTACGGCAACACCGTCAAGTCCGACGCGGACATCGCCGAGGCCCACCGGCTCGGTGTCCGCACCTTCGCCACCGACAGCGTGCAGGACGTGCGGGCGATCGCCGAACACGCCCCCGGCGCCCGGGTGTTCTGCCGCCTCGCCACCAGCGGGGACGGCGCCCTGTGGGGCCTGAGCCGCAAGTTCGGCTGCTCGGCCGAGGAGGCCGTCCGGGTACTGACCACGGCCGCCGCATCCGGGCTCGTCCCGGCCGGCCTGTCCGTGCACGTCGGCTCCCAGCAGCTGACCGGCGAGGCCTGGCAGCAGGCCCTCGACTCGCTCGCCGAGGTGCTCATGACGCTGGACGGGCTGGGGGTCGTACCGGACCACGTCAACCTCGGCGGCGGGCTGCCCGCGCTCGGCTACCTCGACCGGCACGGAAACCCCCTCGACCCGCCGCTGGACAAGATGTTCACCGTGATCCGCGAGGGCATGGAGCACCTGAGCGGTCTCACCGCCGCCCCGCTCGCCTTCGTCATGGAACCGGGCCGCCACCTGGTCGCCGACCACGGCGCGATCCGCGCTCACGTGTACCGGCTGACCGAGCGGACCCAGCCGGACGGGACGCACGCCCGCTGGCTGTACCTGAGCGTGGGCAGGTTCAACGGTCTGTACGAGATGGACCAGGTGAGCCACCGGCTGGTCTTCCCCGCGCAGGCGGACGAGGACGAGGGGGCGTACGTGACCGCCGTCGTCGCGGGCCCGACCTGCGACAGCGACGACGCCTACGGCGGCGGCCGGCACCCGGTGCGCGTGCCCCATGCCGTCGCCTCCGGCGACCCGGTCTGGATCCTGTCCGCCGGCGCCTACGCCACCAGCTACACGACCCAGGGCTTCAACGGCATCCGCCCGCTGCCGTGCGTGTGCACACGCGGCGCAGCAGGACAGCTAAGGACACCACTGACATGAGAGACCTCATACGGGGCATCACCGAGGCCGACTGGCCCCAGGTCGCGGCCCTGGAGGCCGGGGCGTACGCGGACACGGCGCTCACGGAGGGCGAGGCCGCGCTGCGGACCCGGGCCTCGGCCGGCACCTGCTTCGTCCTGGACCTGGACGGCCGGATCGCGGGCTACGTCCTGGCCCTGCCGTACCCGATGTTCCGCTACCCGGACCTGGCCTGCCCGGAGCGGATCGTCCACCACTCGCCCAACCTCCACGTCCACGACCTCGTCGTCGGCGCGCCCCTGCGGCGCAGGGGACTGGGCAGCAGACTGGTCCGCCACCTGACGGACGCCGCCGGCGCACGCGGTTTCGCGACGATGTCGCTGATCGCGGTCGGAGGCAAGGAACCCTTCTGGCGGGCCAACGGCTACCGGGCCCACCGCGAGGCCCGGCTGCCGGCCGGCTACGGCAGCGACGCGGTGTACATGTCGGCCCGGGTGGCCGCGCACCGGGAGGCGAGCTGATGTCGGACGTCTCCGGTTTCCGCCGCGCCAAGTGGGCGATCGCGGCGCTGTTCTGCTTCCTCGGCTTCCAGTACGCCACCTGGGCCGCCCGTCTGCCCGCGCTGAAGACCAGGCTCGACCTGGGCGCCGGCGAACTGGGTCTGCTGCTGATGGCCTGCGGTGCGGGCGCGGCGGCCTCCTTCCCGCTCGTCGCCGTCCTGATGCGCAGGCTCGGCTCCCGGCGCCTGTCCCTCGCCTCCGCCCTGTGCCTCGTGGCGCTGCTGGCCGCCCTGTCGGTGGTGCCGAACTATCCGCTCGCCCTGCTGGTCATCTGCGGTGACGGCGTCGCCGTCGGATGCCTGAACGTCGCGATGAACGCCCAGGGCGCCGCCCTGGAGACGGTGTACGGCCGCACCGCCATGTCCCAGCTGCACGCGACGTTCAGCGCGGGCCTGCTCGCCGCCGCCCTCCTGGCCTCCGGCGTCACCACCATCACCCCGTCCGTCCCGGCCCACTTCGCGGTGGCCGCGGCACTGTTGCTGCTCCTGCTGGTGTACGCGCGCCGGGGCCTGCTGTCGCACACCGCGGACCCGGACACCCGCAAGCAGCGGACACGCTGGACCCTGCCGTCCGGGAAGACCCTGCTCATGGGCTGTGCCATGGCGTTCGGCACCATCACCGAAGGGGCCATGAACGACTGGTCGACCCTCTACATGAAGGACGTCCTCAGGGCCCCTTCGACGGTGGCCCCGCTGGGCATCGCGGTCGTCTCGGTCATGATGCTGCTGGCCCGGGTGTGCGCGGACCGCTGGCGCAGCCGCTGGGGCGACGGGCGCGTGGTGCGCACCGGCAGTGCCGTCGCCGGCCTCGGCCTCGCGCTCGCCCTGGCGGCCGGCGGGGTGGTGCCCACCCTGCTCGGTTTCGCCTGCGTCGGCCTCGGAGCGGCCGCCGTGACCCCGTGCGTGTACGTGGCCGCCGCCGAACGCGGCTCGGACGCGCTGGCCCTGGTCGCCGCGATGGGCACGACGGGACTGCTGGCCGGCCCCGCCCTGATCGGCTTCGTCGCGGGCGCCGGCGGCCTGACCCTCGGCATGGCCACGGTCGCCGCCTCGGCCCTCGCCGTCACCCTGGCCGCCGTCTGGATCCCCTGGCCCGCCCGCGACCGCACACCTGTGCCGGCCGGCCAGGGCCTGTCATAGGACGGGCGTACAACGACCGGACCCCGTGGCGGACCGGCCGTCGGCGTCAGCTCAGCGACGCGGTGGACGGTACGACGACGCCGTACAGGTCCTCGATGGTCGCCGGCGCGCCGTGGTGCACCTGCTCGGCCGACACCTCGGCACCTCGCCGAGCGCCTCACCGTCGCCGACCTCGCCGCCCAGGCCCATGTGAGCGAGCGCCTCCGGGCGATGCGGCACGCCGGGGTCAGGAGCAGGCCCGGAGGAATTCGATGAGCGCCGCGTTCACCTCGTCGGGGCGTTCCTGCTGGGTCCAGTGTCCGCAGCCCGCCAGCTTGAGGGGCTTGCGCCGCAGGTTCGGCATCAGGTCGGGGAGGCGTTCGATGAGTTCGGGGGTGCCGGGGAACGCCGGGACGATGTCCCGGTCGCCGTAGATGTACAGGGCGGGCGGGGTGACGACGGCGCCCTGCCACGGAGCGGTCAGTTCCCAGTTGCGGTCGAGGTTGCGGTACCAGTTGAGAGCTCCGGTGAAGCCCTGGGAGAAACTCTCGGTGAGCGCGTCGAGGTCGTCCTCGGTGAACCACTGCGGCAGCACCTCGGGGTCCGCCAGGTCCGCGAGCCAGCCGCGCTCGGGGTCGACCAACGGCTGCATGCCGTTGCCCGCGTCGGGGGCGTCGCCGGAGGCGGCGTAGAAGAACTTCCGCAGCGTGGTGCGCGTGTCCCTGGCGAACTCGGCGTCGGCGACACCGGGACGGTTGAAGTAGTTCCAGTAGAAGCGACCGCCGAACATCCTGTCCATGGCGGCCAGCGGAGGCTGCGCCCCCCGGAAGGGCGGCGGCACGCTCAGGCCCGCCACGCCGAGCACCATGTCCGGCCGCAGCAGCGCGGTGTGCCAGGCGACCGGCGCCCCCCAGTCGTGCCCGACGACGTACGCCCTCTCCTCGCCCAGGGCCCGGATCAGCCCGACGACGTCGCCGACCAGGTGCAGGATGGTGTACGCCTCGATGTCCTCGGGCCGGTCGCTGCGTCCATATCCACGCTGGTCGGGGGCGACCACCCGGAAGCCCGCGTCGGCCAGCGGGCCGAACTGGTGCTGCCAGGAGTGCCAAGACTCGGGGAAGCCGTGCAGGAGCACCACCAGGGGTCCCGCACCCTGCTCGGCGATGTGCAGCCGAACGCCGTTCACGTCGACCATCCGATGCTCAACCATGGTCGTGAGGGTACGCGCTGTGATCTTCGCGAGGGGGTCGGCGCCACGGGTGCAGGGTGCCGCCGCACACCAGGGGTGCGGCGGCACCCACCGCTCAGATGTCCCGGAAGATCTCGATCTGCGCCCCAACAGAGTTCAGCCGCTCCGCGAGATCCTCGTACCCCCGGTTGATGACGTACACGTTCCGCAGCACCGACGTGCCCTCGGCCGCCATCATCGCCAGCAGGACCACCACCGCGGGGCGCAGGGCCGGCGGGCACATCATCTCGGCGGCTCGCCAGCGGGTCGGGCCCTCGACCAGGACGCGGTGCGGGTCCAGCAACTGCAGGCGGCCGCCGAGGCGGTTGAGGTCCGTCAGGTAGATCGCGCGGTTGTCGTAGACCCAGTCGTGGATCAGCGTCTGGCCCTGTGCGACCGCCGCGATGGCCGCGAAGAAGGGGACGTTGTCGATGTTCAGGCCCGGGAAGGGCATGGGGTGGATCTTGTCGATGGGGGCTTCGAGCTTGGAGGGGCGGACCGTGAGGTCGACCAGGCGCGTACGGCCGTTGTCCGCGAAGTACTCGCGGCTGCGGTCGTGGTCGAGGCCCATCTCCTCCAGGACCGCCAGCTCGATCTCCAGGAACTCGATGGGGACGCGGCGGACCGTCAGTTCCGACTCCGTGACGACCGCGGCGGCCAGCAGGCTCATCGCCTCGACCGGGTCCTCGGAGGGGGAGTAGTCGACGTCGACGTCGATGTTCGGCACGCCGTGCACGGTCAGCGTCGTGGTGCCGATGCCCTCGACCTTGACGCCGAGCGCCTCCAGGAAGAAGCACAGGTCCTGGACCATGTAGTTGGAGGAGGCGTTGCGGATGACCGTCACGCCGTCGTGCCGGGCGGCGGCCAGCAGCGCGTTCTCGGTCACGGTGTCGCCGCGCTCGGTCAGCACGATCGGACGGTCGGGGCGGACCGCGCGGTCGACCCGCGCGTGGTACTGGCCCTCGGTGGCCGCGATGTCCAGACCGAACCGGCGCAGCGCGATCATGTGCGGCTCGATGGTCCGCGTGCCGAGGTCGCAGCCGCCGGCGTACGGCAGTTTGAAGTGGTCCATGCGGTGCAGCAGCGGACCGAGGAACATGATGATCGAGCGGGTGCGGACGGCCGCCTCCGCGTCGATGGCCGCCATCTCCAGCTGGGCCGGCGGGACCAGTTCCAGGTCGACCCCGTCGTTGATCCAGCGGGTGCGCACGCCGATGGAGTTGAGCACCTCCAGAAGGCGGTACACCTCCTCGATACGGGCCACCCGGCGCAGCACCGTGCGCCCCTTGTTCAGCAGCGAGGCGCACAGCAGGGCGACGCACGCGTTCTTGCTGGTCTTCACGTCGATGGCGCCGGAGAGCCGACGGCCGCCGACCACGCGCAGGTGCATCGGTCCCGCATAGCCCAGCGACACGATCTCGCTGTCCAGGGCCTCACCGATCCGGGCGATCATCTCAAGGCTGATGTTCTGGTTCCCGCGCTCGATGCGGTTGACCGCGCTCTGGCTGGTACCGAGCGCCTCCGCGAGCTGCGTCTGTGTCCAGCCTCGGTGTTGCCGGGCGTCACGGATGAGCTTGCCGATGCGTACGAGGTAGTCGTCTGCCATGAGGCCGAGGCTATCTCACATATGAGATGGCGCCTGTTGGGGGGTCCATTCGGGTGACGCGACGTCAGTGACCAGCGGAGACGCGGAGTATGTGGGACCATGTGGGGGATTTATCCGGTAATCAGCGACTGTTCCGGTTTTACCGAAAATCACACGGAAGTACTAGGTTTGGCGATCTTCGCCCCTCGCTCTGTGGTCGACACCACCGAAAAACGGCAGGGCCGGGCCCGGCCGGGCATGACCAGTCAGCCCCCATGTACTAGAGTTATCTCGACATCGAGATATCTGCCGAGGCGCACCGCAGCCGCCACGCAGTAAGGGTTACCTAAGTTAGCCTTACCTTAGCGGATCGGCCAGACCGGCGTGGCGGCAGGATTGCGGTGGTACGCGCACATCAATGAAGGAGACTGTCGTGTCGGCGAACAGCTTCGACGCCCGCAGCACGCTGCAGGTGGGCGACGAGTCGTACGAGATCTTCCGGCTGGACAAGGTGGAGGGCTCTGCTCGCCTGCCGTACAGCCTCAAGGTCCTGCTGGAGAACCTGCTCCGCACCGAGGACGGCGCGAACATCACCGCCGACCACATCCGCGCCCTCGGCAACTGGGACTCCCAGGCCCAGCCGTCGCAGGAGATCCAGTTCACGCCGGCCCGCGTGATCATGCAGGACTTCACCGGCGTGCCCTGTGTCGTGGACCTCGCGACCATGCGTGAGGCCGTGAAGGAGCTGGGCGGCGACCCGGCGAAGATCAACCCGCTGGCGCCGGCCGAGCTGGTCATCGACCACTCCGTCATCGCCGACAAGTTCGGCACGAACGACGCCTTCAAGGTGAACGTCGAGCTGGAGTACGGCCGCAACAAGGAGCGCTACCAGTTCCTGCGCTGGGGTCAGACCGCCTTCGACGAGTTCAAGGTCGTCCCGCCGGGCACCGGCATCGTCCACCAGGTGAACATCGAGCACCTGGCCCGGACCGTCATGGTCCGTAACGGGCAGGCCTACCCCGACACCCTGGTCGGCACCGACTCGCACACCACCATGGTCAACGGCCTCGGTGTGCTGGGCTGGGGCGTCGGCGGCATCGAGGCCGAGGCCGCCATGCTCGGCCAGCCGGTCTCCATGCTCATCCCGCGCGTCGTCGGCTTCAAGCTGACCGGTGAGCTGCAGCCGGGCACCACCGCCACCGACCTCGTGCTCACCATCACCGAGATGCTGCGCAAGCACGGTGTGGTCGGCAAGTTCGTCGAGTTCTACGGCGAGGGCGTGGCCGCCACCTCGCTGGCCAACCGCGCCACCATCGGCAACATGTCGCCGGAGTTCGGCTCCACCGCCGCGATCTTCCCGATCGACGACGAGACCCTGAACTACCTGCGCCTGACCGGCCGCTCCGACCAGCAGGTCGCCCTCGTCGAGGCCTACGCCAAGGAGCAGGGCCTCTGGCTGGACCCGAAGGCCGAGCCGGACTTCTCCGAGAAGCTGGAGCTGGACCTGTCGACGGTCGTCCCGTCGATCGCCGGTCCGAAGCGTCCGCAGGACCGTATCGTCCTCGCCAATGCCGCCCAGCAGTTCGCGCAGGACGTCCGCAACTACGTCGCCGACGCCGACGAGGCGGGCATCGAGTCCTTCCCGGCCTCCGACGCCCCGGCCGTCCACCCCAACGGCGTGCCGTCCAACCCGGTCCCGGTCACCGCCCCCGACGGCACGACCTACACCCTCGACCACGGTGCGGTGACGGTCGCGGCCATCACCTCCTGCACCAACACCTCGAACCCGTACGTCATGGTCGCCGCCGCCCTGGTGGCCAAGAAGGCGGTCGAGAAGGGCCTGACCCGCAAGCCGTGGGTCAAGACCACCCTCGCCCCGGGCTCGAAGGTCGTCACCGACTACTTCGACAAGGCCGGTCTGACCCCGTACCTGGACAAGGTCGGCTTCAACCTCGTCGGCTACGGCTGCACCACCTGCATCGGCAACTCCGGCCCGCTGCCGGAGGAGGTCTCCAAGGCCGTCAACGACCACGACCTCGCGGTCACCTCGGTCCTCTCCGGCAACCGGAACTTCGAGGGCCGTATCAACCCCGACGTCAAGATGAACTACCTGGCGTCCCCGCCGCTGGTCGTCGCGTACGCCCTGGCGGGCTCCATGAAGGTGGACATCACCAAGGACGCCCTCGGCACCGACCAGGACGGCAACCCGGTCTACCTGACCGACATCTGGCCGACCGAGGCCGAGGTCAACGACGTCGTCGCCAACGCCATCGGCGAGGACATGTTCAACAAGTCCTACCAGGACGTCTTCGCCGGCGACGCCCAGTGGCAGTCGCTGCCGATCCCGACCGGCAACACCTTCGAGTGGGACGCCGAGTCGACCTACGTCCGCAAGCCCCCGTACTTCGAGGGCATGCAGATGGAGCCGGCCCCGGTCACCGACATCGCCGGCGCCCGCGTCCTCGCCAAGCTGGGCGACTCGGTCACCACCGACCACATCTCCCCGGCCGGCGCCATCAAGGCCGACACCCCGGCCGGCCAGTACCTCACGGAGCACGGCGTCGAGCGCCGCGACTTCAACAGCTACGGCTCCCGCCGCGGCAACCACGAGGTCATGATCCGCGGTACGTTCGCCAACATCCGCCTGCGCAACCAGATCGCGCCGGGCACCGAGGGCGGCTACACCCGCGACTTCACCCAGGCCGACGCGCCGGTGTCGTTCATCTACGACGCCTCGCGCAACTACATCGAGCAGGGCATCCCGCTGGTCGTCCTGGCCGGCAAGGAGTACGGCTCCGGCTCGTCCCGCGACTGGGCCGCCAAGGGCACCGCGCTGCTCGGCGTCAAGGCCGTCATCGCCGAGTCGTACGAGCGCATCCACCGCTCGAACCTCATCGGCATGGGCGTCCTGCCGCTGCAGTTCCCGGAGGGCGCCTCCGCCGAGTCCCTCGGTCTGACCGGCGAGGAGACCTTCTCCTTCGCGGGCGTCGAGGAGCTCAACAGCGGCACCACGCCGCGCACGGTCAAGGTCACCACCGACACGGGCGTCGAGTTCGACGCGGTCGTCCGCATCGACACCCCCGGCGAGGCCGACTACTACCGCAACGGCGGCATCATGCAGTACGTGCTGCGCAGCCTGATCCGCAAGTAAGCGGCAGGGCACGGCGGCACAGGGCCGCATCCCCGGTGACGGGGGTGCGGCCCTTCGCCGTACTGTCACCGGGTCATCGTCCCGGCTCAGGTGGAACACAGGGTTACATGTCCGTCACCCCCGGGTCCCCTGCGGGGCGCGGCAGATGAGCCGCCGCCCGTGGAGCCGCTCGTTGCGCACCCGCCTGCTGGTCCTCGTCACCGCCACCCTCGTGTGCGTGTGCGCCGTGCTCACCCTCACCACCGTCCTCGCCCAGCGCGCCTACCTGGTGGGCACCCTGGACGACCGGGTGGACGACGCCGCCGAACGCAGCGTGGGCGGGGCCGCGCTCCACCCCGAACTCCCCGCCGACATCGCCTTCCTCGGCGAGGGCGGCCACACCGAGGGGCTGCCCGCCGCCCGGCTGGACGCCGACGGGCACCTCGTCTCCGCCGCGGTCGTCACCCGGGACGCGGCCCAGCGCGCCCTCACCACCGTCCAACGCGCCGCCCTCACCGGCATCCGGGCCGACGGTTCGCCCACACCCGCACGGCCCCGGCCTCGGCACCTACCGGGTCACCGCCCTCGACGCGAGCGGCATCCGCGTCCTCACCGGCCGGCCGAGCCGTCCTTCACGGCCGAGGACGAAGCGCCGGACCGGTCTGCCCGGCACCCCGCGCCCAGCAGCATCCCGGCCGCTGCGCCTGTGAGGTCACTCCGCGAAGAGCTCCGAGAGGTCCGGCAGGGCCACTTCGGCCCAGATCACCTTGCCCTGGGGGGTGTACCGGGTGCCCCAGCGCTCGGTCATCTGTGACACCAGGAACAGGCCGCGGCCGCCCTCGTCCATCGTCGCGGCGTACCGCAGATGCGGCGAGGTGCTGCTGCCGTCGGCCACCTCGCAGATGAGTGTGCGGTCGCGGATCAGCCGTACGTGGATCGGCTCGGAGCCGTAGCGGATGGCGTTGGTGATGAGCTCGCTCAGGACCAGTTCCATGCCGAAGCCCAGCTCGGCCAGGCCCCACTCCTCCAGCTTGTCCGACACGGCGCCGCGCATCCCCGACACGGCGGCCGGGTCGTGCGGCACGTCCCAGTCGGCGACGTTCTCGGGCGGCAGCGCCCGGGTGCGGGCGATCAGCAGGGCGACGTCGTCCTTGGCCCCGCGGGGCAGCAGCTCCTCCAGCACCGCCTGGCAGCTCTCCTCCGGCGGCCGGTCCGGATGGCCCGCCAGCGCCTCGCGCAGCAGCTCCATGCCCACGTCCAGGTCCCGCGTGCGCTCCTCGACCAGGCCGTCGGTGTACAGCACGAGCTCGGTCCCCTCGGCCAGCTCCAGCTCGGCCGTCTGGAACGGCATGCCGCCGAGGCCCAGCGGCGGCCCGCCCGGCAGCTCCGGGAAGGTGACGCTGCCGTCGGGGTGGACCAGCGCGGGCGCCAGGTGCCCGGCGCGCGCCATGACGCAGCGGCGCGTCACCGGGTCGTAGATCGCGTACAGACAGGTGGCGCCGACGATCTCCCCGGCCGACTCCGCACACGACGACTCGTCCTGGTCGATGCGGCCCACCAGGTCGTCCAGATGGCTGAGCAGCTCGTCGGGCGGCAGGTCGAGCGTGGAGAAGTTGTGCACCGCGGTCCGCAGCCGGCCCATCGTCGCGGCGGCGTGCAGGCCGTGCCC
Organism: Streptomyces sp. NPDC031100; assembly: GCF_055570785.1. NCBI lineage: Bacteria > Bacillati > Actinomycetota > Actinomycetes > Kitasatosporales > Streptomycetaceae > Streptomyces > Streptomyces sp. NPDC031100. Next base: position 326,425 of record NZ_JBVIGN010000002.1, read on the forward strand.
GACCACGTCGCCGACGGCCAGCGCCACCCGGCTCCCCGGCAGCGGGATCACATCGAACCAGTCGCCGCTCACGCCCGACTGGGCGGGCAGATAGCGGTAGGCGACCTCGAGGGCGCTCTGCTCGGGCAGCGCCCGCGGCAGCAGGCTGCGCTGGAGCGTGACCGCTAGGGCGTGCTCGCGGGCGTACCGGCGGGCGTTGTCGATGCTGACCGCGGCCCGCGCCACCAGCTCCTCCGCCAGCGACAGCTCCTCCTCGTCGAAGGCGTCCCGCTTGGAGCGCAGGAAGTTGACCATGCCCATCACGACACCGCCGGCCTGGATCGGGACGGCGATGAGCGAGTGGATGCCGAAGTCGAGGATCTGCCGGGTGCGCTCCGGGTCCTGTTCCTGCCAGCCCTCCGCGGTCGACAGGTCGGTCACCAGCTCGGAGCGGCCGGCGCCGTAGCCGCGCGCCTGGGGGGTGGAGGGCAGGAAGTCGATCAGCTCGCCCTTCTTGTAGAGCGGATGGTCGTCCCGGATGCCGCGCACGGCGACGCGCCGCAGATCCGTCGCCGTGGGGGCCGGCTCCTCGCCGTGCAGCACGGCGTCGGCCACGTCCACGGAGATGAAGTCGGCGAAGCGGGGGACGGCGATCTGCGCCAGTTCCTCGGCCGTGCGGATCACGTCGAGGGTGGTGCCGATGCCCAGTCCCGCGTCGTACAGCAGCTCCAGCCGCTCCCGCGCGATCTCGGCCCGGCCGGACACCGCCTGGAGTTCGGTGGAGTCGCGGAGCGTCACCACGGTTCCCCCGGGACCTCCCGGCCCGTCCGTCGGCCGCTGGTTGACCGCCAGCAGCCGTCCCCCGGCGAAGTGCACCTCGTCGGTGGCCTCGCGCCCGGAGGCGAGCAGCTCCACCGTCTCGGGGGCGAGGCCCGACAGCTCCCGCACCTGCCGCCCCTCGGCCTCGGGGGGCAGCTCCAGCAGCCGTCTGGCCTCGTCGTTGGCCAGCAGCAGCCGCCCGTCGTCATCGACGATCAGCACACCTTCCCGCACCGAGTGCAGCACCGTGTCGTGGTGCTCGTACATTCGGGTCATCTCGTCCGGGGCCAGGCTGTGGGTCTGGCGCCGCAGCCGCCTGCCCACCAGCGCCGTCCCGCCGGTCGACACCACGAGCGCGCCGGCCCCGGCGGCCAGGATGATCGGCAGCTGCTTGTCCACCTGGCTGGTCACGTTCTTGACCTTCAACCCGGCGGAGACGAGGGCGGTCACCTTGTGATGGGAGTCGTAGATGGGAACGGTCGCCTGCACCTCGTGGCCGAGCGGGCCGTGGACGCTCTCGGTGTAGACCTTCCCCGCCAGCGACGGCCCGATCGTGCCCACGAACCGATGGCCGATCTTGCTGGGCAGGGGGTGCGTGTAGCGGATGCCCTTGGTGTCCATGACCACGATGAAGTCGACACCCGCGGCCTTGCGTCCCGCCTCGGTGAGCGGCTGGAGGATCTTCGACGGGTTGGGGCTCCGGAGCGCCTGCTGGACGCCCGGAGAGTGCGCGAAGGTCTGCGCGACGGCTATGGACCGGCGCTTGGCCTCCGTGCTGGTGTCACGTTCCGACTGCAGGACGAGCGCGATGACGGCGCACATCACCAGCACCACCACCAGCGCCACCTGCAGGACGAAGACCTGCCCGGCAACGCTACGAGGGCTCTTGCCGGCCATCGAGCGGCAGGCGAGATGCCTGAATCGGGCGAATCGGTCCCACATGCAACATTTCTAGCACCCGCCTTTCCGGGTGACTACGGCCGGTCCAAGCGATGGACGATATTCCCTCTCCGAATTCCCCCTCCGGACTCCCCTCCGGCCAGTACTTCTACGATCCCCCCTGCCGGCCCATGTGTCACAGCGGAATCGCTCTGGGCGGACCCGGTGGCCGTGCACACCGGGTCCGCGAGCCGGGCAGGTGAGGGGGGTTGGATACCTGTCCGGGTGGTGCTGGCTTGTGGCGGCGAGGCCCTGAGGCGGGCTTCGTCCTGAAGGGGCGCGACAACGTTGTCTGATGGTCTGTACATGACTTTACCGCCTCAACCGACAACGATGTCAACCCACTTGGAGTACTCCGACCAGGTGATCCCGTGTGGTTCTGCAGGGGCGTACGCGGTCTTCCGTGGTACGCGTGGCGCACGTTACTGTCCCTGCGGCTTGTGCGACCTGTGGTGCGCGACCCGTCCGTTAGGAGGAAGGGCCGCGTCATGCGTTTCCGCCCCACGTCCCTGCTGCTCGCCGCGGTGCTCGCGACCGTCGGCGGCACCCCCGCCCTCGCGGCGCCCGCAGCTCCACCGGACCTCGTGAAGGACCCGACCCCGTACGTCGACCCGCTGATCGGCACCAGGAACGGCGGCGATGTCTTCCCCGGCGCCGTCACGCCGTTCGGCATGTTCTCCTTCAGCCCGGAGAACACCAGAGGCGACGCCACCCGAACCGCCGCACCGGGCGGCTACCAGTACGACGCCACCCGCATCCGCGGCTTCAGCCTGACCCACATGTCCGGCACGGGCTGCGCGGGCGGCAGCGGCGACATCCCGCTCTTCCCGTACGCGGGCGAGGTCACCTCCTCCCCGGCGAGCGACACCAAGGACGCCGTCTACGCCTCCGACTTCCGCCACACCGACGAGACCGCCGAGCCCGGCCACTACACGGTCGGTCTCGCCTCCGGCGTCACCGCCGACCTCACCGCGACCGCCCGCACCGGCTCGGCCCGCTTCACCTACCCCGCGGACAAGCCCGCCTCGCTGCTCGTGCGCACCGCCAACTCCGAGGTCGGCTCGGCGGACTCCACGGTCACCATCGACCCGGCGACCCGTACCGTCTCCGGCTCCGTCACCTCCGGCAACTTCTGCGGCTACCTCGACCCGGAGGGCCGGCGCTCCTACTACACCCTGTACTTCACCGCCCGCTTCGACCGGGCCTTCGCGGCGACCGGCACCTGGCAGGACGACCGGCTGAGCCCCGGCTCCCTGGAGGCCTCCGGCGGCACGGGCGGCTTCGCGCACGGCGGGCGGCCCGTCGCGGGCAAGGGCGCCGGCGGTTACGTCCGGTTCGCGCCCGGCACCGGCCCGGTGAACGTCAGGGTCGGCATCTCCTACGTCAGCCGGCAGGCCGCCGAGGCCAACCTGAGGGCGGAGAACCCGCCGGACCGCTCCTTCGAGGCGGTCCGGAACGCGGCCCGCCGCGCCTGGCGCGACCGGCTGGCCGCCATCCGGGTCGGCGGCGGCACGGACGCCGAGCGCACCACCTTCTACACCGCCCTCTACCACTCCCTGCTGCACCCGAACGTCATCAGCGACGCCGACGGACGCTACCGGGGCGCCGACGGCGCGGTGCACCGGGTGGGCCGCGGCCACCGCGCCCAGTACGGCACCTTCTCCGGCTGGGACGTCTACCGCGACCAGGTGCAGCTGCTGACGCTCCTCGACCCCGGGACGGGTTCGGACCTCGCGCAGTCGCTCTACGAGCTCGCCACGCAGAACGGCGGGATCTGGGACCGCTGGCTGCACGGCGCGAGCGGCACCCACGTCATGAACGGCGACCCCTCGCCCACCGCACTGGCCGGCATCCACGCCTTCGGCGGGACCGGCTTCGACCTCAGGGGCGCCCTGGACTCGCTGGTCAAGGCGGCGACCGTGCCCACGCAGCAGGACCTGTCCGCGGCCGGCAAGCCGGTGCTGTCGGTGGGCCAGCGCCCGTCGCTCGACAAGTACCTCAAACTGCACTACATGCCCAGCGTCTCCAACGCCTGGGGCGGAGCCGCCGAGACCCTGGAGATGTCGACCGCGGACTTCTCCCTCTCCCAGCTGGCCTCCGCGGCAGGGGAGAAGGACACGGCGGCCGCGTTCACCCGCCGCGCGCAGTGGTGGCAGAACAACTTCAACGTCGCGGCCGACCCCGGCGGCGGCTATGTCGCCAACCGCAGGGCCGACGGCAGCTGGGTCACCGGCTTCACCCCCGACACCGGCAACGGCTTCGTCGAGGGCACGGCCGCCCAGTACACCTGGATGGTCCAGCACAACCCCGCCGGTCTTTTCGCCGCGATGGGCGGCACCGGTCAGGCCCTCGCCCGGCTCGACTCCTTCTTCCACACCGCCGACGGCGGCTGGGCCTTCACCGGCAACGGCGGCACCAAGTCCGAGCTGGACAACGAGCCGTCCATCAACGTGCCCTACCTGTACGACTACGCGGGCGCCCCGTACAAGACGCAGGAGACCGTCCGCGCGGCGATGCGGCAGCTCTGGTCGACCGGGCCCGGCGGCATCCCCGGCAACGACGACCTCGGCGCCATGTCGTCCTGGTACGTCTTCTCCGCGCTCGGCATGTACCCGCAGGTGCCGTCCCGGGCCGAACTCGTCCTCGCCTCACCGCTGTTCGAGCGGATCGAGATCGACCGCCCGTCCGGCAACGACATCTCGATCCGGGCGACGGGCGCGGCGGCCGACGCGCCGTACATCCAGTCCTTGAAGGTCGACGGACGCACCGGCGACCGGCCCTGGCTGCCCGCCTCCTTCGTCCGGGACGGCGGCCGCCTCGACTACACCCTCGCCACCACCCCGAACCGCACCTGGGGCGCGGCCTCCCCGCCGCCGTCCTTCCGCGCGGGCGAGCAGCCGTACCAGATCGGCGTCGGTCCCACCGCCGCCACGGTCGCACCCGGTGACAGCACGAAGATCGGCATACGGGCGCTGGCCCTGAGCGGCGGCACCGGCCCTGAGGTGCGCTTCCGGGTGGAGACCCCCTCCGGCGTCACGGCCGCACCGGCCGCGGGCACCGTCACCGACGGCTCCCAGGAGATCACCCTCACTGCGGCCCGGGACGCCACCCAGGGCTTCTACGCCGCCAAGGTCACCGTCACCTCCGGCGACACCTCCTACGAGCAGCCCGTGTCCCTGACCGTGGCCGCTCCGGGCACCCTGCTCGCGGCCTACAACAACACCGGCATCTCCGACGACGAGGGCGAACACGACGAGGCCGACTACGACGGCGGCGGCTGGAGCTACTCCCGCCAGGCCCTCGCGACGGCCGGCCTGACCCCGGGCACACAGGGGACGGTCGACGGCCTCACGTTCACCTGGCCCGCCTCGCCGGCCGCCCGCCCCGACAACGCCTCGTCGGCCGGCCAGACCATCGAACTGGCCACCACGGCAGGCAAGTTGGCCTTCATCGGCAGCGCGGTCAACGGCAACCAGCAGACCAGGGCGACCGTCACCTACACCGACGGCACGACCGACACCGTCGACCTCTCCTTCACCGACTGGACCGTCGGCGGCGGAGGCGGCACCGTCCAGTACGGCAACGAGGTCGTCGCCAAGACCGCGTACCGCAATGTCGCGGGCGCCGACAAGGACCCGGTGGCCACGTACGTCTTCGCGACGAAGCCGTTCACGGCACCGGCCGGCAAGACCGTCAGGAGTGTCAGGCTGCCCGAGAACACCGATCTGCACGTGTTCACGCTGGCCACCGGCTGAGCTGCCCGGACATGACGAAGGGGCGGGCCCGCGAGGGACCCGCCCCTTCCCCGTACGGGCAGGCGTCAGGCCAGCAGTTCCACCTCCGCCAGGGTCGCCTCGCCGTCGAGGACCAGGCGGTACTTGGTGTACGAGCCCGGTGCGGCGATGGTGAACGCCCGGGTCTGGCGGTCCCACGTGAACGATTCCCCGGTGCGGTGGTCCAGGGTCTTCCAGGTCGTGCCGTCCGTGGAGCCCTGCAGCGTCCAGCCGGCCGGTGCCCTGGAGTGGTCGGCCGACGAGGTCAGCGTGTACTGGACGGGCTGCACGGCACCGCCCACCGGCAGGTCCACCGAGGTGACCGTGGCACTCGTCGCCGAGGTGTTGTCGAACAGGGCGCCGTCACCCGACAGCGCGTCCGCGCGGGGCGCCGGCACCTTGTCGTCCTCGGTGATGGAGACGGGAGCCGCGTTCTTCCCCGATCCCCATGTCGAGGGCTTGGACCCCATGAAGAACTCCAGCACCCCGCCCTTGGCCAGCAAGGAGTGGGGGAGTGAAGTCGACGTCCAGGGCCGGCCGTTGACCTTCACGCCCTGCACGTACACGTTCGCCGCGCTGTTCCGCGGGGCCTTGACGACCAGGTCCCGGCCGTTCTCCAGGTGCACGGTCGCCTTCTTGAAGAGCGGGGAGCCGATCGCGTACTCGCCGCTGCCCATGACCAGCGGGTAGAAGCCCAGCGAGGAGAACAGGAACCAGGCCGACTGCTCCCCGTTGTCCTCGTCGCCGTGGTAGCCCTGCCCGATCTCGCTGCCCGTGTAGAGCCGGGAGAGCGCCTCGCGGACGTAACTCTGCGCCTTCCAGGGCTGGGCGGCCGCGTCGTACATGTAGATGACGTGGTGCGCCACCTGGTTGGAGTGGCCGTACATGCCCATCCGCACGTCCCGGGCCTCTGTCATCTCATGGATGACACCGCCGTAGGAGCCGACGAACTCCGGGGAGGCGGTCTCCGGGGTGGCGAAGTACGCGTCGAGCTTGTCCGCGAGGCCGCCGCGGCCGCCGTACAGATTGGCCAGGCCCCGGCTGTCCTGCGGGGCGGTGAAGGCGTAGCCCCAGCCGTTGGTCTCCGTGTAGTCGTAGCCCCACTGGCGCGGGTCGTACTTGGCCGAGTCCACGCGCCAGTCCCCCTTGGCGTCACGGCCCTGGAAGAAGCCCGCCTTGGAGTCGAAGAGGTTCACGTAGTCCTGGGCGCGGTTGAGGAAGTACTGCGACTCCTCCCGGTAGTGCTTCTCGCCCGTCTTCCGGTAGAGGGCCTCGCCCATCTTCGCGATGCCGTAGTCGTTGACGTAGCCCTCCATCGCCCAGGACAGGCCCTCGTGCGTGTCGGTGCTCGTGTAGCCGAGGAAGGGCGAGGTGCTCATGCCCTTGCGGCCCACGCCCGAGGACGGCGGGGCGACCGTTGCGTTCTTCACCGCCGCGTCGTACGCCGACTTCGCGTCGAAGCGCACGCCCTTCACATACGCGTCGGCGAACGCCACGTCCGAGGAGGTGCCGGTCATCAGGTCGGCGTAACCGGGGGAGGACCAGCGGGAGGTCCAGCCGCCGTCCTTGTACTGCTGCACGAACCCGTCGACCATCTCGCCCGCCTGGGACGGGGTCAGGAACGAGTACGCCGGCCAGGTGGTCCGGTAGGTGTCCCAGAAGCCGTTGTTGACGTACACCCTGCCGTCGACGATCTTCGCGCCGGTGTGCGTCGGGGTGTCCGGGCCCGGCATGGGGGAGAAGGGCGAGGCGTACCGGTCCTTCCCGTCGACCTGCTCGAAGCCGGAGTTCGGGTACAGGTACAGCCGGTACAGGCTGGAGTACAGCGTGGTCAGCTGGTCCGGGGTCGCGCCCTCCACCTCGACCTTGCCGAGCAGCCGGTCCCAGGCCCGCTGGGCCCGCGCCTCGACCGTGTCGAAGGACGTGCCGTCCGGGACCTCCCGGCCCAGATTGTCCTTCGCCTGGTCGATGCTGATGAGGGAGGTGGCCAGGCGCAGGGTGACCGTGCGGTCCGCACCCGCGTCGAAGCGCAGATAGCCCTTGACCCCACTGGCGGCGCCGTCCGTGACCGGCTTGTCGAACACGCCGTACACGAACAGCCGCGTGGCGCCGGTCGACAGGCCCGACTTCACGTCCGAGTAGCCGGTGACGATGCCGTGCTCCTCGTCCAGGGTCAGGCCCGCCTGTTCGGTGACGTTGTCGAACAGCACGCTCGCGTCGTCGCCGGGGTAGGTGAAGCGCAGCACGGCCGCATGGTCGGTCGGTGCTATCTCCGCCTTCAGACCGTTCTCGAACCGGACCCCGTAGTAGTACGGCCGCGCGGTCTCGTTCTCGTGTCGGAAGGCCAGCTCCCGCGCCTGACGTGCGGTGTCCGGGGTGCCGGTCACGGCGGACGGCATCAGCTGGAAGGTCTGCCGGTCGCCCATCCAGGGGCTCGGCTCGTGGCTCGCGCTGAACGCCTGGATCGTCGGCAGGTTGTCGTCGTTGTTCGCACGTGCGTACTCGTACAGCCAGCTCAGCGAAGAGGCGTTCGTCACCGGCGTCCAGAAGTTGAAGCCGTGCGGGACAGCGGTCGCCGGGAAGGTGTTCCCGCGCGAGAAGCTGCCGCTGGAGTTGGTGCCCCGGGTGGTCAGTGCGTAGTCCGACAGATGCGCCTTCGGCTTCTCGGGGGCCACCGGCTTGAGCGCCACGTCGTCTATCCAGCCGCGGAACTTCGCCGGGCCGTTCGGGGAGTCGTACGCCACCAGGATCCGGTCGACGGTTCTGCCCTCCGCCACCGAGCCGATCCGCGAGGCCACGGTGTTCCACTGGTTGGCGTACAGCGCCTTGGCCGCGCCCTGCCCGCGCGGCGACAGCGGGAAGCCGTGCTGGTCGGTCGCGCCCAGGTCGCTCAGATAGGTGCCGTCGGTGAAGGCCAGGTCCACGGAGACGTTCGTGGCGTCGTAGTCGCGGTCGCCGTCGGCCATCGACGGGAAGATGCGGTACGACAGCTGCGTGTCGGCGCCGACCTTCACGTTCACGTCGAAGACCTTGTTGTACGAGTACGCCCGGCCGGCCGCCGTGTGCCGTCCGGCGTAGCGCAGGGCCCGCTTTCCGGTGAAACCGGCGCGCGCCTTGGCCGTCGGGGATCCGCTCGGGCCCTTGTCCACCAGCGACAGCATGTCCTGCGGCACCGGGCCGCCCCCGCCGCCCGTGGAGAACTGGACATCGGCGATCTGCAGGATGTCCGGGGCGCCGTTGTTCTTCGTCACCTCCAGCCGGAAGTGCTGGTATTCGCCCGGCTCGGCCAGATCATACGATTTCGTCTGAAACCGCTCGGAAAAGGACTCGCCCGAGCGGGTGTCGATGGCCTTCCAGTCCTTGCCGTCCGTCGAGCCCTTGAGTGTCCAGTCCTTCGGGTCGCGCCCGTCGAAGTCGTTGGCCGAGGTGAGCGCGTACGTCACCAGCTTGATGGGCTTGTCCAGGTCGAACTCGGCCCAGCCGGTGGGCTGGAAGGTCAGCCACTTGGTGCCGGGCTCGCCGTCGGCCAGGTTCTCCTTCACCTCGCCCGCGCCCGCGTTCTCGCCGCTCGCCCGGACCTCGGTCACATGGTCGGTGGCATTGCCCGGAATGCCGGTGCTGTAGCCGCCGTCCACGCCCGAGGCGCGCTTGCTCCCGTCCGCGGCCGTGTCGACCGTGTTCAGCCATTCAGGCGCCGGATCCCCGCTCTCGAACGAGGATGCGAACTCCCGGTCGGCGGCCGGAGCCCGGTCCGGCAGAGCGACCGCCGCCCTCTGTGTGCCGACGGCCATGACAAAGGCGGCCGTGAGGACGACCGCCGGACCGTATCTGTGCCGTGTTCTTGGCTGCATCTACGGAATCCCCTCCTGCGCTCCGCACTGGACAACGTTGTCAAATTCGCTGCGCAGGAACCAGTAGGGCGTCAAGTGGCCCTTGATGTCAAGGGTGTTGGGTGTGGCATTCAGGGGCCTATGGTGCGAATTTCTCCGGCGGAGCACCCGCGGATCGCTCAGATTTCCGAGAGGTCTCAACTCGGAAAAGACCCATGGCCAACCTTGCATTCGATCTTGCTCCGCTGGCGGGAAGTGGACTATACCTGTCGGCGTTTCCTGCACGACCCTGCACTACTCCTGCACGACCCTGCACGACCCGACCGCGGTGCCGGGGAGGATCCGGTTCACCGCCTGAGTCCTGGAGAAGGCGAGGACTTGAGCATGGGATCCACTGCGCACCACGGTGGCGAAGGTGTCGGCCGCCGCGATCTGATCAAGCGTTCGGCCGCACTCGGTCTGGTGGCGGCCCCCGGAATGGGCCTGCTCTCCGCCTGCGCGAGCAGCGGCGGCAGCGGACAGGACAAGGCGAAGGCGGGCAAGAAGACCGCCAAGAACCCGCTCGGCGTCAATGAGACGGCGAAGATGGAATTCGTCCTCTTCGACGGCGGCTTCGGCAAGGAGTACGCCCAGGACGCGGTGAAGATCTATCAGAAGGACTTCCCCAAGGCCACGGTGAAGTTCTCCGCCACCCAGAAGATCCAGTCCACGCTGCAGCCCCGTTTCAACCAGGGCAACCCGCCGGACCTCATCGACAACTCCGGCGCCGAGCAGATGGACATGGGCGTCCTCGTCGGCAAGAACCAGCTGGCGGACCTCACCCCGCTGCTGGACGCGCCGTCGTACGACGACCCGAACAAGAAGGTCCGCGACACGCTGCGCCCCGGCATCGTGGAGATGGGCCAGTTCGACGGCAAGCCGGTCTGGATCCTCTACTACGCCTACACGGTCTACGGCGTCTGGTACTCGCAGAAGGCGCTGGACTCGCTGGACGCGGAGTACCCCGAGACCTGGGACCAGATGCTCGCCGTGTGCGAGAAGGCCAAGAAGAAGGGCACGGCGGGCTGGACGTACGCGGGCAAGTACCCGTACTACCTCCCCTTCTCGCTGTACCCGATGATCGGCAAGGTCGGCGGCCGCGAGGTGCTCGACGCCATCGACAACCTGGAGCCGAACGCCTGGAAGCACCCGGCGGTCAAGGCGTGCTTCGAGGCCTACTACGAGCTCTACAAGAAGGGCTACATCCTCAAGGGCACCCCGGGTCTGGACCACATCCAGTCGCAGACCGCCTGGGCCAAGGGCAAGGCGCTGTTCATCCCGAACGGCTCCTGGGTGGAGAACGAGTCGGCGAACGTCATTCCGGCCGACTTCAACCTTGCCGTCTCCGCGCCCACCGGCATCGACGCTTCCGACAAGATGCCGTTCGGCACGATCTGGGCCTCCGGCGGCGAGCCCTTCGTCGTTCCGGCCAAGGCGGCGAACTCCGAGGGCGGCATGGAGCAGCTGCGCATCATGCTCTCCGAGGCGTCCTCGAAGAACTTCACCGCCAAGGTGAAGTCGCTGACCGCGTACAACGGCGGCACCACCGGCATCACCCTCACGCCGGGTCTGAAGTCGGGCGTGGCGGCGCTGGAGAAGGCCGGATCCAACGTGGTGAATCCGCGGATCCAGGACTGGTACGTGCAGCTCCAGAAGGAGAAGATCGGTGTGGCCGGACTCGGCGAGATGATGGCCGGCCGCCTCACTCCGGCCGAGGCCATCAAGAAGATCCAGGGCTTCGCCGACGAGGCCGCGAAGGACACCTCGATCAAGCACTACAAGCACCAGTAACCAGGACCTCTACCGCACCGGAGTGGCGATGCAGCACGGCAAGTACCGGTTCATCGTGGGGTTTCTGGCACTCCCCCTGGGACTGTACGCGCTCTTCGTGGTGTGGCCGTTCATCCAGTCCATCTACTACTCGTTCACGGACTGGACCGGCCTGAGCCCCGAATTCAAGATGGTCGGCTTCGACAACTACAAGAGGATGTTCGACGACGACATCTTCTGGAAGTCGTTGCAGCACAGCCTGCTCTTCGCCCTGGTACTGCCGCTGGTGACGATCAGTCTGGCACTGTTCTTCGCCTTCATGATCAATGTGGGCGGACGGCGGCGCAGGGGCGGCCCCGTGGTCTCCGGGGTCCGGGGCTCGTCCTTCTACAAGATCGTCTATTTCTTCCCGCAGGTCCTGTCGATCGCGATCGTCGCGCTGCTGTTCCAGTTCGCGTACAACCCGGACAGCGGCGCGATCAACTCACTGCTGCGCGGAATCGGGCTCGACAGCGTCCAGCCGCTCTGGCTGGGCGATCCGAGCCTCGCGCTGTGGTGTGTGATGGCGGTGCTCGTGTGGTCCACGGTCGGTTTCTTCGTGGTCCTGTTCTCGGCGGGCATGGCGTCGATCCCGGCCGAGCTGTACGAGGCGGCCCTGCTGGACGGCGCGAGCCGCACCACCACGTTCTTCCGCCTCACCCTGCCGCTGCTGTGGGACACCGTGCAGTCCGGCTGGGTCTACATGGGCATCCTCGCGCTCGGGGCCGAGTCGTTCGCGGTCGTACAGATCATGACGACCGGGCCGGGCGGTCCCGACTACTCGACCACCGTGATGGTCCTGTACGTGTACCAGAAGGCGTTCCGGGACGGTCAGGCCGCCTACGCCACCACCATCGGCGTCGCCCTGCTCGTCGTCACGCTCGCGTTCGCCGCGATCGTGATGCGGCTGGGCCGTCGCGAGCGGCTGGAGTACTGAATCGATGAAGACGACCGAGACCTCCGCCCCGCTGCCGGCCGAGTCCGGGGCACCCCTCGCCAAGGTCGACGTGCCGTCGCCGGGGCCCGCCGACCGGAAGAAGGAGGGGACGGTCCTCAACGTCTTCTCCCACGGCGTGCTGGTCATCTGGGCGATCATGGTGGTCATGCCGCTGCTGTGGGCGGTGATGACGTCCTTCAAGGACGACAGCTCCATCTTCGGCTCGCCCTGGTCCCTGCCGGACAAGCTGCACTTCGACAACTGGTCGCGGGCCTGGACCCAGGCCAACATGAGCGACTACTTCCTGAACACCGTCCTGGTGGTCGGCGGCTCGCTCATCGGCACCCTGGTCCTCGGCTCGATGGCGGCCTACGTCCTGGCGCGCTTCGACTTCCCCGGGAACCGCTTCATCTACTACCTCTTCATCGGCGGCATGAGCTTCCCGATCATGCTGGCGCTGGTCCCGCTGTTCTACGTCGTGAACAACATGGGCCTGCTGAACACGATCCACGGTCTGATCCTGGTCTACATCGCGTACTCGCTGCCGTTCACGGTGTTCTTCCTGACCGCATTCTTCCGCACGCTGCCGACCTCGGTGGCGGAGGCGGCCTTCGTCGACGGCGCCTCGCACACGCGTACGTTCTTCCAGATCATGCTGCCAATGGCCAAGCCGGGCCTGATCAGCGTGGGCATCTTCAACTTCCTGGGCCAGTGGAACCAGTACATGCTCCCCACGGTCCTCAATACCGACCCCGACAAGCGCGTCCTCACCCAGGGCCTGGTCCAGCTGGCGGTCAGTCAGGGCTACAAGGGCGACTGGTCCGGCCTCTTCGCGGGCCTGGTGATGGCGATGCTCCCGGTCCTCGCCGCGTACATCATCTTCCAGCGCCAGGTGGTGGCGGGGCTGACGGCGGGCGCGCTGAAGTAGCGGACCTCACGAGCGCGCCCGGGCCGGCTGTTCCTCGCTCAGCGGGGGAGTGAAGCCCTCCGGGAACATCAGCATGAGCGGGGCCGGGTCCATGTTCTCGGGCCCGTGCTCCTGGCAGTGCAGGGCGATCAGATGGGCTCCTCCCCGGCAGGCCTCGTGCCCGTAGGGGAGGTCGTGTGTCCGGCAGAAGTACCAGAACGCCGAACAGGCGTCCGGGTCGGCCGGCTCGTGGAAGCCGGGATCGCGGACGATCACGGTCACCGGCTCCTGCCGGTTGAACCGGGGTACGGGCCGCGGGTCGCGCCACAGCAGGCGGGGTGGGAGCACGCGCCCATCCTGCCCCGGAGGCCGGCCGCCGCTCCAGCGGTTTGCCGGGGCGGTGGCCTGACACCCGCTGCCGCTTCGCACGTGCGATTCGCTTCAAGCGTCGCGGCCACCATCACGACCGGGTAACGCCCCGCCCCCGGATTCCGCGGCTGAACGATCCGCCGGCCCCTGCACGGCAACTGTGCCGTACCTCTCGATCGCCGCCCCGAACCCCTGCCGGAACCCGCTTCCGCCCAGCTCGGGGTGGCGTACACGTGTCCTGGGGGTGTCCGGTGCGGAACCGGAGAAGCGAGAGCGATTTCCGTCAAGGACTTGACTGCGGTAACCCGTACAGCCGAGCTTGGAGTTCATAACTTGTAAGTGGCCCGGTTCCGCAGATGTGACCTGGGCCACGGGCGGCGCAGGGGCCGCCCGACCGATGGCGGGAGTGGATGAGTCGATGGAGACTCCGGGGTCGCAGTCGTCGCTGCACCGAGCCAACCTGGAACGAGTCGTACGGGCCGTGCGGCTGGCCGGGTCGCTCACGCAGGCGGAGATCGCGCGGACGACCGGCCTGTCCGCCGCGACGGTTTCCAACATCGTGCGGGAGCTGAAGGACGGCGGGACGGTCGAGGTCACGCCCACCTCGGCGGGTGGACGGCGGGCCCGCAGCGTCTCGCTCAGCGGGGACGCCGGCATCGTCATCGGCGTCGACTTCGGCCACGCGCACCTGCGCGTCGCGATCGGGAACCTCGCGCACCAGGTGCTGGCCGAGGAGTCCGAGCCGCTGGACGTCGACGCCTCCGCCACCCAGGGCTTCGACCGGGCGGAGGAGCTGGTCAACCGCCTGATCGCGGCGACCGGCGTCGACCGGTCCAAGGTGGCGGGCGTGGGGCTCGGTGTGCCCGGTCCGATCGACGTGGAGTCGGGGACCCTGGGGTCCACCGCGATCCTGCCCGGCTGGGGCGGCACCCGGCCCGCCGAGGAGATGCACGAGCGCCTCGGTGTGCCCGTGTACGTGGACAACGACGCCAACCTCGGCGCCCTCGGCGAGCTGGTCTGGGGCAGCGGCAAGGGCGTGCGCGACCTCGCCTACATCAAGGTCGCGAGCGGTGTCGGCGCCGGTCTGGTGATCAACGGGAAGATCTATCGCGGCCCGGGCGGCACAGCGGGCGAAATCGGACATATTACACTCGATGAATCCGGCCCGGTCTGCCGTTGCGGGAACCGCGGCTGCCTGGAGACCTTCGCGGCCGCGCGTTATGTGCTCCCGCTGCTCCAGTCCAGCCACGGCACCGACCTGACGATGGAAGGCGTCGTACGGCTGGCCAGGGAGGGAGACCCGGGCTGCCGTCGGGTGATCGCCGACGTGGGCCGTCACATCGGCAGTGGAGTGGCCAATCTCTGCAATCTGCTGAACCCGAGCCGGGTGGTCCTCGGCGGTGATCTCGCCGAGGCCGGTGAGCTCGTTCTCGGGCCCATCAGGGAGTCCGTCGGCCGCTATGCGATCCCCAGTGCGGCGCGTCAACTGTCCGTTCTCCCGGGGGCACTTGGGGGCCGTGCGGAGGTGCTCGGGGCGCTCGCTCTCGCGCTCAGCGAGATGGGCGATTCGACGCTTTTGGATGGTTCTGCCGTCGGCTCGCTCTCCGTGGCCGCGCCTGCCTTCACTTAGAGAACGGATGGCACCGTTGCCATCTCGTTAAGGATTTACTTCTTGACGTCGCACGTGTGGCCGAGTTGACTTCCAGCCACCTCGGCCGCAACGACGCGGCCTCGTCAGGGAGGTTTCTAGAGTGAACACGCGTATGCGTCGTGCCGCGTTTGCCGTTGCCGCTGGGGCCATGGCCGTCTCGCTGGCCGCCTGTGGCAGTGCCAAGGAGTCCAAGGGCGGGGACAGCTCTTCTTCTGCGCCCGCCAAGAAGGGCGACAACATCAAGGTCGGCCTTCTCCTTCCGGAGAACAAGACCGCCCGCTACGAGAAGTTCGACAAGCCGCTGATCGAGAAGAAGATCAAGGAGCTGACGAACAACAAGGCGGAGATCCAGTACAACAACGCCCGCCAGGACGCGAACCTGCAGGCCCAGCAGGTCGACACCATGATCACCAACAAGGTGGACGTCCTGATCCTGGACGCGGTGGACGCCAAGGCCATCCAGAACTCCGTGCAGAAGGCCGTGGAGGCTGGCATCAAGGTCGTCGCGTACGACCGCCTGGCCGAGGGCCCGATCAGCGCCTACACCTCGTTCGACAACGAGCAGGTCGGCAAGACCCAGGGCGAGGCCCTGCTGAAGGCGCTGGGCAGCAAGGCCACCAAGTCCTCCAAGGTCGTCATGATCAACGGCTCGGTGACCGACCCGAACGCCGCCCAGTTCAAGAAGGGCGCGCACTCCGTCCTCGACGGCAAGGTCACCGTCGCCAAGGAGTACGACACCAAGGAGTGGTCGCCGGACAACGCCAACTCCGAGATGGAGTCGGCGATCTCCTCGGTCGGCAAGGACAAGATCGCGGGTGTCTACTCCGCGAACGACGGCATGGCCGGCGGTATCATCACCGCCCTCAAGGCCGCGGGCGTCTCCGTCCCGGTCACCGGTCAGGACGCCGAGCTGGCCGGTGTGCAGCGCATCGTCGCCGGTGAGCAGTACATGAGCGTCTACAAGCCGTACGCCCCCGAGGCCGACGCCGCCGCCACGATGGCCGTGTACCTCGCCCAGGGCAAGGCGCTCGACTCCGTCGCCAAGGACAAGGTCTCCTCCGGCTCCGCCAAGGACGTCGCGTCGGTCCTGGTCCCGGTCACCGCGCTGACCAAGGACAACATCAAGGACACCGTCATCAAGGACGGCGTCTACACCTCCGCCGAGATCTGCACGGGCAAGTACAAGTCCGCCTGCGCCAAGCTCGGTCTCAGCTAAGCAGCCGATACGGTCCCTTCCCAAGTACGGGCGTTCGCCCTTGAATGCCCGTACGGGACCGGACGCACTGCCCAAGGCTCCTCCGGTGCCCCGCGCATCACACAGCCCCGCAAGCTCCGCGCGGGGCGCCGGACGGAACTCCCCACAGGGTTGCTCCCAACCCACCCACCCAGATTTCTGCACAACCTCCCGCCGGGTCAGGCGGCGAAGGAGATGGTTCACGTGTCCGCTACGCCCGTGCTGGCGTTGCGCGGGGTCTCCAAGCGGTTCGGTGCCGTTCAGGCGCTCACCGACGTAGAGCTTGAGGTCCACGCCGGTGAGGTGGTCGCCCTGGTGGGCGACAACGGTGCCGGAAAGTCCACGCTGGTCAAGACGATCGCCGGCGTACACCCCATCGATGAGGGCGTCATCGAATGGGACGGCAAGCCCGTGTCGATCAGCAGGCCGCACGACGCCCAGGCCCTGGGCATCGCGACGGTGTACCAGGACCTCGCGCTGTGCGACAACATCGACGTCGTCGGCAACCTCTTCCTCGGCCGTGAGCTGCGGAAGTGGGGCGTCCTCGACGAGGTGGAGATGGAGCGCCGCTCCCGCGAGCTGCTCACCACGCTGTCGATCCGCATCCCGAGCGTCCGCATCCCGATCGCCTCGCTCTCCGGCGGTCAGCGCCAGACCGTGGCCATCGCCCGTTCGATGCTCGGCGACCCCAAGCTGGTCATCCTCGACGAGCCCACCGCCGCCCTCGGTGTCGAGCAGACCGCCCAGGTCCTCGACCTCGTGGAGCGCCTGCGCGAGCGCGGTCACGCCGTCATCCTCATCAGCCACAACATGGCGGACGTGAAGGCGGTGGCCGACAAGGTCGCCGTCCTGCGCCTCGGCCGCAACAACGGCGTCTTCGAGGTCAAGACGACCTCGCAGGAGGAGATCATCTCCGCCATCACCGGCGCCACCGACAACGCCGTGACCCGCCGTGCGGCGCGCACGAACGGGGAGGTTTCCAAGTGAGCATCGACAAGACCTCCGCGAACGTGGACAAGACCCCCGACGCCGTCGCGGACGCGCCCGTCGTGAACCCCGAGGCCGCGGCCGCCGCGGTCACCGCGGTCGACCCGCGCCTGCTGGTGCGCGAGCAGGGCCTGCTCGGCTACTGGTCCGAGTTCAAGCGCAAGATGAAGGCCGGTGAACTGGGCTCCCTCCCGGTCGTCCTGGGCCTCGCCATCATCTGCATCATCTTCCAGGTCCTGAACTCCGAGTTCCTCTCGGCGCAGAACATCAGCAACATCACGGTCACGATGGTCGGCACGGGCATGATCTCCGTCGGCATCGTCTTCGTGCTGCTGCTCGGCGAGATCGACCTGTCCGTCGGCTCGGTCAGCGGCGCGGCCAGCGCCCTCGCGGCCGTCCTCACGGTCAACCAGGGCTGGCCCGAGTGGGTGGCCGTGCTCGTCGCCATCGCCGCGGGTGCCGCCATCGGCGCGCTGCACGGCTTCTTCTTCGCGGTGCTCGGCGCGCCCGCCTTCGCCGTGACCCTGGCCGGTCTGCTGTTCTGGCTCGGCTTCATGCTGAAGGTGCTGGGCGAGGACGGCACGATCAACCTCGACAGCGACGGTCTGATCGGCAAGCTGACCACGTACACCTTCACGGACGTGGCCGCCGCCTACGGACTCGCGATCGTCGTGGTCGCGCTGTTCTTCATCAGCTCCTTCCTGGGCAACCGGCGCCGGGAGGCCGCGGGCGTCCCGTCCCGGCCGCTCAGCGACACGATCCTGCGCACGGGCCTGCTCGCGGTGGTCTCCTTCGCCGCGGCCTACATGTACAACCAGTACAAGGGCCTGCCGCTGGCCACCGTGATCTTCATCGCGTTCCTGGTCGGCACCGACTTCGTCCTGCGGCGCACCTCGTACGGCCGCAAGATCTTCGCGCTCGGTGGCAGCGTCGAGGCGTCCCGGCGTGCCGGTATCAACGTCACCGCGGTGCGGATCTCCGTGTTCGCCATCTCCGGTGGCTTCGCGGCGATCGGTGGTCTGTTCCTGGCCTCGAAGATCGCCTCGGCGAACCAGAGCGCGGGTACCGGTGACCTCCTGATGAACGCGATCGCCGCGGCCGTCATCGGTGGTACGTCGCTCTTCGGCGGGCGTGGTCGTACGTGGAACGCGCTGCTGGGTGTCCTGGTGATCGTGTCGATTCAGTACGGTCTGCAGCTGGAGTCCATCGCGGAGCCGGTGAAGTACATGATCACCGCGGCTGTGCTGTTGACCACGGTTGTCATCGACTCCATCACTCGTAAGACGCAGAAGACCGCGGGTCGCGCGTAGCGCCCCTGGTCGGACGACAGTGCCCGGTGCCGCAAAGGTGCCGGGCGCTGTCGTGTCCCGCAAAGCATGAACATTAGACTCGTCGAGCCCGGCAACAGCTCGATCAGCTCTACTTGCAAGGAGGCACGGGTGCCGCTGCTGACCCGCATCAGGGGACCGCGCGATCTGGACCGGCTCAGCCTGGAGGAGCTGGACCAGCTGGCAGGGGAGATCCGGACCTTCCTCGTCGACGCCGTGTCCAAGACAGGCGGCCACCTCGGCCCCAACCTGGGCGTGGTCGAGCTCACCATCGCCCTGCACCGCGTCTTCGACTCCCCGAAGGACAAGGTGCTGTGGGACACGGGCCACCAGTCCTACGTGCACAAGCTGCTCACCGGCCGGCAGGACTTCGCCCGGCTGAAGATGAAGGGCGGCCTGTCCGGCTACCCCTCGCAGGCCGAGTCCGAGCACGACGTCATCGAGAACAGCCACGCCTCCACGGTCCTCGGCTGGGCCGACGGCATCGCCAAGGCGAACCAGCTGAAGAAACGGGACAGCCACGTCGTCGCCGTCATCGGTGACGGGGCGCTGACCGGCGGCATGGCCTGGGAGGCGCTGAACAACATCGCCGAGGCCAAGGACCGCCCGCTCGTCATCGTCGTCAACGACAACGAGCGCTCCTACGCCCCGACCATCGGCGGTCTCGCCAACCACCTGGCGACCCTGCGCACGACCGACGGCTACGAGCGCTTCCTGGCCCGGACGAAGGACATCCTCGACCGCACCCCGGTCGTCGGCAAGCCGCTGTACGAGACCCTGCACGGCGCCAAGAAGGGGCTGAAGGACTTCATCGCCCCGCAGGGCATGTTCGAGGACCTGGGCCTGAAGTACGTCGGTCCCATCGACGGACACGACATCGAGGCGCTGGAGTCCGCCCTCGCGCGCGCCAAGCGGTTCGGCGGGCCCGTCATCGTCCACTGCCTCACCGAGAAGGGCCGCGGCTACCAGCCCGCCCTCCAGGACGAGGCCGACCGCTTCCACGCCGTCGGCAAGATCCACCCGGACACCGGTCTGCCGATCGCCTCCTCCGGCGCCGACTGGACCTCCGTGTTCGGCGAGGAGATGGTCAGGCTCGGCGAGGAGCGCGAGGACGTCGTCGCCATCACCGCGGCCATGCTCCAGCCGGTCGGCCTGGACCGCTTCGCCAAGCACTTCCCCGAACGGGTGTACGACGTCGGGATCGCCGAGCAGCACGGCGCCGTCTCCGCGGCCGGTCTGGCCCACGCCGGTGTCCACCCGGTCTTCGCCGTCTACGCCACCTTCCTCAACCGCGCCTTCGACCAGGTCCTCATGGACGTGGCCCTGCACAAGTGCGGGGTGACCTTCGTGCTGGACCGGGCCGGCATCACCGGCACCGACGGCGCCTCGCACAACGGCATGTGGGACATGTCGATCCTGCAGGTCGTGCCGGGGCTGCGGCTGGCCGCCCCGCGCGACGCCGACCAGGTGCGGGCGCAGCTGCGCGAGGCCGTGGCCGTCGAGGACGCGCCGACCGTGGTCCGCTTCTCCAAGGGCGCCGTCGGCCCGGCCGTACCGGCCGTGGGCCGCGTCGGCGGCATGGACGTGCTGCGCGAGCCGGGCACCGACCGCCCGGACGTGCTGCTGGTCTCGGTGGGCGCCCTCGCCCCGATGTGCCTGGAGATCGCCGACCTGCTCGACAAGCAGGGCATCTCCACCACCGTCGTCGACCCCCGCTGGGTCAAGCCCGTCGACGAGGCGATGGCCCCGCTCGCCGAGCGGCACCGGGTCGTCGTCACCGTCGAGGACAACAGCCGCGTCGGCGGTGTCGGCTCCGCGATCGCCCAGGCCCTCAGGGACGCGGGCGTGGACGTGCCGCTGCGTGACTTCGGCATCCCGCCGCGCTTCCTCGACCACGCCTCCCGCGCCGAGGTCATGGCCGAGATCGGGCTGACCGCGCCCGACATCGCCCGCCAGGTCACCGGCTTGGTGTCCAAGCTGGACGGCCGCTTCGAGGACGCAGCCGACACGGCCGGTACGGCCGACGCGGTGGACTCCGTGGAACCCGCGCGCGACTAGACACGCCCGGGAAACCACCCATCGGGCCGGTTTCGCCACCTTCCCCGGTGGCGGAACCGGCCCGTCTGCGTGAACCTGCCTGTGCCGGGGCATACGCATCCCCAGCCCTCTCGATCATGTCGAGGACGACGAGCGTGTGGGAGGTAGGCCCGTGAGCAGCAGCCTCTTCCGAACGAAGAAGGTCGAGCAGTCCATCCTGGACACCGAGGAGCCCGAGCACGCGCTCAAGAAGTCCCTGTCCGCGCTGGATCTGACCGTCTTCGGTGTCGGTGTCATCATCGGCACCGGCATCTTCGTCCTCACCGGTTCGGTCGCCAAGAACAACGCGGGCCCCGCGGTGTCCCTGTCCTTCGTCACGGCCGGCGTCGTCTGCGCCCTCGCGGCCCTCTGCTACGCGGAGTTCGCCTCCACGGTCCCGGTGGCGGGCTCCGCGTACACGTTCTCGTACGCCTCCATCGGCGAGCTGCCCGCCTGGATCATCGGCTGGGACCTGGTCCTGGAGTTCGCGCTGGGCACGGCGGTGGTCGCCGTCGGCTGGTCCGGCTACATCCGCTCGCTCATGGTCAACAACCTCGGCTGGCACATGCCCGCGGAGCTGAGCGGGCGGGAAGGGGCCTCGGGCTTCGGCTTCGACATCCTCGCCGCCGTCCTGGTGCTGGTGCTCACCGCCATCCTTGTCCTCGGCATGAAGCTGTCCGCACGCGTCACCTCGGTGGTGGTCGCCATCAAGGTGACCGTCGTCCTCATCGTGATCATCGCGGGCGCCTTCATCATCAACGCCGACAACTACCAGCCGTTCGTCCCCAAGCCGCAGCCCGTGCCGGCGGGGGGCAACCTGAGTGCGCCGCTCATTCAGCTGATGTTCGGCTGGGCACCGTCCAACTTCGGGGTGATGGGCATCTTCACCGCCGCCTCGGTCGTCTTCTTCGCCTTCATCGGTTTCGACGTCGTGGCCACCGCCGCCGAGGAGACCCGCAATCCGCAACGCGACATGCCGCGCGGCATCCTCGGCTCGCTGCTCATCTGCACCGTGCTCTACGTCGCCGTCTCCATCGTCGTCACGGGCATGGAGAAGTACACCAAGCTCTCCGTGGACGCCCCGCTCGCCGACGCGTTCAAGGCCACCGGGCACCCCTGGTTCGCGGGTGTGATCAGCTTGGGAGCCGCCGTCGGGCTGACCACCGTCTGCATGATCCTGCTGCTCGGTCAGACCCGGGTGTTCTTCGCGATGAGCCGCGACGGGCTGCTGCCGCGCTTCTTCTCGGTCGTCCACCCCCGCTTCAGGACCCCGTACCGGCCGACCATCCTGCTCGGCGTGATCATCGCGATCATCGCGGGGTTCACCCCGCTGAGGAAGCTCAGCGAGCTGGTGAACATCGGCACGCTGTTCGCCTTCGTCGTCGTCGCGCTCAGCGTGATCATCCTGCGAAAGTCGCGCCCGGACCTGCACCGCGCCTTCCGGACTCCATGGGTCCCGGTCGTCCCGATCCTGTCCGTGGCCGCCACGCTGTGGCTGATGCTCAACCTGCCCGCCGAGACCTGGCTCCGGTTCGCCATCTGGATGGTCATCGGCTTCGTCGTCTACTTCCTCTACAGCCGCTCGCACAGCCGCCTCGGCCGGCACGAGGAGACCACCATCGGCGAGGTCATGCACCGGCCGCCGAAGAACGACACCACGTAACCGACCCAGTCTCCACTCCGGCCCCGTATGTCCTGCTTCGGATGGAACCGCGGGGCCGGATAGCGTGCTCCCCATGCTCGCCGCCCCGCTCGCCCCCACACGGACCGTGACCACCCGGACGGCGTACTGGGCGCGGCTGCTGCCCGCCCTCGCGGCCCTGGCCTGCGTCACCCGGGTGCCGTCCTTCGCCCGGCCGCTGTGGAACCCCGACGAGGGCTATCTCGCCGTCCAGGCGCGCCTCCTCGCCCAGGGCGGGCACCTCTACGAGACGGTCGTGGACCGCAAGCCGCCCCTGGTGCCCTGGCTGTACGAGGCCGCGTTCGCGGTCTGCGGCTCCGGCTCCCTCACCCCGGTCCGGGTGCTGGCGGTCCTCGCCCAGACGCTCACGGCCGTTCTGCTGGCCTCCGTGGCCCGGCGCCGCTGGGGCCACACCGCGGGCCGCACCGCCGGGGTGCTGTATCTGCTGATCTCGGTCGGGCTCAACCCCGAGGACGCGCAGGCCGCCACCTTCGAGGTGTTCATACTGCCCTGCACGGCGGCCGCCCTGTGGTGCGCGGACCGCCGCCGCTGGGGCGCGGCCGGGGCCGCCGTCGCCTGCGCCTTCCTCACCAAGCAGACCGGCGGCGCGGTCCTGCTGCCGGTGGCGTGGCTGCTGCACGGGGCCGGCCTCCCACGCGCGGGCGCCCTGCGGCTCGGAGCCGGGTTCGCCGTACCGGTGCTGTGCGCGGCCCTGGTCACCGACCCCGGAGGGTTCCTGTTCTGGACGGTCACGGGTTCCGCCGCCTACGCCTCCTTCACCGGCTCCGAACTCCATGTCCTCGGCCGCTGTCTGGCCAACACCGCGATCCTCGCCGTGGCCTGCGCGGGCCTGATCCCGCCGGTCCTGCGAGCCCTGCGCACCGCCGGCGCGGCGGCGGCCGACCTGTGGCTGTGGCTGGCCGCCTCGGCCTTCGCCGTCACCCTCGGCTTCCACTTCTTCGGTCACTACTACCTGCAACTCACCCCGCCCGTGGCCCTGCTGGCCACCGCCGCGCTGCGGATCCCGCCCCGCGAACGGCTGACGGCCGCCGTCCGCACCTCGGCCGGCTGCTGCGCCCTCTTCCTCGCCTGGGGCCTGCTCGCGCCGCGCCCCGAACTCGCCCATGCCCAGCGGCTCGCGGCCACTCTCGCCCGGCGCACCGCGCCCGCCGACCGGGTCTTCGTGTGGGGCATGCACCCCGAGACGTACTGGCTGGCCGGCCGCACCCCCGCCACCCGCTACCTCACCGCGGGCCTGCTCACCAACTACAGCGGCGGCCGCGACGGCCCCCAGGTCGGGGAGAAGTACGCGATCGAGGGCGCCTGGCCGGTCTTCCGGGCGGAGCTGGCCGCACACGCCCCGGCCCTCGTCGTCGACGACTCCCGCGGCAGGCCTTACGGCCCCGACCGCATCCCGAGCCTGCGCCGGCTGCTGGCCGGCCGGTACGAGGAGGTGGGAAGGGTGGACGGGGCCGTGCTCTACGCCCGGACTCCGCCCGAGTGAAGGGGAGTTGGCCCGTGTCGGTCCGCACCCTGCTGCTATGCTCGCAGCAGAGATTTGAACACGTTCAAATGAGGGGGATCATATGCCCGCGCCGACCACACCCGCCCGGAACGACGACTCGCCCGCCGTAGCCCTGGGGCCCTTCGCACTCGTCCTCGGGGTCGTCTCGGCCGTGGGCGCATGGCCCACGCTCATGCTCGTCGCGCTCCCGTGGTCGATCCTCGCCGGCGCCTTCGCCGTCACCTTCGGCGCCATGGGGATCCACTACGCCCGCCAGGGCATCGGCCGCCTGTGGACCGCAACCGCCGGAACCACCCTCGGCGCGACCGGACTGGCCGTCGACATCGCCCTGATCGCGGCGTTCTCCGCCTAGGGCGGCACCGCCCTCAGCCGAGGACCGTGCGCGGACCGGCCACCTCCGCGCCCAGTTCGGTCACCCGGCGGCGCAGCTCCCGGTCGGCTGTGATCACCAGGCACGGCCGGCCGGCGTTCTCCGCGGCCAGCTCCACGATCCGGTCGTCCCCGCTGCCGGGCGCCGACTCCACCCGTACCCCCGGCACGGGCTCCACCCCGCGGGCGGCACCCTCGACGACGAGCACGATCGCCACGGCGTCGTCCCGGCCCGGCAGCCCCTCGGCGGCCAGCCGGTCCCGCAGCCGCTCGGCGGCGCCCCTGCGGTCGCGCCACCAGCCGTCGGGCCGCGAACCGACGACGTTCGCGCCGTCGACGATCACGAGCAGCTCACCGTCCGGGGCGGGGGAGCCGAGGGGGTCGTCCATGGGCCAAGGGTGCCATGCCGACCGTGAGGGGGCGGGCTCCGGTCCCCGTCGGCGGCGGCTTAGAGTGAACCGGTGAACGGCGACTGGCTCATACGCGGCCGCGACGGCCGCCTCAGTGTCTACCACCTGTCGGGCGACGTCGTCCTGTGCCGGGCGGAGCGCGCGCCGGGCGGCCCCTGGACCGACCCGCGCAAGGTGGGCGGCGACCAGAAACTCCATCCCGTCCTCGCCGTCGGCCAGGGCGCCGACGGCTATGCCCACCTGGTCTCCTGGCGGCCGACGCTGCCGGGCGAGTCGGGCCTGGTGCACTCCACGCACTTCCGCGCGCACCTCGCGGCCCTGGACTGGAACCCGATCGGCCATCCGCGGAGGAAGGGCGGCGACCGGTCGGGCACCCCGGCCGTCGCCGTCGACGCCCAGGGCCGCGCCCATGTCTTCGTCCGCAACGACGGCGGCGGGGTGCACATGGTCAACCAGAAGGAGAAGGGCGGCTGGGCGCCCTGGGTGGACCTCAGGGGCAGCAAGGTGCAGGACGGCCTGGCGGCGGTGACGGGGGAGTCCGGCCGGGTCGAGGTCTACGCGGCCGTGCCGGGGGGCCTGCTGCACTGGCGCCAGGAGGAGCCGGGAGCCACGCCGGTCGCCCAGGAGCGCCTGGAGGCCCCGGTCCGCCCCGGCACCCTCCGCGCCCTCGCGACCTCTCCCGACAGCACCACCGTCTTCTACACCGACACCTCCGGTGACCTGTGCGCCTGGCGATCCGGCAGCAAGCCGGTCGCCCTCCTGC
The DNA here is from genome assembly GCF_055570785.1 of Streptomyces sp. NPDC031100. Taxonomy (NCBI): domain Bacteria; kingdom Bacillati; phylum Actinomycetota; class Actinomycetes; order Kitasatosporales; family Streptomycetaceae; genus Streptomyces; species Streptomyces sp. NPDC031100. The sequence goes on from NZ_JBVIGN010000002.1 coordinate 351,850, forward strand.
CCGCCGCGGGCCCGGGCCCGGTCACGGCGATCCGCTGCATCCTGGACGGTCACGACTGCACGCTGCTGGCCCAGCGCTCGGAGAGCGGCCGTGTGGCCTTCGCCGCCTACCCGACCGAGCAGGAGTCGGCGGGCCTGTGGTGGACGGAGTCGGGCCCGCAGCTGCCGGTGGACGCGCTGGTGTCGCTGGCCCTGGACGAGGACGACCGGGTGGTGGCGGCGACGCTGTCGCCCTCGACCGGCCGGCTGCTGCTGACCAGGCGGAAGGACGAGTCGGGGCTGGCGCTGGAGGCGTGGCAGCAACTCTGACCACGCAGAAGGGCCCCCGCCGCAGCGGGGGCCCTCCGTGACGTCACCTGGTGCTACGCGGGGACACTCGCCATGCCCGGCGCCAGGAACTTCTTGCCGTTCACGCGCTCCGAGACACCCTCACGGTCCAGGTACGGCGTGATGCCGCCCAGGTGGAAGGGCCAGCCGGCGCCCGTGATGAGGCACAGGTCGATGTCCTGGGCCTCGGCGACGACACCCTCGTCGAGCATGAGCCCGATCTCCTGCGCCACCGCGTCCAGGACGCGCGCCCGCACCTGCTCCTCGGTCAGGACGACATCGCCCTGCTGGAGCAGCGCGGCGACCTCCGGGTCCAGCTCCGGCTTGCCGGAGTCGTACACGTAGAAGCCACGCTTGCCCGCCTTGACGACGGCCGCGAGGTTCGGGGAGACCGTGAAGCGGTCCGGGAAGGCCCGGTTGAGGGTCTCCGAGACGTGCAGGCCGATCGCGGGGCCGACCAGCTCCAGCAGCACCAGCGGCGACATCGGCAGACCCAGCGGCTCGACCGCCTTCTCCGCGACCTCGACCGGGGTGCCCTCGTCGATGACGTTCTGGATCTCGCCCATGAAGCGGGTCAGGATGCGGTTCACGACGAACGCCGGGGCGTCCTTGACCAGAACCGCGGTCTTCTTCAGCTTCTTGGCCACCGCGAAGGCGGTCGCGAGCGAGGCGTCGTCCGTCTTCTCACCGCGGACGATCTCCAGCAGCGGGAGGATCGCGACCGGGTTGAAGAAGTGGAAGCCGACGACCCGCTCGGGGTGCTGGAGCTTCGACGCCATCTCCGTCACGGACAGGGAGGAGGTGTTGGTGGCGAGGATCGCGTGCGCCGGGGCGACCGCCTCGACCTCCGCGAACACCTGCTGCTTGACACCGATCTCCTCGAACACGGCCTCGATGATGAAGTCCGCGTCGGAGAAGCCCTCGGCCTTGTCCAGGACACCGGTCACCAGCGCCTTGAGGCGGTTGGCCTTGTCCTGGTTGATCCGGCCCTTGCCGAGCAGCTTGTCGATCTCGGCGTGGACGTAGCCCACACCCTTGTCGACGCGCTCCTGGTCGATGTCGGTCAGGACGACCGGCACCTCCAGGCGGCGCAGGAAGAGCAGGGCGAGCTGGCTGGCCATCAGACCGGCGCCGACGACGCCGACCTTGGTGACCGGGCGGGCCAGGTTCTTGTCCGGGGCGCCCGCGGGACGCTTGCCGCGCTTCTGCACCAGGTTGAACGCGTAGATGCCGGAGCGCAGTTCGCCGCCCATGATGAGGTCGGCGAGCGCGACGTCCTCGGCGTCGTAACCCTGCTGCAGGTCGCCGTTCTTGGCCGCGGCGATGATGTCGAGGGCACGGTAGGCGGCCGGGGCAGCGCCGTGCACCTTGCCGTCCGCGATGAGGCGGCCCTTGGCGACGGCCTGGTCCCAGGCCTCGCCGCGGTCGATCACCGGACGCTCGACCTCGATGTCGCCCTTGAGGACGTTCGCGGTCCAGATCAGCGACTGCTCAAGGAAGTCGGCGCCCTCGAAGATGGCGTCGGCGATGCCGAGGTCGAAGACCTGCTGGCCCTTGAGCTGCTTGTTCTGGTTGAGGCTGTTCTCGATGATCACCGAGACGGCCTTGTCGGCGCCGATCAGGTTCGGCAGGATCGTGCAGCCGCCCCAGCCCGGGACCAGGCCCAGGAAGACCTCGGGGAGGGAGAACGCCGGGATGGCCTTCGACACCGTGCGGTAGGTGCAGTGCAGGCCGACCTCGACGCCGCCGCCCATCGCCGCGCCGTTGTAGTAGGCGAAGGTCGGCACGGCCAGGCCCGCGAGGCGCTTGAAGACCTCGTGGCCGCCCTTGCCGATGGCCAGCGCGTCCTCGTGCTTCTTCAGCAGCTCGACGCCCTTGAGGTCGGCGCCGACCGCGAAGATGAACGGCTTGCCGGTGACACCGACACCGACGATCGTGCCCTCGGCCGCCTCCTTCTCGACCTGGTCGATGGCCGTGTTGAGGTTCGCCAGCGAGGCCGGGCCGAAGGTGGTCGGCTTGGTGTGGTCCAGGCCGTTGTCCAGCGTGATGAGCGCGAAGCGCCCGGCGCCGAACGGGAGGTCGAGGTGGCGTACGTGCGCCGACGTCACGACCTCGTCGGGGAACAGCTCGGCCGCACCCTTCAAAAGCTCAGCGGTGGTGCTCACTTGTCCCCCTCGAAGTGCGGGTTCTCCCAGATGACCGTCGCGCCCATGCCGAAGCCGACGCACATGGTGGTCAGGCCGTAGCGGACGTTCGGCTGCTCCTCGAACTGGCGGGCCAGCTGCGTCATGAGCCGGACGCCGGAGGAGGCGAGCGGGTGACCGAAGGCGATCGCGCCGCCGTACTGGTTGACGCGCGCGTCGTCGTCCGCGATGCCGTAGTGCTCGAGGAAGGCCAGCACCTGGACGGCGAAGGCCTCGTTGATCTCGAACAGACCGATGTCGGAGATGGACAGACCCGCCTTGGCGAGGGCCTTCTCCGTGGCGGGGATCGGGCCGTAGCCCATGACCTCGGGCTCGACGCCCGCGAAGGCGTAGGAGACCAGGCGCATCTTGACCGGCAGGTTGTTCTCGCGGGCGAAGTCCTCGCTCGCGATGATCGACGCGGTCGCGCCGTCGTTCAGACCGGCCGCGTTACCGGCGGTGACCCGGCCGTGCACGCGGAACGGGGTCTTGAGCCCGGAGAGGTTCTCCAGGGTCGTGCCCGGACGCATCGGCTCGTCGGCCGTGACCAGACCCCAGCCGGTCTCGCCGGCCTCCGGGTTGGTGCGGCGCACCGAGATCGGCACCAGGTCCTGCTGGATCTTGCCGTTGGCGTACGCCTTGGCGGCCTTCTCCTGCGAGCGCACCGCGTACTCGTCGGCGCGCTGCTTGGTGATGGTGGGGTACCGGTCGTGCAGGTTCTCGGCGGTCATGCCCATGAAGAGGGCGGACTCGTCGACCAGCTTCTCGCTGACGAAGCGGGGGTTCGGGTCCACGCCCTCGCCCATCGGGTGGCGGCCCATGTGCTCCACGCCGCCGGCGATGACGGCGTCGTAGGCGCCGAAGGCGATCGAACCGGCGGTGGTCGTCACGGCGGTCAGGGCGCCGGCGCACATGCGGTCGATGGAGTAGCCGGGAACCGACTGCGGCAGACCGGCGAGGATGCCGGCCGTACGACCGAGGGTCAGACCCTGGTCACCGATCTGCGTGGTCGCGGCGATGGCGACCTCGTCGATCTTCTTCGGGTCCAGCCCGGGGTTGCGGCGCAGCAGCTCCCGGATCGCCTTCACGACGAGGTCGTCGGCGCGGGTCTCGTGGTAGATGCCCTTCGGGCCCGCCTTGCCGAACGGGGTGCGGACGCCGTCGACGAAGACGACGTCCCTGACGGTACGAGGCACGATGGCTCTCCTCCAGGGTGCGGGATGGCACAGCTGCGACGCGCAAGCGCTGAGCGCGCGCTCAGGACTCATGCTACTTATGAGTAACGTAGCTGCCCAGTCCTGCCGAGGGGAGCGGTGAACGTCACACCGGCCTCTCCCGGGATCTTGGCGTGATCTCGACGTCCCGGTTCCACTTCCCGCACGCGCAGGGCGTGCCGGACCCGCGGTTGCGGCATGATCCGCCGGACAGGCCCTACGCGCCCTTCGCCGACAGCGCGGCGACCAGCACGGGCGTGACCTGCTCCACCTGCCACGGTCGAGCGCCGTACCCCGAAAGCGCAGCCCCTATGGCCGCCGGGTCGGCAGCGGGCGGCTCCCAGCAGATCCGCCGCACCGTGTCGGGAGAGATCAGGTTCTCCTGAGGCATGGTGAGCTGCTCGGCCAGGGCCGAGACCCCGGTCCGGGCCGCGGACAGGCGAGCCGCTGCAGCGGGGTCCTTGTCGGCCCACGCCCGCGGCGGCGGCGGTCCTGCAACCGGCTGCCCGGGCTGCGGCAACGCGGAGTCCGGCAGGGCCTTGGCCCGGTCGACCGCCGCCTGCCACTGCTCCATCTGCCGCCGCCCCACCCGGTGCCCGAACCCGTTCAGCGCGGCCAGCGCGTGCACGGTGCTCGGCAAGGAGAGCGCGGCCTCCACGATGGCCGCGTCCGACAGCACCTTGCCCGGCGAGACATCCCGTCGCTGGGCGATCCGGTCCCGGGTCTGCCACAGCTCCCGCACGACCGCCAGCTGCCGCCGCCGCCGCACCTTGTGCATGCCGGACGTACGGCGCCAGGGGTCCTTGCGGGGCTCGGCGGGCGGCGCGGTGGCGATCGCGTCGAACTCCTGGCGCGCCCACTCCAGCTTGCCCTGCCGGTCCAGCTCCTTCTCCAGGGCGTCCCGCAGGTCGACGAGGAGCTCGACGTCCAGCGCCGCATAGCGCAGCCACGGCTCGGGCAGCGGGCGGGTGGACCAGTCGACGGCGGAGTGGCCCTTCTCCAGGACGAAGCCGAGGACGCTCTCGACCATGGCGCCGAGGCCGACCCGGGGGAATCCGGCGAGCCGCCCGGCCAGCTCGGTGTCGAACAGGGCCGTCGGCAGCATGCCTATCTCGCGCAGGCAGGGCAGGTCCTGGGTGGCGGCGTGCAGCACCCACTCGACGCCGGACAGCGCCTCGCCGAGGCCGGAGAGGTCGGGACAGGCAACAGGGTCGATCAGCGCGCTGCCTGCCCCCTCGCGGCGCAGCTGCACCAGATAGGCGCGCTGGCCGTAGCGGTAGCCGGAGGCGCGCTCGGCGTCGACGGCGACGGGGCCGGAGCCGGCGGCGAAGGCGGCGACCACCTCGGCGAGGGTGTTCTCGTCGGTGACCACGGGCGGAATGCCCTCGCGGGGTTCGAGCAGCGGAGTCGGCGCCCCCATCACAGAAGATCCGGCATCGTCCGGAGGGGTGCCTCCGGTGGTGCGCAGGGAGCTGTCTGCTGCGGTCTCTTGGGCGTCCGTCACATGTCAAGGGTATCCGTGTGTGGACAGCGCCCGTCGATGGAACGTTCCGTCGACGGGCACCGGAGGGTCGTAAACCAGTCAGGCCGGTGAAACGTACGTTCACATGAGTGAACTCAGGGCTCCGCCGAGCGGCTCAACGGCGGTGCGGGGGAGGGGCCGGGCTCAGTGGATGATGCCGGTGCGCAGGGCGACGGCCACCATCCCGGCGCGGTCGCCCGTGCCGAGCTTGCGGGCGATACGGGCGAGGTGGCTCTTCACGGTCAGGGCGGACAGGCCCATCGAGACGCCGATGGCCTTGTTCGACTGGCCCTCCGCGACCAGTCGCAGCACCTCGACCTCGCGTCCGGACAGCTCGCGGTAGCCGCCCGGGTGGCTCGGGGCACCCGGGGGGCGGCGGTGCATCCGGGCGGCGGCACCGAGGGGAGCGCCGCCGGGTCGGGTGGGGAGCCCGATGTTCGTCCGGGTGCCGGTGACGACGTAGCCCTTGACCCCGCCCGCCAGCGCGTTGCGCACGGCGCCGATGTCGTCGGCGGCGGAGAGCGCCAGCCCGTTGGGCCAGCCCGCCGCGCGGGTCTCGGACAGCAGTGTCAGGCCGGAGCCGTCGGGCAGGTGGACGTCGGCGACGCAGATGTCGCGGGGGTTGCCGATGCGGGGACGAGCCTCCGCGATGGACGAGGCCTCGATGACATCGCGCACACCGAGCGCCCACAGATGGCGGGTCACGGTGGAGCGGACGCGCGGGTCGGCCACGACCACCATGGCGGTCGGCTTGTTCGGGCGGTAGGCGACCAGGCTTGAGGGCTGCTCGAGGAGAACGGACACCAGGCCTCCTGGGGTGGGGGGGGCGGGGCCGGCTTTGGGGAAGAAGCCGGGACGAACCGTGCTTTCAAGGTCACAGTCGTCTTCGGCAGCAAACCCGCCCGCCTTTAGAGAATGATCACGATCTAGTGAGTAACAATCCGTGCAATTCGGACACGCGATCGATCATCAGAAGATCGAGTCGGTTCGGGCTGGTGTGATTCGAGTGCGGAAAGTGGCCGTATCGACAAAGAGATGGTCAACAAGGGGTCCGTCCGGATGACCCGGGGTTGACCGGGGCCGGCGTCACCGGGTCTGCGGCCCCCTGCGCTGCGGCAGCGTCACCACGGAGGCGTCGCCCGGTCCGGCCGGGGGCAGCCCGCCGACCTGGGCCAGCAGATCGCACCAGGAGGCCAGGTGACCGGCGGTGTCCGGCACTCCGCCCAGGCCCTCGCGGGGCGTCCAGGAGGCGCGGATCTCGATCTGCGAGGCGGGCGGACGCTCGGCCAGGCCGCCGAAGTAGTGCGAGCCCGCACGCGTGACGGTGCCGCTCGGCTCGCCGTACGCCAGCCCGCGCGCCTGCAGCGCACCGGTCAGCCACGACCAGCACACCTCGGGCAGCAGCGGATCGGCCGCCATCTCCGGCTCCAGCTCCGCACGCACCAGCGTCACCAGGCGGAACGTTCCGTGCCAGGCCTCGTGCCCGGCCGGGTTGTGCAGCAGCACCAGCCGCCCGTCGGCCAGGTCCTGGTCGCCGTCGACCACCACGGCCTCCAGCGCGTACGCGAACGGCGCGAGCCGCTGCGGGGCGGGGGACGACTCCACCTCGACCTGCGGCCGCAGGCGTGCGGCCCGCAGCGCCTCGACCGCGGCCCGGAAGGCCGGCGGCGCCGCCGTGCCCGCCCGCCCCTCCGCCTGAGCGGTGTCCTTCGCGTCGTCCATTCCGTCAGCGCCGTCCGACAGTCGTCCCTGAGCCGCAGCCATGCGGGGAAGAGTAAGGGGAACCGCGCCCCGGCGCAGGTAGGACACCCCTGAGGGCGGCCGCACTTCTCACCCCGGGGCCGTGCGAGACTTGCCGACGTGAGTGCCAACGGAAGCCCCACGGGCCAGCAGCCGACAGCGACGTACGACAGCGCGTTCCTCAGGGCGTGCAGGCGCGAGTCCGTGCCGCACACCCCGGTGTGGTTCATGCGCCAGGCCGGCCGCTCCCTGCCCGAGTACCGCAAGGTGCGCGAGGGCATCCCCATGCTCGAGTCCTGCATGCGGCCCGAGCTGGTCACCGAGATCACGCTGCAGCCGGTGCGCCGCCACGACGTGGACGCGGCGATCTACTTCAGCGACATCGTCGTCCCGCTCAAGGCCATCGGCATCGACCTCGACATCAAGCCCGGTGTCGGCCCGGTCGTCGAGGAGCCGATCCGCACCCGCGCCGACCTCGCCCGGCTGCGCGACCTCACCCCCGAGGACGTCCCCTACATCACCGAGGCGATCGGACTGCTCACCCGCGAGCTGGGCGCCACCCCGCTGATCGGTTTCGCGGGCGCGCCTTTCACCCTCGCGAGCTATCTGGTCGAGGGCGGTCCGTCGCGGACGTACGAGAACGCCAAGGCGATGATGTACGGCGACCCCGAGCTGTGGGCCGACCTGCTGGACCGCCTCGCCGACATCACGGCCGCCTTCCTGAAGGTGCAGATCGAGGCGGGCGCCTCGGCCGTGCAGCTCTTCGACTCCTGGGTCGGCGCGCTGGCCCCGGCCGACTACGTGAAGTCCGTGATGCCCGCCTCGGCGAAGGTGTTCGAGGCCGTCGCGGGTTACGGCGTCCCGCGCATCCACTTCGGTGTCGGCACCGGCGAGCTGCTGAAGCTCATGGGCGAGGCCGGTGCGGACGTCGTCGGCGTCGACTGGCGCATCCCGCTGGACGAGGCCGCGCGCCGGGTCGGCCCGGGCAAGGCGCTCCAGGGCAACCTCGACCCGACGGTCCTGTTCACCGACAAGGAGACGGTGGAGGCCAGGGCCCGCGAGGTCCTCGACGCGGCCGCCGGTCTCGAGGGCCACGTCTTCAACCTCGGCCACGGCGTGCTGCCCAACACCGACCCGGACGCGCTGACCCGGCTCGTGGAGTACGTCCACACGGCGAGCGCCCGCTGAGCGGACCCGCTCACCACACCTGACGGGGCCGGGCCTGCCTGCCGAACAGCAGGCGGCGCGGCTCCGGCGGGGGCGGGGTGCCCGGCTTGAGCGGCCAGGCCAGCAGCATGCCCGCCACGAAGCCCACCACATGGGCCGCGTAGGCCACCGTTCCGGCGCCGGAGACACCGTGCCCGGAGGAGTACACCGCCTGGAGCACGAACCAGAAGCCCAGCACCAGCCAGGCGGGCAGCCGGAGCGGCAGGAAGATCAGGAACGGGACGAGGACCCAGACCCGCGCCTTCGGATACAGCACCAGATAGGCGCCGAGGACCCCGGCGATCGCCCCGGACGCGCCGATCAGCGGGTCCCCGGAGTCGGCGTTGAGCAGCGCGAAGCCGTAGCCCGCCGCGTAGCCGCAGACGACGTAGAAGAGGAAGTAGCGGATGTGGCCCATCCGGTCCTCGACGTTGTTGCCGAAGATCAGCAGGAAGAGCATGTTGCCCAGCAGGTGCAGCCAGCTGCCGTGCAGGAACATCGCCGTGAAGACGGACACGGGCGGGGACTTGTCGTAGGCGGGCGGTGCCACCACACAGCCCGGGCCGTGCGGGCCGATGCCCACGTCGCCCGTGGGGACCACCCGGGGCATCTGGTGGTGGATCAGCTCCCGGGGGACCGCCGCGTAGTGGTCCATGAAGGCCTGCAGATGGCACAGCTGCGCCAGGTCGCTTCCGCCGGCCACGGAGCCGGCTATGCCGGGTGTGGTGAGGAAGACGAGGACGTTGGCGGCGATGAGCGCGTACGTCACATAGGGCGTACGGCGTGCCGGGTTCACGTCATGGACGGGGATGACCACACAGAAGTAGTGCCCTCGATCCGGCGCGCGAACCGGTGAACGCGGGCGGGTGGGTGTGCGTATCTCTCCTCAACCGACGTGAGGACAGGCGATGAACACTCCGCAGGTTTCGGCGATGCATGCTCTGCCCGACGGTGAGGCCGAGCTGTCTTTGGTGGTGCGGCTTCCCTGGGAGGATGTCGCGCGGCTCGGCCAGGAGGCCGGGCGGCTGGCCGCGCAGATGCAGCGGCCGGTGACCCTGGACGAAGCGGTGAGCAACCGGCTCCGGTCGACCCGGCCAACGGCCTCTCATGCGAAGCCGTTGGCGGAGCAGCCCGCGGCTGTTTCCTCCAGCGCGTCCGTCGCTTCTCTGCCGCGGATCAGTGGGTCGGCCTAGCCTTGGCGCACCTTTCCCGTCGCCTTTCTCGCTGCCACCAACACCGGGTCCCACACCGGTGAGAACGGCGGGGCGTAGCCCAGGTCCAGGGCTGTCATCTGTTCCACCGTCATGCCCGCCGTGAGGGCCACCGCCGCGATGTCGACCCGCTTGGCCGCGCCCTCCCTGCCGACGATCTGTACGCCGAGCAGGCGGCCCGTGCGGCGCTCGGCGAGCATCTTGACCGTCATGGGGGCGGCGCCCGGGTAGTAACCGGCGCGGCTGGTCGACTCGACGGTGACGGTCTCGTACTGGAGGCCGACGCGGTGGGCGTCCTTCTCGCGCAGGCCGGTGCGGGCGATCTCCAGGTCGCAGACCTTGCTGACCGCCGTGCCGACCACGCCCGGGAAGGTGGCGTAACCGCCGCCGACGCCCGCGCCGATGACCTGGCCGTGTTTGTTGGCGTGGGTGCCGAGCGGAACGTACTGCTCCTGGCCGGAGACCAGGTTCAGCACCTCGACGCAGTCGCCGCCCGCCCAGATGTTCTCGTGGCCGCGCACGCGCATCGCGAGGTCGGTGAGCAGACCGCCGCGGGCGCCGAGGGGGAGGCCCGCCGCCTCGGCCAGCGCCGTCTCCGGGCGTACGCCGATGCCCAGGATCACCACGTCCGCCGGGAACTCGGCGTCCTCCGTGGCCACCGCCCGCACCCGGCCGTCCTCACCGGTGAGCACCTTGGTGACCTCGGCATCGTTGACCATGGTGATGCCCAGGCCCTCCATGGCCCGGTGCACGAGGCGGCCCATGTCCGGGTCGAGGGTCGACATGGGCTCCTTGCCGCGGTTGACGACCGTCACCTCGAAGCCGCGGTTGATGAACGCCTCGGCCATCTCGACGCCGATGTAACCGGCGCCCACGACCACGGCGCGACGCCCACGCGTGCGTGCCAGGGTGTCGAGCAGCGCTTGGCCGTCGTCCAGGGTCTGCACGCCGTGCACCCCGGGAGCGTCCGCGCCCGGCATGTCCGGGCGGATCGGGCGGGCGCCGGTCGCGATCACGAGTTTGTCGTACGACGTCCAGGACGCGTCCCCGGAATCGACGTCACGCGCGCGTACCCGCCCGCCCGCCACGTCGATCTCCGTGACCTCCGTACGCATCCGCAGGTCGATGGCCCGCGCGCGGTGCTCCTCCGGTGAGCGCGCGATCAGCTCGTCCCGCTCGGGCACGTCACCGCCGACCCAGTACGGGATCCCGCACGCCGAGTAGGAGCTGAAGTGGCCGCGCTCGAACGCCACGATCTCCAGCTCGTCCGGCCCCCGCAGCCGGCGCGCCTGCGACGCCGCGGACATGCCCGCGGCGTCGCCGCCGATCACGACCAGCCGTTCCTTGCCGCCCCGCCCATCGCTCATGCTCATGTGAACACGCTACGGGGCCACGGCATTTCAGTGCTGGGCCGGCTCGCTCGAGGGGTCCGCTGCCGGGCGCGCCTGGGGCAGCGGGGCGGGGGCCGTCGGCGCGGGTGCGGGCTCCGCGCGGCGCGACAGGCGCGGGCGTACGACCCGCAGCCACAGCAGTGCCAGCAGCGCCGCGAGCGCCGCGAACGGCAGGACCGCGCCCAGGGCGAGGGCGATCCAGCGCAGCATGGTGACGAACACGTGCCAGCCGCCCGCCAGCGCGTCCACGAAGCCCGGCGTGTCGTCCTCGGCCGCGGCCTTCTTCACGGGCGTCTCGGACAGCGACAGGGTGATGGTCGCGAGGCTGGTGCGGTCCTTCAGGGACGCCTGCTGGGCGAGCAGCGCCTCCAGGTCCGCCTCCCGGCTGCTCAGCTCGCCCTCCAGGGTGACGACGTCGCTCAGCCTGGTCGCCTTGTCCATCAGGTCGCGGATGCGGGCCACGCTCGCCCGCTGCGACTTGATGCGGCTGTCCACGTCCACCACCTGGTCGGTGACGTCCTCCGCCTTCGCGCTGCGCTCGACCAGCTTGCCGGAGCCCTGGAGGGCGGCGAGGACCTCGTCGTACTGCGCGGTCGGCACGCGCAGCACGACCCGGGTCTGCTCGTGGCCCGCGGAGTCCCGGCTCGTGCTCTCCTGGCCGACGTAGCCGCCCGCGCCCTCGGCGGTCGTACGGGCCTTGTCCAGGGCCTTGGGCACGTCCTTGACCTCGACGGTCAGGGAAGCGGTGCGGATGATGGCGCTCGGGGCGAGCTTGGGCGCCTTGCCTGGCGACTTGGCCTCGTACTCCTTGCCACCGCCGGCGCCCGCCTGCCCCTGTGCGGCGTCCGCGGCGGACTTCGCGGAGCCGCCGCTCGACGAGTCGTTCGCGCCACTGCACCCGGCGAGCGCCAGGGACGCGGCGAGCAGGATCCCGGCCAGGACCTGGACGGATCGTGCGGATCGTGGTGTGCGCATGGGTGGACCCCCGATGACGGTGACCTGTGACGCTTCTTCGACGCCGGGACGGGCCGGAACGTTGGAGGGCGCCGGTTCCGATGCGGTCACGGTCCGGACTCGTCCCGGACACCGGGCCGGGGCGGGAGTGTCCGAGGGGTCTGAGAGAGTGGGGGCATGAGCGCAACGGGTACGAGCACGGGGCATGTCGTCGTCATCGGAGCCGGAATCGCCGGGCTGGCCGCCGCCCACCGCCTCCTCGGGCGCGGGGTGCGCGTGACGGTCCTGGAGGCCTCCGAGCGCGTCGGCGGCAAGCTGCTGCCCGGCGAGATCGCGGGCGTCCGGGTCGACCTCGGTGCCGAGTCGATGCTCGCCCGCCGCCCCGAGGCCGTGGCCCTCGCCCGCGAGGTCGGCCTCGCCGGACAGCTCCAGCCGCCGGCCACCGCGACCGCCTCGATCTGGACCCGCGGCGCCCTGCGCCCGATGCCCAAGGGCCATGTGATGGGCGTCCCCGGCACCGCGGCCGCCCTGGCCGGTGTCCTCTCGGACGAGGGCCTGGCCCGCATCGAGCGCGACGCCGACCTGCCCCGCACGGAGGTCGGCGACGACGTGGCCGTCGGTGAGTACGTGGCGGCGCGGCTCGGCCGCGAGGTCGTCGACCGGCTGGTCGAGCCCCTGCTGGGCGGGGTGTACGCGGGCGACGCGTACCGCATCTCGATGCGCTCGGCCGTCCCGCAGCTCTTCCAGGCGGCCCGCACCCACGCCTCCCTCACCGCGGCCGTCCGCGACCTCCAGGCCAAGGCCGCCGCCCACCAGCAGACCGGGCCCGTCTTCATGGGCGTCGAGGGCGGGGTGGGCCGGCTGCCGCTCGCGGTCGCCGAGTCCGTGCGGGCGCGCGGCGGCCAGATCCTGACCGGGACGCCGGTGCGGGAGCTGCGCCGGAGCGGGACGGCGGATCCGGGCGCCACGGACGGGTCGCGAGCCCCCGGCGCGCGCGCACACGAGGCCGACGGGGCGGCACGGCCGGACGCCGCGTGGCGCGTCGTGGCCGGTGACCGCGTGCTGTACGCGGACGCCGTCGTCCTGGCCGTCCCGGCCCACGCGGCCGCCGCCCTGCTGCGCGCCGAGGCCCCGGCCGCCGCGGCCGAACTCGCCGTCGTCGAGTACGCCTCCATGGCCCTGGTCACCCTCGCCTACCGCCGCGGCGACCTCGCCCTCCCCGAGGGCAGCGGCTTCCTCGTGCCGCCCGTCGACGGCCGCACCATCAAGGCGTCGACCTTCGCCTCCCAGAAGTGGGGCTGGATCGCCGACGAGGACCCGGACGTGGTCGTGCTGCGCACCTCCGTGGGGCGCCACGGCGAGACGGAGGTGCTGGGGCGCGAGGACGCCGAGCTGGTCGAGGTCTCCCGGCACGACCTGCACGAGGCCACCGGCCTGGACGCCGTACCCCTGCAGACCCGCGTGACCCGCTGGACCGACGGCCTGCCCCAGTACCCGGTGGGCCACCACGCGCGCGTGGCCCGCATCCGCGAGCACGTGGCCAAGCTGCCGGGCCTCGCGGTGTGCGGCGCGCAGTACGACGGCGTCGGCATCCCCGCCTGCATCGCGAGCGCCTACGCGGCGGTGGACCAGCTGGAGGGCGACCTCAGCGGGGTCGAGGAGCTGACGGCCAACCCGGTGCAGAGCCTGCACGGCGGAGCGGGAGAATAGGGACCATGAGTGACGACGCCCCCACCACCGAGTCCGGCAGGATCCCGAACAAGGGCAAGCTGGCCAAGGACCTCAACGAGGTGATCCGCTACACCCTGTGGTCCGTCTTCAAGCTGAAGGACGTGCTGCCCGAGGACCGCGCGGGTTACGCCGACGAGGTCCAGGAGCTGTTCGACCAGCTCGCCGCCAAGGATGTGACCATCCGCGGCACCTACGACCTCTCCGGCCTGCGCGCCGACGCCGATCTCATGATCTGGTGGCACGCGGAGACCAGTGACCAGCTGCAGGAGGCGTACAACCTCTTCCGCCGCACGAAGCTGGGCCGCGCCCTGGAGCCGGTCTGGTCGAACATGGCGCTGCACCGCCCCGCCGAGTTCAACCGCTCGCACATCCCGGCGTTCCTCGCCGACGAGACCCCGCGCAACTACGTCAGCGTCTACCCGTTCGTGCGCTCCTACGACTGGTACCTGCTGCCCGACGAGGACCGCCGCCGCATGCTCGCCGACCACGGCAAGATGGCCCGCGGCTTCCCGGACGTGCGCGCCAACACGGTCGCCTCGTTCTCGCTCGGCGACTACGAGTGGCTGCTGGCCTTCGAGGCCGACGAGCTGTACCGCATCGTCGACCTCATGCGCCACCTCCGCGGCTCCGAGGCCCGTATGCACGTCCGTGAAGAGGTCCCCTTCTTCACGGGGCGCCGCAAGTCGGTGGCCGAGCTGGTCGCCGGGCTCGCCTAGGGACTTTCGCAACAGCCCTTAGGCGGTCTTGCCCTTCAGGGAGTCCCGCAGGGGCTGCTGGGAGGTGCCGTCGGCCGAGGTCTCCGGCTGTGGCTCCGGGTGCGGTGCGCAGGCCGCGCGCCGCCCCGGGAGGCGGCCTTCCAGCAGGTAGGCGTCCAGGTACGCGTTCACGCACTGGTTCTTGCCGGCCCCGATCCCGTGCGTGCCCGCGTCCCGCTCGGTCACCATGACCGAGCCGGCCAGCCGACGGTTCATCTCCAGCGCCCCCGCGTACGGCGTGGCCGCGTCCCGCTCGGCCGCCAGGATCAGCACTCCGGGCACCTCACCGGGTCCGGTCCGCACGTCCACGGGCCGCTGCCGGGGCGCCGGCCAGTAGGCGCACGGCAGGTTCATCCACGCGTTGTCCCAGGTCTCGAAGGGCGCCACGCGCGCGATCCGCGTGTTGTCGCGGTCCCACACCTTCCAGTCCGTCGGCCAGGGCGCGTCGTTGCACTCGACGGCCGTGTACACCGCATTGCTGTTCTCGGCCTCGACGGCCGTCTCCTGGCTCGGCGCGGCCAGCTTGACCAGCGGCTTCGCATCGCCCTTCAGATAGGCCGACAGGGCGGCGGCCCGGCCCGGCCAGAAGTCGTCGTAGTACCCGGCGGTGAGGAAGGTGCTCTGCAGCTGCCCCGGTCCGACCTTCCCGTCCGCGGCTTTCCCGGCCAGCCGGCCGCGCGCGGCGTCGTAGCTGCGCTGTACCTTCGCCGCCGTGTCACCGAGCCGGTAGACGTCGTCGTGCCGGGCGATCCACTCGCGGAAGTCCGTCCAGCGGTCCTCGAACGCGGCCGACTGGTCGAGGTTGTTGCGGTACCAGATCTTCGCCGGGTCGGGGTCCACGGCCGAGTCCAGCACCATCCGCCGCAGGTGCCCGGGGAACAGCGTCGCGTACACCGCGCCGAAGTACGTGCCGTACGACGCTCCCATGAAGGTCAGCCGGTTCTCGTGCAGCGCCGCCCGCAGGACGTCCAGGTCACGGGCGTTGTTGAGCGAGTTGTAGAACCGCAGCTTGCTGCCCGTCCGGGTGGCGCAGCCCCGCGCGTACGCCTTCGCCTGGGCGATGCGCTGCTGCTTGTACTGCTCCGAGGGGTGCGCCGGCGACGCGGTGGGCGCCTTGAGGAAGTGCTTGGGGTCCACGCACGACAGCGGCGCCGACCGCTCCACCCCGCGTGGGGCGTAGCCGACCAGGTCGTAGGCGGCGGCGATCCGCTTCCACTCGGGTCGCGTGCCGAGCAGCGGGAAGAGCATGCCGGACCCGCCGGGGCCGCCCGGGTTGTAGACGAGGGCGCCCTGCCGGGGCACCTTCCGCTTGCTGTTGTGCGGGTCCTTGTGGGTGGCCCGCACCCGGCTGACGGTCAGCTTGATCTGCTCGCCGTCGGGGTGCGCGTAGTCCAGCGGGACCTCCACCGTGCCGCACCGCATGCTGTCCGGCGCCTTCAGCTCGGCCGCGCACTTGCCGAAGTCGACGCCGGCCGCGCGGGCGCGCGCGGCGGCGACCGCGGTCCCGTGCAGCTCGGCCGCGCCCGGCAGCCCGGGGGTGCCGCCCGCCGGGGCCGCGGCCAGGCTGGTCAGGAGCAAGGATCCGGCGGCCGAGTACAGGGCGGCAGCTCTCATCGGGTATCCCTTCGGTGCGCGTTGGCGATGGCACGGCTGCCCCGCCCGGCGTCGATAGAAGGGATGTTTCGTTCGGCTGTCGACGAAGGCAAGCACCACCCGGCGGGTGTCGCCGTCAATGCCCCCTATGCGCCCCCGAGTCTCTGATGGCGGACCCCGGGGCGGGCTCACTCCCGCCAGGGCTGGTCGCGGTGGGTGAAGGCCGCGCGCAGCTGGGGCTCGCCGATCGCGCGGATGCCGCGTACGGCGACGGAGGTGAGGAAGGACCGCTCGTCGCCGTCACCGGCCGGTCGTCGGTTGAGGGAGCCCAGCAGCTGCTGTCCGGCCGGGGAGGCCCAGCGCGAGTACGGATGCACCTCGACCCGGGCGAGGACCAGACAGCTCAGGGTGAGCGTGAGGGGCAGCGCGAACCACAGGGCGACGAGGAGGCGCGGCATCCCGGTCTGAGCGGGCATCAGCAGCGCGGTCAGGCCCAGCGCGAGCACGGCCAGTGCGGCGGCCCGGACCTGGCGGACCCCGTCCGCCACGGTCGTACCGGCGCCGTCGGGCACCGCGAGCCCCGCGCGCACCAGCCCGTCGGCGAGCCGTCGTACGGCCTCGGCACCGGCCGCGGCGGCGCGCACCGGAGCGATGCGGGACTGTCCCTCCGGCCCGATGGCCCCTATGACGGACTGCTCGATCTCGTCGCGACCCCGCGGGTCCACCACGGTGGCCCACCCGGTGTGCGCGAGCAGCAGCCGCCGTTGCCGGGCCATGGAGACCATGGTCACATCGGCGACCCGCCGCGGACCGCCGGACAGGAAGGCCGCCTCGTACAGCGTCAGACCATGCCCGCGCTCCGCGGTGATGCCGTCCGTGTCGGCGGCCGCGGTGCGAACGGCGGCCAGACACAGCCGAGTACACGCGAGGCCGGCGAACGCCCAGGCCAGGAGCAGCAGAAGGACCCAGAACATGACTGGTTTCTATGCCTGCGTCCTGGGAATTGCCATGCCCTGTTCACGATCCGGACCGAGTGTTGTCGGTCTGTGACGTTCCGTTTTCCCCGCAGTTCAGGGGCTGTTGGCCGGCGGCGGGCCGGAGGCGGCGGGCGGCAGCGTGTACGACGCGGAGGGCACGGCGGACGGCGAGGCGGTCGGCGGGGGCGCGACCGGAACCGCGGAGGCGGGGTCGACCGCCGGGGGTGTGGGCACGGCGGAGGGGGACGCGGCGAGATCCCGGGCCAGCGCGGAGAAGTCGACGTACCCGGTCGCCTCAAGGACCTTGATGTGGTCCAGCACGGTCGTGCCCGCGTCGTCGGCCAGATCGCGGACCAGCGAGTTCTGGGTGCCGGCGCGGACCTGGGCGACCAGCGAGAACACCCGGCCGTGGGCGAGCCGCAGGATGCCCGCGAACGTGCGGTCGAAGTCCTGGCCCTGTGCCGCGTTCAGGGTGGCGAGCCACTGCTTCTGCTGTGCGTTGGGCTCGTTGGGCAGGGGCACGCCGAGCTGCGTGGCGACGGTGCGGACGTGCGCGTCGAGGGAGGTGTGCCCGTCGATCAGATGCTGCCCCGCGTCGCGTACGGCCTGTGTGGTGCCCTTCCGAGCCGCCAGTTGTCCCGCAGGCAGTTCCCACAGGCCCGCGAGGCGGACCTTGGTGACGAAGTCCCGGTCCTGCGCGGACAGCGGGCCGTACGGGGTCGTCACGGTCTGCGCGCTGAGCGTGTTCGCGCCGGTCGTGTCCGGTCGGTCGGCGTACGACCAGATCGGAAAGAGCAGCGCTACGGCTGTCGCCGCCAGGCCCATGACGATGAGTCCTGTGCCACTGAATATGCCTCGGCCCTGGATGGGGGGTCGCGGTCGCATGGTGCCTCCTGCACCGCACGCTGTGCTTCGCGTGCGGGCTTGGCATATTACTGCGGGGTTCGGGGTGCCATACGCGCATCATGCGGCGGCAAAGATCTTCACAAATTGCAAAGGGATAGCTCCTGCGAGGTCGTCCTCGCCGTCGGCCGGCCCGAGGTCGCGGCAGCGGCCCAGGCGGCACCGCAGAACCGCAAGACCGACTTCGTCCTGGTCGGCGGCGGACACTCGGGCACCAACGTGACGGCCGTCCACACCGGCGACGGGGTGCGGGCCGATGTGGCCGGCGCCGTCGAGCGGGCGGTGAACGGGAAGAGTCAGTAGGGCTTGTCCGGCGGGTCAGCCGGCTCCAGCCCACGGTGCCTCATCAGCGATTCCGGCGTGATCCGCCGGATACGAATCAGGGATGGGCGGCCCCGTCGGCTGCCTGGCCGCTGTAGATGCCTGCGTAGCTGCGGGCCGTCATGCCGCTCGGGGTGGCACGGCTGGGTGCAGCGGCACCCTGCCCTGCCGGCGCCGGCAAGCGTCCCCACCCACCGCTCAGCCCCTCCGCAGCAACATCCTCGCCCGCTCCGCCAGCCGCCCACGCGACCGCGGGGCCGGGCCCGAGCGGTCCAGCCACCACTGCCGCAGCTCGCGCCGCACCCCCGCATCCTCCGGCCGCCCGGTCTTCAGCAGCTGGCCCACGAAGTCCAGGGCATCCCGCCGATATCCCCCGCTCATCGGCCGCACCCGCGCATACCCGAGGAACGCCTCCCGGTATCCGTCCCCCAGCAGCACCGGCAACTCGGGTGCCACCTTCGCCACCACATCCGCCCGCTTCGAGGCGAGCGCCCGCGCCTGTACCCCCATCCGCACCCGGTCGAACCCCTCCGGCACGGGCGTCCCGGCCACCAGCGAGGACAGCACCGCGGCCTGGGCGACGCCGAGCCGTTCCCGGGCCCGGGGCGGGGCCAGGACGGCGACGCCCCCGGTCGCCGCGGCGGCCGCCGTAGCCGCCGTAGCCGCAGCCGCTGTAGCCGCCGTAGCCCCTGACCTCGACGGCGTCACCGCCTCCACAGCTCCCCTGATCGCCGCCAACTCCCGCTCCAGCTCGGCCGGTTCGGGGAAGTTCTCGTCCCGCTCCAGCAGCACCCCGGGCGGCGTGACCCGGGACGCGAGGTCGGTCAGGATGTCCAGCACGGGGCGCGGCACAGGGTGCGCGTGGCTGTCGTGCCAGACGCCGTCGCGCTCGAAGCCGCCCGCGACATGGACGTAGGCGATGGCCTCCAGCGGCAGTTCGGCCAGCGCCCGGGCCGGGTCCTCGCCCCGGTTGACGTGGTTGGTGTGCAGGTTGGCCACATCGATGAGCAGCCGTACCCCCGTCCGCTCGACCAACTCGGCCAGGAACTGCCCCTCGGTCAGCTCCTCGCCCGGCCAGGAGAACAGCGCGGCGATGTTCTCCAGGGCCAGCGGCACCGGCAGCGCGTCCTGCGCGATCCGTACGTTCTCGCACAGCACGTCGAGCGCGTCCCGGGTGCGCGGAACGGGCAGCAGATGGCCCGCCTCCAGGTGCGGGGAAGCGGTGAGCGCGCCGCCCGCCCGTACGAACGCGATGTGCTCGGTGACCAGCGGCGCCCGGAGCGCCTCGGCCCGCTCGGCGAGCGCCGCCAGCCGGCCCCCGTCGGGCCGGTCCGCGCCGCCGAGGCCGAGGGAGACACCGTGCGGGATCACGGTCACCCCGCGCTCGCGCAGCCGCAGCAGCGGGTCCGGGAGGTGGCCGGGGCAGACGTTCTCCGCCACGACCTCGACCCAGTCGATGCCCGGCATGCCCTCCACGGCGTCCGTGATCTCCGGCCGCCAGCCGATTCCCGTGCCCAGTCGCCGCATGGCTCCGCCCCCTCCTTCTTCGAATGACGGGGGTATGGCCCCGGCGGGCTCCCGCGAATCCCCGGCGGCCTGCCTTCAGAGCAACATTTGAGGTTACGCGCCGGGCACAGGTCCCGGATCGCTGAGCCGGCTCCCTGTGGGCACCTACACGCAGCGGCGGAAAGAGGATCAGCTCCGCGCACGGCGCCGCGGATCGTCCCCGGCGGGCGGGCATCGCGGGCACCCGCGGCGGCTCCAACCGCGTGGAGGAGGAACCGGTGCAACTGCAGGCGCGCTGCAGGTTGACGGACGCTGGGCGAGCAACTCTCTGCGGAAGCAGCGCAGGGACGGGCAGAGGCCGAGCGCAGCGCCGGACGGTGGGCCGGTGGCGGCGCGGCCGGTCAGCGGGGGTCGTCCGGGCGGTGGACGCTGAGGCTGCCGTATGCCGACAGCGCGCCGGCCAGGTCGCCGGGCGCGTGCCGCAGCGTGGCGTCCAGGAAGGCGAGCGTGGTTGCGGCGACGACGCGGGGGCTCCCGGTGCGGCCCAGGGAGCCGACGATCGAGGGCACTGGCGGCAGGTACAGCGGGCCGTCCATGAAGGTGAGGTGGGCGGCGCCGGGAACGGTGAGCCGGTAGCTCGTCGCGGTGTCGGATGCGAGGGCTTCGGTGAGGCGGGGCAGGTATCGCGGGTCGGTGCTCGGGGTGATGGCCTGGGTGAGTGCGAGCACCGGCTGGTGGAGGGCCGGGGAGGCGGGGCCGTGGGGGTAGCCGTCCAGGTCGATGACGGCGGCGAACCGGGGGTCCTGCCGGGCGGCCTGCAGGGCGGCGGCACCGCCCATGGAGTGGCCGGTCACCGCGACATGGCCGGTGTCCAGGCGTCCGGTCAGCGGGCCGGCAATCTCGCCTCTGTCCAGACGACCCAGCTGAGTGAGGACGAAGCTGAGGTCGGCGGTACGAACAGCCGTCCAGCCAACCGCCAGCTTGTCATCCTTGTCCCGGTCGCCAGTGGAGGCGATCTTGGCGTGAATCGTTCGGCCGTCGGTGAGGACGACGGCTGCGGAGTCGTACGGGTGGTCGAGGGCGGCGACCACATAGCCGTGACTGGCCAGTTCCTCCGCCCAGGCGGTGTTCTGGGTGCGCACCCCGCCCGACCCGGGAGAGAACAGCACGACCGGGAACCGTCCGCCCCGGTCGGACACCGGGGCGTTGAAGACCGAATGGGTGCGGGCCTGCGGTACGCCGTCGACCAGGAAGCCGGGCAGGCCGACGGCACGGGCCAGGGCATCGGAGACGGTGCGCGCCTCCTGCTCCGTGCGTCCGAGGTACTGGGCCCGCTGCGCGCCCGCGGGGCTCTTCTGCGCGGGGTACCAGAGTTGGACCACGACCGTGCGCCGGTCGTCCGGGTCGGCGGTGAAGGTCTCGGGGCGGTTCGGGTCGGTCCACTGCATCACCCGGGTGCCGACGGCGAAGGAGCCCGACGGCTCGGGGAAGACGGGCACGGGAAACGCCCAGGCGGCCACCGGCCCGGCGGCGATCAGGCCGACGCAGGCCACCGACCCCGGCAACGCCAGCCACCACCGCGCCCGCCACGCCCGCCGGCCGGGACGGCGCCGGAGCGTTCGGAGCAGCGGGGAGAGGGCGAACGGCAGCGCGACGGCACCACCCGCCAGCACCGGCAGCAACTGCCAACGGATCCCCACCACACCCAGCACGATCACGGACAGCACGAACACCGCCCCCGCCGCGATCGTGACGCGCGGACGGGCGGCAGGGGGAAGCCAGCGCGCCACCACCAGCGCGACGGCGCCCAGCACGGCAAGGAACTCCGGAAGGGACATGGACAGTCCCGCGATCGTCTCGGTCACCCCGCCATCCTCGAAGAGGCGCACACGGTGGCACATCGGCCCGCGGTCTGCGGCGCATGCCACCCCAGTCGCAAACGGACACCCCGAAAGGGAGGCCGCTGTGCGACCGCAGGAGGTACCCGCGCTCCTCCTGCGGTCGTACTCCGGCGCGGTGCCCTCCGACGGCGGACGCATGTGCGCCGCCGCCCCCGCCGCCTACCGTGGCAGGACGGAGCACGGCAACGCGGGGACGCAGGGGGCCGTGGGCCCTGTCCCC
Source organism: Streptomyces sp. NPDC031100 (assembly GCF_055570785.1). Lineage (NCBI taxonomy): Bacteria > Bacillati > Actinomycetota > Actinomycetes > Kitasatosporales > Streptomycetaceae > Streptomyces > Streptomyces sp. NPDC031100. The sequence goes on from NZ_JBVIGN010000002.1 coordinate 373,504, forward strand.
TGGCGGCCCCGCTCCGGCCGTACGCGGCGGCGGCCCCGGCCCGGGGACCCGGGGCGGCCACGGCGCCGCATCGGCAAGGGACATCGACAGGGACGTGATGATGACGGAGGCTGCCGCAGGGCACGACAATGCCCACCCGGTACGCCACCGGGACCGCGCACAGCAGGCGACGACAACCGGGCTGCCGACCACGGCCCCCGACCCCGACCCCGCCACCACCACCGCCACCGGGCGGGCGACGGGACCGGCGGAACCGACACAAGCCGCCCGGCGCTACGGCCGGCGGCTGCCGCCCGCCGTACGGCGCGCGCTGCCGCCCACGCCGCTCCTGCTGGTCCCCCTGCTCCTGTTCCATGTCGCGGCCACGCGCGCGCCGCACGAGCTCCCGCTGGCCGCGGCCCTCACCGTCGCCCTCACGCTGCCCCTGCTGTGGCGGCAGCGGGCCCCACGCACGGTGTTCGGCGCCGTCGCAGCCGCAGCCTTCGTCCAGTGGCTGGCGAACGTCCAACTGCCCGCGGACGTAGCGCTGTTGGCAGCCCTGTACACGGTGGCCGCGCACGCGGGCGGACGCGCGACACTCGTCGCCGGCGCCGTCGTCGAGGGCGGGGCCCTGCTGGCGTGCCTGCGCTGGGCGACGGAAGGCGCATTCCTGGCCCCCTTCGTCGCACTGACCGCGACCGTTGTCGCCACCGTCGCCCTGGGCACGAACGCGCGGACCGCGCGCGCCTACCTCGCCGCCCTGGAGGAACGGGCCGCACGCCTGGAACAACACCAGGACCAGCAGGCACGACTGGCCGTCGCCGAGGAACGGACCCGCATCGCCCGGGAGATGCACGACATCGTCACCCACAACCTGTCCGTCATGGTCGCCCTCACCGACGCCGCCGTCCACACGCAGCACCGGTCACCCGACAGGACCACCACCGCGATGCTCCAGGTCTCCGAGACCGGCCGGCAGGCCCTGACCGACATGCGGCGCTCGCTCGGCATCCTGCGGACCGACGAACCCGACGCGCAGCGCCACCCCCTGCCCGGCATCGCCCAACTCGATGCCCTCGCCGACCGGATGAGCGCCGCCGGGCTGCCGACCCGCCTCGACATCCTCGGCAGCCACACCCACGTGCCCGCCACCGCCCAACTGACCGTCCACCGCCTGGTACAGGAAGCCTTGACCAACACCCTCAAACACACCCCCGCCGGCACCCGCGCCGACGTCCGGATACAGTGCTCCGCCGCAACCGTCACCGTGGACATCACCGACAACGGCCCCCGCCCCCACCTCCCCGGCCCGTCGTCTCCCGCCGACACCCCGTCCGCCCCGTCCGGCCAGGGCATCCCCGGCATGCGCGAGCGCTCGGCCGCCTACGGCGGGACACTGCGTGCCGGACCGCTCCCGGGCGGCGGCTGGAACGTCCACACCCGCCTCCACCTCGACAGCGACGGAGCAGCTCCCGCATGACGATCCGCATCCTGATCGCCGACGACGAAGCGCTGCTCCGGATGGCCTTCAGCACGATCCTGGACGCCCAGTCCGACATGACACCCGTCGGCGAGGCCGCGGACGGCGCCGAGGCCGTACGCCTCACCCGGGAACTGCGCCCCGACGTCGTCCTGATGGACGTCCGGATGCCCGGGACCGACGGCATCGAGGCGACCCGCCGGCTCACCCACATCTCCCCCAGGAGCAAGGTACTGATCCTCACCACCTTCGACCTCGACGAATACGCCTTCGCCGGACTCGCCGCCGGAGCTTCCGGCTTCCTGCTGAAGAACACCAGGCCCGAGGAACTCCTTACCGCGATACGCAACGTGGCCGCGGGCGACGCCGTTCTCGCCCCAAGGATCACCCGCCGCCTGCTCGACAACCTCCGGCCGCACCTCCCCCACGGGAGCCGCACCGACCACCACGACGAACGACTCAGCCGGCTCAGCACGCGCGAACGCGACGTCCTCGTCAAGGTGGGCAGCGGCCTGTCCAACGCCGAGATCGCGGCCGCCCTGCATCTCGCCGAGGCAACCGTGAAGGCCCATCTCGGGCGGATCCTGCAGAAACTCGGACTCCGCGACCGGATCCAGGCGGTCGTCTTCGCCTACGACAGCCGCCTCGTCCACCCGACCTGACACCACCGCCCCCAACGGGACAGCCTCCCGACCCTTCCACTGGATCCCGCCGGGGCACCCCACCGAACGCCCGCCACTAGCGGCACCGGCGGAACACACCAGGCCGTAGCAACGATGTCGCCCCACCCAATAGGTTCCTGGCAATGTGCAGGTAATGGTTCGTAGTCCTCCACCCTCCTGGGACACCTACCCGTCTTGCCCGGTAGAGGGAGCGTCACCCTCTCCCGCCCCTCCCAGAGAGGACCCGCCGGAGGACACGCGACTGCGGGGAACGGACGCGGCTCACCCGCTGCGCTGCCGTATCGGGGTCAGACCGGTGCGTTCACGGGCGTCGCAGGCGCGGGGTGGGGCAGTAGCGCTCGCCGCCTTCCAGTGCAACAGTCAGCCCGGGGGCGATCTCCGTGAAGCCCGCGTCCCGCACCAACGGCAGCCCGCTGCCGGTCAGTCGGCGCCACTCGGCGGGATCGGCGCTGCGCACCGCGAGCGGGAAGCCCGCCTCGCGCCAGGCCGTACGTGCCTCGTCGGACAACGCCCACCAGGCCAGCTGGGCGCCGTGCCCCGCCTGGGCCATCGCCTTCCCGGCCGACATCTCCAGCTCCGGGTTCAGCCACAGCACCGGCTGCGCACGATCGGCCTCGGCAGGGGGCTCGGGATCGTCCAGATCCGTCCCCGACACCTGAAGCTTCGCCAGATCCTTGGGCCAGCCGTCCAGCGGAACGGGCGGGAAGACCCGCACCTCGGCCGACTTGCCGGTCACCGTGATCCCGGGCAGCGCCTCGGCCCGCCGCCACTCGGCCCCCCGGGCCCGCCGCACGACCTTCCGGATCCGCGCCTCCTCCCAGTTCCGCACGGCCTCGGCCCACTCCCCGTCCCCGACGGCCCGCTCGTCCGCGAGCAGTACGAGCACAGCCCGGGCGGCCGTCTCCAGCGCATCGGTACGAGCAGGAGGTGCAGCCCGCTCGATCCGGACGACGAGGGGCAGCACGTACTGCGGCGCCTCGTCGCGGGGGTTGGGCTCGGCCTGGACAGGACTGTCACTCGGGGGCGTGGAATCAGGGCTCACAGCAGCCCACCCTACGGGGCGCGGGGCTGTGTAGAACCAGCCACAGACGTCTCGCAGACCGGACCCGTGATCACCCCCCACGACGAGACCGGACAAAATCACTCCATGCAACGTGACCTACGGCTGGTCGGCGTCGGCCGCCGCTACGGCCTCCGCGGCCCCTGGGTGTTAAGAGGCATCGACCTCACGCTCACCCCCGGAACCCTCACCCGCATCGAAGGAGCGAACGGCACCGGAAAATCCACCCTCCTCCGCCTCCTCGCCCGCCTGGACGCCCCGACCGAGGGCCGCATCACGGGCCGTCTCCGTACGGCCTACGTCCCGGAGCGATTCCCCTCCGCCCTCCCGTTCACGGCTTCCGGCTACCTGACCCACCTCGGTGCCATCAACGGCCTGTCCCGGAAGTCCGCTGCAGCCGCGGCACGCACCTGGCTGGAGCGCTTCGGCGCCGCCGCCCACTCGGGCACCCCCATGTCACGCCTCTCCAAGGGCAGCAGCCAGAAGGTCGCCGTGGCGCAAGCCCTCCTCGCCGACCCGGAGCTGCTGGTGCTGGACGAGGCGTGGACCGGGCTGGACGCGGCCGCGCGGGCCGAGCTGGAGCGGGCCGTGGCCGAGCGGACCGCCGCCGGGAGTGCCGTCGTCTTCGTGGACCACGACCCGCGCCGCCTGGCGGGTGCACCCGACGCCACGTACACGGTCGTCGACGGTGGCCTCAAGTGCCGTACGGACAGCGGGAGTTCCCGGCCGGACGGTCCGATCGCCCTCGTCACCGTGCAGGGACCGCCGGGCACGCAGCTGCCGCCCGAGGCGATACGGACGGTCGCCTCGACCGAGGAGATCTCGCCCGGAGTCCACCGTCTGACCGTCCCCGCCTCCCATTCGGACGTCCTCCTGCGCGCTCTGCTGACGGCCCGCCCGCCGTGGCACGTGGTGAGCGTCGGACCGGACGGCACCACCCCCCTCGAACCCGGAAGCCGCCCATGACCGCCCTGCTGCGTTACCAGGCCGACCTGCTCCTGCGCTCCCAGCGCTGGCTGCCGCCGGTGATCCTCTACGCCGCCTTCCTCGCGATCGGCGTGCAGAGCGGTCAGCCGGTGCTCGACTCGCTCGGCTATGCGGCCGCCGGCCTGCTGCCGGTGGCCGCGTGGCTGGTGCGGATCTGCGTCACGGGCGAGCCGGACGCCGCCCGTGCCTGCGTCGCCGCGGCGCGCGGCCCCGCCCGCACCCATCTGGCCTGTCTGCTGACGGCGCTGATCGGCTCGGCGGTGCTCGGGGTGGCGGCGACCCTGGTCGTGACGCTGATCAGCGCCCCGACGAGCAACGGCCACCGGATCCACGTCCCGCCGCTGAGGGCGGGCGCGGCCGGACTGCTGGCCACCCTGGTCTGTGCTCTGCTCGGCAGCGCCGTCGGCGCGCTCACCAACCGGCCCCTGCTGCGCTCCACCGGCCGCGCGGTGCCCGCGATGCTGCTGGCCGCGCTGCTGGCGGTGGTGCTCGCCGGCTCTCCGGCCCAGGCCGCGGTGAGCGGCCTGGTGACCGGTTCGCAGTCCGGCCGGGTCCCGGTGCCGCTGCTGCCCCTGGCCGGTGCGGGCCTCGTCGCCGCCGCGGCCTTCGCGGCGGCGAGCGCGCTCACCGCCCGCCGGTCACCCTGAGCAGGTGGTGCGCTGCGCCTTCTGCCCCGACTCTCGGCTTCGCTCGAGCGGGGGACCCCATGCACACCGAGCACAGGCGGTCACCGGTGGCCGTTCGTCTCGCCGATCAGCTCGGAGACCTTCACGAACCGGTAGCCCTGCTTGCGCAGCTCGGGCACGACCGTGCGGACGACCCGCTCGGTGGTCGGGGCGGCGCTGCGGGTGCAGTGCATGACGACCACCGACCCGGGTTTCACCCCGTCCAGCACCTGCCGGACGACCGCGTCGGCGTCCGTGGCGAACGCGTCGCCGCTCACCACGTCCCACTGCACCGCGGTGACCCCGATCCCGCCGAGCGCGCTCAGCGCCGTGTGGTCGTAACAGCCGCCGGGAAAGCGGAAGTACGGCAGCGCGTCACGCACACCCGCCTTGCGGAAGGCGGCGTACGCCCGCTCCACGTCCGCCTTCATCCGGTCCGCGCCGACGGTCGGCAGGCCGTAGCAGTTGTCGGTGAACGCATAGTGGCTGTAGGAGTGGTTGGCCACCTCGAACTGCGGGTCGTGACCGAGAGAGCGGGCCTGGGCCGGGTACTGCTCCGCCCACCGGCCGGTCATGAAGATGGTCGCCGGCACCTTCAGTGCGCGCAGGGTGCCGATGAGGCCCGGGTTGTCGAAGTGCTCGCCGGAGGCGGCCCGGGGCCCCTGGTCGGCGGTCATGTCGGCGTCGAAGGTCAGTGCGACGGTCTTGCCCAGGGTGCGCGGGCCGTGCTCGAACACCGGGGTCAGACCGCCCGGGCCCGGAGTGAGCACGGGCGGCCGTGTGGCGGATGGGGAGGCGGAGGCGGCGGGCCTGGCGTGGGCCGGGCGCGCGGTGCCGGAGGTGCCCGCGGTACCGCAGGCGACGAGGGCCGCGCCCAGGGCGCAGACGGCGGCGATATGGCGTACTGGTGCAATCACCGTACGAAAGTAGGACTGAAGGACTGGTTATACGTCGATATGACTGATGGCGCGGCGATACCGTCACCCGCGCGGCGGCCGAACATCTATCAGTAGCGTCCGTCTGTCCATGACGTCCGTCAGTTTTAGACCTAGCGCCCGTACCGCCCGGTCAAGGTGCCCGTCGCGAGGGTGTGGCCGGACAGGGCGGCGAGCAGGTCGGCAGGGGTGGCGGCGGGGGCGAGGTCCGGGCTGCCGTCGGTGGCGTACACCGTGAGGACGTAGCGGTGCGGGCGGTCGCCGCGGGGCGGGCAGGGGCCGCCGTAGCCCGTCCGGCCGAAGCCGTTGCGGCCCTCCGTCGCCCCCGGCGGTTTCTCGTCGGCGGTGAGGTGCGTGGTGTGCGGGTCGATGCCCCATGCCAGCCAGTGGGTGAAGGTGCCGCGCGGGGCGTCCGGGTCCTGGAGCAGCAGGGCCAGCGAGGCGGTGCCCGAGGGGACGCCGGTGAAGGCGAGCGGGGGCGAGACGTTCTCGCCCTCGCAGGTGTAGCGGCGCGGGATGGTGCCGGCGTCGACGTAGGCGGGGCTCGTCACCGTGAGCCGGCCTGCGGCGGTGGGGGAGGGGGCCGAGGCCGAGCCGCCGCTCCCGTCCCCGCACGCTGATACGACGGCCACCACGGCCACGACGATCACCCAGCCTCTGCGCATGCCCGCACGCTAGCCGGAATGCTGCCCTCCGTCGCCGTCCGGCGCGGGCAGCTGGTGGCCCTTCTCCAGGAAATGCAGCAGTTCCACCGGAATGGGCAGGACCAGCGTGGAGTTCTTCTCGGCCGCCACCGCCATCACCGTCTGGAGCAGCCGCAGCTGGAGCGCGGCCGGTTGGTCGGACATCTGCGCGGCGGCCTCGGCGAGCTTCTTGGAGGCCTGCAGTTCGGCGTCGGCGTTGATGATCCGGGCCCGGCGCTCCCGGTCGGCCTCGGCCTGGCGGGCCATGGACCGCTTCATCGTGTCCGGCAGGGACACGTCCTTGATCTCCACCCGGTCGACCTGGATGCCCCAGCCGACCGCCGGGCTGTCGATCATCAGCTCCAGGCCCTCGTTGAGCTTCTCCCGGTTGGAGAGCAGATCGTCCAGCTCGCTCTTGCCGATGATCGAGCGCAGCGAGGTCTGTGCCATCTGCGAGACCGCGAACTTGTAGTCCTCGACCTTCACCAGCGCGCTCACCGAGTCGACGACCCGGAAGTAGACGACCGCGTCCACGCGTACGGTGACGTTGTCGCGGGTGATGCCCTCCTGGGCGGGGATCGGCATCGTCACGATCTGCATGTTGACCTTGTGCAGCCGGTCCACGAACGGGATCACCAGATTCAGACCCGGCTGGCGTGGTTCACCCGTGACCCGGCCGAGCCGGAACAGCACACCCCGCTCGTACTGCCTGACCACCCGTGCCGCCATCGCCAGGTACACGAGGCCGGCGGAACCCAGCGCCGCGGCGGCGCCCAGCAGCTCCTGGAGCATGATGACCTCCTCACCGAGAGGCCTGCTTTCTGTCCGATGCTGCAACGATATGCCCGGCCCGGGGCGGAAGCCATGGGCCGGGCAGCAGGGTCCGGACCGGGGTGCCGAGGGGCGTCGGCGCCCCGGTCCGGGGACGACCGTCCGGTGTCAGACGGCCGTGGCTCTCGCCGGCTCCTCCGGCTCCGTGACCTGGACCGGCTCGGTCCCGGCCGCGCTGTGCCGCTCGGCCCAGTTCTCCAGGGCCGTACGGCAGGCGTGGTCCAGATGGTGCAGGCCGGACAGGTTCAGGCGCACCGGGCGGTCCTGGGGCAGCGACTCCAGGCTGTCGAGGATCTTCGGCAGCCGCAGGAAGGTCGCGTTGCCCGACAAATACGCCTCGATGGGGCCCGCACCCTTGTCGACGACCTCCAGCTTCAGGTGCGAGGCCTCCCAGGCCGTCTTGACGACGGCCACCGCGAGGCCGATGAGCACGCCCTCGAACATGCTGACCGCCACGATCGACACGGCCGTCACGGCCAGGATCAGCGCCTCGCCCCGGTGCTCGCGCCACAGCACAGCCAGCGCCCGGACTGGTACGAGCTTGGCACCGGAGTAGATCAGGATGCCCGCGAGGGCCGGGATCGGGATGTAGGCGAGCACGCCCGGCAGCAGGGCCGCGAACAGCAGCAGCCAGACACCGTGCAGCACACGGGACGCCTTCGTCCGGGCACCCGCCTGCACATTGGCCGCGCTGCGCACGATCACCGCGGTCATCGGCAGCGCACCCAGCAGCCCGCACACCGCGTTGCCCACGCCCTGCGCGACCAGCTCCTTGTCGTACTCGGTGCGCGGTCCGTCGTGCAGCCGGTCCACGGCCGCCGCGCTGAACAGCGACTCGGCGGACGCGATCAGTGTGAACGCGACGACCGTGCCGAGCACCCCGACACCCGCGAACCCGGCGAACGCGCTCAGCGGCGGCGGCTGGACGGCGCCCAGCAGCCCCTTCACCTCGACGGTGGCCACCGGCAGGCTCAGCGCCGGCGCGGCCAGCGAGGCGAGACCGACTGCGGCGAGCGGACCGGGCACCGTACGCACCGTCGCCGGCGCGTGCTTCCACAGCGCCAGCACCGCGACGGTGCCCGCGCACAGGGCGAGCGAGGCGAGCGCCGACCCCTTGTCGAAGGCGTCCAGGAACGCCCCCGGCAGACCGGCCGTCTTGCCCAGACCCGAGTCGGGGGCCTTGGCGGCCATGGCCGGATAGAGCTGACCGGCGATCAGGACCAGACCAATACCGGCCAGCATGCCCTCGACGACCGAGACCGAGATGGCCCGGAAGTACCGGCCCAGCCGCAGCACGCCCATGAGGAGCTGGAGCAGACCGGTGGTGAGCACGATGGCGCCGAGCACCGGCAGCCCGAACTCCCGGACCGCCTCGAAGACGAGCACGGTCAGACCGGCGGCCGGCCCGGACACCTGGAGGCTGCTGCCGCGCATCAGCCCGGTGACCAGGCCGCCCACGATGCCGGTGACCAGGCCGAGTTCGGCCGGGACTCCGGAGGCGACGGCCACGCCCACGCACAGCGGGAGCGCGACCAGGAAGACGACGAGGGAGGCCGCGAAGTCCTGCCTCAGGTGCGGGAAACGGGATATGAGAGGGCTGTTCATCGGCGCGCTCACAGGGCTTCGAAGGTGTCGGTCTGAGGGCGGTGCGCCCGTACGGCGCCGGTGTGCACCTCGTAGTACCAGGCGTGCAGGCCCAGCTGACCCTGCGCCAGCTTCCGCTGGATGCACGGGTACGAGCGCAGTCGCAGCAGCTGGGTCAGGACATGGCTCCGGACGCCCTCGGCGACCTCCGGGTCCTCGGCCGCGCCGGCCGGGCGCGGGGTGGCGTGTGCCAGCCAGTCGCGCACGGCGGGCACGGCGGTCAGGTCGTCGCCGCGCACCAGCGCGCCGACGGCGCCGCAGTGCGAGTGGCCGCAGACGACGATGTCGCGGACGCCGAGCACCTCCACGGCGTACTCGATGGTGGCGGCCTCGCTGGTGGGGTGCTGCGAGGTGTACGGCGGGACGATGTTGCCCGCGGTGCGCAGCTCGAAGAGCTCGCCGGGGCGGGCGCCCGTGATCAGGGCCGGGACGACCCGGGAGTCGGAGCAGGTGATGAACAGGACCTGCGGGGACTGGCCTTCTGCGAGTTTGGCGAACTCCTCAGGGCGCTGTCCGAAGGTACGGGCGTTGTCGATGAGGGGCTGCATGGTGTGTGGATTCCTCCTGGCGCGCCGCACCGGCGCGTCGGGCTTGCACGACGTTCGTGAGGGGAGGAGCCGGCTCTCAGCAGCGGAAGACCTGAAGCGCTGCCGAGGAGTGGGCTCTGGAGGATCTCGTGGTGCGTGGGATCGAGGCACCGGATGCGTTCGGCGCCTGCGGGGCGGGCGTCTGCCGGGCTATGGGCGGGCGCTCCTGCGCCGGGTCGGAGGCGGAGCCGCGCTGCCGGTCGCGGGTGTGCGGGATGCCCGCGGGTGAACGGCCCGGGTCGCACACCTGCTGTGCGAAAGATGGTGTTCCGACCGTGGCCTTGGCCTTCGCCTCACTGAGCGTATGCGCGGGTGTGAAGGTTCCCTTGAATGCGAAGAGCGGCAGGGCGAGCAGGGTGGCGGTGAAGAGAGCAAGCAGGGTCCGAGCCGTCGTACCTCGAAACATGCACCCTCCTCCCAGGAGTTCACATCTCTTGCACGCACCAAGCATTGGTCAATGGCTGGTCAAGAAACACATTAACCCTGCAAAGTCCTTTGCAGGGTTAACTGGGCGTTGCGAGCAGAAGAGAGCGTGAAAAGTGCCGGTCGGATGGCTTGATCCGGCTCTTGACTACGAGCCGACGAGGCCCTTCGCGTCCCGGGCCAGTGCGGTGAGCCGGGATATCGCGCGGAAGTACTTCTTGCGGTAGCCGCCCTTCAGCATCTCCTCGCTGAACAGCTGGTCGAAGGGCAGGCCCGAGGCGAGCACCGGGACCTCGCGGTCGTACAGGCGGTCCGCGAGCACCACCAGCCGCAGCGCCGTCGACTGGTCCGGCACCGGCCGCACATCGGTGAGGCACACCGCCCTGACGCCGTCGGTGAGGGCGCCGTACCGGCTCGGGTGCACCTTGGCCAGGTGGTCCAGCAGATGCGGGAAGTCGTCCAGCGAGGCGCCCCCGGTGGCGTACGCCGCCTTGGTCACCTCTTCGTCGGAGTACGGCGCCGGAGCCTCGGGCAGACCCCGGTGGCGGTAGTCCTCGCCGTCGATGCGCAGGGCGCGGAAGTGGGCGGACAGGCCCTGGATCTCGCGCAGGAAGTCGGCGGCGGCGAACCGGCCCTCGCCGAGCTTGCCGGGCAGGGTGTTGGAGGTGGCCGCGAGCGCCACGCCCGTCTCGACCAGCTTGCCGAGCAGGGTGGAGACGAGCACGGTGTCGCCGGGGTCGTCCAGCTCGAACTCGTCGATGCACAGCAGGCGGTGGCCGCTCAGCGTCTGCACGGTCTGCTGGAAGCCGAGCGCGCCGACCAGGTTGGTCAGCTCCACGAACGTGCCGAACGCCTTGAGCGCGGGCTCGGCCGGGGTGGCGTGCCAGAGGGAGGCGAGCAGGTGGGTCTTGCCGACGCCGTAGCCGCCGTCCAGGTAGACACCGCGGGGGCCGGCCGGGGTCTTGGGCGCCCTGGCCCTGCCGAACCCGAAGAAGCCGCGCCGGCCGGCGCCGGAGGCGTGCGCGCCGCCGAGTCCGGCCGCGAAGCCCTCCAGGACCTGCACGGCCTCGGTCTGGCTGGGCTGGTTCGGGTCCGGGATGTACGTGGCGAAGCGGACCGAGTCGAAGCGCGGCGGCGGCACCATCTCGGCGACCAGACGGTCCGCGGGGACGTGCGGCTCACGGGCGCACAGGGACGACGGGCCCGCATCGGTCAGATGGCTGGAACCGGGGGCGGCGGGGGAGGAGGACACGGTTACCCATGCTAAGCGCCGTGTCAGACTGCACGACATGCGACGCCTGTTCCCTGTGACCTACGAAACAGCAGCCCAGGCCTTCGGCGGGGGCCCGGAGGGGGAGGAGGTGCATGGGGCGGCCGGTGCTCATGCGCTGGGTGAGCGTGCCACGGCCCACCTGCTCGCGAACCGTGAGTGGAGCCTCGTCGAGCTGGCCGCCGCCTACGCCTATCCGGAGCCTGCTTCCGGGGCTCGCCGGCCGTGGCTGCGGGCCAACATGGTCTCCACCCTCGACGGCGCCGCCCAGCACGAGGGGCGCTCCCAGCCCATCTCCAGCGCGGCCGACATGCGCATCTTCGGCACGCTCCGCGCGCTCGCGGACGCGATCGTGGTGGGCGCGGAAACGGTACGGCAGGAGGGGTACCGCCCCGCACGCGCGCGTGCCGAGTTCGCGGCGGCCCGGCAGGCCGCGGGGCAGGGCCCGGCCCCGGCGATCGCGATCGTCACCGCCGGCCTCGACCTGGACTTCTCCCTTCCGCTGTTCACCGCGCCGCTGGTGCCCACCCTGATCCTGACCGGCGCCACCGCGCCCACGGACCGGGTCGCCGCCGCCGAGAAGGCCGGTGCCCGGGTGATCGTCGCCGGGGACGGCGCCGGCATCGACCCGGCCCGCGCGGTACGCGCCCTCGCCGACCTCGGCCACACCCGGCTGCTCACCGAGGGCGGGCCCCGGCTGCTCGGCCAGCTGGTGGCCGCGGGGGTGCTCGACGAGCTGTGCCTCACCCTCTCGCCGATGCTCACCGCGGGGGACGCGCAGCGCATCGCCGGGGGCCCGTCCGTCGCCGTTCCGCGCCGGTTCGAACTGGTGTCCCTACTGGAAGAGGACGGATTCCTGTTCAGTCGTTACCGTCGGTCCTGAAATCAGCGGAATCTGCCGTTCCGTTTAGCTTCCGGCGGGCACACTAGGTCCGGCACTACCCGTGCGATCACGGGGCAGGATGGTTTCCGCAGGGCCTTGCCGGGCCCACGGAGGGAAGAGGCGCCGCGTGTTCACAAGCGTTCTGATGATCGAGAAGGCCCTGACGTCCGCCGACGTGGAGTTCGTCACCACCTTGCACGGAGACGAGCCGGTCACCTTTCACGTCCTGCTCCAGCCGCGCGGCGACCAGGCCGACCGCCTGCTGCGGGCCATCGACGACATTGCCCTCGGCGAGTTGGACGAGGCTCGGCGTGAGGGGGAGACCCCGGAGGGCGAGGAGGCGCGGAGCGTCGGGCAGCAGGCTCTCGATGTGTCTCTCCACGCCCTGCGGGCTGCCGGCAGTGAGGCCGAGGGGCGGTTGGTCGAGGATCATCCGCTGGACGCGCTGAAGTCCCTGGTCGCCGAGGTCGGTGCCGATGAGGTGATCGTGCTGACCGACCCCCACTACGTGGAGGAGTTCTTCCACCGGGACTGGGCCTCCCGGGCTCGGCACAAGGTGGGGGTGCCGGTGCTGAAGTTGTTCTCGCACAGCAAGGCCTAGCGCATAGGCTAGGGCCGCTCAGCTCGTACGGATCTTATGGAGACACGCATGGCACCCGGCCTTCCCACCGCCATGGACCGACCGCACTTCATCGGCATCGGCGGCGCCGGAATGTCGGGTATCGCCAAGATCCTCGCGCAGCGTGGGGCCAAGGTGGCCGGAAGCGATGCCAAGGAGTCGGCGACCGCCGAGGCGCTCAGGGCCCTCGGCGTGACCGTGCACATCGGGCATGCCACCGAGCACCTCGCCGACGACGCGAGCTGTGTCGTCGTGTCGTCGGCGATCCGCAAGGACAACCCGGAGCTGGCCCGCGCCGCCGAGCTGGGGATTCCGGTGGTGCACCGGTCCGACGCGCTGGCCGCGCTGATGGAGGGGCTGCGGCCGATCGCCGTGGCCGGTACCCACGGCAAGACCACCACCACCTCCATGCTGGCGGTCTCCCTCGGCGAGCTGGGGCTGCGGCCCTCGTACGCCATCGGCGGCGACCTGGACGCGCCCGGCTCGAACGCGCTGCACGGCGAGGGCGACATCTTCGTCGCCGAGGCCGACGAGTCGGACCGCAGCTTCCACAAGTACGCGCCCGAGGTCGCCATCGTCCTCAACGTCGAGCTGGACCACCACGCCAACTACGCCTCGATGGACGAGATCTACGAGTCCTTCGAGACCTTCGCCGGGAAGATCGTGCCCGGCGGCACGCTGGTGATCTCCGCCGACCACGAGGGTGCGCGGGAGCTGACGCGGCGGCTGGCCGGGTCGGTGCGGACCGTGACCTACGGGGAGGCCGAGGACGCGGACGTGCGGGTCCTGGCCGTCGTACCGCAGGGGCTGAAGAGCCAGGTCACCGTGGTGCTCGACGGGCAGGAGCTGACCTTCGCGGTCTCCGTGCCCGGCCGGCACTATGCGCACAACGCGGTCGCCGCGCTCGCCGCCGGTGCCGCCCTCGGAATTCCTGCCGCCGAGCTGGCGCCCGCACTGGCCGCCTACACCGGGGTCAAGCGGCGCCTGCAGCTCAAGGGCGAGGCGGCCGGGGTACAGGTGATCGACTCCTACGCCCACCACCCCACCGAGATGACCGCCGACCTGGATGCCATGCGCGCCGCCGCCGGTGACTCCCGGATCCTGGTCGTCTTCCAGCCGCACCTGTTCTCCCGCACCCAGGAGCTGGGCAAGGAGATGGGCCAGTCGCTGGCGCTCGCCGACGCCTCCGTCGTGCTCGACATCTACCCGGCCCGCGAGGACCCGATCCCCGGGGTGACCAGCGAGCTGATCATCGAGGCCGCGCGTGCGGCGGGCGCCGACGTCACCGCCGTGCACGACAAGGCGGAGATCCCCGCGGTGATCGCGGGAATGGCGAAGCCCGGTGATCTCGTTCTCACCATGGGCGCGGGCGACGTGACCGACCTGGGCCCGCAGATTCTGGACCGCCTGTCGCAGCAGTAGAGGGGCTGAGGCTCATGTCGTACGACGTCGAGAAGCCGGACGAGCAGTGGCGCGCGGAACTGACGCCCGGCGAGTACGCCGTGCTGCGCCAGGCCGCGACCGAGCCGGCCTTCACCGGTGAGTACACGGACACCAAGACCAAGGGCGTCTACTCCTGTCGCGCCTGCGGTGCCGAACTGTTCACCTCCACGACCAAGTTCGAGTCGCACTGCGGCTGGCCGTCCTTCTACGACCCGAAGGACACGGACGCGGTGGAGCTGGTCGAGGACCGCTCCCACGGCATGGTCCGCACCGAGGTCCGCTGTGCCCGCTGCGGCTCCCACCTTGGTCATGTGTTCGAGGGTGAGGGCTATTCGACCCCCACCGACCAGCGGTACTGCATCAACAGCATCTCGCTGCGGCTGACGCCGGACGAGTCCTGAGGCCTCTGGGCCTCCGGGGGCGGCCGGGACACTTGTGACTGGTGCCCGGCTCGCTCCGGTTTGAGACTCTGTGAGGGTGATGGGTGTCGCGCGCTGGATCCAGGCCCGTCGCAGGTCCGCGTCCGCTGACAGCCACCGTCAGGAGGACGGAGCCGGCGAGCCCGAGGGTGATGCGCTGCGACTGACGGCGCTGCGGGCCGCCGCGGGCGGGATCGGCACGACGCTCGACGAGGAAACCACGTGCTCCGAGCTGACCCGGGCCGTCGTACGGCTGGTGGGTGGCGGGGCCGCGGTCATGCGCCGGGCCGGGAAGATCGTCTCCGGGTACGAGGCGATCACCGGGGATCCGGACGTGCTGCCCGACGCCCGGTGGTCCGCGGCCGTGGCCCGGGAGGTGGGTACCCCGGCGGCCGACCGACAGCCGGAGCCCTGGGTCGCGCAGCCGCCCGGCATCCGCGGCCGGCCCGCGCTCTGCGTGCCTCTGACCATCGGCAGCGACCAGTACGGCGTGCTGGTCCTGGGGCGGCACGGAGCGCGGTTCACCCGTTCGGAGGCCGAGCAGCTCACCCTCCTCGCCGAGCGCGCCGCCTCCCACATCCGGCACGCCCGTGCCTACCAACAGGTCAGCCAGACGGCCGGTGACCTGCAACGCGCGCTGCTGGCGGAGCCCGGCCGGCCACACCCGAACCTGGACGTCGCCATCCGCTACCTCCCGGCCGGCAGCAGCCGGGTGCTGGTCGGCGGCGACTGGTGCGAGACCGTACGGCTCCACTTCGGCCGCACCCTGCTGGTCGTCGGCGATGTGATGGGCCACGGTCTGGAGGCCGCCGTCGACATGAGCGCCTACCGCTCCTCGCTGCGCTACATCGCCTCCTCCGAACTGCCCCCGCACCGGGTCCTGCGGCAGATGGACGACATCGCCTCCGGCGAGGCCGACCGGAGACCGGCCACCTGTCTGCTGGCGCGGATCGACCCCGGCCGGGGGCAGGTCACGCTGGCCAGCGCCGGGCATCTGCCGCCCGTGCTCATCAGCGCGGCGGGCCGGGCCGCACCGCTGCCCGCTCCGGTCGGCCCCCCGCTCGGCACCGGCTTCGGCGGCTACGAGTCGACCACTCACCACATGGCCCCCGGAGAGATCCTGGTGCTCTTCACCGACGGGCTCGTGGAGCGCCGCGGGGAGGACATCGACAGCTCCATGGCCCGCCTGTCCGCCTTGCGCTTCACCCCCGGCCACGGCGTGGACGACGTCCTGGACACCATCCTGACCACCCTGGACGCACGCCACGCGGAGGACGACGTCGCGGTCCTCGCCGCACGACCGCATCCGCGGCAGACCAGCGGGGAGCTACTGGACGGCGTCGAGGTGACGGGGTGAGGCGGTCTGGCCGAGGCCCTGGTTGACCTGTTCCCGCCGGACAGCCAGCGTGGCGAGCAGCTCGAAGGCGAAGGCGGCGGCGTGCCGTGCGGCGACGGGCTGCCAATGGACGTCGTGTGCCGGGTCCTTGTCGCCCAGCAGATCCGAGACGCCCCGTACGACCAGGGCTTCCACCCGGGGGTTGAGCCGCGCCGCCGTGAGCAGGCCCAGGCCCTCCGTCTCCACGGCCAGCGTGTCGCTCGCCACCTCGCCGAGCAGTCTCCCGGACGCCGACTCGGCGTGCGCGACCCCCTTCGCGCCCGCGGCCGGCGCGCCGACGTACGCGGCCGGGGTCCGCGCGGGAGGCGGTGCGATACGGTCCTGCCAGCGCCGTTCGGCCGCGACCAGACGGGCCCGCTGCACCAGGGCGAAGGCGGACGGCCAGGATGTGATCCGCGGCCGGAAGCCGTCCCGCTCGTCCCGGCCGCTCTCATAGCCGTAGACCGTGTCCGCGACGACCACGTCACCCGGCCGCACGTCCCGGCGGCCGCCCGCCACCCCCACGAACAGCAGCACCGAGGGACGCAGCCGGGCCACCGCGCGTTCGGCCAGCGCGGCCGCCAACTCGTTGCCGGGACCGGCCAGTTGCACGGCGACCGTCAGCCGGCCGTGGTCCCCCGGGAAGGTGCCGATCTCGTACGCGGCGCCGTCGGCCGTGTGTCTGCTGCGGCCGGGGCCGAGATGGCCGACGACGGCCAGGTACTCGGGCTCGATCGCCGTCAGCACGAACGCGTCGACCTTCTCCGTCTGCACCGACCGCCCCCTCGCCCCGCCCCGGACCCTCCATGGTGAGGGATGCGTGTGGCCAGGGGAACCGCCTGTAGCGGGCCGAGGTCGTTCAGTGCGGGTCCCTTCGGGGCAGGGCGAGCGTGAAGACCGTCCGCCCCTCCTCCCGCTCCAGCCGCAGGCTTCCGCCGTGGGCCTCCGTCAGGCCGCGGGCCACCGACAGCCCCAGCCCGCTGCCGCCCCGGTCCCGGCTGCGGGCCTTGTCCACGCGGTAGAAGCGGTCGAAGACGCGGGCCCGGTCGGCGGCCGGGATTCCCGGGCCCGTGTCGGCTATCCGCACCGAGGCCGTGCGCGGGTCTGCCGAGACCGCCACGGACACCTTCGTGCCGGCCGGTGTGTGCACGGCCGCGTTGGTGAGGAGGTTGTCCAGGACCTGGCGGATGCGGACGGGATCCAGGCGCAGCCGCACCGGGCCGGGGCCGGCGGTGACGGTCAGCGGGTGGTCCGGGTGGCCCGCGCGGAAGGCGTCCGCCGCCTCGCGCACCAGGTCGGCGAGGTCCGCCTCCTGCGGGCGCAGCGGGGCCTCCACCTCGGCCGCGTCCAGCCGGGCGAGCAGGAGCAGATCGTCCAGGAGGACGGACATCCGGGCGGCCTCGGCGCGCAGCCGGGCCAGATGGCGGTCGCGTTCGGCGGGCTCGTTGGCGGCCGCGTACTGGAACAGATCGGCGTAGCCGCGCACCGACATCAAAGGGGTGCGCAGTTCGTGGGAGGCGTCCGCGACGAAGCGGCGCAGCCGCTGCTCGGCCTCGGCGCGCACCGCGAGGGAGGCGTCGATGTGCTCCAGCATCGTGTTGAAGGCGGTGCGCAGCTCCGCCACCTCCGGGCCGCCGTCCCGCCCGTCCGCGCGCACCGGCAGCCGCGCCGCCGACTCCGTCAGGTCGTGCGAGGCGATGCCATGGGCGGTGTGCGCCATGTCGCTGAGCGGTTTGAGGCCGCGCCGGAGCATCCTGCGGCCGAACACCACCAGCGCCAGCAGCGCGAGCCCGAAGGCGACCACCTGGACCGTGACCAGCCGCCGTACCGTGTTGTCGATGTCGTCCATGGGCGCGCCGCTGACCAGCACCACACCGGGCTCGACCGCGCAGGCGCGCAGCCGGTACTCGCCCTGGCCCGCGAGGTGCTCGGTGCGCAGCACCTCGGTGCCCGCGCCGATCTGCTCCTTCGCCACGGCGGTGAGGTCGGCGATGTCCTCGGGCAGGTCGGTGCTCTCCTCGGGCCTGCGGAGCACGGGGATTCCGTCCGACACGTCGTACACCGCGTAGTACCAGCGGTAGTACTTCTTGCCCTGGAGCGTGCCCTGCTGCGCGATGCTCTTGGACTGGGCGACCTGGGCGAGCCCCAGCTGGGCGTCGAGCTGGTCCGACAGATAGTTCCGCATGTACGTCGTCAGGGCCGTGCCGACCACCGCGAACACCACCAGGGACAGCGCGCCGAGGCCCAGGGCCAGGCGGGTGCCGAGGCGGAGTCTGCCGTAGGCGCGGCGCAGCCGGGCGATCACCGGGCGGCCTGCCGGACGGCGTATCCGAAGCCCCGCACGGTGTGGATCAGCGGTTCGGTGCCGGTCTCGTCCAGCTTGCGGCGCAGTCGGCTGACGACCAGCTCGACGACGTTCGAGCGGCCGCCGAAGCCGTACTCCCAGACGTGGTCGAGGATCTGCGCCTTGGTGAGCACGGACGGCGACCTGCGCATGAGATAGCGCAGGACCTCGAACTCGGTGGGCGTCAGCGCGAGCAGCCGCTGCGCGCGCCGCACCTCGCGGGTGTCCTCGTCCAGGGTCAGGTCGGCGACCCGCAGCACGGAGCGCTTGAAGCCCGGCCCGGCGCTGCGCCGCAGCACCGTGCGCAGCCGGGCCATCAGCTCCTCCACCGCGAACGGCTTGACCAGGTAGTCGTCCCCGCCCCTGGTGAGCCCGGCGACGCGGTCGGCGACGCCGTCGCGTGCGGTCAGGAACACCACCGGCACCATCGTCCCCGAGCGGCGCAGCCGGTCGAGCACGCCGAAGCCGTCGACGTCCGGCAGCATCAGGTCCAGGACGACGATGTCCGGCTCGAACTCGGCGGCCCGGGCGAGGGCCTCCTCGCCGGTGTAGGCGGTGACCGCCTCCCAGCCCTCGTACCGGGCGACCGTGGCGACCAGGTCCGCGATCGGCGGGTCGTCGTCCACGACCAGCAGTCGTACTCTCTCCACCCGCTCATCCTCCTGCACGGGCTCCGCGGCGCCAGTCCCGGCCGTCCCCACCAGGCACATCGATATCCAGTTGAAAGTAGTCCGACAGGAGATCGACAGCAATCCCGGGCCAAGCTCGACTCCCAGGTCCCGATCAAGGAGCCGCCGTCCGTGACGACCCTCCAGTCCCGCCCCGCACCACCGCCCACCGCGCTACGCCCCCGAGTCGTCGCCCGCACCGGCCTGTACGCGCTGCTGGCCGGCAACGCCGTAGTCGTGGCCGTCCTCTTCTTGCAAGCGGGCCTCGGCTCCAACGCGCTGATCCTGCTCGGCCGCCTCGCCGGGCTCTACGGCGCCCTGGTGATGGCCTTCCAGCTGCTGCTGGTGGCCCGGCTGCCGTGGCTGGACCGCCGCATCGGCATGGACCGGCTTACCTCCTGGCACCGCTGGACCGGCTTCGCCGTGCTGTGGACGCTCCTCGCGCACCTGGTGTTCATCACCTTCGGGTACGCCCAGCTGTCCTCCCTGGACCCGGTGGACCAGCTCGTCGACCTCGCCGAGACCACCGAGGGCGTGCTGCGGGCCATCGTCGCGTTCGCGCTGATCGCGATGGTCGGCGCGGTGTCCGCGCGCTGGGCCCGGCGCCGACTGGCCTACGAGACCTGGCACTTCATCCACCTCTACACCTACCTGGCCGTCGTGCTCGCCTTCAGCCACCAGGTCGCGACCGGTACGACCTTCACCGCGTCCGCCGTCGCACGGGCCTACTGGTACGCGCTGTGGGGCACGGCCCTCGGCGCTCTCCTCGTGGGCCGTCTTGGGCTGCCGCTGTGGCGCAACCTGCGCCACCGGCTACGGGTCTCGGCCGTCGTCCCCGAGTCCGACACCGTGGTGTCGGTGTACGTCACCGGCCGCGACCTCGACCGGCTGCCCGCCGTCGCCGGGCAGTTCTTCCTGTGGCGGTTCCTGACCCGGGACCGCTGGTGGCAGGCCAATCCCTTCTCGCTGTCCGCCGCCCCCGACGGCCGTCAGCTCCGGCTGACCGTCAAGACCGCCGGTGACGGCACCGCCGCCCTGCGCCGCCTGAAGCCCGGCACGCGGGTCTTCGCCGAAGGACCCTACGGTGCCTTCACCACCCTGCACCGCACCCGCCCCGACACCCTGCTCATCGCGGGCGGCGTCGGCATCACCCCGATCCGCGCCCTGCTGGAGGAGATCGAGGGCCATGTCGTCCTGATCTACCGGGTGACGGCCGAGCGGGACGCGGTCCTGTACGGGGAACTCGCCGAGCTGGCCGCCGCCAGGGGCGCCCGGCTGCACCTGGTCACCGGGCCGGCCGTGCCCGATCTGCTCGCACCCCGCGAACTGGCCCGGCTGGTCCCGGACATCGGCGACCGCGACGTGTTCGTGTGCGGCCCGCCCGGGATGACCACGGCGGTCCTGCGCCACCTGCGCGACATGGGCGTACCCGAGCGGCAGATCCACTTCGAGCGCTTCAGCCTGGCGGGATGAGGAGAAGGAACACATGAAGCGAGCACTGCCCGTCCTGGCCCTCACGGTGGCCGGACTCGTCCCGCTGTGGCGTTATGAGCCGTCGCACGGGACCACCGCCACTGAAGCCGCTGCAACCCCTGAGGCCTCTGCGTCCGGCCGGGTCGTGGCCGGGCCGACCGTCTCCACCGAGAAGGGGGACGTCCAGGTCGAGGTGACACTCGACGGCGACCGGATCAGCGCCGTACGGATGCTGAAGCAGCCGGAGAGCCCGCAGACCAGGGGCGCCGTACCGACGCTGATCGAGGAGACGCTCAAGGCGCAGAGCGCCGACATCGACACGGTGTCCGGGGCCACCCTCACCAGCGAGGGGTACAAGAAGTCGCTGCAGGCCGCGCTGGACGAGGCCTAGATGCTGCGGCGGGTCGAGCACGTGATGGGGCTCCCGGTGTCGCTCCGGATCGACGACCAGGGCGCCTGGGATGCCGTCGCCGACGAGGTGTTCGCCCGGCTGCGCGAGGTGGACCGCCGGTTCAGCCCCTTCCGGGCGGACAGCGAGGTGTGCCGCCTGGACCGGGGCGAGCTGTGTTCCGACGCGGTGAGCGCGGACCTCGCCGAGGTCCTGGCCCTGTGCGAGGAGTACCGGAGCGCGACCGGCGGCGCCTTCGACGTCCGGCTGCCCGGGCGGGGGCTCGACCCTTGCGCGGTGGTCAAGGGCTGGTCGGTGCAGCGGGCCGCGGAGGTGCTGACGGCGGCCGGGGCACGCCGGTTCTGCCTCAACGCCGGAGGCGACGTGGTCGTCTCCGGCGGGCCGTGGCGGGTGGGGATACGGCACCCCGACCGGGCCGACCGGCTGTGCGCGGTGCTGGAGGTCACCGACGGGGCGGTGGCGACCTCCGGGCGGTACGAGCGCGGCGACCACATCCTCGACGGGCGCACCGGACGCCCGGCGACCGGGCTGCTATGCCTGACCGTGCTGGCCCCGACCCTGACCGAGGCCGACGCCACCGCCACGGCCGCCTTCGCCCTCGGGGAGGACGGCGTGGCCTGGGCCGCCGCCCGGACCGGCTGCGAGGTGTTCGCGGTCGACGCCGGGCGGCGGGTGGTGCGGACGGCGGGGGTGCCGGTGGCGTAGGACCTGTTGCGAACGTCCCGACTGCCCGGCGACGCAACAGGCCCTGGTGGACGACCCTCGCGGTCGGCACACTCTCCCGCCAAACTGCCGCAACACTCGCCGTCTACACTCTCCCGGCAACGGCCAGGCCTAGCCAAAACCGAAGGGTACGCGGCGTTTTGATACGGATAGATGCAGTCACCAAGCGGTACCCGGACGGCACGGTGGCCGTCGACCGTCTGTCGTTGGAGATACCGGACCGGGCGATCACCGTCCTCGTCGGCCCCTCCGGTTGCGGCAAGACGACCACCCTGCGGATGATCAACCGGATGGTCGAGCCCACCGAGGGCAGCATCCTTCTCGACGGTACGGACATCCGGCAGCAGCCGGTCAACACCCTGCGCCGGTCGATGGGTTACGTCATCCAGAACGCCGGTCTCTTCCAGCACCGCACCATCCTCGACAACATCGCCACCGTGCCCCGTCTGCTCGGCTGGAGCAAGCAGAAGGCCCGGGCGCGGGCCGCGGAGCTGATGGAGCGGGTCGGGCTCGACGCCTCGCTGGCCAAGCGGTACCCGTACCAGCTCTCCGGCGGTCAGCAGCAGCGCGTCGGCGTGGCCCGGGCGCTCGCCGCCGACCCGCCGGTGCTCCTGATGGACGAACCCTTCTCCGCCGTCGACCCGGTCGTGCGCAAGGGACTCCAGGACGAACTGCTCAGGATCCAGGACGAGTTGGGCAAGACCATCGTCTTCGTCACGCACGACATCGACGAAGCCATCAAGCTGGGCACGATGGTCGCCGTACTGCGCACCGGAGGCAGGCTCGCCCAGTTCGCCCCGCCGGCCGAACTGCTCAGCGCGCCCGCCGACGCCTTCGTGGAGGACTTCCTCGGCGCCGACCGCGGCATCCGGCGGCTGTCCTTCTTCCCCTCCGCCGACCTGCAGTTGCAGACCGCCCCCGTGGTCACGGTCGACGCGGGCGCGGAGCAGCTCGCCTCCCACGGCACGGCCCCCTATCTCCTCGTGACGGACACCGACGGCAGGCCGCTCGGCTGGGGCGAGCCGGACCGGCTCGTCGCCGGGGAGATCGACCGGGAGCAACTGCTGCCGTACGGGCGGCCGTTCGTGCCCGGCAGGGACTCGCTGCGTACCGCCCTCGACGGGGCCGTGCTCTCGCCGACGGGCTGGGCCGTGGCCGTGGACGGCGAGGGGCGCGCCGTCGGCGTCGTCTCCCAGCAGGTCATCGGCGAGGCGATCCGCGCCGCCCACACCGCGGGCCGACAGGATGCGAAGGCCGTGCGATGAACGGCTTCTTCGACATCCCGAGCGATCTCCAGCACGACTGGTTCGGGCTGATCGGCCTGCACCTGCGGGAGGCCCTGCTGCCGGTGCTCGCCGGACTCCTCGTCTCGCTGCCCGTGGCCCAGCTGTGCGTACGGTTCCGCTGGCTCTACCCGCCGGTGTTCGGTGCCACCACCGTGCTGTACGCCATCCCGTCCCTGGCCTTCTTCGTCGTCCTCATCGACTACACCGGCCTGACCGAGACGACCGTGATGATCCCGCTCGCGGTGTACAGCCTGGTGGTGCTGGTCCCCGCGATCGTGGACGGCGTCCGCTCGGTGCCGCCGGAGACCCTCGCCGCGGCCACGGCCATGGGCCTGGGGCCCGTACGGCGATATCTCCAGGTCCAGTTGCCCATCGCCGTGCCGGCGATCATCGCGGGTCTGCGGGTGGCGACCGTGTCCAGCATCTCCCTCGTCAGTGTCGGCATGCTGATCGGCAACCAGGGCGCGCTCGGCAACCTGCTGCACGACGCGCAGATCTACAACCGGCCCGTGCTCGCCGTGAACTCCGTCGTGACGACCGCCGTGCTGGCGGTGCTGGTCGACGCGGTCCTGGTCGCCGTGCGCGTCCTGCTGACCCCCTGGATGCCGAAGGAGAGCGCGGCCCGGTGAACGTACTGAACTTCGTCAACGCCTTCTTCAGCGACAGCGCCCACTGGCACGGCTACGACGGCATCCCCACCCGGGTCGTGGAGCACCTGCAGTACTCGCTGGAGGCGCTCGCCCTCGCCGCCGCGATCGGGCTGCCGGTCGGCCTGGTCACCGGGCACTACGGGCGCGGCGGCACCACCCTCGCGCTCATCGCCACCGCGGGCCGGGCGCTGCCCACCTTCGGCCTGCTGGTGCTGGTGGTCACCTGGCTCGGCTTCGGCCTGGTGCCCGTGATGATCCCGCTGGTCGTCCTCGCCGTCCCGCCGATCCTGGTCACCACCTACGAGGCGATCCGCTCCCTCGACCCCTCCCCGGTGGACGCCGCGCGGGGCATGGGCATGCCGGAGTCACGGATCCTCTTCCAGGTGGAACTCCCGGTCGCGCTCCCGCTGGTGCTCAGCGGACTGCGCTCGGCCGCCATCCAGATCGTCTCCACGGCCACCATCGCCGCGTACGTCAGCCTCGGCGGCCTCGGCCGCTACATCATCGACGGCCTCTACCAGAAGAACTACGAGAAGGTCGTCGGCGGCGCCACCCTGGTCGCCGGGATGGCGCTCGCGACCCTCCTGGTCTTCTGGGCGGTGTCCCGGATCGCGGTCTCGCCGGGGGTGCGCCGCAGCGGCTGAGGGCTCAGGCCCCGGTGCGGGCCAGCGCCAGTTCGAGCACGACGAGCAGCGCGTCCCGCACCGAGCCGCGCTCCCGGGCGTCGAACACCACGACCGGGACGCCGTCGGAGACGTCGAGGGCCCAGCGGACCTCGTCCAGGGTGTGTTCCACCTTCCCGTCGAAGGCGTTGACCGCCACCGCGAACGGGATGTCCTTGTGCTCGAAGTAGTCGACGGCCGCGTAGCAGTCGTCCAGACGGCGGGTGTCGACGATGACGAGACCGCCGACCGCGCCCTCCACGATGTCGTCCCACATGAACCCGAACCGCTCCTGCCCGGGCGTGCCGAACAGGTACAGCTTCAGTGTCGGGTCGATGGTGATGCAGCCGAAGTCCATCGCCACCGTCGTGGTGGTCTTGCGCGGGGTGTGCGTGAGGTCGTCCACGCCCGCCGCGACCTCGGTGATCGAGGCCTCTGTGGTCAGCGGCTCGATCTCCGAGATCGAGCCGACGGCGGTGGTCTTGCCCACGCCGAAACCGCCCGCGACCACCATCTTCACCGGCAGCGGCGGCCGCACCGCGTCGGGGGCTGCCGCGCCCCGGGTGAGCGGTTCAGTCGGTGTCACTCGGTACCCCTCGGGAGTTGGGGATGGCCCGGAGGCCATCGATGACCCTGCGCAGGACGGAGGCGTCGTGGGTGGCTTCGACGTCGGGTACGTACACGGCCAGCTGCCCCGCGTCGCGCAGGTCTTCGGCCAGCACGCGGACGACGTTGAGGTGCAGCCGCAGCCGGGCCGCGAGTTCCGCGACCGACTGCGGCAGCCGGCAGGAGGCGACGATGTCGTACCGCTCGAAGGAGAGCCGTCCGAGCCCGTCGAGACCGGCCGCGGTGGCCACCACCTGGGTCTCGACGGGCAGCGACCGGCCGGCGGCGTCCGCCACCCGGCCGGCGGTGACCAGGTACGGCCGTACGGCGGGGGCGGGGCCGACCGGGTCCGGGCCCGGGGTGCCGTCCGCCATGAAATACCTTCTCTTCCTCAGCGGGCCGACGTGGCGCCGACGCTGTTCTTCAGCTCCAGCACCAGCTGCGGGCTGAGCGCGGCACCGGCGCGGTTGGCGAACAGCGTCATCTCGTAGGCGATGTTGCCGAGCTTGGCGTCGTTGTCGGCGACCACGCCGAGGACGGCGCCGCTGCCGATCGCGGAGACGATGACATGGCCGCCCTCCAGATCGATGATGACCTTGTTCAGGCCGCCCAGGCCGTAGTTGCCGGAGGCGCCGGCGGCCAGGCTGGTGATGCCCGAGACGATCGCGGCGAGCCGCTCGGAGTGGGCGCGCTCGCGCAGCTCCGACACGGCGATGAGCAGGCCGTCGGAGGAGACCGCGATCGCGTCGACGACGCCCGCGGTCTCGGTCGCGAATCGGTTCAGCAGCCAGGTGAAGTCGGCTGCGGCTGCCTGCAGGTCGGTCGGCGTGGTGCTGCCCTGCGGGGTGTCACCTGTCGACGTGCTCACTGCTCGGCTCCTTCCGGAAGGTGGTTCTGGTCGTGCTGCGGGGTCGGCGTGGGGCGAGGAGCGGGAGCCTCCTCGGGATGGGGTCGCGCGTGGTTTCCGGTGTCGCTGTCCCGGTGGGCGCGTTCCACCGCCGCCTCGAACTCCTCCAGCGCGCTGCGCTCCGCCTCCGCGTCCCGGGGGCGGGCCTGCTCCGGTACGGCCCGGGCCGCGCCTGCGTTCGTACGGAGCGTGGCCCCGCGGACCCGGCGGCGCAGCGGGCGGGCGGTGCCGGTGGAGACGAGCTGCGGCTGCTCCTGCGGGGCGGCGGCCGCGCGGCCCGGGAGGCGGCGGGGCAGGGAGCCGGCGGGGGCGGACTGCTCCCCGGCGGAGTCGGACGGCACCGGTCCGGAGGCGGCCTCCGCGTCCGAAGGTGCCACGGCGACGGGCCCGGCGGGAGGGGCTGCCACCGGTCTCAACGTCAGCAGCAGGGCCGCCGGCAGGGTCACCTCCACCGTCACACCGCCGCCCGGGGTACGGGTCAGCTCGACCCCGATCTCCCAGCGGCGGGCCAGCGCGCCCACCACGAACAGGCCGAGCACCTTCGTCGGCACCAGGTCCAGACGCTCGCGGCGGATCAGGCGGGCGTTCTCCTCGGCGAGCCGCTCGGCGCTCATGCCGAGGCCGTGGTCGGTGACGACGACATGGGCGCCGTCGGCACCGGAGCGTACGGTCACCTCCACCGGGCTGCCCTCGGGGGAGAACGACACCGCGTTCTCCAGGAGTTCGGCCACCATCAGGGTCAGGTCGCCGACGATGTCCGGCTCGACCATGGCGTCCGAGGCGGCGTACAGCCGTACCCGCTGATAGCCCTCGATCTGCCCGAGCGCGGCCCGTACGACGTTGGAGAGCTCCGTGGGCCCGCCGTCCAGCGCCGTCTCCCGGATGCCCGCCAGCAGCATCATGCTGTCGGCGTTGCGGCGCAGGCGTACGGCGATGTGGTCGATCGAGTAGAGCCGCTCCAGCAGCGCCGGGTCGGTCTCCCCGCGCTCCACGGCGTCGATCAGCGCGAGCTGGCGTGTCGTCAGGTTGCTGACGCGGCGGCCGACGTTGCCGAACATCTCGGCGGTGTTGCGGCGGCTGAGCACCTGGCGTTCCAGCAGGGCCGCGGCGGTGGTCTGCACCCGGTTGAACGCCTCGGCCAGGTCGCCGATCTCGTCGCGCGCGGTGACCGGCATGTCCCGCAGCCGGGGCGGCCCGTCGTCCTCGGCGTCGTCGTCGGCGACCCGGGCCAGTTCGCGCCCCGCCACCTCCTCGACCTCTCGCGCCGCCTCGGTGAGGGCCTGCACCGGCCGCACCACCGAGCGGCGCACCAGCACCACGAAGGCGATCCACAGGGCGAACCCGATCAGCGTGCCGTACAGCAGCAGATTGGCGCGCCACTTGGCGGAGGAGGCGGCCGCGTCGGCGCCGTCGGCGATCTGGCCGATCAGCGACGTGGTGATCCCAAGCCGGGCGGCGGCCTGTTCGGGGTAGGCGGGGGAGTCGGTCAGCGCGTCCTGGACCGCCCGGCGGATCTCGGCCCGCGACCCGGCCTCCAGCTGCGTGGGGTCGATCTGCAGCTCGGCGTACGCCTGCGCGATGCGCTGCTGCGCGGGGGTGTGGTCGATGCCGGCCAGCTGCTGCGCCTGACGGTCGGTGGCGAACCGGGAGAAGCGGTCGGACTGGTGGGCGTACAGGTCGTAGGAGCCGACCGCGTTGGTGAACTCGAGCAGCGCGTTGGGGTCCCCGGTCGTCGCGGAGAAGACGCTGGTCTCGAAGGCTCCGTGGGCGGCGTCCGCGCGCAGCAGGGAGTCCAGCAGGTTGCCGGTGAAGGTCGAGGCCAGGGAGGTGGTGTGGTCGAGGCCGAGGCCGTCGAGCAGCCGGCTTGCCGCGTCGACGTAGGGAGGGTCGATGTTGTCGGCCGGCAGATAGCCCCGCTCGACGCTCTGCCGCAGGCTGGACAGGTCGTCCACGTCCCTGAGGGCCTCCGCCTCGGCGTCCGGCAGCCGGTCGCCGTAGGTGGCGCGCACCTTCTCGACCTGGTCGCGCACCCTTTCGCCCGCCGCGCGGTAGGCGGCGAGCGAGGGCTTGTGGTAGCCCGACTCGAAGCGCGCGGACAGCAGGATCGCCTGCTGGTGCTCGGCCTCCACGCGGTCCACGAGCCGGGCCACCTGCGCGCTGTCCCGCACCGTCCGGGCCGCCGACGCGGCGCTGTCCGACTGCCGCACCAGGTCCTTGACGAGGTACGCCAGCAGGACTGCGATGACCGCCAGCGGGATGCCGACGAGCAGGTTGAGCTTGCGCCGGAAGGGCCAGCGGTCGGCGAAGCCTCGTACACCACCGTGTACCGGGGCATGCCGGGCGGGCGCGTCCACCTGGTTCGTGGACACCGGGCCTCCTTCGTGTGGTGCCTTACGACAGAAGCGGGCCCCGTGCACCGCTGTGGCCGGTTTCGACTCCGGTGAGACTACAGGGCCCTTGAAGGGTCAATCAGCTCGGCTTTTATCAAGAATGAGTTACAAGGTGAGCGCTCTCTGCGTATAACTGACCGCGCATCGAGGCCAATCGGTGACCTGGGGGCACTTGACTGACCGAGAACTGGCTGGATTGGATCAGTGGGTGACTTCCACCAAGCGCATCAGCAGGTCCATCCGGAGGAACCGAGGCGCGGCGGTGGTCGCCCTCACGGCGGCGACGGCTCTGCTGACGGGCTGTGGTTCCTCCGACGGCAAGGGCGACGATCCCCTGTCGGGTTCGGGCGGCAAGGCGAGCGGCGACAGCGTTGTCGTCGGCTCCAACAACTTCGCCGAGAGCACCCTGCTCGCGGACATCTACGGCGAGGCCCTCAAGGCCAAGGGACTCAAGGTCACGTACAAGCCGAACATCGGCAGCCGCGAGACCACCTACGGTCTGCTCAAGAACGGCGCCATCTCCGTCCTGCCCGAGTACAACGGTTCTTTGCTGGCCTACCTCGACCCGAAGGCCGCGCCGAAGACCGTCGAGGCGACCACGTCGGCCATCGAGGCCAAGCTGGACTCCAAGCTGACCCTGCTGGAGCCCGCGGCCGCGCAGGACAAGGACTCGGTCACGGTCAACGCGGCCACCGCGAGCAAGTACCACCTCACCGAGAAGTCGTCCATCGCCGACCTGAAGGACGTCGCAAAGGACCTGGCCATCGGCGCCTCGCCGGAGTTCCAGACCCGCCAGCAGGGCCTGGTCGGCCTGAAGGACGTGTACGGCCTCGAGTTCAAGTCCTTCAAGGCGCTGGACGCGGGCGGCCCGCTCACCCAGACGGCGCTGAAGAAGAACACGGTGCAGGTCGCGGACATCTTCACCACGGACACCACCATCTCCACGGAGAAGTTCGTCGTCCTCCAGGACCCGAAGAACCTCTTCGGCTTCGCGAACGTCCAGCCGCTCGTGTACAAGAGCGCCCTGCCCCAGAAGGGCGTCGACGCGCTCAACGCCGTCTCCGCCAAGCTGGACACGGCGACCCTGCTGGACCTGGGCACCCAGGTGCAGTCGCAGAACAAGGACCCGCTGGACGTCGCCAAGGCCTGGCTGAAGTCCGCCGGTCTCGACTGACCGATCGAGCGGCTCGCACCCGGCGGCGCGTGAGTTTTCTGCACGGCCACCGGGTGCGACGGAAGAAATCCGCACCTTTCCCCGTCTGGTTGGAGCCCACCTCCCTCGCGCTCGCACGCTGACCCGTGACTGCTGTGTGCCGAGTGCGAGAGGACTCCCATGACCACGGAACGCGTGCTGCCGGCCGAGGCCTACCGATGGCGCTGGCCCGCCCTGGTCGCCCTGCTGCTGGGCGAGGCGATGAACCTGCTGGACGCGACCGTCGTCCAGGTCGCCGCACCCGCCGTCCACGCCGACCTGGGCGGCTCGGTCTCCGACGTGCAGTGGTTCGGCACCGCGTACACCCTGCCGTTCGCCGTGCTGCTCCTCACCGGCGGGCGGCTCGGCGACCTCGCGGGCCGGCGCCGGCTGTTCGTCCTCGGGGTCGTGGCCTTCACCGCGGCCTCGACCGCCTGCGCCCTGGCACCGACGGCGGGCCTCCTGATCGGCTTCCGGGCGGTGCAGGGCGCGGCGGCCGCCCTGGTCATCCCGCAGACCATCGGGCTGATCAAGGCCATGTTCTCGGGGGAGGAGACGGCCAGGGCACTGGGCAGCATCGGTCCCGTCATGGGCCTGGCCGCCGTCTGCGGGCCGGTCCTCGGCGGTGTGCTCACCCACGCCGACCTGTTCGGCTCCTCCTGGCGGGCCGCGTTCCTGGTGAACGTGCCCGTCTCCGCCGTGGTCCTCGCCCTCGCCCCGCTGCTCCCGGAGGACCGCGCGCCGCTCCGGCCGGCCCTCGACTGGCCGGGCACCGCGCTGGCGGCGCTCGGCACCGGACTCCTCGTGTATCCCGCCATCGGTGCGGACCTCACCCGACTGCCCGCACACCGCTGGGCGTTGCTGCTCACAGGCCTCCTCGTCCTCGCCCTGTTCGCCCGGCACCAGCGCCGCTCGGCCCGGCCCCTGCTGGAGCCGAGCCTGTTCACCCACCGGGGATTCCCGGCCGCCCTCGTGACCTCGACCTCCTTCTTCGCGGTGACGACCGGCATGACCACGGTGGTCGTGCTCCAGCTCCAACTCGGCGCGCACACCGGCGTGCTGGAGTCCGGCCTGAGCCTCGTCCCGTGGTCCGCCGGCCTCGCGATCGCGTCCTGGCTGGCAGGTGCCCGTCTGGTACGACGGTACGGGCGCCGGGTGATGCCGTACGGGCTCGGCGTGCTCCTGGCCGGCCTGCTCGCCGCCGTCGCGGCCTACCGCACGGCCACCCCCGGCCACTACCCGGCTGTGTTGCTGCCAGCCCTCGACCTCATCGGCGTCGGCGCCGGCCTGTTCACCCCCGCCTTCTTCACCCTCGCCCTGCACCCGCTGCGCCCTCAGGAGATCGGCTCGGCGGCCGGACTGCTCAACGCGGTCCAGCAACTCGGCGCCACCCTGGGCGTCGCGCTCCTCGGCAGCGTGTACCTGGCCGGTGCGGGATCCGGGAACCCGACCGCGGCCCTGCGGGCGGCCCAGACCGCGTGCTGGGTGGCGATGGCGCTCGTGGGGGTGTGCGCGGTGGCAAGCGGCCGGGTGGGCGTCGAGGACCGGGGTTAGGGCCTCTCTTTCGGATCCGGCGTCTGCGTCGGACGCCTTGCTTATCCGGCCAGCCGTTCACGGCGAGATCATGAGGCGCGTCCCCCACATGCCGACCATGCCTGGAATGCCGGCTTCCCCTCGGCGCCGCGCCCACGCACGCCTCACCTCGACGGGCGGCGTACCCGTGCCAGGTCCGTGAGGGACGGGCTCGCCGCCTTCAGGGTGCGCAGCACCGGGCTCGTCTCCAGGGAGCGGACCGCCCGCAGCGCGCCGAGCCGACGGGTGAGGTAGCGGTGCAGGTCGGCCGGGTCGCGGCACAGCGCCTGGGCGACCAGGTTCGAGGGGCCGGTGGTCGCCGCCACGAAGGCCAGCTCGTCATGGCCGGCCAGGGCCAGCCCGACCTCCTCCAGGTCCGCAGGCTGCACCGAGAGCCACAGCAGCGCCCGGGTGCGCACACCGAACAGCCCGGCGTCGACCTCCACGTCGAAGAACAGCGCGCCCGCCGCCCGTAGTTCGGCCAGTCGCCGGGCCACGGTCGCGGGCGACCAGCCGGTCGCCCGTGCCAGCTCGCCCTGCCCGAGCCGCCCGTCCTTCTCCAGTGCGGCCATCAACTCGGCGTCGCCCGGGCCGGGTTGACGCACCTCCTCCATGCCACCCCGGTACGCCAGCGCCTCCCGCTGCTCCTCGTCCAGGGCCTGGGCGCTGCGCCGCCAGTTCGTCGGTCCGCCCAGGTAGGTGTGGAGCAGGCAGTGTGCGGACACGGCGGTGATCCCACCGGTGCGCGGAATGTCCCGCAGGAGAAGGGAGTCGGGGGAGGCGTCCTCGGCCGGTGCGTGGATCACTGCGGTGATCTCCGTCCCGCCCGAGGTCAGCTTCACCCACGACGTGTCCGGCCGCCGGACCAGCGCCGCGGCGATGTCCTGCGCGGACCGTGCCGCGGCCGTGAGCCGCACCAGCCACTGGGTGCGGCCCGCCCGGTGCGGGTCGGCCAGGCCCACCACCCGCAGCCCGGCCTCGGTGCGCAACCGCCCGTAGCGCCGGGCGATCGTCTGCGCCGAGACTCCTAGCACCGCGGCGATCCTGCTGAACGGCGCCCGGCCGTCCAGGTGCAGGGCGTGGATGAGGGCACGGTCGAGGTCGTCGAGCATGCCCCCATCCTCGCGGTTGGCGACGGATCAGAGGTCGAACTCGTGCGGCGGCAGGTCCAGCGTGTAACACGCCTCACGCACCACCGCCTGCTCGGTCTTGTCGAAGTCGCCGTCCGCGCCGCCGATGACGATGCCGATCTGCACCACGGCCCGCGCCTCGGCGGGCTTCTTCTTCGCCTTGGCGATCTCCTGGAGCACGCTCACCTTGCCGAAGTCGAAGTCGGTGGTCAGCTTGTTCAGATTCTCCTCGAAGCGGCGCCTCAGGTCGTCGGCCGGGAAGTTCTGCAGCACCTCGTTCGTCGCGATGAGCTGGGCCACCCGCTGCCGCTCCGACGGGTCGATCGTGCCGTCGGCGGCGGCCACGAGTGCGCACATCGCCATGCTCGCATCGCGGAAGGCACCGCTCTTCAGGTCGTTCTTCTTCGCCACCAACTGGGTCTGCATCTGCGACGCCGACTCCTTGATGCGGTCCCACAGGGCCATGCGAACTCCTCGTGTCCACGGTCGATCGCCACGACGTCGAAACGCCTGCAGCAACCTCTCCAGAAACTTCTACAGCAACGTAGAAACTCATGGGTCTGCCGATAAGTTCCGGCAACCTAGACTGACTCCCCGGACACAGGCGGAACACAGCACAGACGGAACGCAGCGACGAAGCGGCAGGAGGACGACGACGTGGCGACAGCGCCCGGCACGGGCCGGCAGGACCCCTCGGCCGAGGTGCTCACGGAGGCCGCCGCGGCCTTCGGACTGCTCGCCTCGCCCGCCCGGCTGCACATCGTCTGGGCGCTGGCCCACGGCGAGAGCGACGTCACCGGGCTCGCCGAACGGGTCGGCGGCGCGCTCCCGGCCGTCAGCCAGCACCTGACCAAGCTCAAGCTCGCCGGTCTCGTCCGCTCCCGCCGCGAGGGCCGCCGCCAGGTGCACTTCGTGGACGCCGAGGAGCAGGCCGCCGTCGTCGACGTCGTACGCCTCCTCGTCGGCCGCCTCGCCGAGCGGGAGGCGCCCGCACCTGTCCCGGCCCGCCGCCTCCACGGCCTCTGAGCCCGTGACGGACACCCCACTCGCCCTGCTGCGGCGCCTGGAGACCGGTCCGCGCGGACTCACCGACGAGGAGGCCGGCGCCCGGCTCGCCGCCGTCGGCGAGAACACCCCGCCCCACACCCGAACCCCCTCCTGGCACCGGCGGTACGCCGACGGCCTGCGCGACCCCTTCACCGGCGTCCTGCTCACCCTCGGCCTGGTCTCGGCGTTCGTCGCCTCCTGGGGCACCGCCGCCGTGATCCTCGCCCTGGTCGCGGTCAGCTGCGTGCTGCGCGCGGCCGGCGAACGCCGCGCCGACCGCTCCCTGGCCGCCCTGCGCGAACTGGTCGCCGGCACCGCCACCGTGCTCCGCCGCCCCGCCGACGGAGCCGAACCGTCCGCCCGCGAGGTCCCGCTCGCCGACCTGGTGCCCGGCGACGTCGTACGACTCGGACCCGGCGACCTCGTCCCGGCGGACGTACGCCTGCTGCGCGCCCGCGGCCTGA
Organism: Streptomyces sp. NPDC031100; assembly: GCF_055570785.1. Taxonomy (NCBI): domain Bacteria; kingdom Bacillati; phylum Actinomycetota; class Actinomycetes; order Kitasatosporales; family Streptomycetaceae; genus Streptomyces; species Streptomyces sp. NPDC031100. The sequence continues at coordinate 406,993 of NZ_JBVIGN010000002.1, forward strand.
CCGTGCGGGAATCCGCCCTCACCGGCGAGTCCGCGCCCGTCGCCAAGACCGCGGCCGACGTGCCCGATCCGCGCACGGAGTCACATCTGTGCTTCCAGGGCAGCGACGTCGTCGCGGGCAGCGCCACCGCAGTCGTCGTGGAGACCGGGCCGCGCACCCGGTTCGCCGCGGCCCAGGGGTCCCCGGTCCGCCGCGGTTCCACCAGCGCCTTCGACCGGTCCGTGCACGGGATCTCCTGGGTCCTGGTCCGGTTCATGCTGCTCACCCCTCCGCTGGTCCTCATGGCCGGCGCGGCCCTGCGCGGCCGGGGCCTGGAAACCCTGCCGTTCGCCGTCGCGGTGGCCGTCGGGCTCACCCCCGAGATGCTCCCGGTGATCGTCACCACCTGCCTCGCCCGGGGCGCCGCCCTGCTCGCCCGCACCCACCGGGTCGTCGTACGACGCCTGCCCGCACTGCACGACCTCGGCGCCGTCGACGTGCTGTGCCTGGACAAGACCGGCACCCTCACCCAGGACCGGCCCGTCGTCGCCCGCGCGCTCGGACCCGACGGCCGGGACGACCCGGACGTGCTGCGCTGGGCGGCCGTCGGGGCCTGGTGGACCCTGCAACTCGCCGAACTGCCCGCCCCGGACGCCCTCGACGAGGCCCTGCTCACCACCGCCGGACCCGTGGGCGAGGAGTACGACGGCCTCGCCGCCCTGCCCTTCGACCCGGCCCGGCGCACCGCGACCGCCGTCGTCGCCGGTGCCCTCGGCCGCCATGTCCTGGTGACCAGGGGCGCCGCCGAGGCCGTCCTGGACCGCTGCGACCTGCCGGACGCCGAACGCCGGCGGCTGCTCGCCCTCGCCGCGCGCGAGGCGGACGCCGGGCTGCGCGTCCTCGCCGTCGCCACCGCCGAACTCCCCGCCCGGACCAGGCCCTACACCCCCGCCGACGAACGCGGCCTCACCTTCCGCGGCCTGGTCACCTTCCGCGACGCCCTCGCCCCCGGCGCCGCCGAGGCCCTGCGCACCCTCACCGACCTCGGCATCACGATCCACGTGCTCACCGGCGACCACCCCGACACGGCGGCCCGCGTCTGCCGCGACCTGGGACTGGAGCCGGACCAGGTGCGGTCCGCCGCGGACGGCACCGGCACGACAGGGCCCGGGCCCTCGGTCGTCGCCCGCTGCACCCCCGAGGACAAGGCGCGCATCGTCGCCGAACTGCGCGCGGCCGGGCACACCGTCGGCTTCCTCGGCGACGGCGTCAACGACGTGCCCGCACTGCTCGCCGCCGACGTCGGCCTGTCCCCGCGCGGTGCCGTGGACGTGGCCCGGGAGAGCGCCGACGTCGTACTCGCCGACAAGGACCTCACCGCGATCGGACACGCCGTCACCGCCGGCCGGCACAGCAGCGCCAACATCGCCTCCTATCTGCGGGTCACACTCTCCTCCAACCTCGGCAACGTCATCGCCATGCTCGCCGCCGGACTGCTGCTGCCGTTCCTGCCGATGCTCCCGGCCCAGGTCCTCGCGCAGAACCTGTGCTTCGACGCCTCCCAGCTCGCGCTCGCCCACGACCGCCCCGACGCGCGGGTCCTGCGCCCGCCGACCATGCTGCGCCCGCCCGCCTTCCTGCGCTTCATCACCGCCTTCGGCGTGCTCAACGCGGTCGCGGACCTCGCCACCTTCGGCGTGCTCGCGCTGGCCCTGCACGGCCCCGACGCCGTGGACGACGAAGCCGTGTTCCACTCGGCCTGGTTCACCGAGAACCTGCTCACCCAGGCCCTGGTGATGCTGCTCCTGCGCACCGGCCGGCGCATCGCCGAGGGCAGCCGCCCCGGACCGGTCGGCCTGGCCGCAACCGCGCTCGCCGCCGTCGGCGTGCTCCTGCCGCCCAGCCCGCTGGGCGCGGCCCTCGGTATGACGGCCCTGCCCCCCGGCTATCACCTGCTGCTCATCGCCGTCCTCGGCCTCTACGCCCTCGCCCTCACCGTGGCGAAGTCGCGCCACGACCGGCGCAGGACGTAGGCCACGTTCGCGCACGGTGTCTCACCCCGGGTTGTACAGTTGCGCAATGTAGCAATCATCCTTGAGGGAGAACCTGAGAAAGAGGAGGGGCGGTCATGCTCCGCAACGGACTCGAGCCCTGGCACCTGCTGATCGTCGCGGTCGTGTTCCTCGTGCTGTTCGGCTCCAAGAAGCTGCCGGACACCGCCCGGGCGCTGGGCAAGTCCATGCGCATCCTCAAGAGCGAGGCGAAGGCGATGAAGACCGAGAACGGCACACCGGCCGCAGCCGGACAGGGCGCCGCGACCGGCACCGTCACCGGTGCCGCCACCGCCTCGGTCGTGGAGCCCACCGAGGTCCGCACCGCGTCGGAAGCCTAGTCCTCCTCGTCGTCCCCTTCGAAGAAGTCCCCGATCTCGTCCACGACTTCCGCGGCCACCATCCCGCCGACCACACCGACGGCGAGGCCCGCCGCCCCGGCGGCCACGGCCGTGCCCAGGCCCGGGCCGGAGTGGTGGTGACCGGAGTCGTGGACGGGGTGGGGCTCGCCGTGCCCGTACGCCGCGCGGGTGCCATAGGCCTCGCGGTGCTCGACGAGTCGGCGGATCCAGCCGTCCACCTCTCTGTTCCAGTCGAGGACGGCGGCGTCCTCGTGCCGCACGACGAACCGGGTCAGCGCGTCGTGCCCGGCGGAGAACAGGCCGCCGCGCTTGTCCGCCTCCAGGACGACCTCGGCGCCCGTGGGGGAGACGAGGAAGGTCAGCTCGATCTCGTGCACCGCGTGCGCGTACTGCGGGGCCGGGGTCAGCTCGATCTCCTGGTAGAACGGCAACTGCTGGCCCGTACCGCCGATGCGGCCGTACTCGAGGTCGACGGAGCGGAAACCGAAGCCCAGTTGGCCGAGGGAGTCCAGGACCGCTTCCTGTACGGGCAGCGGTCTGACGGCGAGCGGGTCGAGGTCGCCCTTGTCCCGGGCGCCCGCCACCGCGACCTCCGTGCGCACGCCCAGGACGATGCCGAGCGGCTGGCCGTACAACTCGGTGACCGGGGTCTCCCAGGGCACCGGCACGCTGAAGGGCAGCTCGCGCTCCTCCCCCTCGCCGAGCCGGAAGCCGCCGCCGACGGTGAACCGCTCGAAGACGACGGCGCCCTCGCTCTCGCCCTCCTCGTGCTCCGCCTCCACGCGTGCGATCAGCTCCAGGCCGATGTGCTCGACCTCCACGGCCGTCCCGCCGCCGCGGAGCAGGACCCGGCCCGACAGCGGCCCGCCGGGCACCACCGCACCGCCGTCCAGCACCGTGTCCACGGAGGGGCCACCGACCCCGATCGCCCCCAGCAGTTTCTTGAACACCATGACGCCGTAGCTCCTCAGTCCATCGGATCCATCCGCACGGCGTTCCACTGCCGTCCGTCTGCCCGATGAACTCGCCACAAAGGCAAAGAAGTTCCCAAGTCACCCGTTCGAGGGAAGGGTGGGGCAGGGTTGACGTGCCGGTCGCTCAGGCCGGTTCCCCCGCCCCTTCCTGCATGCGCTGCGCCGCAGCCCGCGCCTCCTTGCGCCGTCGACGGCGGCTGACGCGGGGCCCCTGGTCGGGGAGCCAGCCGAAGGTCAGGCAGCAGCCGGTGGCGCCGAGGAGGAGGCCGATGAAGAAGCCACCCAGGTTCGAGGTGATCCAGGTGCCCAGGGTGACCAGGATGCCGGTGAGGGAGTAGAAGAGACGCTGGCCGGGGTTGAAGAGGGTCAGCAGCCCGAGCAGCACCATGAGGGTCGGCAGCAGATAGCCGGCCAGGCCCTGCATGCCGATGTGCATCACGACCTTCAGCGAGGCCTTCTCGGTGAGCAGGATCTCGCCGCCGCCGAGGGTCAGCAGCAGCCCGCCCCAGAACGGCCGGCGGGCCCGCCACCTGCGGAAGGCGGGCCTCAGTCCCTGACGTGGACGCTCCGGCATCGGATCAGCAAGCCTTGTCGCTGAAGCTCAGCTTGAGTCCGGGCAGCTTGAACACACCGGCGGTGGTCGCGTAGTTGGTCTGCCGCAGGTCGCCGATGTACACGGTGTCGGCCTGCTGGCTGAACACGCCGATCGGGCCCTTCGCGTTCGCCTTGTTCAGTGTGCTGGCGTCGTTGCCGATCTCGATGTTGTTGAATGCCGCGTTACCGGACAGCTCGGTCGAGTCGGTGGTGAGGTCGCTCGCGGTCACCTTGTGCTCGCCGCCGCCCGCGCTGATCTTCAGGTTGGTGCCGCCGAGGTCGACGCTCTGGCACAGCTTGGTGAGCGTGGCGTTCTTGATCGCGGAGGTGACGACCAGTACCTGGCCGCCGGTGTCCCCGGCGTTGGGACTGCCGTCCGCCATGGTGTCGAGGCCGCCGAACTGCTCGAACCCGGTGCCGCTGAGTTCCGTCGCCGTGACAGTGAACGGCATGCCCGAGATCGCGAACTGCACGCCGAGGGCACCCTGAGCGGTGAGGATCGCGAGGCCCGCGGCGACCGCGGCGGCGGGCACCGCCATCACCGCGGCCCTGCGCAGCCGGACCCGGCCTCGTCTGTCGCCGTCGACGGCGGCGCCGGACTCTGCCGAGGCTTCGGACGGGGAACCGCTTTCCGGGTTCGCGGGGGTGTTGTGGGCGGACGAGAAGTCCGGGGACGAGGCCATGTCTGCTCCCATGGGCATAGATCAATGCGGGTTGGGTTTCAGTGGCACGTTGTCCTGGCGCGGACAGCGACAGTCGCGCACGCCTCCTCGCACTCCCGGCGGATGCAAGGGCTTTCTCGTTACGCGGCAGTAGCCTTTCGAGGAAGTTACCGCCGGTTACTTTTTGGGGTCAAGGCAGTTGTGAAAAAAGGGTGTTGGATGTGCGCCCACGTCGCCGCGTCCACTCGGGAAGCGCTGTCAGGCGAGACCCCTCCATCAGCAACTCCCTTGCCGCGCCTTGACGTTGATGGTTGAGCGGGTCTACAACTCTCCCTGGTTTCCCCCGGATCCGTGGCGCCGGATCCGTCGAGCGGCACCGGCCGCGTTCCCGGCCTTCCTTTCAGCAACCGCTCTGCATCACCGCGGCACCGGCACGGTCGGCTTCCCCCTCGGCTTGTGCCGGGCCGCCCCCTGCCCGGTCCGGTCGGAGGCCTTCCCCCGGGGCCTTCGACCGGTGCCCGGCCCTCCGCCGTCGCCGGTCCGTCACGTTCGGAGAAGGCGTCACGGACCGACGACGGCGGCGCCCCCGGCGCACCACCACCCGCGCATCACAACCCCCACATCGCCACCCCCGCCCCCCCTTCCGCTCCCCCCACGTCGCCGCCCGGCCGCTCCAACACCCCCACCTCACCTCCCCCTTGCCCCCCACCTCAGAAAGAGGCACCCGCATGCGTACGCGATCCCTCCTCGCCCTCGCCGGAACCGTCACCGCGCTCACCGTCACCGCAGCCGTCCCCGCCTCCGCGGACGGAAGCGCCGTCCTGACCACGGGCAGCGCCGGCGGCACCGCGGCCGCCGTCGGTGACACCCTGACCGCCCCGCTGGCGGGCGGCACGTCCGCCACGCTCTACTCCAGCGCGACCGGCACCAGCGGGGTCACCTGCACGTCGTCGCAGTTCACCGCCAAGGTCACCGGCAACCCGACCGCCCCCGGTACGGCCACCGAGTCCGTCACCGGGCACACCTTCGACAGCAGCAGCTGCACCAGCAACGTCACCGGTGTGCTCGGCGTCAGCAGCATCACGGTCGACAACCTGCCCTACACCGCGACCGTCGCCTCCGACGGCACCCTCACCGTCTCGCCGGCCAGCGGCTCCACCATCCAGACCACGGTGAAGCTGCGCACCCTGCTGGGCACCATCACCTGTGTCTACCAGGCGCCGAGCCTGACGGGTAAGGCCGACAACAGCGACAGCAGCATCGCCTTCACCAACCAGCAGTTCAGCAAGAGCTCGGGCTCCTCGCTCTGCTTCTCCAGCGGCTACTTCACCGCCAAGTACGCCCCCGTCACCGACGCCGGCGCCCGGGTCTACGTCAACTGACCTTCACTGAGAGGGCGTTCAACGTCGACGCAGACGTAGGACCAGGGCGGCGCCCCCGGTGAGCACCAGCACCGCGGCGGCGCCGCCCGCCAGCAGGGGAGCCGAGGGGCCCGCGTCCGCGTGGGTGGCCTCGGCCACTGGCGTGCTGTCACCCGTGCCGTCTGCCGAAGTGCTCGTCTCTCCGGCCGAAATCCCCTTCTTCTTCGCGGGATTCGGCGTTCCCGTAGATGGCTGCGCCGTTGGTGTGCGCGCGGGCCGCGGGCTCGTCGGCGCCTGTGCGGCCGCGGTCGTCTCCGTGGCCCGCGCCTGCCCCGCCTCCGGGAACACCACGTCGGAACACGAGTAGTAGGTGTCCGTCGTGCTGGTGTTCTGCCAGATCGTGTAGAGCATCTGACGGCCCGTCCGGTCCTTCGGCAGCGTCGCCCGGATGTGGTACGCCCCGTTCGTCAGGGGCGGGTCCGTGGCCTCGGCGAAGGGGCGCGTGGGCAGGTCGGACCACTTCAGCGGCTTCCCCGGGTCGTAGCCCGGCCTGGTGAGGTACAGCTTGAACGTGCCGGTGTGGGCGATCGTCGAGGCGTACGACATCGTCAGCCGGCCGCCCGGGGTCAGCCGGGTCGCCGGCCAGTCGCGCCGGGCCAGATCGAGCCCGCGGTAGGCAGGCAGGTTCCCGCTGCACAGCCTGCCGTCCGGAATCGCCTGCCGGTCCCTGCCGCCCACCCCTGCCACCCGCAGGTTGTCCCACGCCGTGAAGGGCGTGCCGTTCGCGGCGACCGCCGCCCGGCAGGCCGATGACCGGTTCGCGCTGCCGCCCTCGGGGGAGCAGGCGTACACCCGGCTGACCGGATCCACGGGGGCGCCGTGGGCCTGGGCGGACCCCGCCGCCCACGGCAGAAGCAGGAGCGGTGCCGCCGCAGCGGCTGCCGTGACGCTCAGGCGTGCGGTCATCCGAGTCATCCGGGACGTCTCCTCGGCGGGCGCGGGAACGGGGGCTGCTGTGTCCAGTACGGGGCACACGTCCGCTCTGTTCAGCCCCAGGCCGTCCGCCTGCTCGGCCGTCCAGGCGTCCTCGGGCCGAGGCAGCGCACATCTCAGACCGGTCGGGCGGTTTTGGTGGAAGCCCCTGAGGGGGCGTCCGGATGCGGTACGCACCCGCCCTTCGCGACACTTCACGCCCGGAACACCGCCGGCCGTTGGCTTCCGGAAACGCTCAATGTTCTTGTGAGGAGTGCTGTACGGCGGCATCCGTTTGCGAAACGTGAAGATCGGCGGCGAGGGCGGGCGCTCACGTGGCGCGGAGTGTAAAACTGATCCCGACCACCCGACTCCCTTTGCCGCTCGGTGAGTTATCGTATGCGTGGGGTCAAAACAAACCGCGTGTCCCGTTCGTTGGAAGCGCAAGAGAGGGGTCGGTCGATGGCGAGGCAGTTGCGCGCTGAGCAGACCCGGGCGACGATCATCACCGCTGCTGCCGATCTGTTCGACCGGCAGGGCTATGAATCCACCAGTCTGAGTGACATCGTCGGCCATGCGCAGGTCACCAAAGGGGCGTTGTACTTCCACTTCGCCGCCAAGGAGGACCTGGCCCACGCCATCCTGGAACTCCAGGCCAGAGCCGCGCAGCAGGTCGTGGACGACATCGAGGGCCGCGGCTACTCCTCGCTGGAGTCCCTGATGCGCATCACGTTCGCCATCGCCCGGCTCGCCGTGGAGGACCCGGTGCCGCGCGCGGGACTGCGTCTCGCCACCGCGGACGTCGCCGTACGGGCCCCGCTCAGGCATCCCTTCACCGAGTGGCTGGAGTTCTCCACCCGGAAGTTCAGCGGCGCCGTCAAGGAGGCCGACGTCAACTCCGAGATCGACGTCGGTGCCGTCGCGCACTCCCTGGTCTGCTTCTTCGTCGGAACGAGGGTCGCCGGCCGCTCCCTCGAACCGGTCGGACGGCTGCCCCGCAGGGTGGCCGAGATGTGGCACCTCATGGTCCGGGGCCTGGTGCCGGTGCACCGCCGCCCGCGCTATCTGACCCTCGCCACGCAGCTGGAGCGGGAGATCAGAACCGGCTGACCCGCGCGATACGGTGACGGACATGCCCGACACCCCGACGGCGCCCGTGATCCTCGGCAACGAACCCGGCTCGTTCCCGCACAGCGTGCTGGCCGAGCGGCACCCCGCGATCATCCGGCAGGTGCGGGAGGCCTTCCCGTACGGCCCCGGGCAGCACCGCGCGCTGGACGAGCTGCTGAAGAGCTGCACCGAAGGCGTGATCGAGCCACTGCCCGAGGACGCGGCCGACCGCGACCGCTGGCGCGCCTGGGGCCTGGACGACCAGGTCGGACGGTCCTGGTTCGACGTGCCGTGGCTGTGGTCCGAGAGCTGGTTCTACCGCCGGCTGCTCGACGCGGTCGGCTGGACCGGCCCGGGAGCCTGGCAGGGCATCGACCCGTTCCGCCCCTTCAAGCGGGCCGAACTCGACGCTCCGGAGACCGACGAGGAACTGGCCGCTCTCGATTTCAATGGCTCCTTCGCCTCCGGGGCGCTTCAGCCGGTGTCGAGCGCCCGACCGTGCTCAGCCCTTCGGGCCTCCGCGCGCTCGGACTCTCGACACCGGCGCACCCCTGCGGCTCACTCGCGGGGCGCCCTCCAGGACCGGCCGGAGCAGGAGCGGGCCCGCGCCCTGCTGCACGGCTCGCTCTGGGGCAACCGCGCCGACCTGGGCTTCCGCCTGTCCGCCGCGGGCGCCGAGGCCGGGGAACCGGCCCCCGCCCTGGTCGCCGACGACAGCGAGACCCTGTGGTCGCTGCTGCCGGTCTCCGGCGCCGGCACCCTGGTCCTGGTCGCGGACAACGCGGGCCGCGAACTCGTCCCCGACCTGCTCCTGATCGCCCATCTCCTCACCGAGGGGCGGATCGAGCGCGCGGTCCTGCACGTCAAGCCGTACCCGTACTACGTCTCCGACGCCACGACCGCCGATGTGGTCGACGCACTGCAGCGCCTCGCCGCGGCACCGGGCGCGGCCGCCGGGTACGGGCGGGTGCTCTGGTCGGCCATGGCCGACGGCCGGCTCAGGGTGCGCGCCCACCCCTTCTCCTGCGCCCCGCTGCCGTACGCCGACCTGCCGGACGACCTGCGCGCCGAGTTCGCCTCGGCCACGCTGACCATCGTCAAGGGCGACCTCAACTACCGCCGTCTGGTGGGCGACCGGTGGTGGCCGCCCACCACCTCCTTCCAGCAGGTCACCGCCTACTTCCCCGGCCCGGTCGCCGCCCTGCGCACCCTCAAGTCCGACGTGATCACCGGCCTGACCGCGGCCACGGAGGCCGCGCTGGTCGCGGCCGAGGGACAGCGCTGGCGCACGGGCGGCACGCACGCGCTCATCCAGGTGAACGCCTCAAACGACGCTCAGCGGCAGTGATTTGAGGCCGTTGATGAAGTTGGACACGAGCCGCCCGGCCGGCCCAGCGGGGCGCGGCGGCCCGGGCAGCGCGCGCAGTACCTCCTCGTAGAGCAGCCCCAGTTGCAGCCGGGCGAAGTGGGCACCCAGGCACACATGCGGGCCGTCCCCGAAGGACACGTGCGGGTTGGGTGTGCGGGCGAGGTCCAGCCGGCCGGGCTCGGCGAAGACCCGCTCGTCCCGGTTCGCGGAGGCGTGGAACACCACGACCTTGTCGCCCGCCCGGATCCGGCGGCCCGCCAGCTCGGTGTCCCGCGCGGCGGTCCGGCGGAAGGTGAGCACGGGCGGATGCCAGCGCAGCAACTCGTCCACCGCGGACGGCATACCGACCTTTCCGGCGTGCAGCAGCTCGTACGCCTCCGGGTGCTCCGCCAGGGCCAGCAGTCCGCCGGGTGCCGCGCTGCGCACGGTGTCGTTGCCGGCGACGGTGAGGAGGAAGAAGAACATCTCCAGCTCGGCTTCGGCGAGTTCGGCGTCGTGGGCGAGTGTCGTCATGATGTCGTCGGCCGGATACCGTCGTTTGTACACGGCCAACTGTCCGGCGTAGGCGAACATGTCCCGCAGCATCGCCGGCGAACGCGGGTTGACCGGGTTGCCCGCCGCGTCCAGCACGGGGGCGCCGGCCTCGTCCGGATCCTGGTAGCCGATGACCCGCTGCGTCCAGTGCAGCAGCAGCCGCCGGTCGCTCTCCGGAACCCCCAGCAGATCCGCCAGGTTGAGCAGGGCGTACTCGTCGGTGACGCCCGCGACCACGTCGACCGTGCCGTCGCCCGAGCGAGCCTCCTCCCGTGCCCGGTCGAGCAGGGTGCGGGCACGCTCGCGGGCGAGTGCCGCGAACCGGTCGATGCGCCCCGGAGTGAACGCACGGCTCACCGTCCGCCGCAGCCGCCCGTGCTGCGGCGGATCCTGATTGAGCATCATGCGCCGGATGAACGGCAGGTCGTCCGGGTCGGGGTCGCGGATCTGGGTCGCGCCGATGTACGAGGAGTAGGTCGCCGCGTCCTTGAGCACCCGGACCACGTCGGCGTGCCGGGTCACCGCCCAGAAGCCGGGCCCGGCCGGCCAGCCCAGCACCTCCGGCTCGTCCTGCCAGGCCACCGGGTGGTGGTCGCGCAGGATGCGGTAGTCGGCGTACGGCACCCCGGCGGCGTACCGGCGCGGGTCGAAGACGTCGGGCACCGGCGGAGCCTCGCGTACGGTCACGCCGGCTCGCCCTCGTCCGCCCGCAGGAAGTCCTCCACCGTGCGGATCAGCTCCAGCGGGGTCTCGTCCATGGCGTAGTGGCCGGCGCAGGCCAGCGGCACGAGTTCGGCGCGCGGGTACCAGGACATCCAGGTCTCCCGCATCAGCGCCGGGGAGAGGGCCGGATCGAGTTCACCGGCCACCGCCAGCGCCGGCACCTCGCAGCCCTCGACGTCGACGCGGAAGTCCTCGCCCGCCCACGAATCCAGCCAGGCCCGGAACGCCTTCGCGTCACTGCACTCCAGCGAGCGCTCCACCATCCGGTCGAGCCAGGCGGCGGGGCGGCGGCTCCCGGTGGTGAAGTCGATGATCGCGCGCCGGTTCTCCGGCCGGTGCGCCGCGTCCGCGAACAGCACGCCCTGCTCGCCGGGCAGCGGCAGCCCCGATGCGGGCACGGGGGAGACGCCGACGATCCGGCGCAGCCGGTGCGGGGCGACCGCCATCAGCCGCTGCGCCACCGCGCCGCCCATGGAGTGCCCGATCACCGAGAACCGTTCCCAGCCCAGCCGGTCCGCCAGCTCCACCAGGTCCACGGCCGCCTCGGTCGTCGTACAGGAGCCCACGGCGTCGCGGGCGCCGCCGTAGCCGCGCAGATCGACCAGTGCGTACGTGAAGGCGGTGCGGTCGAGATCCGGCAGGACGGCCGCGTAGGCCGAGCGGTCGGCGAACCAGCCGTGCACGGCGAACACCTTGTGGGCGCCGTCGCCGTGCACCTCATGGGGCAGGACAAAGGAGGTCATGCGCCTACCGTGGCCCCCGCGCGCGGGGGCGGCAAGAGTGCGGACGGGGCAGGCTGTCTCCCTGGGGCTGCCGGTCGCCGATGCCACAGGCCAACGTCAGGAAAATCCGCGCAAGTTCACCGTTTCTCCGCCGGTTCACGCGATGGTGTGATCATGTCCCTGGGGGTGGATGGCCCTCCCGGGAGCCGGGTAGGGCCCGGCCATGACGCAGCCGTTCGAACTCCCGCACTTCTACATGCCGTATCCCGCGCGGCTCAACCCGCATGTCGACGAGGCCCGTGCCCACTCGACGCAGTGGGCGCGCGAGATGGGCATGCTGGAGGGCTCCGGGGTCTGGGAGCAGGCCGACCTGGAGGCCCATGACTACGGGCTCCTGTGCGCCTACACCCACCCCGACTGCGACGGCCCGGCCCTGTCGCTGATCACCGACTGGTACGTGTGGGTGTTCTTCTTCGACGACCACTTCCTGGACATGTACAAGCGCACCCAGGACCGCGCCGCAGGAAAGGCCCACCTGGACCGTCTGCCGCTGTTCATGCCACCGGACCTCACGACACCGGTGCCGGAGCCGGAGAATCCGGTCGAGGCGGGCCTGGCCGACCTCTGGAGGCGCACGGTGCCGTCGATGTCCGTCGACTGGCGCAGGCGCTTCTCCGTCGCCACCGAGCATCTGCTCAACGAGTCCATGTGGGAGCTGTCCAACATGAACGAGGGGCGGATCGCCAACCCGGTCGAGTACATCGAGATGCGCCGCAAGGTGGGCGGCGCCCCCTGGTCGTCGGGGCTCGTGGAGTACGCCACCGCCGAGGTGCCCGCCGCCGTCGCCGGGACCCGCCCGCTCAGGGTGCTCATGGAGACGTTCTCCGACGCGGTCCACCTGCGCAACGACCTCTTCTCCTACCAGCGGGAGGTCGAGGACGAGGGCGAGAACAGCAACGGCGTGCTCGTGCTGGAGACGTTCTTCGGCTGCACCACCCAGGAGGCCGCCGAGACCGTCAACGACATCCTCACCTCGCGCCTGCACCAGTTCGAGCACACCGCGCTCACCGAAGTGCCCGCCGTCGCCCTGGAGAAGGGGCTGAGGCCCGACGAGGTCGCCGCGGTGGCCGCCTACACCAAGGGACTTCAGGACTGGCAGTCCGGCGGCCACGAGTGGCACCTGCGCTCCAGCCGCTACATGAACAAGGGCGTCACCACCGCCGCACCCTGGCAGAAGCTCACGGGTCCCGGCACCTCCGCCGCCGACATCGGCGCGGTGCTTGCCTCGGCCGCAGGGGAACGCCTGCGCGCGTACGCGCACGTGCCCTTCGAGAAGGTCGGCCCCTCCCTGCTGCCCGACTTCTACATGCCCTACGAGGTCGAGCTCAGCCCGCACCTGGAGGCGTGCCGCCCCCGCCTGACCGTGTGGATGCACCGCATGGGCATGCTGGAGGAGGGCGTCTGGGACGAGGACAAGCTCGCCGCCTACGACCTTGCGCTGTGCTCGGCCGGGCTCGACCCGGACGCCACACCGGAGGCTCTCGACCTCAGCGCCCATTGGCTCGCCTGGGGCACCTACGCCGACGACTACTACCCGCTGGTCTTCGGAGCCCGCCGCGACCTGGCGGCCGCCCGGCTGTCCACTGCCCGTCTGTCGGCGTGCATGCCCGTCGACGGCGAGGCGACAGCTGTCGTCCCCGTCAACGGCATGGAACGCGGCCTGATCGACCTCTGGGCCCGCACCACCGACGGCATGTCCCGAGACCAGCGGCGCGCCCTGCGCGACAGCGTCGACAAGATGACCGAGAGCTGGGTGTGGGAGCTGTCCAACCAGCTCCAGAACCGCGTCCCCGACCCGGTCGACTACCTGGAGATGCGCCGTGCCACCTTCGGCTCCGACCTCACCCTCGGCCTGTGCCGCAGGGGCCAGGGACCCGCGATCCCGCCGGAGATCTACCGCACCGGCCCCGTCCGGGCGCTGGAGAACGCCGCCATGGACTACGGGTGCCTGACGAACGACGTCGTCTCGTACCAGAAGGAGATCGAGTACGAGGGGGAGATGCACAACGCGATCCTCGTCGTGCAGAACTTCTTCGGCTGCGACTATCCGGCCGCGCTCGGCATCGTCCACGACCTGATGACCCAGCGCATGCACCAGTTCGAGCACATCATCAGCCACGAACTGCCCGTCCTGTACGACGACTTCGGCCTGTCCGCGGGGGCGCGCGAGGCGATGGGGGACTACGTGCTCGACCTCAAGAACTGGCTCGCGGGCGTCCTGCACTGGCACCGGGAGGTCGACCGCTACAAGGCCGACTACCTCGCCCGCCGCACCCACGGCTTCGTACCGGACCTCGGATCCGCGGTGCCCCTCGGCTGACGTGCATCGGCGATTTCCGAAACTTTTCGGCCAGAACGGCATATTCGGGGAACTTGGCCGAGGTGTCAGGAGTCTTCTGAGGCAAGGGGAACAGACGACAGAACACGGGGGTGTTCGACCTTGACCGACATCATCGAGAGGATCACCAAGGGCATCGCGGGGCAGCAGGCACCCGAACCGGGCGAACTGACGCCGTACGTCGCCCGGTTACCGGTCCCGCCCGTCCTGCGCCCGGCGTCCGCGTCCGCCGACGTGACGCACGAGACGGAGATCGCCCTGCGCCCCACCTGGGTCCGCCTGCACCCGCAGCTGCCGCCGACCCTGATGTGGGGCTACGACGGCCAGGTGCCCGGCCCGACCATCGAGGTGCGGCGCGGACAGCGCATCCGCATCGCCTGGACCAACCGCATCCCGAAGGAGAGCGAGTACCCGGTCACCTCGGTGGAGGTGCCGCTGCGCACCGACGGCCGCCCGCCCGCCACCACCGAACCCGGCCGCGAGGGCGTCGAACCGAACAAGGACGTCGCCGCCCTGCCCGCCTGGACGGTGACCCACCTGCACGGAGCCCAGACCGGCGGCGGCAACGACGGCTGGGCCGACAACGCCGTCGGACATGGCGACGCCCAGCTGTCCGAATACCCGAACGACCACCAGGCGGTGCAGTGGTGGTACCACGACCACGCGATGAACATCACGCGGTGGAACGTGATGACGGGCCTGTACGGCACCTACCTCGTCCGTGACGACGAGGAGGACGCCCTCCATCTCCCGTCCGGGGAGCGGGAGATACCGCTGCTGCTCGCCGACCGCAACCTCGACACCGACGAGGACGGCCGCCTCAACGGCCGGCTGCTGCACAAGACGGTGATCGTCCAGCAGCGGAACCCGGAGACGGGCAAGCCGGTCTCCATACCGTTCACCGGCCCGTACACCACCGTCAACGGCCGCATCTGGCCGTACGCCGACGTGGACGACGCCTGGTACCGCTTCCGGCTGGTCAACGCCTCCAACGCGCGCATCTTCAACCTCGTCCTGGTGGACGAGGACGACAACCCGGTGCCGGGCGTGGTCCATCAGATCGGCAGCGACGGCGGGCTGCTGCCTCGCCCGGTACCGGTCGACTTCGACGCGGCGCTGCCCACGCTGACCGCCGCCCCGGCCGAGCGATTCGACCTGCTCGTGGACTTCCGGGGGCTGGCGGGCAGGAAGCTCCGGCTGGTCAACAAGGGCGCCAACCAGCCCGCGGGCGTGCCCGACCCGAAGGGCGACGTGCGGTATCCGGCGGTCCTGGAGTTCCGCGTCCGCGAGAGCGGCACGTGCGACACCTTCGAACTGCCCCAGGTGCTCTCCGGCTCCTTCCGCCGCCTCACGCACGACATCGAGCACGGCCACCGCCTGATCGTGCTCACTCCGCCCGCCACCAAGGGCGCCGGCGGCCACCCGGAGATCTGGGAGATGACCGAGGTGGCGGACCCGAGCGGCCTTGAGCTGCCCGCCGACGGCGTCATCCAGCTCACCGGGGCGGACGGCAGGACGAAGACATACCGGCGCACGGCACGGACGTTCAACGACGGTCTCGGCTTCACCATCGCCGAGGGCGGCTACGAGCAGTGGAGCTTCCTCAACCTCGCCCCGATCGTCCACCCGATGCACATCCACCTGGCCGACTTCCAGCTGCTGGGGCGCGACGCGTACGACGTCTCGGGCTTCGACCCGGCGGTGGGCGGCACCCGTACCCCCATCGCGTACGACGCGGGCAGGCAGATACCGCTCGCGCCCAACGAGTTGGGCCACAAGGACGTCTTCCGCGTCCCCGGCGGGCAGATCCTGCGCGTCATGGGCCGGTTCGACGGGGCGTACGGCCGGTTCATGTACCACTGCCACCTGCTGGAGCACGAGGACATGGGCATGATGCGGCCCTTCGTCGTCATGCCGCCCGAGGCCCTGAAGTTCGACCACGGGGCGCACGGCGGCCACGGCGGGGGCCACACCGGCTGACCCGGTCAGGTCATGCGGGCCGGCGCTCCATCCGGCCCGCGTGCTCCACCGCGGCTCGCGCCATCGCCCGCACCACCGGATGGGGGCGCGAGCCGTCGCCGGACAGCTCCGGCTGGAACAGCGTGGCCAGGAAGAAGGGATGGCCCGGGAGCTCGGCCACCCGTACCTGCCCGTCCTCGTCGTGCCCGGAGAACCGCAGGCCGTGGGCGCGGAGCGTATCGAGGTGGCGGGAGGGGCCGTACGCGCAGAAGTACCGCTCGACCGTGCGCGTCGAGCCGATCACGGACTCGGCGAGCGAGCCCGGCTCAAGGGCCACCGCAGCCTCGTGGCCCACCAGAGAACAGGCCAGCGGCTCGATCAGCAGGTCCTCGGCGTCGGGGTCGTTCTCGGCGTGCGCGGTCCGGGTCAGCCCGCACACGTTCCGGGCGAACTCCAGCAGAGCGTGCTGGAAGCCGCCACACGTGCCGAGGAACGGGATGCCCTCCTCGCGCGCGGTGCGGACGGCCGCGAGGACGCCCGCCTCGCTGCGGTAGGGGCTGCCCGGCAGCACCCACACCGCGTCGAAGCCCCGCACCGCGCCCTCGGCCTCCGCGTCCTTGGACGGAATCCAGTAGGCGTCCAGGACCAGCCGGTCGCGTTCGGCGAGGGCGTCCAGCAGGAGCGGGATGCGGGTGTGGGAGACGACGGTGGGGGAGCGGTCCCCTACGAGGGCCAGTGTGGCGGTGCGAGCTGCGGTGTTCGTCATGCCGTTCATCCTGGGCGGCGCCCGTGGTTCACGTCCAACGATGATTTCTGCACCCTCGATAAGCGTTGCTGATGGAGTGGGATCCTGTTCCGCATGGACCCGCACCTGTTGCGCACGTACGTCACCGTGGCGCGCCTGGCCTCCTTCTCCGAGGCCGCCCGCGAGCTGGGCTACACCCAGTCCGCGGTGTCCCAGCACATCGCCGCCCTCGAACAGGACCTCGGCGCACCCCTGCTCACCCGGCGGCCCGTCACACCCACCGCGGCGGGAGAACGCCTCCTGGAGCACGCGGGCCCGCTGCTGCTGCGCCTGGACGCGGCCCGCGCCGACGTCGTCCGCATGGCCGCGGCGCCCGCGCACGGCCTGACCCTCGCCGCCACACCGACCGCCCTCGGCCCCGGCGTCCTACGCGCGCTTCCGGTCGCGGGCGTGACCCTGCGTGTCCTCACCCGGGACGCGATCCCGGCCGCCGTCGCCACCGGCACCGCCGACCTCGGCCTGGTCGACGGTCTCGCGGCCCCCAGCGACCCGCTGCGGCTGCCCGACGTGGCACCGCTGACCACGCACGGCGTTGCCGAGGAGCCCGTCAGCGTCCTGCTGCCCGCCGGTCACCCCCTTGCCGGCCGCACCGGCCTGCGCCTCGACGACCTCGTGGACGCCCGCTGGCTCGACGCGCCCGACGCGGCCCTCCCACTCGCCCAGCTGCGCACCGCGGCCGGCGGCGCCTTCCGTCCCGCCCTCCGCTACGACGGCACCGACCTGCGCACCCTGACCGCCCTCACCGCCGCCGGCCACGGCCTCGCCCTGCTGCCCCGCGCGACGGCCGCGGGCATCCCGGGCACGGTCGCCGTCCCGCTCGTCGCACCCCGCGTCGTCCACCGCACGGAACTGCTGCACGGCGGCGCACCGAGGGGAGCCGCGGCCGAGCTGGTCCGGCGACTGGTGGACGGTGCGTGAGGGCCCTGCCCTGCCACGCCGACGAACCGTGAAACGTTCGCCTCGATGTCCATGACTACCCTCCGCCACGCTCCGGCCAGTCTCACTCGTTCGTGTCACGTCGTGGACCGGCGCCACGGGTAGAGCACCAGCCGGAGGCGAGCGAACCATGGAACAGACTGCGTTGCGTCCCAAGCCGATGCCCGGTCAGGAACGGCGGGAGAGCGGCACGTCCGTCCCCGTCCGGCGCCCGCACGCCGCGCCCCGACGCGGCCGGCGTACCAGGACCGTGCTGTTCGGACTGTTCACCGGCACCGTCCTGGTGCTCTCCGGGGTCGGAATCGGCACGGTCGGCGCCACGGTGATCGGCATGAGCAGGCTCGCCGAGCTGCAGCGCCAGACCCCGCCGCACAGCCCCACGGCCCAGCCCGCCCCCTCCGCGTCCCCGAGCCCCGCCGAGGCCCGGACCGGCGCGACCCTGGGCGTGGAGGTCGTCGACGCCGAGAAGGCCGGCGCCATGGTGGTGGGCGTCCATGTGCCCGGCCCCGGCTACACGGCGGGCCTGGTGCGCCGCGACGTCCTGCTGCAGTTCGGCGGCGCCCGCGTCGACTCGGCCGCCGACCTGGCCCGAGCCGTCGCCCACGCCCGTCCCGGAACGGCGGTGATCCTGACCGTGCGCCACCCCGGCGGCGGCTACCAGCAGCTGACGGTCGTTCCGGGGGTGGTGACCTGACAAGATGGTTCCCATGCCGAGCCCCCTGTCCGCGGACCGCGCGCGCGTGATCCCGGAATCGGCTCGCGCAGCCCTGTCCGGCCGGGCAGGATGCTGCCCGAGACCGATTCGCCCCTACCTCGACCGCGCTCGGAGGACCGGATGACCGGCACTACGCCCGCGCCCTTCACCGCCGACGACTACAAGGCCCGTATGGAGCGTGCCGCGCGCACCGCCGCCGACGCCGGCCTTGCGGGACTGCTCGTGGCGCCGGGACCGGACATGGTGTGGCTGACCGGCTACACGCCCACCGCGGTCACCGAACGGCTCACCCTGCTCGTCCTCACCCCGGGGCACGACCCCGTGCTGGTCGTGCCCACCCTCGAGGCACCGGACGCCGAGCAGGCCGTCGGCGCCTCCGCGCTCACCCTGCGCGACTGGACCGACGGCAAGGACCCCTACGCCGTCACCGCCGCCCTCCTCGACCACAGTGGCCGCTTCGGCATCAGCGACAACACCTGGGCGATGCACCTGCTGGGCCTCCAGCGCACCCTGCCCGGCACCTCCTACGCCTCCCTCACCGACGCCCTGCCCATGCTGCGCGCCGTCAAGGACCCGGCCGAACTGGAACTCCTGGCAGCCGCCGGGGCGGCTGCAGACGCAACGTTCGAGGAGATCCGGAAGGTTCCCTTCGCCGGTCGCCGCGAGTCCGACGTCGGTCACGACCTCGCCGACCTGCTGCGCCGCTTCGGTCACTCCCAGGTCGACTTCACCATCGTCGGCTCGGGGCCCAACGGCGCCAACCCGCACCACGAGGTCGGCGACCGCGTCATCCAGCAGGGCGACATGGTCGTCCTCGACTTCGGCGGCCTCAAGGACGGCTACGGCTCCGACACCACCCGCACGGTCCACGTCGGCGAGCCGACCGAGGAGGAGCGCACGGTCCACGACATCGTGCGCGCCGCCCAGGAGGCCGGCTTCCGGGCCGTACGGCCGGGCATCGCCTGCCAGGAGGTCGACCGTGCCGCCCGCGCGGTGATCACCGACGCCGGATACGGCGAGTACTTCATCCACCGCACCGGCCACGGCATCGGCGTCACCACGCACGAGCCGCCGTACATGATCGAGGGCGAGGAACAGCCCCTCGTGCCCGGCATGTGCTTCTCCGTCGAGCCCGGCATCTACCTGCCCGGCCGCTTCGGGGTACGCATCGAGGACATCGTCACGGTGACCGAGGACGGCGGCCGCCGCCTCAACAACACCACCCGTGAGATGGTCATAGTGGACTGAGAGACCAGGAGACACACCCTCGACGACATCCCGGAACGGCTACGGCGCGACTCATGACCCAGGCACCGACACCCACCGCGGACACCGTCCGCAGACTGGTCCGTTCGCTGCTCAAGGAGAGCAAGGAGACCGCGAGCGGCACCGAGGGACCCGACGTCCGGCCCATCACCGAGGGCCGTACGCACACCTGGTGGGTCGGCACCCGCCATGTGCTGCGCCTTGCCCCCGACCGCGACGCCTCCGTCCTCCGCCGCCGGGAGCTGCGCCTGCGCGACCTGGTCCGCCCGCACGTGCCCGTCGCCCTCCCGACCAGCGTCGCCCACGGCGACTGGGCACCCGGCCTCGCCTACACCCTGGACACCAAGCTGCCCGGCGGCACCGCCGAGGAGTACGACGTCTCCGCCGTCGGCGAGGCCGACCTCGCCGGGCTGCTCACCGGACTGCGCGCCGTGCCCCCGCGGCAGGCCGAGACGCTCGGCGTGCCACGCACCGCCCCGCGCTCCCTGGAGGCGCTGCGTCGCATGGCCGTGCACGCCGCCGAACGGCTCGCCGCCACCGACGAGTTCGACGCCGAGCGGCTGCGCCAGCTCACCCCGCCCGGCGCCGCCCAGCTCGCCGCACAGCCCGGCACCGCGGTCCTCACCCACCACGGCCTCATCGGCGAGCACGTGGTGGTCAGCGCCGACGGCCGGGTCCGCGGCATCCTGGAGTGGACCGCAGCGGCCCTCGGGGACCCCGCCGAGGACATCGCCGGACTCGCCGTCGCCGTCGGCTCCCCGGCCGCCGTCCGCGCGGCCACCCTCGCCGGCTACGGCGCCCGCCCCTGCCTGCGCGGTCTGTGGCTCGCCCGCTGCGACACCGTCATCCGCCTCGCCGACCGCCTCGAAGGCCGCACCACCGGCTCCCTGCCGCTGCTGCGGACCCAGCTGACGCGCGCCTGGGAGCCGATCCTGCTGGAGCGGGTGACCGAGTTCAAGGACGACGAGGCGGAGCCGTAGGGCCTGTCTGACAATTCCGGCCTGCCCCGCGACGCCGCGGGGCCCGCCCTCCGGGCGGACGACGGGAATTGTCAGACAGGCCCTGGCTCAGGGCTGGAACAGCACCACGCACGACTCCCCGGGCACCTGCAGCAGCCCGTCCGGGCCCGGGGCCGCCACCGGGTCCCACGCGGCGAGGACCTGCACCGGGCGGGTGCCCAGCGGGATCGCCGCCGGCTCCTTGCCCAGGTTCACCGCCACGCGGACGTCCCCGCGCCGGAACGCCAGCCAGCGCGCCTCCTCGTCGTACGCCACCTTCATGTCGGCCAGGTCGGGATCGGTGAGGTCCGGCTGCTCCCGGCGCAGCGCGATCAGCCGCCGGTACCAGGCCAGCACGCGCGCGTGGGGCTCGCGTTCCGGCTCCGACCAGTCGAGGCAGGACCGCTCCCTGGTCGCCGGGTCCTGCGGGTCCGGTACGTCCTCCTCGGCCCAGCCGTGCTGCGCGAACTCCCGCCGCCTGCCCCGCCGTACCGCCTCGGCGAGCTCCGGATCCGTGTGGTCGGTGAAGAACTGCCAGGGCGTGCCGGCCGCCCACTCCTCGCCCATGAACAGCATCGGCGTGAACGGCGCGGTCAGCGTGAGCGTGGCCGCGCAGGCCAGCAGGCCGGGGGAGAGCAGGGCCGAAAGCCGGTCCCCCTGTGCGCGGTTGCCGATTTGGTCGTGCGTCTGGCTGTAGCCCAGCAGCCGATGGCCGGCGATGCGCGCCCGGTCCAGCGGGCGGCCGTGACTGCGGCCCCGGAAGGTGGAGTACGTGCCGTCGTGGAAGTACCCGCCGGTGAGCGTCTTGGCGAGCCCGGCGAGGGGAGCGCGCGCGAAGTCGGCGTAGTAGCCCTGGGACTCGCCGGTCAGCGCGGTGTGCACGGTGTGGTGGAAGTCGTCGTTCCACTGCGCGTGCAGCCCGAGGCCGTTCTCCGCGCGCGGGGTGATGATCCGCGGGTCGTTCAGGTCGGACTCGGCGATCAGGAACAGCGGCCGGCCCAGCTCGCCGGCGAGGGCGTCGACCGCCGCCGACAGTTCCTCCAGGAAGTGGCACGCGCGCGTGTCGCACAGCGCGTGCACCGCGTCCAGGCGCAGCCCGTCGATCCGGTAGTCCCGCAGCCACGCCAGCGCGCTGCCCAGCAGATACGCGCGCACCTCGTCCGAGCCGGGTGCGTCCAGGTTCACCGCGGCGCCCCACGGGGTGTGGTGCGTGTCCGTGAAGTACGGCCCGAACCGCGGCAGACAGTTGCCCGACGGGCCCAAGTGGTTGTGTACGACGTCCAGGACGACACCCAGGCCGAGTCCGTGCGCCCGGTCCACGAACCGCTTCAGCGCCTCGGGGCCGCCGTACGGCTCGTGCACGGCCCACAGCGACACCCCCTCGTACCCCCACCCGTGCCGCCCCGGGAACGGGCACAACGGCATCAACTCCACGTGGGTTACGCCCAGTTCCACCAGGTGCTCAAGCCGTCCGGCGGCCGCGTCCAGGGTTCCCTCGCGGGTGTACGTGCCCACGTGCAGCTCGTAGAGCACCGCGCCCGGCAGCGGGCGTCCCGCCCACGCGGCACGCCACGCGTACCGCCCGTGTCCGACGACCGCGCTCAGGCCGTCCGGGCCGTCCGGCTGGCGGCGCGAGCGCGGGTCCGGCAGCACCGGACCGTCGTCCAGCGCGAACCCGTAGCGCGAGCCGTCGTGTGCCTCGGCCTCCCCCGTCCACCAGCCTGCGCGCTCCGGATGGCGCTCCAACGCGCGCGTGGCACCCTCGCAATGGAGCGTCACACGGTCTGCCTGCGGTGCCCACACCTCGAACTGCACGGACGGTTCCCCTTCGTCTGCTCACCGTGATGTAGCCGGTCCATCGTGCCGCGAAAGCGATCAATACGCTTTCGATATCCACCCTTTCCCGGCAGGTGTCGCGAGATGTACGCGCGCGTGGCCTCCGTTTCCCCGTTTCTGGACACCGCGGGTTCACTGCCCGACAATCACCAGCGTGACGTCGTCTTTCGAGTTCCCCACGTACCCCGCGCGGTTGTCCGACGCGGAGCGCGACAAGGCGCTGCAGGTGCTGCGCGACGGCGTCGCGATGGGCCGCCTGTCGCAGGACACGTTCGTGCGCCGCATGGAACTCGCACTCGCCGCGCGCCGCGCCGACGAACTCGCCGCCCTCACCGCCGACCTGCCCCGCGAGAACCGCTTGTCCCGCGCGGTCCTCGGCACCGTCGAGGCGGTCTCCGGTTTCACCGTGCGGCTGCGCCGGGCCTGGCAGGCCGAGCGGCTGCCCAAGCTGCTGCTGCCGTACGCGTCGGGCGGCCATCCGCTGCGCATCGGCCGCGACCCCGCGAACGGGCTGCGCCTGAACCACGACACGGTCTCCCGCGTGCACGCGGAACTCCGCCGCCAGGGCGGCATATGGGTCCTCAGGGACCTGGGCTCCACCAACGGCACCACGGTCAACGGCCGCCGGGTGGTCGGTGCCGTCGTGGTCCGCGAGGGCGACCAGGTCGGCTTCGGGCGGATAGCCTTCCGGCTCGCGGCGAACCGGGACGCCTTCCCGCATTCGAACTGACGCACCGTTGTGCGCCCGTACGGTTCCGTTCGGGTGAGTGGGGGTGCGGAACGCGGACCGCCGTGCCGATGCTTCGGGAATGACGTACATCACCCGAGCGACCGCGGCCGCAGGTGCCCTGCTGGCCTCCGTCGGCCTCCTCGTCGCGAGCCCGGCCCAGGCGGCACCCCGCACCACGTTTCCCCTCTCCGACAACTGGCTCTACCTCACCGTCGCCCGCGGCGAGACCCAGCCCACCGACAAGCACGGCACGCTGCTGCTGTGCGACCCGGTGCCCCTGGGGTACGCGCGCGCGGCCGAGGCGTGTGCCGAACTCGCGGCCGTCGACGGCGACATCGCACGTATCCCGCAGAAGAAGGTCTTCTGCCCGATGATCTTCGCCCCCGTCACCGTCCACGCGCACGGGCAGTGGAACGGACGGCCGGTCGACTACCAGGAGACCTACACCAGCATGTGCGTCATGGAGTCGCGCACGGGAGCGGTGTTCGCCACGGAGCGCTGAGCCCGGCTGCCGGGGCGCGGGAGACACGGGCGGCGTGGAGGCCTCACGCCGCCCGTTCCCGCGCCTGCTGGGCGGCCACCAGCACCGTCCGGGACTGGTGCTCCACCTGGTGCTCCAACGGCACCCAGCGGGCCCGGAAACGCTCCGCGAACGCGTCGCACCAGCAGGCGACCAGCTGCTCCAGCCGGGGCGCCGCCCGGTCGTCCGTCGCCCGCAGCACCCGCAGCAGCATCGCCGCCGCTCGCAGTGGCAGCCGCCGTCCGAACGCGTCCACACTGCCGACGTACGCCATCGTCGTGGCGGCCGGCGGTGTGTGGATCCAGTCCTGCGCCAGGCCCGGGATCAGCTCCAGGGCCCACTGCGCGGCCCGCAGCAGCGGCCCGTCCGCGCCCTCCAGCCGGGGCCGCGCCTCGGCGAGAACCCCCTCCACCTCCATCGAGTCCCGCAGCAGCCGCTGCGCCAGGCGCCGCATCGCCGCCGCCGGTGCCGGGTGCGGCGCGGGGTCGTCCACCAGGTCGCTGGCCCACATGGGGACCTCGACGACCGCCGTCAGGCCGCCGTAGCGGTGCGCGTGGTACCAGGTGCTGTGCCGTGCGTCGTCCGGCAGGCTCGGGTAGGCGACGCCCGTCTCCGGGCCGGGCATCACATGCACCCCGGGCCCCGAGGCCGGCCAGCCCGCGGCGTCCGAGGCACCCGTCTCGACCGGGATGTGCAGCTCCGCCGCGGACTTGGCGAACGGTTCCGCCAGACCCGGAACGTCCTTCGTCAGCTGCACCCAGCTGCCCCCCAGATCGGTGCCGTGCAGGGTCACCTGGAGGTAGGGGCGCAGTTCGTCGATGACCCCGGTCAGCGTCCGGGTCTCGGGCGGCAGCCGGTCGGGCGGGAGCACCGCCGGCGACCACTCCGGCTGCTCCGCGCCCGTCGGCCGGTAGAAGCCGAGGTGGTAGTCGAGGAGGCTGCGCGGCGCCGGCGTCACATGCAGGCTCGCCCCGTCCGGGTCCGCGCAGAGCAGGAAGTGCCAGGAGGTGTCGGTCCGCAACTCCCGCTCGGCCAGCACCCGTTCCGCCAGCACCCGGAGGGTGGAGCCGCCCGTCGGCTCGTTCGCGTGGGCGCCCGCGACGACCAGCACGGCCCGGCGGGCGTGTCCCACCGACAGCAGATGCAGGGGCCGGCCGGCCCGCGAGACACCCACCTGTCTGAGCGAACACAGCCCGGGCTCCTGAGCAGCCAACGCCCGTGCGGAGGCGATCAGTTCGGGGACGTTGGGGTAGCGCAGCTCCGGCAGGAGACTCACCCCCGACTAGTCCGCCCGGCTTCGCCCTCCCAGTGCCGCACGGCGTGGGTGAACTGTCAAGCACATGGTCGGGAGGCTCCCGGGGGCGCCCGGACGCATTCGCGAGCCGTGCCGGGCTGCCGCGAACCGGGGCTCACTGCTGGTGCAGGCCGCGGCCCGCGAGTGTCAGGAACACCTCGCCGACCGCCTCCGACAGCGTGGGGTGTGCGTGCACGTGCCGGGCCACGTCCGAGGGCTGGGCGTCCCAGCCGACGATCAGCTGGCTCTCAGCGATCATCTCCGACACGTTCGGGCCCACCAGGTGCACCCCGAGCACCTGCCCGCCGCCGGCCTCCGCGACGACCTTCACCATGCCGCCCTGCCCGTGCACCATGCCCTTGGCGACGGCGGTCAGCGGCATCGTGTTGACGTCGACCTCGTGCCCACGCGCGCGTGCCTCCGCCTCGCCGAGCCCGACGGAGGCGGTCTGCGGCGACGAGTACGTCACCCGGGGCACCGCCGCGTAGTCGACGGGAGCCGACGGCAGCCCCGCCAGCGTCTCGGCCACCAGCAGGCCCTCCGCGAAGGAGGCGTGCGCCAGGCCGAGCGAGGGCGACGGCAGCAGATCGCCCACCACATGGATCCCCGGCACGGCAGTCTCCAGCCGGTTCCAGTCCGCCGGTACGACGAACCCCCGCTCGTCCGTCGCCAGGCCGGCGGCTGCGAGGTCCAGGCCCTCGGTGACCGGGACCCGGCCGACGGCCACCAGCAGCCGCTCCGCCTCCACCGTCCGCGTCTCCCCGCGCGCGGTGCGCACGCGCGCGCGTACGCCGCTCTCCAGCACCTCCGCGTCCAGCAGCCGCGCGCCCGCCTGCACGTCGACGCCCCGCTTCTTCAGACCGCGCGTCAGGTGTCGGCTCACATCGGCGTCCTCCAGCGGCACGATCCGGTCGGCGGCCTCCACCAGGGTGACCTCCGCGCCCATCGACCGGTGGAAGGAGGCGTACTCCACCCCGATCGCGCCCCCGCCCAGCACCAGGACGGAGCCGGGGAGCCCCGGCGCGAACAGCGCGTCGTCACTGGTGACCACGCGCCGCCCGTCGGGCTCGAGCCCCGGGAGTGTGCGCGGGCGCGAGCCGGTGGCGAGGACGATGCCCCGGCGCGCGGTGAAGTCGCGCACACCGGGTACGGGTTCGCTGTGCGCGCTCTCCACGCGCACCGTGCGCGCCCCCGTCAGCCGCGCGCTCCCTCGCGCCACCCGCACGCCCGCGTGTGCCAGATGCGCCTCCACCCCCTTGTGGTTGCGCGCCACGATGTCGTCCCGCGTGGCCGTGAGCGCGGCCCAGTCGACGGAGTCCAGCGTGGCCTTCACGCCCCAGCGCTCGCGGGCCTCGGCGATGCCGTCGACCAGTTCGGCGGCGTGCAGCAGCGCCTTGCTCGGGATGCAGCCCCGGTGCAGACAGGTGCCGCCGACCTTGTCGCGTTCGACGAGTACGACGTCGAGACCGAGGAAGGCGGCGCGCAGGGCGGTGCTGTACCCGCCCGTGCCGCCGCCGATGACGACGACGTCCGGCGTGTCCCTTGCCTCGGTATGCATGGCCTTTGTGTTCATGGCCCCCACCCTCCGCCCGCCCCTTGCCATGAGTCCAAGGCAATGTTCTTGTGGACCTGATGCAGGATGCTTATGGGAAGGCGGCGGGATGAGCCTGCGGCAGATGGAGTACTTCCTCACGGTCGTCGAGGAGGCGTCCTTCACACGTGCGGCGGAGGCCCTGCACGTCACCCAGCCCGCGCTCTCGCACCAGATCAAGGCCCTGGAGAAGACCGTCGGCGGCGCCCTGCTGGAGCGCATGCCGCGCGGAGTGCGCCTCACCCCGATGGGCCGTGCCTTCCTGCCGCACGCCGAACTCGCCGTCCGCAGCGCCGCCCAGGCCCGCCGCGCGGCCCGCGCCGCCGCCGGCGCCGAGGGCGGCGAGCTGCACATCGCGGCCCTGCACTCCATCGCCGTCGGCGCCCTCCCCGACGTCTTCGCCCGCTGGCGCACGGCCCACCCCAGGGTTCTGCTGCGCCTGCACGAGTACGCCACCTCCGAGGCCCTGGAGGAGGCGGTCCAGCGCGGCACCGCCGACCTCGCCGTCGGCCCCGAGCCGGCCGGCGCGCCGGGCACCGTCGTACCGGTCGGCGAGGAGGAACTGGTCCTCGTCGTGCCGTTCGACGACCGGCTGGCGGGCCGTACGACGGTGACGCTGCCGGAACTCGCCGACCGCGCCTGGATCCGCTGCGCCATGGAACCCGTCGTGCACGGCGAGCGCTTCCTCGACTGGGCGTGCGGACGCGCCGGGTACCGTCCCCGGACCGCCGTGTGGACCGAGCACACCTCGACGGCCGTTCGCATGGCCGCCGCCGGGGTCGGGGTGTGCGTGGCCCCCGCTCACGTCGTGCGGGGCGCCGTCGGCGAGGACTGCGTCGTCCTCACCCCGGACCCGGCCTGGCGGCGCGCCCTCACGGTCTACGCGCGCGTGCCGCCCACCGGGGCCGCCGAGGCCTTCGTGGACCTCCTGCGCGCCACATGGCCCTCACGGGGAGCGGCCGCCGCCGTGCGGGCGTACGAGGACTGCGACCTGCCCGCCGGGCACGCCGGCTGAGCCGACGTCAGGCCAACAGCCCCTCAGTCCTCGGCGGTCCGCTCCAGCAGCACCACCGGCAGCCGCTCGAAGAGGTCCGCCACGCGCGCGTGCCCCCTGAACTCCCGCCCCGGGGTGAGCACGTCCGCCCACCGCCCCGGCGGCAGCTCCAGCCGCGTCTCCCGCCAGCCGCCGGACTCCGCAAGCCGCAGGGACAGCCGGGTCACCGCCGTCACCACCTCACCGGAGCGCGCGAACGCCACGCAGTGCTCCGCGGCCGGCCCGTCCGCGGCGAGCGGGACGTACGTCGCCGACACGCCGAAGGCGTCGGGCCGTCGCGCGCGCAGCCGCAGCGCCGCCGCCGTCAGCGCGCCCTTATCGCCGGGCGACTGCGCGGGGAACGACACCGCCCGCCGGTTGTCCGGGTCCACCAGCGCCCGGTAATCACCCTCCGTGCCCTGGTACAGGTCCGGCACGCCCGGCATCGTCAGATGGACCAGCGCGGTCCCCAGGACGTTCGCCCGGACGTGCTGCTCCAGAGCCTTGCGGAAGGCGGCCACACGCTCACCCGGCGGCCCGCACGGCCCGGCCGCGACGAAGGCCGCCACCGCCTCCTCGTACGGCGGCTCCTGCTCCGTCCAGCTCGTGTACATGCCCGCCTCGCGCACATGCTTCAGCAGCGCCTGCTGGACCCGCTCCTCCTCCGCCGGCCCCAGCCCGAACACCGTCTGCCACGCCGCCCAGGCCAGTTGCCCGTCCGGCGCGCCCCCCTCGGCCGACGTCACCTCGCCGAGCAACTCGGCCCAGCGGTCCGGGCACTCGGTGAGCACGGCCAGCGCCGCGCGCACGTCGGCGCTGCGCTTGGTGTCGTGGGTGGACACGACCGTGCCGGTGGCCGGCCAGTCGCGCTGCACGCGCGCGCAGTACGCGTGGAAGTCCTCCGGGGACACGCCGGGCGCGCCGGGATCGCCGCCCACCTCGGCCGCCGAGAGCAGCGGCACATAGCGGTAGAAAGCGGTGTCCTCCACGGCCTTGGCGCGCAGCGCCGACGCGGTCTGCGCGAACCGTGTGCGGAACTCCGCCCGGTCGGCGTGGTTGGGTGCCGATTCGGCGCCGGGCGCCTCGACCAGCAGCCGGCGCACGACGCCGACGGCCTCGGCCTCCTCGGGCACCGCGAAGGCCAGCCGGGCCTCCTCGGCGGCGGCCTCGGTGACCACGGCGGACGCGTCACCGGAGGCGTACGGCCGGTACACCCGCAGCCGGACCAGCAGCTCCTCCAGGGCCGTGCGCAGTGCCCAGGGCGCCCGGTCGCGCAGCGAGAGGTCCGGAGAGGCGGCGCACAGCCGTGCGGCCACCCGGGTGAGCCGGTCGGTCTCGGCGGCCAGCTCCTGCGAGACCACCTTGTACGCGGCCCGCCGCACCGTGGCGTCCCAGTTGCCGCCCCGGTCCGTCTGCGGCGCCGCGAACGCCCGGTACTGGCCCAGGAGTCGGTAGGCCCCGGTCCGGTCCGTGAACAGGCCGTCGACGTGGCGCAGGGCGTCGTAGCCCGTGGTGCCCGCGACGGGCCAGGTGGCGGGCAGGTGCTCGCCCTCGGCGAGGATCTTCTCCACGACCGTCCAGCGGCCGCCGGTCGCCCCGTGCAGCCGCTCCAGGTAGCCGTCGGGGTCCGCGAGCCCGTCGGGATGGTCGATCCGCAGCCCGTCGACCACACCCTCCGCCAGCAACTGGAGGATCTTGGCGTGGGTGGCCTCGAACACCTCCGGGTCCTCCACCCGCACCCCGATCAGCTCCGAGATGCTGAAGAAACGCCGGTAGTTCAGCTCGGTGCGGGCCAGCCGCCACCACACCGGGCGGTACCACTGCGCGTCCAGCAGCCGGGGCAACGGCAGTTCCTCGGTGCCCGCGCGAAGCGGGAAGGCGTGGTCGTAGTAGCGCAGGACGTCTCCGTCGACCACGAGGCGGTCCCGTTCCGAACCGACCGGACCGCCGAGCACGGGCAGCAGCACCCGCCCGCCCTGCGCCTCCCAGTCGATGTCGAACCACCGCGCGTACCGCGACCTGGGTCCCTGGCGCAGCACCTCCCACAGGGCGCGGTTGTGCCGGGGCGCCATGGCCATGTGGTTCGGCACGATGTCCACCACCAGGCCCAGGCCGTGCTCCCGCGCGGTGTGCGCCAGCGCGCGCAGCCCCTCCTCACCGCCCAGCTCCTCGCGCACGCGCGCGTGGTCCACGACGTCGTAGCCGTGCGCGGAGCCCGGCACGGCCTCCAGGACGGGCGACAGATGCAGGTGCGAGACGCCGAGCGACGCCAGGTACGGCACGGCCGCCGCGGCCGCGGCGAACGGGAACGCGGGCTGGAGCTGCAGCCGGTAGGTGGCCGTGGGCACCCCCGGTCCGGGTCGCGCAGACGTCATGGAAACGTACGTACCCAGCCCGCCGTCTTTCGTGTCATCGACCCCTGCACGGACCCACGCACGCGTGCCTAGCTTCGAGTGATGGGAACGAAGGAACGGCCCCAGGTACGGCGCGGCACGCTGCACAGGTATCGCGAGGTGATCGGCCTGACCGGGCCGCTGCTGCCCTGCGTGTCGTTCCTGGGCCGGCTGCCGACCGCCACCATCCAGTTCGGCAGCGTGCTGCTCGTCGCCCGTACGAGCGGCTCGCTGGCCGCCGCGGGACTGACCGGTGGCGCCCTCGCCCTCGGCCAGGTGGCCTGCGGACCGTTCGTGGGGCGGCTCGTGGACCGGCACGGCCAGCGGACGGTCGTGCTCGCGTTCTCTCTCGCCAACGCGCTCGCCGTGGCCGCCCTCGTCCTCGGCGCCCTCGCCGGCCTGCCCACGCCCGTCCTGGCTCTCCTGGGGGCCGCGTCCGGCGCCACCGTGCCGCTCGTCGGCCCGCTGGCCCGCACCCGCCTGGTCGCCCTCGCCCGCCGCGCGGGCGCCCCCGAGCCGACCGTCGGCGCCGCACTCTCCTTCGAGAGCACCCTGGACGAACTGTCCTTCGTCCTCGGCCCGGCCCTCGTCGGCCTGGCCGCGGTCCTCGCCCACCCGGCCTACGCGCCGGCCGCCGCGGCCCTCCTGGTGGCCACCTGCGGCACCGGCTTCGCCCTGCACCCCACCGCCCGCGCCGTCCAACCCGGCCCCGCACGCGCGCGTGCCAGGACCGCGGCAGCCGCCCCCATGCCCCGATCCATCCACGCCCTGCGCGCCGCCCTGGCCCTCCAGGGAGCCATGTTCGGTGCCTGTCAGGCCGGGATCACCGCGCTCACGGCCCGGCTCGGACAGGAGGACCAGGCGGGGCTGGTGTACGCCGCCATGGGCGTGATGAGCGCCGTGGCGGGGCTCGCCATGGCCGCCGTACCGGCACGCCTCGGGCCCCCGGCGCGCTGGCGGCTGGCCACCGGGGCCGCCCTCGTGCTGTCGCTGCCCCTGCTGCGCATCGGCGGCCTGCCCGGCCTGTACGCCGTCGTCACCGTCCTCGGGATCGCCTACGCCCCGCACCTCATCACGGTGTTCGGGCTGACCGAGCGCACGGTGCCGCCGTCCCGGCTGTCCGAGGCGATGGCCTTCGCGACCAGCGCCCTGGTCGGCGGCCAGGCCCTCGCGGTCGCCGTCACCGGCCGCCTCGCCGAGTCCTACGGCCCCTCGGCGGCGTTCGCGGCGGCGAGCACGGCAGCCGCGCTCGCCTTCGCCGTCGCCCTGACGGCCCGCCCGACGACGTACCCCGGGCGGGCCGAAAGTGTCCTGCACGCGCGCGTGGAGGACGAGCGGGCCCGCACGACCCCCTGAACGCTAGGCGGGCCGTTGCAACACCGTCAGGCTGCGGTCCGGCAGGGTGATGCGGTCGCCGGCCGCGACCTTCGTGCCCGTGTCCGACGCCACGCCGTCCGGGTCGGCCGTGTCGACGACCACCTGCCACTGCCTGCCGTGGTCGACGGGCACCACGAAGTCGAGCGGCCCGGGTGAGGCGTTGAACATCAGCAGGAAGGAGTCGTCGGCGATCCGCTCCCCGCGCGGACCGGGCTCGGAGATCGCGTTGCCGTTCAGGAACACCGTCAGCGCGGAGGCCTGCGCCGAGTCCCAGTCCCGCTGGGTCATCTCGGCGCCCTCGGGCGTGAACCAGGCGATGTCGGACAGCTCGTCGTGGGTGCCCTCCACCGGCCGTCCGTGGAAGAAGCGCCGCCGGCGGAAGACCGGGTGGTCCCGCCGCAGCCAGACCATCGCGCGGACGAACTCCAGCGGCTCGCCGCCGTCCTCGGGCCAGTCCACCCAGGACAGCTCGCCGTCCTGGCAGTAGGCGTTGTTGTTGCCGCGCTGGGTGCGGGCGAACTCGTCGCCGTGGCTGATCATCGGCACGCCCTGGGACAGCATCAGCGTGGCGACGAAGTTGCGCATCTGCCGGGCGCGCAGGCCGAGCACCTCCGGGTCGTCGCTCTCGCCCTCGGTGCCGCAGTTCCACGACCGGTTGTGGCTCTCGCCGTCCCGGTTGTCCTCGCCGTTGGCCGTGTTGTGCTTGTCGTTGTACGACACGAGGTCGTGCAGGGTGAAGCCGTCGTGGCAGGTCACGAAGTTGATGGAGGCGAGCGGGCGGCGGCCGTCGTCCTGGTAGAGGTCCGAGGAGCCGGTCAGCCGGGAGGCGAACTCCGCGAGCGCCCGCGGC
This sequence comes from Streptomyces sp. NPDC031100, assembly GCF_055570785.1. Classification (NCBI taxonomy): domain Bacteria; kingdom Bacillati; phylum Actinomycetota; class Actinomycetes; order Kitasatosporales; family Streptomycetaceae; genus Streptomyces; species Streptomyces sp. NPDC031100. The sequence goes on from NZ_JBVIGN010000002.1 coordinate 439,107, forward strand.
TCGCCCCGCCACAGGTCCCGGACGGTGTCGCGGTACTTGCCGTTCCACTCGGTCCACAACGGCGGGAAGTTGCCCACCTGGTAGCCGCCCTCGCCCACGTCCCAGGGCTCGGCGATCAGCTTCACCTGGGAGACCACCGGGTCCTGCTGGACCAGGTCGAAGAACGACGACAGCCGGTCCACCTCGTGGAACTGCCGGGCGAGGGTCGCCGCGAGGTCGAAGCGGAAGCCGTCGACGTGCATCTCGGTGACCCAGTAGCGCAGCGAGTCCATGATCAGCTGGAGGACGTGCGGGGACCGCATGAGCAGCGAGTTCCCGGTGCCCGTGGTGTCCGTGTAGTAGCGGGGATCGTCCGCGAGACGGTAGTACGACGGGTTGTCGAGGCCCTTGAAGGACAGCGTCGGCCCCAGATGGTTGCCCTCGGCGGTGTGGTTGTAGACGACGTCCAGGATGACCTCGATGCCGGCCTCGTGCAGCGCCCGGACCGCCGACTTGAACTCCAGGACCTGCTGGCCACGGTCGCCCCAGGAGGCGTAGGCGTTGTGCGGGGCGAAGAAGCCGATGGTGTTGTAGCCCCAGTAGTTGCTCAGGCCCATGTCGGCCAGCCGGTGGTCGTTCACGAACTGGTGTACGGGCATCAGTTCCAGCGCGGTCACACCCAGCTTGGTCAGGTGTTCGATGATCGCCGGGTGCGCGAGCGCCGCGTACGTGCCGCGCAGCTCCTCCGGCAGCCCCGGGTGGCGCATGGTGAGGCCCTTCACATGGGCCTCGTAGATCACCGTGTGGTGGTACTCGGTGCGCGGGAGCCGGTCGTCGCCCCAGTCGAAGTAGGGGTTGACCACCACCGAGGACATGGTGTGCGGCGCCGAGTCCAGGTCGTTGCGCCGCTCCGGGTCCCCGAAGTGATAGCCGTACACCTCCTCGCCCCACCGGACGGCCCCGCTGATCGCCTTCGCGTAGGGGTCGAGCAGCAGCTTCGCCGAGTTGCAGCGCAGCCCGCGCCCGGGGTCGTACGGGCCGTGCGCCCGGAACCCGTACCGCTGTCCCGGCATGACGCCCGGCAGGTACGCGTGCCGCACGAACGCGTCGCTCTCGCGCAGTTCCACCGCCGTCTCCGAGCCGTCGTCGTGCAGCAGACACAGCTCTACTCGGTCCGCGGCCTCCGTGAAGACCGCGAAGTTGGTTCCGGCGCCGTCATAGGTGGCGCCGAGCGGATACGCCTCTCCAGGCCAGACCTGCATGGACACGACTCTTCCAGGTGTGCCGCCCCGCCGGGGCCGCGTTCGGTTCCGAGTCTGCCCGAAAGTGAGGGAACCTCCTGTTACTTGCGTCCCTCTTACCGGCCGACCAGTGCACGCGGCAACCTCGATGCCCGCCGTGTGCCGAACCAGTGGGGCAACACGTACTTCCGGGGATGATGGGGAAGTAGGGGGTAGATGTGCGCGAGATAGTGCACCGCCATCTGGGCAAGGTGGTGGCCGGTGCGGCCCTGGCGGTGGCCGGGACCGCCGTGATGGTGGGGATCACCCTGCCCGGCACGGCAGGGGCGGACGAATCGGGCGGGCAGGGCGGCGGCACGCAGGCCGCCCAGCAGACGGGCCAGGGGCCGGACGCGGTCCGGCCGGGCGTCGTGGAACAGGCGCCGGCCGAGGGGAAGAAGGGCACGGGCCGCGACCCGCTGACCGACGACGAGGTCCAGCGCGTCGAGAAGCTCGCCCTGAACAAGCAGCTGCTCACCACGGGCGAGAACGTCGACGGCGACCGCGGCCCGCAGCGCCTGAGCGTCGACCTCGCCGACCCGGCGACGGCGAACGAACTGGACGACCCGAACGCACCGCGCCGGGCCGACGTGACCTTCTACGACTACAAGACCGACGAACTGGTCACGAAGACGGTCAACCTGGACACCGGCAAGGTCGAACAGACCACGCGCCAGCACGGCGTCCAGCCGCCGCTGAGCCGGGCCGAGAACGCCGAGGCGGCCAAGCTGCTGATCGCCGACCCGCTGGGCGCGGGCCTCAGGGCGGACTACAAGGACGCCACCGGCCACGAGCTGACCTCTCCGGACCAGCTGCTGCTCAACGGCGCCGTCTACCGCGCCACACCGGGCGGGCAGCCGGCCGCGCTCGACAAGTGCGGCGAACACCGCTGCGTGCGGCTCTTCCCGAAGGTCAAGAACGGCCCCTGGATCGACGCCCGGTGGCTGGTCGTCGACCTGAGTGCCCGCAAGGTCGCGCAGCTCGACCGCCACTGAGCGGCAGCAGCCCTCCGTTCATTTTTCCAACTTGCTTGTCCTGCAAGGGAGCCACTTCGTCATGCCCGTACAGCGTTCGACCAGCGGCCTCCGGCCGCGGAGAAACAGCCGTGCCCGCGCGCGGGCGGCCGTCGGCGTCACCGTGGCCGCACTGGCCGCCGGTGCGACGGCCGGCGCCGGACCGGCCGTCGCCCAGCCCAAGGCCGCCCCCGCCGCGGCCGCGGCCGCCGACTGCAGCGCCGCCTACAAGATCGAGCAGAAGCTCTCCAGCGGCACCACCTGGCGGATGTGCTGGCGCTACGACAGCAAGGCCGGCCTCGTCCTGGAGAACATCTCCTACCAGCCCAAGGGCGAGGCCAAGCCGATCAAGGTCCTCAACAGCGCCCGTCTCGGCCAGATCGACGTCCCCTACGACGACGGCAGCGTCGAGTTCGACGACCTGACCGGCTTCGGCTTCGCCCAGGGCCTGGTGAACCTGGCCCCCGGCGAGTGCCCCGGCGGCACCATCAAGACCGTCCGCGTCCCGGACGCCTGGGACCCGCAGCACCCGGACGTCAACGGCCTGTGCACGACCACGCGTTCGCGCGGCCACGCCTACCGCATGCAGGGCGACACCGCCAACAAGGTCTTTCAGGCGCAGGGCAAGGACCTGCTCGTCTACGCGGTCAACAAGGTCGGCTGGTACGAGTACATGACCGAGTGGCGCTTCCAGGACGACGGCACGATCAGCATGAACGTCGGCGCCACCGGCAGCCTCTCCTACGACGACTACGACGCCGGTGACGGGCGCGGCTGGCCCATCGGCAAGGGCGCCAAGGCCTACGCCACCAGCCACAGCCACAACGTCTTCTGGCGGCTGGACTTCGCCCTCGACGGCTCCTCCAAGACGAAGATCGAGCAGTACGACTCCGCCGTCACCGCGCCGACGGGGGACCAGCAGGCCCCGACCACCAAGACCACGCGCACCAAGGTCACCAAGGAACTCGCGGGCGACTACAAGACCTACCGCTGGTGGCGGGTGGTCAGCGAGAACGGCAAGAACAAGGACGGGCACGCGCGTTCGTACGAGATCGTGCCCGGCCCCACCACGAAGTACCCGGGCCGCAGCTTCACCAAGCACGACGTGTACTTCACCGAGTACAACAAGTGCGAGCAGTTCGCCAGCAACAACCCGGGCGCCTGCCCGGCCGGGGCGGGCAAGTCGGTCGACAAGTGGGTCAACGGCCAGACCCTCACCCACCCGTTGGTCTGGATGAACGTGGGCTTCCACCACATCGCCCGGGACGAGGACCAGCAGCCCATGCCGATCCACTGGCAGGGCTTCGCCATCGCCCCGCGGGACGTCACGGCTATGAATCCGCTCACTCCGGACGAGCTGGCGTGGCAGAACGGCCATTGGCGGCCGCGTAGTTGAGAAACCGACCTGTCCATCCGGCTGCATCGCCCACCGCTCCCGGAGTACCCTTCCTTGATCGTTGAGACGAGGAAGGCCCGGGGTGGCGGAAGGCGGTGCACGGGTGGGCTCGGGAGGGCTGGAGCTGCCCCCTGGTGACGAGGGTCACGAGGGGAACTCCACAGACGTCCCGCCCGGCGCGGTGTCCCTGGCCCGCCCGATGGACGCCACGGGGTCCATCGGGCCGGAACTGGACTGGGACGCCGACGCCTGGCTCGAGGTGCGCACCCGCGCCCAGCGCGCGGGCCGCGCCTACATCTGGCTGAACCTCGTCGAACAGCGGCTGCGCGCGGTCGTGGCCGCCGTGCTGCGCCCCATCTACGAACCCGTCAACGGGGACGAGTGGGTGGTGGCCGCGGCCGGGCCGGCCGGACAGGAGTGGGTGCAGCGGGCGGTCGCCGTCCGCGAGGTCAGCCGGCGCAAGGGCTATCTGCTCGACCCGGCCGACGACAACGTGCTCAGCTTCCTCACACTGCCGCAGCTGCGCGAGCTGATGGTGCAGCACTGGCCGTGCTTCGAGCCGTACTTCGACGAGCGCCGCGACCTCGAACTCGCTCTCGACGAGCTGGAGGTGACCCGCAACGTCGTCTCCCGCAACCGGGCCCTGTCCGAGGCCGTCCTGAACCAGGCCGAGCGGGCCTCGGCCCGGCTGCTGGAGATGCTCGGCGCGGGCGGCGACGTGCCCTCCGCGCGCCGGCTGCCCGTCGACGCGGTCGAGGACCTGGTCGGCGACCGGTACGCGGACGTCGTCGCCGTCCACCCCGACCGGGTGCGCCTCATGCGCCAGTTCCCGGCCGAGGACATCTTCGGCGGTGCCCGCCGCCTCGACGCCATCGGCATCGGCCTCAACCTGCTGGTGCAGAACTTCTCCGGCCGCCGCCTGGTCCGGCTCGCCGAGTCCGGCTGCCGGGTGCGGCTGCTCTTCCTCAACCCGGCCTCCAGCGCGGTCAAGCGCCGCGAGCGCGAACTCGGGATGAAACGGGGCGAACTGAGCCGGTCGGTCGAGATGAACATCCTGCACATGCGCCGGGTGCGGTCCCGGCTGCGCGACCCCGGCGCCTTCGAGATCCAGGTCTACGACGAGACGCCCCGCTTCACCGCCTACCTCGTGGACGGGGACGGCGCCGACGGCATCGCGGTGGTGCAGTCCTATCTGCGCGGTGCGCGCGGAATGGAGTCGCCGGTGCTGGTGCTGCGCAACGGCAGCCGGCTGGTCAAGTCGGACGATGTGGTCGAAGCCGGACTCTTCCCGACATACCGCGAGGAATTCGAGCTGGCTTGGGCGGATTCGCGCCCGGTGTCCTGAACCGTCCACCCCGGCAAGCGGAACGCGGTCCTCGGATTGTCAGTGCCACGTGCGAGGGTGGAGGCCACTGGGGGAACGCACCACCAAGAAGGGGGGCCGCCCATGGGCTGGCACCGGGAGCTGCTGATCGGCTTCGACCTGGAGACGACCGGGACCGATCCGCGCGAGGCGCGCATCGTCACCGGCGCGGTGATCGAGGTGAGGGCCGGTGAGCCCGTGGGGCGCCGGGAATGGCTGGCGGATCCGGGCGTGGAGATCCCGGCCGACGCGGTGGCGGTGCACGGGATCAGCAACGAACGCGCGGCGGCCGAGGGCCGCCCGGCCGACCAGGTCGCCGACGCCATCGCGGACGTCCTGGCCTCCTACTGGAAGACGGGCGTCCCGGTCGTCGCCTACAACGCGGCCTTCGACCTCACCCTGCTCTCCGCCGAACTGCGCCGGTACGGCCTGCCGTCCCTCTCCGACCGGCTCGGCGGCCTCGCTCCGGCGCCGGTCGTCGACCCCTACACCATCGACCGCTGGGTCGACCGCTACCGCCGCGGCAAGCGGAACCTCGAAGCGGTCTGCCAGGAGTACGGCATAGTCCTCGACGCGGCGCACAACGCCTCGGCCGACGCCCTCGCCGCGGCCCGCCTCGCCTCCGCGATAGCCGACCGCCACCCGAAGATCGCTTCCCTGGGCCCGGCGGAACTGCACCAGCGGCAGATCGAGTGGTACGCCGAGTGGGCGGCGGACTTCCAGGCGTTCCTGCGCCGCAAGGGCGATGCGACAGCGGTGGTGGACGGTGTGTGGCCGCTGCGCGAGCCGGCGGACCTGGCGGACGAAAAGGTCTGACCCGAGCGGTCAGTCCGGTGCGGGGCTCGCGATGCGGGCCACTCGCGGGCCGGCGAGTCTCGCGTAGTCGGTGCCGGCGAGACACAGCGAGCGGTCGAGCCGGGCGGCGTTGAAGTACAGGCGCGGCTGGGCGACGACGTCCGGGTCGGCGACGAGTTCGAGCCCGGGATCGAAGCTGAACGGCAGCACGGTGCCGGGCACCGAGCGGGCCAGTCGCTCGGCGGTCTCGGCGTCGCTGAAGCCGACATAGCGTGCCTCGAACAACACCCGCACGGCGTCCAGATCCACCCGCCGGTCCCCGGGGACGACCGCGAGGACATGATGCGTGGTGCGGCGGTCGACCTTGACCCGCAGCACGATGCACTTCGCGGCCTGGCTCACCGGATGGCCGCGCAGCGCGCTGACGGTCTCGGTGGCGCCCTCGGGAGCGTGGTCGATGAGGCGGTAGTCGATGTGGGAGGCGTCGAGAAGGGAGATCAGGTGCTGGTAAGTGTCGTGGCCGGGCATGGGGCGTCTTCTCCGGTGATCTCGGGGGACGTGGCGGGCGCGAAGGCACTGGCTGTATCGCTGGTCCTGGCCCTGGGGCTAGTGGCGGTCTTGGCGGTCCTATGGGCGCGCTCCACGGCCTGGCCCCAGTACGTGCCGGTGACCATCAGGGCCGCGCCCAGGGCGGTGAGCGGGGTGAGATGTTCGCCGCCGAGGGCGATGCCCACCGCCGCGGCCCAGACGGGCTCGGTGCCGAGCAGCAGACTGGCCCGGCTTGCGGAAGTGCGCTGCACCGCCCAGGTCTGGGCGAGAAAGGCGAACACGCTGCAGAAGAGGGCGAGATACACCAGCTGGGCCCAGGTCGCCGCGCCGGCTCGGGCCAGAACCGGAAGGTCGCGGGCGGCGGGTACGAGGAACAGCCCCGTGCCGACCAGGGTCTGCACCGTCGTCAGGTGGAGCGGGCGGATCGTCCGGTCCGCGGTGAGCCGGCCGACGAGGGCCACGTGCCCCGCCCGGACGCAGGCCGCGGCGAGCATCAGCAGGTCCCCGAGGCGTGGCGCGTGGAAGCCGTCGCCGGACATGAGCAGACCGACGGCCAGGACACACACGCCGGCCGCGGCGAAGAAGGCGGGAGGCGGACCGCCCCGATGGCCGGTGCGGTCGAGGAGCGGGGTGAGCACGATGGTGAGGCTGATGATCAGACCCGCGTTGGCGGCCGTGGTGTGGGCGACGCCGTACGTCTCCACGACCAGGACCGCGGCCTGGGTGACGCCGAGCGGCAGCCCGATGCGGACCTCGTCACGGGTCCACCCGCGAAGACCACCCCGGGCGGTGACGAGAGCGAGGCAGGGGAGCGCGGCCAGGGCGTAGCGCGCGAACAGGACGAGGAGGACGGGCAGGGCGGCCACGGCCGTCTGGGCGGACAGATAACTGGAACCCCAGACGAGCGCGACGAGGAGGAGCACGGCGTCGGTACGGCGGGCGTCGGTCACCCGCCCACGGTGCACCGCCGACGTGCCTGAAGCCCAGAACCAGTTTCTTAAACGATCTTTTAGTGAGCCTACATCGTCGTCCTACACTGACGGGGTGGACGAGCGGCAGCTGAGGATCCTGCGGGAGCTGGGCGAGCTGGGAAGCGTCACCGCGGTCGCCGAGGCACTGCTGGTGACGCCGTCGGCGATCTCGCAGCAGCTGCGGCTGTTGCAGCGCTCGATCCCCGTGCCGCTCACCGAACGGCACGGGCGGCGCCTGGTGCTCACCGACGCGGGGCAGGCGCTGGCGGACGCGGCCGTCGAGGTGGAGTCGGCGCTGGCACGGGCCCGGCATGCGGTCGAGGAGTTCGTCGGCAGGCCGGACGGCGAGGTGTCGGTGGCGGCGTTCCACAGTGCGGGCGCGGCGTTCTTCCCGCTGCTGCTGCGCGGTCTTGCCGGGCCGGGCGCGCCGACGGTGGCGCTCGCGGACGAGGACGTACCGCAGGAGGAGTTCCCGCGGCTGACCCGCGCCTACGACCTCGTCCTCGCCCACCGCCTGGACCACGCCCCGCCCTGGCCGCGCACGGTGACCGCGACCACCCTGCTGCACGAGCCGCTCGACGTGGCGATGCCGACCGGGCATCCGCTCGCCGCCAAGCGGCGGGTGACGCCGCGCGACGTCGCCGACCAGCCGTGGATCACCGTGCACGACGGGTTCCCGGTCATGGCCACCATCGAGGCCATCGCCGCGGCGGCCGGCCGGCGGCTTCATCTGGCCCATCGCATCAACGAGTTCGCGGTGGTCGCCGAGGCCGTCGCCGCCGGGGGCGGGATCGCGCTGATGCCGCGCTGGACCATGCGCCCGCATCCGGCGCTGGTTCTCCGGCCGCTCAGCGGCGTCCAGGCCACGAGGCACATCGACGTCCTGTGCCGCCCCGAGCGCACGGCAAGAAAGGCGGTCCGCACGGTCCTGACGGAGCTGAGACGAGCGGCACGAGCAGTCCAGGGCGAGGTGACTCCCCAAGGGGCGCGGGACTGTGCACATCCTGCGGCTCCGCCGCGAGGGCGCGACCAGCCACGATCAACCCGCACTCGTCGGCAGTAAACGCACCCCCCATCAACAGGCGCTCAGAACGGATACCACCGCACCGTCTCGTCCCCGTCCCGCAACGACGCCACGCGACGACGGAACTCGGCCAACGCCTTCGGGTTGCTCGTCGCATGCTGGGCCACCCACGCACAGCTGGCCGTCTCGCGGGCCCCGCGGAGCACCCCGCAGCCCTCCCACTCCCGCACGTCCCAGCCGTAGGCCTCGGTGAAGGAGTCGTACGCGTCGGCGGGCAGGCCGTAGCGGTCGCGGGAGAGAGCCATGACCACCAGGTCGTGCTCGCGCAGGTCGGCGGAGAAGGTCTCCAGGTCGACCAGGACCGGGCCGTCGGGGCCGACGTGCACATTGCGGGGCAGCGCGTCGCCGTGGATCGGGCCCGGCGCCAGACGGGGTGTCAGCGCGGCCGCGGCCGCGGCGAAGCCGTCCCGGCGCGCCCGCAGATAGGCCGCGTCCTCCGGGTCGATCGCCTCGCCCGCGAGCCGCAGCCAGCGCTCCACACCGCCCAGCAGTTCGCGGGGCGGCAGTGCGAAGGGGGGAGAGGGGAGTGCATGCACGATCCGCAGCAGCCGGGCGAGATCCCGGGGCTCGGCCGGTCGTACCGGCTCGGGCAGCCGGTGCCACACCGTCACCGGGTGGCCCTCGACCAGCAGCGGCTTCGGCTCGGCCGCCCGCACGGCGGGGACGCCCGCCTCCGCCAGCCAGCCGGCGATGTCCAGCTCGCGCCGGGCGCGCTCCAGCAGTTCGGCGTCGCGGCCCACCTTGACCACCAGGTCGCCGGCGGCGAACACCGCGTTCTCGCCGAGGGCGAGGAGCCGCGCGTCCCGCGCCGGGCCCGGCAGCACCTGCGCCGCGGCCAGTACGTCCCGCGCCTGCGCCTCGTCCATCGTCCGCCTCCGTGCCCGTCCTGCCGTGCCGTGCGTGTCCGGTCTGCGGCCAGTCTCGCATTCGCACAGGTCGGGCGGGCAGGACCAGGAACCAGGCACCGTGACCGGAAACGCGCCGGCGTGACCGTGCCCGCGCTGGGCGACATACCCGCCGACGTCGGAGTGCACCTCCGGGTGCTGCAGTTGGGGGTGCTGCGGCAGGCCGACCTCATCGAGGCCGAGCTGTGCCGTCAGAGGTAGCCGGGCACGTCGAGCCGTGCCTTGTAGACGATCGGGGAGGGGACACGGTCGAGCTCCATCGGCCGGGCGATTCCGGCCTGGTTGAAGTGCACGTACTTCGTGCCGAAGTCGCTGCCCCCCGATTCCGCGGCACCGGTCCACATCTGCTCGCCGGAGACGTGGTGGACGTAGGACTTCACCTTGTGCCGGGAGTGCAACAGGGTCGCGGTCCGGGCGGCCTTGTCGTAGGAGTAGACGCCGCCTGTGTCCGTGAACAGCAGGCGGCCCGGGTTCGTGTAGTCCGGCTGGATGTCGTGCCCGCGGGTGACCCCGACCCGGTGCTCGGGGTCGGCGACCAGCTTGGCGGAGCTGGCCGTGGTCACGATGCGGTACGCCTGGAGCACGCTGCCGCCGATGATCCACATCCGCTCCAGCTGCGGGTCCCACAGCACGCCGTGCGCCTGGAAGAAGTCGAACTTCTGCGCGAGGACGAGGGAGCTGCTGTAGCGGCCGGTGGGCCGTAGACGTAGATCTTCCCGCCCGGCGTGGCACCTCCGTCGCCGTGCGGCGCGGGCCCCCGGCTCCGGCCCGCCACGACGACCACGCCCGTGCCCCGGGCCCGCTCGATGCCGTGCAGGTAGGTGTCCAGCCGGGCCGACCACAGCAGCTTGTTGTCCCGGCGCCTGCGGATGCTCGCCACCCCGCTGTCCCGGCTCCAGGCCGCGATCAGCAGCACCGGCCCGTCGCCGTCGGTCACGCGCGGCCGGTGGTCCATGGGATGGCCGCCGCCGGGCTTGAACGACCACTTCGCGTTGGTGGTGGTGAACCGCTTGGTGCGGTCGAAGCGGTAGATCCTGCCGGTGCTGATCTCACCCACGAACACGTCGAACGCCGCCGGTGCCGCGCTCGCCGGCGCCGCACCCACCAGCCCGACCGCCGGAGCGGCCAGTGCGCCCTTCAGCAGTCCCCGCCTGTCCATGTGATGTCCTCCCCCGAGTCCGACCACGTACATGGTCCGGACAACCAGAGGGCATCGCAGGGCCCGTTGGTTCCCCCGGAAACCAACGGGCCCTGTGTCAACGGGCGGAATCAGACAGTCAGCCGCTCGCCCTCACCGCGGACCGGCGGCGCCGCGACCGGCTCCGGCGACTCGTCGTGGGTGAGGTCCGGCAGCCGGTGCAGCCACTTCGGCAGGTACCAGTTGCGCTCGCCGAGCAGCGCCATCACGGCGGGCAGCAGCACCCCGCGGATGATCGTCGCGTCGATCAGGACGGCGGCGGCCAGGCCCACGCCCATCTGCTTCATGGACTGCATGGACAGCGTGCCGAAGATCGCGAACACGGCGACCATGATGACCGCGGCGCTGGTGACGACACCCGCCGTGGTGACCACGCCGTGCTGGATCGCGTCCTTCGTCGAACGGCCGCGCATCCGTGCCTCGCGGATCCGGGAGACCACGAACACGTGGTAGTCCATGGACAGGCCGAAAAGGATCACGAAGAGGAACAGCGGCAGCCAGGTGACGATCGCGCCGACGCCCTCCGCGCCCACCAGCGAGGCACCCCAGCCGTGCTGGAAGACGGCGACGAGGATGCCGTAAGCCGCGCCCACCGACAGCAGGTTGAGCACGATCGACGTGATCGCGACGGTCAGCGAGCGGAACGACAGCAGCATCAGCAGGAAGGCGAAGACGACCACGAACGCGAAGACCGGGACGACGGAGCCGAGCAGCTGGTCGTTGAAGTCGTGGTTGCCCGCGACCTGTCCGGTGACCGGCGCCTCGACGCCCGCGACCTTGCCGAGCGTGGCGGGCCGCACCTCGTCGCGCAGCTTGTTAAGGCTCTTGGTCGCGCTGCCCATGTCGGAGCCGCCGACCAGCGGCACGGAGACCAGCGCGACGTTCTGCGCCTCGTGCAGCTTGATGTCGACCGGTCCCTGCGAGGCGCCCGAGTCGATCGCCTGCTTCTTGAAGTCGGCCAGCGCCTGCCGCACCTCGGGCGCGTTGATGTCCTTCGCCTTGACGACCACCTCGGCCGGCTCGGAGCCGCCCGGGAAGGCCTCGTTGAGCCGGTCGTACGTCTGCACGATGGGCAGCGAGTCGCCGAACTCCTGGTCCAGCGTGAGCTGCGAGGTCTTCATGCCCAGCGCCGGCGCCGCCACGGCCAGCAGGGCGCCCACCGCGACGACGACCGAGACCACGGGCTTGGCGAGCACGCCCTTCAGGACGGCGGTCCAGAACCGGCTCTCCGTGCCGCCGGTGCGCTTGCGGCGCCGCAGGAACGGGATGCGGCCCTTCTCGACGCGCTCGCCGAGCAGCGACAGCAGCGCGGGCAGGACGGTCACGGAACCGACCATGGCGACCGCCACGACCATCAGCGAGGCCAGGCCCATCGCCTCGAACTCGGGAAGCCCGGTGAACAGCATGCCCGCCATCGCCACGCACACGGTGACACCGGAGACGATGATCGCGCGGCCGCTGGTGGCGGCGGCGATCCTGAGCGCGGCCCCGGCGCTCCGCCCGGCCTCGCGCTCCTCGCGCTCCCGGCGCAGGTAGAACAGGCAGTAGTCGACGCCGACCGCCATGCCGACCAGCAGCATCACGGAGTTCGCGGTGTCGCTCATCGGCTGCAGATGGCTGACGAGGCCCATCAGACCCATCGTCGCCATGATCGCCGTGATCGCCAGCCCCACCGGCAGCAGCGCGGCCACCAGTGCACCGAAGGCGATGAGCAGAATGCCGAGAGCCACCGGCACGGCGGAGTACTCGGCCTTCTGGAAGTCGTCGCCGAAGGCGTCCTTGTACTGCTTCTGCATGCTGGCGGAGCCGATCTCCTCGACCCGCAGCGACCCGTGGTCCTTCTGTACGTCCGCGACGGCCTTCAGGACCGGCTCGACGCGCTCGGCGGCGGTGTCCGCTTCGCCGCGCATGTCGAACTGCACCAGCGCGCTGCGGCCGTCCTTCGCGATCGTCCGTGTGTCGTACGGCGACTGGACACCCGTCACCTTGCCGGTGCCCTCGACCGCCTTGACCACGTCGGCGACCGTGGCCCTGAACTCCGCGTCCGTGGCCCTGACCGAGCCGTTCTTCGCCTGGATCAGGACCGTCTCACCGGCGGGCTGCTTGATCCCCGCGTCGTCGATGATCTTCGCGGCGGTGTGCGTCTCGCCCTTGAGCTGGTCGCTCTCGTTCACGTCGACCCGGCCGGCCGCCGAGCCGAGTCCCATGGCCAGGACGACGAACAACACCCATATGCCGACGGCTGCCCAGCGGTGCCGGGCGCTCCAGCCGCCGGCGCGGGCGGCCAGGCCCCGCACGCGCACGTCCGTGTTCCCCATGACGGGATGTCCCCCTCGTGTGCGGTGACGGCCCCCTGCCGCCACGTGTTCGCTTGTTCACCTTCGACGGTATGGGCCGGATAAGGCCGCCTCGTCGTGCTGCCCGGTGAAGTGCGGGGGACCCGGGTCACCGCTGGGTAGGACGACGGGCCCTTACATCTATCGGGGTTCACGCGGACCGTTCATCGGGGTCGGCGTGTCCGATCCGCCGACAGAGATCCACTTTGTGATTACGGAAGGTTGTTGAACAAATCACAGCTGCGTGTAGGAGTTGATCCGCACCCGTCGTATCGGACAGAGTTTCGCGCAACCCGGCGCATGGACGGGTCCGGCCGTCGTGCCCGCCCCCACGGGGCACGACGGCCGCTCTATGGTGGCCCGATGACGACCTATGCGGCGCTGCTGCGCGGAATCAACGTCGGCGGCAGCAAGAAGCTCCCGATGGCCGAGCTGCGCACCCTGATGACCGGCCTCGGCCACGAGGGCGTACGGACCCATCTCCAGAGCGGGCAGGCCGTCTTCACCACCGACCGCGGCGACGAGGAGTCCCTGGCGGCCGAACTGGCCCAGGCGATCGAGGCGCACTCCGGCTTCCCGGTCGACGTGATCGTGCGCGACCACGCCTATCTGCGGGCGGTGGCCGAGGCCTGCCCGTTCCCCGCCGCCGAACTGGAGGCCAGGCAACTGCACGTCACCTACTTCTCCGCACCCGTCACCCCGGAACGCTTCGCGGAGATCGACCCCGCCGTCCATCTCCCCGAGGAGTTCCGCCTCGGCGACCGCTGCCTCTACCTGTACGCCCCGGACGGCCTCGGCCGCTCCAAGCTCGCCGAGGTCCTGTCCCGCCCCCGGTTCACCAAGGGGCTGATCGCCACGAGCCGGAACTGGAACACCGTGCTCAAGCTGGTCGAGTTGACCGGTCCGACGGGATGAGCTGAAGCCAAGGCGTCGCCCAGCGTGTGCGAGGCTCTGCCGTATGCGCTACATCATCATCGGGGCAGGGGCGGTGGGCGGCACCGTCGGCGGGCGGTTGGCCCAGGCCGGGCGCGAGGTCGTACTCGTCGCCCGTGGCGGGCACTTGGCGGCGCTGGGCGAGCGGGGGCTGCGGCTGCGGGTGCCGGAGGGCGAGCTGACGCACCGGCTGCCCGCCGTCGACGGACCGGCCGCGCTCGGTGCGTTGCGCGCCGACGACGTCCTCGTCCTGGCCGTCAAGACACAGGACACCGTGGCCGCCCTGGACACCTGGGGCGAGGCGCCGGTGGCGGGCGGTGGTACGGCGGCGGAGCTGCTGCCGCTGGTGTGCCTGCAGAACGGGGTGGAGAGCCCGCGGCTGGCGCTGCGCCGCTTCCGGCACGTGTACGCCGTCTGCGTCTGGCTCCCCTCGGCCTTCGTGGAACCCGGAGTCGTCTCCGCCGCCGGCACCCCGCTCACCGGCATCCTGCATCTGGGCCGGTACCCGCACGGAACCGACGGCATCGCCCGGCGTATCGCCGCCGACCTGGAGGCAGCCCACTTCGAGGCACCGGTCGTGCCGGACGTCGCCCGCTGGCAGTACGCCAAGCTGCTCGGCAACCTCGGCAACGCCCTGGAAGCGGTGAGCGGACCCGTCGACAGCGGCCCGGCCGAGGCCCTGTACGCGAGGGTGCGGGCCGAGGGCGAGGCCGTGCTCGACGCCGCCGGGATCGACCGTGCGAGCGCCGAGGAGCAGAAGGAGGCACGCGGCGACAAGGTGAACCTGGTCCCGCTGGACGGGGGCCCGCGAGGCGGCGGTTCCTCCTGGCAGTCCCTCGCCCGGGGCACCGGCACCATCGAGGCGGACCACCTCAACGGTGAGATCGTCCTCCTCGGCCGCCTGCACGGCGTACCTACCCCGCTGAACGAGCTGCTCCAGCGCCTCGCCAACCGCTTCGCGCGAGAACACCGGGCGCCGGGGTCCCTGCCGGTCGCGGAGCTGGTCCGGCTGGCCGAGGAGGCGGTGACGGCGGCACGGGAAGTGGACCAATAAAGAGGGATGGGATTGGGTCGGGAACCTGTGCCATCGGCGGACTAGCGTCACCGGCATGACGCCTCGCGACGACCGCGCAACGACGACCCCCGCCCCGACCCGTGTCGACTTCTTCTTCGACCCGGCATGCCCCTTCGCCTGGATCACCTCCCGCTGGCTGCTGGAGGTCGAGCGCGAGCGCCCGCTCGACCTCCGCTTCCATGTCATGAGCCTGTATCTGCACAACACGGGAAACGAACTCCCGGATTGGTACCGGGACTTGGTCGACCGGTCGATCGGCCCGGTACGAGTCGCCGCAGCGGCTGCCGAACGACACGGCGAGAACGTGCTGCGCGACCTGTACACCGCGTTCGGCACCCGGATCCACGAGCGGGGGATCAAGGACTTCGACGCGGTCGTGGCCGAGTCCCTCGCCGAACTCGGTCTCCCGGCAGACCTGTCGGCCGCCGCCCACGACCCGGCGTACGACGATGCGGTCCGCCGCAGTCACGAGGCGGGCGCCGAGCCGGCGTCGGGTGGCTATGTGGGCACGCCCACGATCCATGCCGACGGCACGGTGTGGTTCGGCCCCGTCCTGCGGGCCGTTCCGCGCGGCGCCGAGGCAGCCGAACTCTTCGACAGCTTCCGGGTGCTGGCCCGCCATCCCGACTTCTTCGAACTCAAGCGCACCCGCACGGGAGGCCTCCGCTTCGACTGATCCGATGTCGCGGCGGCGGGACCACCCCGGCAGGCAACTCCGGACCACCCGACGAAGGTTGGCTGATAAACAACCCTAAGGCGCCCTCGTCTCCCCATGCCAGTGACACATCTGCAGGACCAGACGCAGAACGAAGAGCCGACCGCGGTCCGACGTCACAGGGGAGCGCCGGACCGCGGCGGCAGCCTACCCCTGCCCGGGGCAGGTCGGTCCGGCTCGCCCGAACTCCGCGACAAACCCCACAGGTTGAACCTAGGGTGAAGCGCGCGCGGAACGGCCGAGGGGGACGGATGAGTATGACGGGGCGACCATTACCGACGCTGCCGCAGTACCGCAAGGACTCGGTGACACGGCGCCTGTGCGCCTCGGTGCACCTCGACGACGACTTCGCCCTGTACGTGGACCGGGCGCTCACCGGCGACCGGCTGGATGCCCTGGGGCTGAGCCTCGGCATCAACTTCGTGGCCCTCGCCCGCCACGCACGCGTGGCCACCCGCCGCCGCGCTGCCCTCGACCGCCGGCTGGCCTGTCTCGCGGCGGCCGTGCCCTTCGCCGTTCTGGTGGGAGTGTGGGCTCTGGTCAACGGACACGGTTCACTCGGATGGGTGACGATTTTCGGCCCTCTCGGCGCCTACGCGGCCGCCTGGACGACGGTCCGTCACAAGGAGTCCGTGGGCCGGGACACGGCACGCGAGGTGTTCCACTCCGCAGAGAAGCCCGAGCACACGGCACCGCCCGTGGAACCCGAGGCGGAGGCCCTGCTCAACGAGCTGAAACGCGCCAACGTCCTGCCGTACGCGGACGCCGCCGCCCAGACCACGCCGTTCGTCGGCAGCGGTGAGAAGATCAAGGAGGTGGTCTGGCAGCCCATCGACATCAGCAGACCCGCCGACGCCCCCGGCGGCGGGAAGCTCCCGCTGCTGCCCTTCGACGCCATCGACCTGCACACTTACGTGGCCCGCCACATGGAGGGCATCTCCGGGCTCCAGGGCCTCAGGGCCAAGAACCGGCTCTACGTCCTCGGCAGCAACGCCCCCTTCCTGCCCGAGCTGGTGCCCGACCGCACCCGCCGGCCCCACGCCCAGATACCCAAGCAGCTGGTGCAGGCGGGCCTGCAGAACCCGGGAGCGGGCATGCGCACCCACCTGTGCCTGGAACGCATCGGCGAGGGCGGCCGGATGATCGTCTCCATGTACCTGCGGGCCATCCTGCAGCCACCCAGCCTGACCTGGGAGGTCGCCGCCTACGCGATCCCCCCGCTGGACGGCCGTTTCCACCGCGTGGACCGGCTTCCGGTGGCCCCGCGAGAACGCTGGTGGAGCCTCGTCAGGTACGCCACCTCGCACACGGGTCGTGAACTGCGCGGCGCCCTGGGCCGGTTGAGTGCCCGCCGCCGCTGGCAGCGCGACCACGAGCGCCGGCTGGCCAGACAGCGCAAGGCCATCACCAAGCAGCACGTCCTGTACGACTACGGCGCCAAGGGCAGCCTGCGCGAGGACCTGGGTGCCTGGGACGCGGCGGGCTACGCCGAGCGGACCGACTCGCAGGACTTCCTGTTCCGGCTGCAGCAGGGCGTGCTCACGGCCACGGAGCGGTTCCTCGAGGACCACCATGTGGACACCAGCTCGTACGACAAGGCTGTACAAGTCATCAGCACACAGACCTACAACATCGGTAACGTCAGCGGTCCCAGCAACTTCGGCAACAACGGCACGATCGCCATGGGCGGTCAGCAGGGTCCGGGGCCGCACGGCGGACCGGGACCCTGGGGCGGCCAGGGATCCGTGGGGCCCCGCCCGTCCGCGCCGTAACCTCAGCCCCGCCGTCCCCCTCAGGGAGCAGGAGTACAGGACAGGACAATGAGTACCTACAACTTCCACGGGAACATCAACGGCCCCGCCAACATCGGCGATCACGGCCGTATCGAGGTCAACCCCTACGCGCCGGCCTCGGAGGGCCTCATCCGGCTCTCGGACGGCCTGCTCGAGGCGCTGCGCGCCGAGTACCCTCCGCTCGTGCTGCAGGGAGAGGTCATCCGCGGTGCGCTGCAGGAGTCCGTCGAGGACGGCGGGCCGCCCAACCGGGGCCGGATCCGCTCGGCCCTGGAGACCATCATCATCGGCGCCGCTGCCGGTAGCGGCAGCCTCGCGTTCACCCAGCAGCTCATGCAGGTACTGGGCCTGTGAGCAGGCGGGGCCCCGCCGCCGACACGGGGCCCCGTCCGCCGCTCACCTGGCGTGTACCACCGCCCGGACCCCGTCGCCGAGGTCGAGTTCCAGACCGGACCTGAGCGGCACGGTCTGACCCGGCTCGACCTTCTGCGCGGTGCCGTCGGAGCGGGTGCCCGTCCAGGTCTGCTGCGACCGGTTGGCGATGCCGAACCGGCCCGGCTTCTTCGGATGTTCGACCAGCTCCGCCACCAGCGCGGCGTCCGAGCAGTCGTGCCGGGCCGGCTCCGGCAGCAGATGGTGGGCCTGGACCCGGGCACCGCGGCGCAGCCGGATGTGGTGCTGGGTGCGGGGCGGGGGAGTGGTCACCGTCAGTCGCGGGGGCAGCACCAACTGCGCTCCGCAGCCCCAGCACAGGCGCGGCGGCGGGTTCTCGCCCGGCTCGGTCATGTTCTGCCGCCCGCAGGACGCGCACTCGACCACCGAGTCCAGCACCGCCCGCAGCGCGTTGCGCCACTCGCTCTCCCGCACCCGCGCCGCCGGATCCTGCAGCCCGACCGTGAAGGAGCGCCGGAACAGCTCCTGCAGCGTCGCGGCCGCCGCAGGCCAGGTGGCCAGCACGGTGGCGTGTTCCATCGGGTCCGGTGCGTTGGAGTCGTCGGCCGGGTCGAACAGGAACAGCGGGCTCCTGCCGTACAGCTTGCGCTCGGCCGCCTCGTCCAGACAGTGGATCCCCAACTCGCGCTTGCCCTTGAGCGGGTGATGGTTCATCAGGAACATGAACAGCAGGACGGCGAGCGAGTGCAGGTCGGACTGGGTGCCGGGGCGCGCGCCCGGGTCGCCGCGCACCAGCTCCGGCGCCATGAACTCCATGGTCCCCGAGATGCCGCTGGCGTCCCCCTCCACCACCGCGTTGTCGTTGTCGCAGACCAGCACGTCACCGGTGGCCGGGTCGAAGAAGATGTTGCCCCAGGAGATGTCCCGGTAGGCGATGCCCCGCGAGTGCAGCGCCTGATAGGCCTCCACCGTGTACAGGCAGGCCGCCAGCAGCGCCCGCGGACTGGTGCGCAACTGCCGCCGGAACAGCGCCGGAAGACCCTTGTAGCGGTCCGGGCGCAGCCCCATCAGATAGCCGAACGACCCGCGGTGCGCGGGCACGAAGGCCTCCGGCCACAGGAACCGGTTGTCGGCGAACTCCCGGATGACCAACTCCCTTACGATCTGCTCCTGTTCGTCGGTCGCGTTGGTCGGGTAGTACCACTTCAGCGCCCGCTCCCCGTCCGGTGTGCGAACCCGGTACACCTCGCCCTGGCCGCCCGCGCCGAGGAAGTCGACGATCTCGACCTCGTCACCGTTCTCCGCCGCAAGGCGCGTCCCGCCATCGAGCATGCCGCTCATCTACGTCTCCGTCTTCCGTTCTTCCGTCTCAGCCGGACCGCCGCCCCCGTCGGAGCGCAGCGCCGCCGCCAGCGTCGTGTCGTCCCCGGAGTAGCTCGACGCCTGCGCCAGCCACTCGGGCAGCACCGTCCGCACCCCCGAGCTGCCCTCCCGGGCGAGCCGCCCGGCCAGGCCCGCGACGAACGCGCCGTACCCGTCGGCCGACGCGAAGCTCTTCGACAGCCCGTCCGTGGACAGCACCACCAGACGCGGGGTGCGCGCCTCCTCGAACACCGGCGCCCAGTGCATCCGCATCGACTGCCAGGCCTTGTGCCCGCACAGCGACTCCGTCTCGTCGCCCAGGTCCTCCTCGGCCGGCGCGAGCGGACGGCTCAGCGTGCCGTCGTGCTCCACCACGGCGAGATCCCCGTCGCCCACCTGCCAGGCCACGAACAGCCACGGCGTGAGCACGGCACCGATCAGCGTCGTCCCGTACAGCAGGAGCTTGTCGTCGGGCCCCGGCTCCCGGGACTCCTCCTCGACCACCGGCCGGTTGCGGTCCCAGTGCCCGAGGGCCGTCTGCCGCCACTCGTGCACCAGAGCGCGCGGGAAGTCGTCCCGGGCGTACGTCATCAGCCTGGCCAGCCGCCCCGGCTCGTGGCAGTCGTGCGCCGCCCGGCCGAAGTGGCCGGCCAGCGACACGAACCGGTCCACGGCGAACCGCGCGCCCAGCTCGCTGCGCGCGTGCACCGCCGAGCCGTGCCCGTCGGCCACCGCGAGGATCAGCGGATCCTCACCGGATCCGGTGCCCCGGCACTCGTACCAGTCCTGGTTGCGGCGCTTGTTGACCCCCTGGACGCTGTCGGCGAGCGTCTCCCACCGTCGCACCCCGAGCGTCACCACACGTCGTCGTCATCGTCGTCGTCCAGGACCGGCGGCGCGAACGGCTGCTTCGCCATGGTCACGCCCGTGCCCGAGGAGTCGCCCGCCACCGGCTGGGACGCCGCCTTCACGGCCGCCGTGGACGCCCACCGGATGGCGGCGGCCAGTTGTTTGGGGCTGTTGGCGTCCAGCGGCTGAAGCTCGGGGTTGCCGAGGAACTCCTGGAGCACCCCGCGGTCCGCGTCGGCGCCGATCGCGATGGCGACCCGCACCGCCTTGCGGCCCCAGGGGGTGGCGTCGATCGCCTTCAGGCCCGCCTTCCAGTCGTCGGTGGGCACCCCGTCCGAGACCAGCGCCAGCACCGGCTTCAGCGCCCGCTCGGGCATCGGCGGGGTCTGCAGCTCCCGCGCCACCAGGTGCAGCGCCTCCCCGAGGTTGGTCATGCCGTCGACCTGGACGTCCTGCCAGGTGAAGTCGTCGACCGGGACCGGGGTCTGGTGGTGCCACTGGGCGGTGGTGGAGAAGGTCACCGTCCGCAGCAGCAGTTGGGCGGCCGGGTTGTCGTGGGCCACCGACCGCATCTCCGGAACCGCCTCTCTGATCGCGTAGTTGAGCTTCGCGATCTTCTCGCCCTGCATCGAGTACGAGCAGTCGAGCAGCCAGATGAAGTGGACCGGCCGGTTGGCCATGGGCCCGCCGGGAATGTCGCTCACGCCGTGATTCCTTTCAGGTGATGGGGAGTTCGGGTCAGGGCAGCAGCAGCCGTATGCCGTAGCCGAGCGCGGCCACCGCCAGGACCAGGGCGGTGACGAACAGGCCCGCCAGCGCCCGCCGGGCCCGGGAGACGGAGGGGGTGACCTGGGTCATGCCGGGCTGTACCTCCCTTCCTCGGCCTCGTCCGGTCGCCGCCGGGCCTTGATCAGGTGGCTGCCGCCGCCGGACCCGGTGAGCGGGCCGGTGCGCAGCCCCGAGGCCGCGAGCAGCCACAGCACCGGCTCGGCGGCCCGGCGCTGCTCGCTCTCCAGCGGCCCGGTGCCGGTGGCCGCATGGGCGCTGACCGCCCAGTAGCGGGCCGCCCGGAAGTCGTGGCCGAGGGCGCGGACCAGCGAGCCGAGACCGACCTCGGCGAGCCACTCGTCGATGCGCGCGCCCGGCACCGGCAGCGAGGTCAGCTGGTCCAGCACGTCCCGCTTGGTGACCACGGCGGCCACGGACATCCGGGGCCGCCGGCCGGTGAGTGCCGCCAGCTCACCGGTGAGCCGCTGGTACGTCTCCCACGGACCCTGCGCCGAGGGCCGCGCCCGGTCCGTCCGGTCGGTGTCCTCGGGGCCCAGCCGGCCGCGGACCTTGGGGTCGGCCAGCACGTCGGCGACCAGGATCACCCCGTCCGCGTGCGCCAGGTACTGCTGGGCCCGCACCCGTTCGGCGTCGCTCACCGACTCGCCCATCGGGTCGTACAGGTACAGCAGCCTCCGCCTGCGGCCCCGGGCCACGGTGAGCATCAGGGCGCGCGGCTGGCCGCCGGTGGTGGCGTGCGCCCAGCCGGTGCGGTTCAGCTCCTGGTTGAGGCCGGTCTGGGTGCGCTGGTCGTCGACGGTGGCGTACTCGACCCGCAGCTCGCCCTGCCGGGCCCGGGCGTGCAGCCCCTCGACCATGGCCGCCATCAGCATCGTCTTGCCCGACGAGGTGCCGCCGACCAGCGGGGTGTGCACCACGCGCATGGTCTCCGCGGCCCTGGGCAGGAACTGCTCGCAGTGCGGACACAGCGCCGTCAGCTTCCCGCGGCCCAGCAGCCGGGAGGCCGGCAGCCGGTGCCCGCACCGGCACACGTGCCACAGCACGCCGTACCGCCCGGGCCGCAACTCGGCGTGCAGGGCCTGGCAGTTCGGGCAGCGGTGCAGGGCCAGCGGGACGGGCGCGTAACAGCCGGGGTGGGGGCACTTCACGCGGATGCCCCGCAGCAGCAGCCGGGCGCGCTCCACCCCGCGCAGCACCGGCACCCCGGCGGCCCAGCCCAGCCACACCACGGCCACCAGCAGTGCGAACAGGGCCAGCACCCCGAAGAGGAGCAGCGTGGCCAGCACCGCGCCGACCAGCGCGCCCGCCGTGGTGCCGGGCGCGATGAACACGACCAGCAGGAACCGGTACAGCGGCGCCGAGGCGCGCACGCCCGAGGCACGGCGCCCCTGGAACAGGTTCCGAGCGGTCCGGTCCATCCACGGGTCGTTGAACGCGGACCAGATCTCCCCCAGGCCGGCCCGCCCGGCGGACAGCGCGTCCGCCCACGACTGCCGCCACCAGTAGGCGAGATGCGCGGGCTCACGACTCCCCACCCCCGCCAGGCGCGGGTCGGTGCTGCCCGTCTGCCACGGCCCGAGCCGCTGCCACACCGCCTGCACGCCCCGCCCGAGGAACTCCCACAGCGTCCGGAACACGCACACCGCGGCGGCGACCGCACCGGCCCAGGCGAGCAGGAGCAGCAGCACCTGGACCACGACGCCGGCTCCTCCGCCGTCCGCGCCCGTGTTCATCCGCGGTCTCCTTCGGCCGGCGGCTGGACATCGCCGTACCAGGTGGCCGGCCGCTCCTCGCGCCGCCCGCGCCCGGTCAGCCGGCCCGCGAGCCGGCCCAGGGCGCCGGGGCGGTTCCAGGCGCGGTAGGCGTCCAGGCGGCCCCGGCCGGTGCGGCGCAGCGCCTCCTCGACCGCGCTCAGGTCCTCGGCCGGCAGCGCCCGGACCACAGGCCGCAACACCTTGGTCAGCAGGGTCGTCCGCGTCGCCTCCCAGGCCGGGTGCGTCTGCGGGTACGTACTCCAGTCGCCGAAGCAGACGGCGACGTACGACGGCACGGTGCGCAGCCGGTCGCCCACCCGGTCCCCGCGGGCCACCCGCGCGTACGCCGCCAGCAGCCCCGGATCACCCGAGCGGGCCAGCGCGTACAGCTCGCTCTCGGGCGCCGGCGGGCGGGGCGGCGCGTAGGACTCGCTGTGCGGTGCCGGTACGGCCAGCAGCCGCCGCGCGAGGGCGTCGTACACCCGCCGCGTCACCGGATCGGGGACCGGCTCGGCCGCACCGTCCCGCAGCTGCAGCACATGATCCGCCCAGCCCTCCACGTCCTGGTCGGTGTCGAGCAGGTCCGCGTACTCCAGCAGGAGCAGCGGCGCCCGGTGCGCGGGCCGCAGCTCCGTGGTGAAGCAGCGCAGCAGGTCGGTGGCGAGGGCCGGTACGGCGGGGTCGTCGGCCGGGGCGGCGAGCGCGGCCTCGACCAGCAGGTCCCGGGTGCCGGCCAGCCGGTGCGCGTCCGAGCCCAGCTCGTTCAGCAGCAGGCTCGCCTCCTCCCCGGTGGGCAGGTCGTCCGGCCAGACCAGCTGGAAGGCGGTGTGCAGGACGGCCGGTTCGGCGTGCGGCGAGACCCCGGCGATGCGCAGCACCTCGTGGCACCGCGGCAGCCGGTCGCCGCCGGTGCGCCCTGCGGTACCGGCCTGGACGCACATGCGCAAGTGCGGGAAGCCGGGGTCGAGCGAGACCGGCAGCCCGGACCCGGCCAGCCGCGCGGCGACCCCGGGCGGATGCGCGGCGGCGAGCGCGTCCAGTGCACCGAACAGGGCGGTGCGCAGCGCGGGATGGCCGTGGACGGCGTCGAGGAGGGCGGGGGGCACGGTCCCGTCGTCGGTCGGGGGACTGTCGGAGGACGGCTCGCTCACCAGGTCCCGGGCGATGCGCTCCGCGAACTTCGGGAGTGCTTCCGTGCAGTCCACGTCGAGCAGGTCGGCGACGCGCAGCAGCGCCAGGGGGCGGCCCGTGGCCGGCTCGGTCGGGTCGGCGATGCCCTGTCGCAGGGCCGGGGCGAGGTCCCGGGCCAGCTGGGAGCGGAGCGCGGGGGTCAGCGAGCCCGCGCCCAGGGGCGGCACCGGGCCGCGGTCGAGCACGGCCGAGGCCAGGACGCGGGCGGCGAGGGGTGCGGAGACGGCGGTGGGCACGTGTCCGTCCAGCCGGGCCGACAGGGCGGCCAGCGCGGGCAGTTCGTCGTCCAGGGGGATACCGGTGGGGCTGTGGCGGGCGTCCCGCGCGCCGGCCGGTGGGCCTGAGGCACCTGCTGTGCCGACGCCGACCGGTGCGCCCGAGCCACCTGCTGTTCCCGGCTGGGCCAGCGCGCCGACCAGTGCGGTCAGTGTCTCCTCGGGCAGCGTGAACGCGTGGTCCACGGCCCAACGGGCCGCCGCCGCACGCCCGTCGGCGCGCAGCCCGATGCCGTGGACGAGTGCGGCCACCGCGAGCGGGCCGAGCTCGCCGGAGCTGTCGCGGAACAGCTCGGGCCGCCCGGCCGCCCAGACCCGCGCGCACACCTCGGCCCAGGCGTCCTGGACGGGCTCGCCCTCCGCGCGGCCGGTGCACTCGTGCACCCGGAACCGGTGGTCGTGCCCCACCGGCTCGGAGGACGGCAGCGCCCCGACGATCTGTTGCCGGGCCTGCTGCGGACGGCGGGTGTATGTGGTGAAGGTCAGCCGGTGCGCCCGGTCGCGCGGCAGCACGCTGCAGGCGAGCGCGATCCACTGGGCCACGTCGGCGCTGTCCTGCTCGACCAGCACGATCTGCCGGGTGTCCGTCTCCTCCGTCAGGGTCCGCAGGTCGGCGAAGAACGCGGCGAGCCGGTCCGCACGGGACCGGGCGAAGGCCACCAGAGTGTCCGTGCGCAACAGCCCCGACGGCTCGAACCGGTCGACGGGCCGGGGCCGTCCGTCCGGGGGAGTGGTGTCGGCCCAGCGGGGCGACTCCCACGCCGTGATGGGCAGCGCCCCGTCCGGCAGCCGTACCCCGGACGGCAGATGGAGGGCATGGGCATGGAAGTTGCCCCAGCGCCCGCTGTAGTCGGCGCCGGTGTACACCGAGCGGCTCAACAGCCGTCCCCCGTCGGACAGTTCACTGAAACTGAAGGCCTTCGGGAAGCTCTTCAGCTGCTCGGCGTCCGGGCGGGCGGGCAGGTCGCGCGGAGGCTCGTACCCGATGAGCCGCTCCGCCTCCCGCAGCAGCGTCGGCGGCACGCCGGGGCTGACCGCGGTGAACCGGAAGCCCGACCCGTCGGGGCCGGGCGGCGCCGAGGTGTAGTGGAGCTGCGAGAGGCTCACTGGGCACGTCCCTTCCCCGCGGTGCGTACGGGCAGCAGACCGCGCCGGGACAGCAGCCACAGCAGCGGATCCTCCACCCGCACCGGCTGCGGACCCGACTTCGGTACGTCCGCCGGAGCGTCCGCGGGCGGCGGCGCCCCCAGTGCGGACAGCCCGAACAGCGACAACTCCGAGAAGTCCAGCTCAAGCTGGCGCAGCAGCGCACCCGAGTCCCAGTCCGTCAGCAGGGACCGCAGTTCCTCGTGCACGGCCAGCCGGTCCTCACCGTCGTAGGTGCCCGCACTGTGCGGGGCGTTGCGCAGCAGCGGGGAGTGCGGGTCCAGCAGGGGTCTGAGCATGTCCGTCTTGGTGACGGCCACCGCCATCGGCGTGGACACGCGCCCCCGCGCCTTCCCCTTGCCATGGGCCCGCAGCTGGGCCGCCAGGTCGGCTGCGATCTGCTGCGGCGAGGTCTCCACCACCGGCAGCGGCGGCCCCTCGTGCACCGGCAACCGATCGCGCACCGAGCCGAGTTGGAGCGGATCGACGAGCAAGATGATCCCGTCGGCGGCGCTCAGATAACGGGTGTAGCGGTCCATCGCCTCGGCACCGGCCAGGTCCTCACCGGCCGCGTCGAAGAAGACCAGGGTGGTGTGCCGGGTCCCCGAGCCGCCGAGCAGACCCTTCCGGGGCAGGCTGAGCCGGTACAGCAGGGGGTCGTTGAAGCCGAGGGCGGCCGGCCGGGTGGCGTCCGGCAGCCGCAGCCGCTCGTACAGGTCCTCGGCCATCTCCTTGTCCCGGGTCTGCGTGCTCTGGCCCATCGCCGCGAGCGAGGCGTGATAGGCCTGGCCCACCCGCTGGTTCAACTCGTTGACCAGCACGGACACATAAGTGCTCTTGCCAGAGGCCTTCGCGCCGACCAGCGCGATGATCCGGCTGTCCTGGTCGCAGTAGTCGCTGGGCAGGTCGCTGTGGCAGGACCGGCACACCCGCACCGGCGTGGGCACCCCGCACTTCGGGCACGGCACGCTGCTGCCCCCGCCGCCGAGACCGGCGACGCGGCGCGGCGGATCGAACACCGGCCCGCGCATCCGGGCCGCCGGGGGCACGCCGGGCCCCATGAACCCGGCCCAGGCGTCGTCGCGTTCGGGCCCGCAGGGCGCGCCGCCGCGCACCCCGCTCGGGGTCATCAGACAGCGGTACGGCAGCTTGGCCACCGACGCACGGGCGAAGCAGTAGGGGCAGATCACGGTCGTCATGGCTCAGCGCACCACCAGGCTCGCGAGAGAGGGTTCTTCCAGTCGCACCGCGGTCGCGTGCTCCCCGAGCAGGAAGCCGCGCAGGGTGTAGGGGGCCGGGCAGGGGGAGGCCGGCAGCTCCTGTTCGACGGTCCCGTGCCGCGCCAGGTCGGGCCCGGGGATGCGCAGCACGGTCGTGCCGTCGGACGCGCTGCGCGGGCGGAGCGTACCGCTGCGCGCGACACACACGAACTCCGGTACGTCGCCGAGCGCGCCCGGCGCGGCCAGGGTGACCCGCAGCAGGGTGCGGCCCCGGCCGAGGAACCGCCGTGACGCGCGCACCAGTTGGTACCGCACGGCGGCGTCCGGCGGCAGCAGCGCCTCGGCCGCGTCGGGTACCACGACGACGGCACCGGGCACCCGGGGCGCGGTCGCCGCCCGGATCCGCACGGCTCCCGGGCCGACGGGCAGCCGCAGCCCGCCGCGCCGGTAGGCGTGCGCGGTGAGCGTCCGCTCCCCGGACGCCTCCTCGCCGTCCCAGGCGACCACGAGGTGACCGGCGCCCTCGGGCCAGTCCAGCGTGACCTGCGCCTGCCCGTCCGGGAGCCGGTCGGCGGCGAGCCTCGGCACGGGGCACACGGCCTCCACGGCGACCGTGGGCCCGGCCAGCGCCCGCGCACCGAGCACGGCCACAGCGGCGACCTCGGCGTACGTGCCCGGCGGAGGGCACAGGGCACCCGCCTGCGCGGGCCAGTCCAGCGCGGCCGGCAGCTCCTCGGTGCGCAGCTCGGTACCCGGCGCGGGCGCCTGTCCGGGCCACACCACCAGCCGCACCTCGGCGCCCCGCCCCCCGGTCCAGGCGAACCGTACGGCCCCGCCGTCGGCCTGCGCGGTGAGGGCGCGCACGGGCTCCGGCCAGGGGTGGACGGTACCGGTCACCTGCAGGCCCGGGGAGCTGACCCGACTGCCGTCGGGCGCCCGGTAGTGACAGACGATCCGGAAGGAGTGCGGGCCGGCCGGGAGGCCGGTGACGGTGAACCCGTCGGGCCGCTGGGCGGGACGGATGGCGGGTTGGTCGGCGCCGGTGGGTTCGACGGTGACGTCGGTCGCGCCCTCCGGCCGCCTTTCCTGGCGGACGGTCGCCTCGTCCGGGCCCATGCGCTCCACCGTGACGTCGGTCGCGCCCCTCGGTCGCTGCCAGGTGCAGTCGAGCCGGCCCGGACCGTCGCTCAGCAGTGGGCGCCCGACCTCCGGGGCGACCAGCAGGTGCCGCGACACCAGCGGCGGCCCGGCGATCTGACCGTCCCGCAACGGCAGGGCCGCGTACCGCACGGGGGAGCCGAGCGGGGCGTCCTCGTCCCGTACCGTCCCTGCTGCCGTCGGATCCGCGCCGGGCACGCTCCGTACGGCGGGTGTGCCCTGCTCCGTGCGGTAGAGCCGCAGCAGCCGCCACTCTCCGTCCGGTACGTCGTCCCGGTCCTGCCACGTCAACTCGACGTGGTCCGGCCGCAGTTCGACCCGCAGCGCTGGACGGTCTCCGGACCCGGGCCGATGGATGCGGACCAGGCCGCGCAGGGCGCGTCGGTCGTCGGCGGCCTCGCGCAGCGCGTTCAGGTAGGCGGCGCTCGCGCCCTCCGGGTCGCCGTGTTCCTCGGCCCGCCGGGCGGACCGCAGGAATTGCTCTACCAGGTCCAGCCGCTCGGCCAGCTCCGTGCGCAGGGCTGTCAACGCCGGGTCGCCGGTGTCCGCGGGCAGCCGGTCGAGCAGTGTCCGCAGCCGGTGCAGGCGCCGCCGCTCCCGGGTGTCCGCGAGTGACTCCGCGGCATCGCGCCCGCGCCGGTCCAGGGCGGGCCGCCGCCGGGCCGCCGCCACCAGCCCAGCGATCTCGTCGGCGTGCACCCCCAACTCGGCTGCGACACGGGCGCGTTCGCCTGCCGGATGGTCCTGCAACAGGCCGATCAGCTGGTACAGGACGACCCGGCGCAGGGCCTGGGGATCGCTCCGGTGCAGCTCGGCCAGGAGCGCGGCGAGTGGGGCACCCGGGCCCGCGCCCTGGGCGAGAGAGTCGAGGAACGGGCCGTCCACCCGGCGCCGCCCCCGCGGCCCCGACGGCACGTACAGCCCGTCCAGGACCCGTAACCCCACGGGGTGGGCGCCCAGGGCCTCGCCGAGATGACGTAACCCCGCCGTGTGCTGGGCGGCGGCGAGGGCACCGTAACCGGGCACGAGGGGGCTCACCGGCAGACCCGACAGGGCACTGGGCAGCCCCAGGTGATACCCGAACTCCTGACCGGCCACGCGATCCGTTCTCCCCCGAGACAGTGCTTCGAGGGACCATCCCAGCAGATCCGGACGGGACCAGGAAGGGGTTTCGGGGAAACTGAGCAGGTCGGGGCGTGCCATGACCGGACGGGCGGCCGTCAGGAGCACTTTCTGCCGGCCTGTCACCCCTCGGACCGCCCTTTTCGTGAAAGCGCGAGGCTAAGCAGCCCTGTGGATGGTGCAGTTTCCCTGCTGTGAGGTCACGCGGAACAACCGGGCGGAGCCGTCGGCATCGGCCGCGTAGAGAGTTCCGTCGCCGAGGGCCAGGGCGTCCTGGGCGGGGACATCGGTGGTGCGCGCCCCCGACCGCTCGCCGAGGAGCCGGACGGTTCCCTGTGACACGAATACCCCGCAACCCTGGTAGACGCTGATGCGTGAATCTCCACGAGCGGTGGCTTTGGCCGGAGTTCTTCCGGGAGCGGACAGATCCATCAGCTGGAGTTCCCGGAGTGTCCCTGAGGCTACGGCAGAGGACGCGCCGGACATGGCTTGTGAGCCGCTCACGGAGCATTCGCTGGAGAACCCACTGTGAATCTCTTTCGTACGGCCGGTGTTCAATTCGATTTCGGTGGGTTCGGCACCGAGTGTGAGGGCCACTCCCAAGGTGTCGGACAGGCACCCGACAGGACCAGAAAGCCAGGAAGGAACCCTTTGCGGCTCTCTCGCGTGACCGTTCCCGACATCAAAGAGGAAGGATTTCCATGACGTATCCGCCTTGGTGTTCTGCGCCACGGAGACCGCGATCCGGGTCCCCTCGTCGGAGGCCCTTCCCTGTGCTTCAGGAACCCCGCCCCGCATCGGAAGACGATGCCTGCTCCCGTGCGCCTTCCACAGCAGTCCATCGCCATCGGTGGCTATCCAGTCGCCCGGACCGGCGGTCCAGTACAGATTGACATCGGGCTTTGTGAAGGTTTCCGTGCTGCGCTTCCGGCCGGAGTGCCAGACGAATGCGGACCCCGACCTTCCAGACTTCGACGTCTTGTTGAGGGAGAATCCGGCGTCCGGACATGAGGGAGCGCAGTGCACCTCGCCCGGAAAGACGTTCTTCTCCTCCCATGCCAGGCGGCCGTCCCGGAAGTACCCCCGGAGAACTTCCTTCTGTGAATCGAATGTCACAACCCCTTTGGTGTCCGCATCAGTGATGATCACCGACGGATCCCGATTCTCGGGCCGCTGGGTACCGCCGCTGTCCGTCGCAGCGGTGCATCCTGTCGCTGCCATGAGTGCGCACGACACGGTGATCAGGGCGATCGGCCAAGGGGGACGGTGGAGGGTGATGGATGCCATGACTGCTCTGTCTCCAGGGGAACGGGTGGGCGGAAGGAACGTCCGCCCACCCGTTTCAGTGAAAGGTGTGCCAGGGGCTGGAGCCCGGAAAACCCATCAGAAGGCGAAGCTCACACCCTTGCCGCACTGGACGGCCCAGGCGTGCGAGCTGAGGTCGTACCAACCGTCGATCACCACGCGGTTCTGGCCCTTCTTGAGGGTCGTGGCCCTGGAGAACGTGGGACCCCACAGGTCGGTGTAGTAGTGAGTGCCCTTCTTGGCCTGGTACTCGTGGTTCGGGCTGCCGCTGCCCTGCGACAGGATGCGTACGTACAGGGTGAAGTCCGTGCGGCTCTTCTTCAGGCCCTGCGACGTGGTGCGGATCGCGTAGGAGGTGGGCGTGATCTTCGTGCTGGACGTCTTCAGGTACTGGACCGCGGCGGTGGCCTTGGCGGTCTTGGTGGGGGCGAAGACGGCCGTGCAGCCTGCCTGCGGGCTCGTTTCCGCGCTTGCGGACGGGGCCGCGGCCAAGAGTCCGATCCCTATGAGCGCTGCGGAGGTAACTGCGGCTGTTTTGCGCATGTTCAGTCCCCGATTTTCGGTCTGATTGTGGGAGTGCGGCATCCGGCTCGGAGGATCCTGACTCGCTCATTCCGTTCCGGAGTCACCCGGCCGGAGCAACACCTAGATCATCTCCCGAACGACCGTGTGGTTCAAGGTAGTTGCAGGATGCCTGAGGAAGATCTGAGGTTTCATCCCAAGAGTTGGGTCGTATATTGAGACGATTATCCAGCGGTGGAATGCCGAAGGGCTGCATCACGGAATAGGGATCCCACAGAGCGGGGCCGGCGCCACATTTCCTGTCGCA
Organism: Streptomyces sp. NPDC031100; assembly: GCF_055570785.1. Classification (NCBI taxonomy): domain Bacteria; kingdom Bacillati; phylum Actinomycetota; class Actinomycetes; order Kitasatosporales; family Streptomycetaceae; genus Streptomyces; species Streptomyces sp. NPDC031100. The sequence goes on from NZ_JBVIGN010000002.1 coordinate 469,885, forward strand.
TTTCGTCGTACCTGCGCAGGACGACCCGGGCCACTTCGGGTGCCGGGCCGAGCACATGGGCAAGGACGTCCGCCTCGGCCGCGCCCCGGGCGATGCGGTCGGGCAGGAAGCCGGGGGCGAGGACGTAGGGTGCAACGGCGACCCGCTCGCAACCCAGTTCGCGCAGTTCACGCACCGCGTCTTCGGTGCGGGGCAGAGATGCGGAGGCGAACGCAGGTCGCACGGCGCACCAACCGGTGTGCCACCACTCCCGCGCGATGTCTGCGATCACTGCGATCGCCTCCGGGTCAGAGGACCCCGCCGAGGCCAGCACGACCCCGGTCGAGGACTTGTCGGCGGGCGTCAACCCCGCCTCGTACAGACGCCGCTCCAGTGCCGACAGCAGCAGCGGGGACGGGCCCAGCACCTCCGCCTGGCGGATGCGGAGCTGTGGCGGAGCGTCTCGCAGAACCGCCGGTATGTCCGCCTTCGCATGGAACGCGCGCGTGAGCAGCAGAGGCAGCGCCACGACGTCACGGACGCCCCCCGCGGCCAATGATTCCAACACCCCCTGTACCGAGGGGATGTTGAAGTCCAGGAAGCCGGTCTCCACCCGCAGCCCCGGCCGCAGCGACCGTACCCGCTCCACGAGGGCGTGCACGGTCGCGGCGTGCCGCGGGTCGCGGCTGCCGTGGGCGATGACGAGAAGGACCGGGTTGTGCATGGTGTGTGCCTCAGCCCTTCACCAGCAGGCCGCGGCTGCGCAGCACCCACCGCTCCAGAGGGTTGAAGATCAGCAGTTCGATCGCGATGCCGACGAACAGGATCAGGATGATGGCCTGGAACACCATGGCCATCGAGCTGGCGTTGCGCCCGAACTCCAGCAGTGCGCCCAGGCCGACTCCCAGATCGGGCGACGGAGCGATGATCTCCGCGGCCATCAGCGAGCGCCAGGAGAACGCCCAGCCCTGCTTCAGACCCGCCAGATAGCCCGGCAGCGCGGCCGGCATGACGATGTGCCGGGCACCCTTCAGGCCGGTGGCCCCGATCGAGCGGCCGGCCCGCAGGAACAGCGGTGGCACCTGGTCGATGCCGGAGACCAGACCGTTGGCGATCGACGGGACTGCGCCGAGCAGGATCACCGCGTACATCATCGAGTTGTTCAGGCCCAGCCAGATCACGGCCGGAGGCACCCAGGCCACCGACGGCAGCGACTGCAGACCGGACAGGACCGGCCCGACGGCCGCCCGCACGAATTTCACCCGGGCCACCAGCAGACCCAGCGGCGTGCCTATGACGAGCGCCAGCAAGAAGCCCAGCAGACCGCGTGAGACGCTCGCCCAGATGTAGCCGAGGAGCTCGCCCTTGAGCCAGGAGTCCTTGAACTCGCGCGCCACATCGGCGGGCGAGGGCAGCCTGGTGGGGTCGTCGACGATCTTCAACGAGATCAACAGCTGCCAGACGGCCAGGACCAGCGCGATCGCGAGGATCGGCGGCAGGATCTTCTGGGTGAAGGTCTGCCGGAACGGCGTACGGACCGCGGCCGAGGTCTCCAGGCTGTCGAGACCGGCCTCCAGGCCGCCGAGGTTCGCGGAGTCGTCCTTGACGGGCGAGTCCGCCGTCGTGCCGGTGGTCTCAGTGCTGGCCATGACGGCGGATCTCCCTACGCAGTTCTTCGGTGATCTCGAGGGACAGTTCGGCCACGGGCGCGTCCTCGATGCGGCGCGGCTGGGCAATGTCCACGGTCCATTCCCGCGCCACGCGCCCGGGCCGGGACGACAGCAGGACGACCCGCTGCGCCAGCCGCACCGCCTCGCGCACGTTGTGCGTGACGAACAGGACGGACACGCCGGTCTCCGTCCAGATCCGGGTCAGTTCGTCGTGCAGCACATCGCGAGTGATCGCGTCCAGCGCCGCAAACGGCTCGTCCATCAGCAGCAGCCGGCTGTCCTGGGCGAGCGCACGGGCCAGTGCCACGCGCTGACGCATACCACCGGACAGTTCGTGGATCCGCTTGCCGTACGAGCCCTTCAGCCGAACGAGTTCGAGCAGTTGCTCGGCCCGGTCGCGCCGCTCGTTCTTCGGAACTCCCCTGAGTTTGAGGGCCAGCTCGATGTTTTTTCCCGCGGTCATCCACGGGAACAGGGCGTGCTCCTGGAACATCAGGGCGGGGCGCCCGTCGGTGGTGATGCTGCCGGCGGAAGGCGTGTCCAGCCCCGCCACCAGGTTCAGCAGGGTGGACTTGCCGCAGCCCGAAGCTCCCAGGAGGGTGAGGAACTCACCCGGCGCTACATCCAGCGTGACGTCGTCGAGGACGAGTTGCTGTCCGGTGGGTCCGGCGAACGACTTCGAGACGTGCTGGATGCGCGCAGCCTGCTTCACGGTCTCAGAACCGTCGGCGGCCTTGGCGAGGGCGGTAGCCATGGTCGTAACCTCCTGGGAGCTCTCGGGAGTCCGGGCTTACTTGACGCCGAGACCGGCGTCGTCGACCGTGCTCTCGCCCTCGGCCTTGAGGACCTTGTTCAAGAGGGTGAGGTCATAGATGCCGTCCAGCTTCGGGTTCTGCAGCAGGCCTGCCTTGACCGCGTGCTGCGCCTCGGTGTTGAGGGTCGCGGCCAGCGGGTCGTCAGTGAACCGGATGGACCTCCAGGCCGGGTCGAGGACGTCGGCGGGCAGAGCCTTGCCGGAGTCGCTCTCCAGCTGCTTGTTCGCCGCCGCCTTCGCCTCGTCGGGGTTGGCGTTGATCCACTTGTTGGCCTCGACCGCGGCCTTCAGCACGGCCTCGACGGCCTTCGGGTGTTCCTTGAGGAAGGCCTGCCGCACGATGATGTTCGTGATCACGAACTTCTTGTCCGGCCACAGGTCAGCCTCGTCGAGCAGCACCTTCGCACCCTTGGCGACCAGCTTGGACGCGGTCGGTTCCGGAACCCAGGCGCCGTCGATGGAACCGGACTTGTAGGCGTCCGGGGTCACCTTGTTGTCGGTGCGGACGACCGACACATCGCCCTTGCCGCTCTTCGCGTCGACCTTCCAACCCTGGTCGGCGACCCAGTTGAGGAACGCGACATCCTGCGTGTTGCCGGCCTGAGGAGTGGCGATCCTCTTGCCCTTGACGTCCTTGAGAGACTTGATCTTGTCCGGATTCACGACGAGCTTCACCCCACCGGAGGCCGAACCGCCGATGATGCGCAGGTTCTTGCCCAGGGAAGCGGTGTATCCGTTGATCGCCGGGGACGGGCCGATCCAGCCGATGTCAATGGAGCCGGAGTTGAGCGCCTCGATCTCGGACGGGCCGGCATTGAACGTGGCGTACTTGGCCTTGGTGGCGCCCAGCTCCTTCTGGAAGTAGCCCTTGTTCACACCCACGAGGGCCGTGCCATGGGTCAGGTTGCCGAAGTAGCCGATCTTCACGGAGTCGAGACCGTCGATCTTCTTGGCGCCGGCGGCGACCCGGGCGGTGTTGTCCTTGTCGGCCTGGGATCCGTAGCTGCAGGCGGCGAGGGTCAGGAGGGGAAGCGCGGCTATCACCGCGAGGCTGCGGCGGAAGGTGGTCGTTGCAGGCACGGGAGTTCCTCTCGGAGGCCCGGCGGTCACGATCTCTCAGGTCGTGGCCGGGAGGTCGGCAGGTCTTCGCTTACGTAGGCGGTGGGGGGTGAGGGCGCGCAAGCAGTGCGCGTACGTCAGCACACACATCGCGCCACTCCACCCTGCCCGCTGCCAAGGGCGCCGCTGCCGACGCGGCCGCCCTCCTTAGCGAACGTCGAGTAATAGTCCGTCGAGTTCATAGGTCAGAAGTCCCACCCGTCGTCCGCGGCCTCGTCCTTGACCGGCTCCGGGGACGCGAACGACTCGCCGACCATGCCCGCGGTGAGCGTGGTGCCGTCGTTCGGGTCGATCAGGATGAAGGAGCCCGTGCGGCGCGAGTCGGCGTAGGAGTCGACCGGCAGCGGCTCGGCGGTGCGGATCTTCACGCGGCCGATGTCGTTGGCGACGAGCTGTCCCGGGTGCGGGTGCAGGGACAGGTCGTCCAGCGTGAGACGGGACGGGATGTCCTTGACGATCGCCTTGACCGTGCGGGTGCCGTGCTTGAGCAGCACCCGGTGACCGACGGTCAGCGGCTGGTCGGCGACGTGGCAGACGGTCGCCTCCACGTCCTGCGTGGTGGCCGGCGCGTCCTTGGTCGGCACGATCAGGTCGCCGCGCGAGACGTCGATGTCGTCCGCGAGCAGGACGGTCACCGACTGGGTCGTCCAGGCCACGCCGACCGGCTCGCCGAGCAGGTCGATGCCGGAGATCGTCGTCGTACGGCCGGACGGCAGGATCGTCACCCGGTCGCCGACCCGGAACGTACCGGCCGCGATCTGGCCCGCGTAGCCCCGGTAGTCCGGGTGCTCGGAGGTCTGCGGCCGGATCACGTACTGCACGGGCAGCCGCGCGTGGCAGTGCGCCAGGTCGTGGCTGACCGGGACGGTCTCCAGGTGCTCCAGGACGGTCGGGCCGCCGTACCAGTCCATGTGCGCGGACGGCTCCACCACGTTGTCACCGGCGAGCGCCGAGATCGGGATCGCAGTGACCTCGGGGACGCCCAGCTCGGTCGCGTACGCCGTGAACTCCTTGGCGATCGCGGCGAACACGGGCTCCTGGTAGTCGACGAGGTCCATCTTGTTGACGGCGAGGACCACGTGCGGCACGCGCAGCAGCGCGGCGATCGCCGCGTGCCGGCGGGTCTGCTCGACCACGCCGTTGCGGGCGTCGACCAGGATCACGGTCAGCTCGGCCGTGGAGGCACCCGTCACCATGTTGCGGGTGTACTGCACATGGCCGGGCGTGTCGGCGAGGATGAACCGGCGGCGGGGCGTGGCGAAGTAGCGGTAGGCCACGTCGATCGTGATGCCCTGCTCGCGCTCGGCGCGCAGGCCGTCGGTGAGCAGCGCGAGGTCCGGGGCGTCCTGGCCGCGGCTCGCGGACGCGCGCTCCACGGCCTCCAGCTGGTCGACGAGGACCGACTTGGAGTCGTGCAGCAGCCGTCCGACGAGGGTGGACTTGCCGTCGTCGACGGAGCCGGCGGTGGCGAACCGCAGCAGGGTGGTGGCCGAGAGCGCCTCGGTGGTGGTCGTGCTCATGCTTAGAAGTACCCCTCGCGCTTGCGGTCTTCCATCGCGGCCTCGGAGAGCTTGTCGTCGGCGCGGGTGGCGCCGCGCTCGGTGAGCCGGGAGGCGGCGATCTCGGCGATGACGGCGTCCAGCGTGGTCGCGTCGGAGTCGACGGCGCCCGTGCAGGACATGTCACCGACGGTCCGGTAGCGGACCAGGCGCTTGACGACGGTCTCGGTCTCCTTCGGACCGCCCCACTCGCCGGCCGTCAGCCACATGCCGGCCCGCTGGAACACCTCGCGCTCGTGCGCGAAGTAGATCTCCGGCAGCTCGATGCCCTCGCGGGCGATGTACTGCCAGACGTCCAGCTCGGTCCAGTTGCTGAGCGGGAACACCCGCACGTGCTCGCCCGGGGCGTGCCGGCCGTTGTACAGGTTCCACAGCTCCGGTCGCTGCCGGCGCGGGTCCCACTGCGAGAACTCGTCCCGCAGCGAGAACACCCGCTCCTTGGCGCGGGCCTTCTCCTCGTCACGGCGGCCGCCGCCGAACACCGCGTCGAACTTCTCGCTCTGGATCTTCTCCGTCAGCGGCAGCGTCTGCAGCGGGTTACGGGTCCCGTCGGGACGTTCCTTCAGCACACCGCGGTCGATGTAGTCCTGTACGGACGCGACGTGCAGCCGCAGGCCGTGCTTGTCGACCGTGCGGTCGCGGTACTCGATGACCTCGGGGAAGTTGTGGCCGGTGTCGACGTGCAGCAGCGAGAAGGGAACCGACGCCGGCGCGAACGCCTTCAGCGCCAGGTGCAGCATGACGATGGAGTCCTTGCCGCCGGAGAACAGGATCACCGGGTTCTCGAACTCGCCCGCCACCTCGCGGAAGATGTGCACCGCCTCGGACTCCAGCGCGTCCAGGTGCGAGAGGGCGTACGGGCGGGACGTGCCCTCATGGTCTTCCTTCACGGAAGCGACGGTCGTCATGCCAGTCCCCTTTCGCTGAGCACGGCGTGCACCGACGCCGCGGACTCCTGCACCGTCTGGTTCTGGGACTCGATCCGCAGATCGGGCGACTCGGGCTCCTCGTACGGATCGTCGACCCCGGTCAGCCCCGTGAGCTCGCCCGCGGCCTGCTTGGCGTACAGGCCCTTCACATCGCGTACGGAGCACACCTCGACCGGGGTGGCCACGTGCACCTCGACGTACGCCGTGTTGTTCTCCTGGTGGCGCTTGCGCACCGCGTCCCGGCTGTCCGCGTAGGGCGCGATCACCGGGACGAGCGCCGTGACGCCGTTGCGGGCCAGCAGTTCGGCGACGAAGCCGATACGCTGCACATTGGTGTGCCGGTCCTCGCGGCTGAAGCCGAGGCCGGCCGAGATGAACTCGCGGATCTCGTCGCCGTCGAGCACCTCGACGCGCCGGCCCGCGGCCCGCAGCCGGCCGGCCAGCTCGTACGCGATGGTGGTCTTGCCGGCGCTCGGCAGACCCGTGAGCCAGACGGTGGCTCCGGTCGTCACGTCGTTCTCCTGAATGTGGTCGTTCGTCATCCGTGCAGTCCGCACTCGGTCTTGGCCCGGCCCGCCCAGCGGCCCGCGCGCGCGTCCTCGCCCTCCAGGACCCTGCGGGTGCACGGGGCGCAGCCGACGGAGGTGTAGCCGTCCATCAGCAGCGGGTTGGTCAGGACGCCGTGTTCGGCGACGTAGGCGTCCACGTCGTCCTGGGTCCAGCGGGCGATCGGGGAGATCTTGACCTTCTGCCGCTTCTCGTCCCAGCCGACCACCGGGGTGTTCGCCCGGGTCGGGGACTCGTCGCGGCGCAGGCCGGTCGCCCACGCCCGGTAGCCCTTCAGGCCCTCTTCGAGGGGCTGGACCTTGCGGAGCTTGCAGCACAGGTCGGGGTCGCGGTCGTGCAGCTTCGGGCCGTACTGGGCGTCCTGCTCGGCGACCGTCTGACGCGGCGTGAGGGTGATGACGTTGACGTCCATCACGGCCTCGACGGCGTCCCGGGTGCCGATCGTCTCCGGGAAGTGGTAGCCGGTGTCGAGGAAGACGACGTCCACGCCCTTCAGCACACGCGAGGCCAGGTGGGCGACCACCGCGTCCTCCATGGAGGACGTGACGCAGAACTGCCTGCCGAAGGTGTCCACCGCCCACTGCAGGATCTCCAGGGCGGAGGCGTCCTCCAGGTCACGGCCCGCCTGCTCGGCAAGCTGCTTCAACTCCTCGCTCGTACGCTCTTCCTGAGCCGTCGTCATATCCGGTCATCCCCTCCGTTGTCGGCTCGCTGAAGACCCCGGGTGAGCAGCCCGAGGAATTTCAGCTGGAATGCGCGGTTGCACGCCCCGCATTCCCAGGCGCCATGGCCCTGCTCACTGGGACGCAGGTCCTCGTCACCGCAGTAGGGGCAGTAGAAAGGTGCGGCCCGCTCGCTCATGACAGAGCCTCTTCCGAAGCGCGCGCAGCCCAGGTGGCGAACCGCTCGCCGTCCTCGCGCTCCGCCTGGTAGCGCTTCAGGACGCGCTCGACGTAGTCGGGCAGCTCCTCCGAGGTGACCTTCAGACCGCGGACCTTGCGGCCGAAGCCCGCCTCCAGGCCCAGCGCGCCGCCGAGGTGCACCTGGAAGCCCTCGACCTGCTCGCCGTTGTCGTCGAGGACGAGCTGGCCCTTGAGACCGATGTCCGCCACCTGGATACGGGCGCAGGCGTTCGGGCAGCCGTTGATGTTGATGGTGATCGGCTCGTCGAAGTCCGGGATGCGGCGCTCCAGCTCGTCGATCAGCGAGATGCCGCGTGCCTTGGTCTCCACGATGGCGAGCTTGCAGAACTCGATGCCGGTGCAGGCCATGGTGCCGCGCCGGAACGGGGACGGGCTGACGGCCAGGTCCAGCGCCTCCAGGCCGGCCACCAGGGACTCGACCTGCGCCTCCTCGACGTCGAGCACGATCATCTTCTGCTCGACGGTGGTGCGGACCCGGCCCGAGCCATGTGCCTCGGCGAGATCGGCGATCTTGGTCAGCAGCGTGCCGTCGACCCGGCCGACGCGCGGCGCGAAACCGACGTAGAACCGGCCGTCCTGCTGCGGGTGCACACCGACGTGGTCGCGCCAGCGCTGCACCGGCTGCGCGGGCGCCGGGCCGTCGACCAGCTTGCGCTTGAGGTACTCGTCCTCCAGCACCTGACGGAACTTCTCCGCGCCCCAGTCGGCGACCAGGAACTTCAGGCGGGCCCTCGTACGCAGGCGCCGGTAGCCGTAGTCGCGGAAGATCGAGATGACGCCCTCGTAGACGTCCGGGACCTCGTCCAGCGGCACCCAGGCGCCGAGCCGTACGCCGATCTTCGGGTTGGTGGACAGGCCGCCGCCGACCCACAGGTCGAAGCCGGGGCCGTGCTCGGGGTGGTCGACGCCGACGAACGCGATGTCGTTGATCTCGTGCGCCACGTCCAGCAGCGGCGAGCCGGAGACCGCGGACTTGAACTTGCGGGGCAGGTTCGAGAACGCCTTATTGCCGACGATCCGGCGGTGGATCTCCTCGACGGCCGGGGTGCCGTCGATGATCTCGTCCGCGGCGATGCCGGCGACCGGGGAGCCGAGGATCACCCGGGGCGTGTCGCCGCAGGCCTCGGTGGTGGACAGGCCGACCGCCTCGAGCCGGTCCCAGATCTCCGGCACGTCCTCGATCCGGATCCAGTGGAACTGCACGTTCTGCCGGTCGGTGATGTCGGCGGTGCCGCGCGCGAACTCCTGCGAGATCTCGCCGATCACCCGCAGCTGCTGCGTCGACAGCCGCCCGCCGTCGATCCGCACCCGCAGCATGAAGTACTCGTCGTCCAGCTCCTCCGGCTCCAGGATCGCGGTCTTGCCGCCGTCGATCCCGGGCTTGCGCTGGGTGTAGAGCCCCCACCAGCGCATCCGCCCGCGCAGGTCGTTGGGGTCGATGGAGTCGAAGCCGCGCTTGGAGTAGATCGTCTCAATGCGTGTCCGCACATTGAGACCGTCATCGTCCTTCTTGAACTGTTCATTGCCGTTGAGCGGGGTGAAGTGACCCGCGGCCCACTGTCCCTCACCGCGGTGACGGCTCACCTTGCGGCGGGGCGCGGACGCGGCGGGGTTCTGCGGGGTGGCGGCCATGGTTGTACGTCCTTCGGACAGCAATCGATAGGGTCGGCGCGCAGCGCCGTCGATGAGGGGTGGCGGTCGGGTGGCGGGCGGGAGGCTCTGACCTGCGTATACGCGCACGTGAGCAGGCGTGCGCGTCATTGCGCGGCAGGAATCAGGTGTACGGGGAGATCGGCGGTGCTGGGGCGGTCAGCTCGCCGGACAGATGGCGCTGGACATGCGGCCGAGGTCGACGTGCCGCCGACTCACCAAGGCAATTCCAGTTCCAGACATGGCGGAAGCGTGTCACGGAGATCTGGACACAGTCCAGCTTCGTCCATCATGCGGACACCCTTGTCCCGAAGTGTGGAACAAGGGTGTCATCGGTCACATGCGGTGCGGGACGGCTTGTCCCGGCAGGTCAGGCCGGGTAGGCCCCGGGCCAGGGACCGGGCGCGGGCACCTCGGCCTCCTCCTCGACCTTCGTGTCGAACAGCTTGAAGCCCCGGCGCAGGTAGTTGTCCATCGCGAACTCGCCGTCCTTGCTGCACGTGTGCAGCCACACCCGCTTCGTCGGCGTCCGCTCGGGCCAGCGCTCGGCCAGGTCCCAGGCGCGGGCCGCGCCGTACGCCAGCAGGTGGCCGCCGATGCCGCGGCCGCGGAAGGCGGGGATCAGACCGAAGTAGACGATCTCGACCACACCGGCGTCCTGCGGATCCAGCTCGACGTACCCGGCGGGTGTGCCGCGGTCGTAGGCCACCCAGGTCTCCACACCGCGACGGTCCACGTGCTCCTGCCACTGGGCGTAGGTCCAGCCGAGGCGGTCCGTCCAGAGGATGTCGCCGCCGACCGAGGCGTACAGGAAGCGGCTGAACTCCGGGGAGGGGACCTCGGCGCGCACGATCCGGACGCCGCCCTCGGGGGCGGCGGCCGGCAGAAGGTCGGCCGGCGAGGTCTGTTCCAGGGACCAGGTGGTGACAGGGACGCTGCTCATGCGAGCCAGGGAACCATCCCGCCCGCGGGTCTGTCGATCGACCGGGTCACCCCGGCTCAGCCCACCGACCGGTCGAGCACCGCCAGCGGCACCGCGAACAGCATCCGGTCCGACACGGACCACACCTCGCCCGTCTCCTGCCAGTAGGAGAGGGAGCCCGCGGACCGGGCCCAGCAGCGATGGGAGGCGTCCGAGCCGCAGCGCGCCGCCTGCGCGCCCTCGGTGTCCTGCCGCCACAGGCCGCCGTGGCCGTCCCCGGAGCCGGACAGGTGTCCCACATACCAGGACGGGCCGCCGGCCCCGGCCTGCGGGTACGCCAGCACACCCCGGATCCCGGACGCCTTGGTCCGATAGGCCTCGACCGCGTCCACCCGGCCGGTGGCGTCGGCGGCCAGCAAACCGCCGCGCGTGGGATCCGTGCTGAACGCGTACCGCCACAGCCGGGCGGGCCGGTCGCTGCCGGGGGCGGTCCACTCGCCGGCGACCAGGCTGTCGGGCGCCGTGCCGCGGTCCAAGGAGAGGGCGGCGGGGCAGGGCGGGCCCGAGGCCGTACAGCGGCCGGCGGTGAAGCGGTACGAGCCGACGGCCGGCATCACGTACCCGAAGCCGTCGGCGGACCAGCCGCCGGGCACCCGGCCGATCGCGGGCGCGTCCACCGTGGTGCGCTGGATGCGGTCGAGGTCGTAGACGTAGAGCGCGTCGGCGCTGCCGGTCGTGGTGGTGACCAGCAGCTTGTCCTGGTGCCACACCATGCCGGAGACGGAGGAGGTCAGGCCGCGGTAGTCGCGGCCGCCGTCGACCGGCACCACGAGGAGCACCCAGCGGTAGACGGGGTGGTCGGGGTCGTCGGCGTCGACGAGGGCGATCCTGGCCAGGCCCCGCTCGGCGGTGTCCCCGGCGGTGGTGCTGTGGGTCCAGCCGGTGAGGATCACCCGGTGGGTGCCCCAGACGCCGTCCTCGTCGGCGTCCCCGGAGGTGGTCACGGAGGCCGGCTGCCAGGCGGTGCCCGCGGCATCGGCCGGGTCCCAGCAGTAGGCGCGGGTCGCGGCGGGGGAGACCGGCAGGGAGGCGCGGTCCTCGGAGGTGCAGTCGGCGCCCTCGTGCAGCGTACGGTCGGCGCTCTGCAGTACGGCGTCCACGCCGACCGGGCGGCCCATGGACGCGGCGAGCCGGTTCAGCGTGCCGGCGGGCACCAGGTGCTCCTGGAGCCGCAACGGGCCGGTGTCCGCCCGGGAGGTCAACGGCTTGAGCGCGCCCGGGTTCTCGGCGACCGTGGCCTGTGAGGCGCTGATCAGCGTGGCGGCCGCGGTGAGCGCCAGCGCGGTCCCGGCGAGGACCGCGCGCAGGGCTGCGCCCCGTCTGCGCCTGCGGTGTCTGCCGCGATGCTTCATCTCTCCTCCCAAGGGCGGGCCAACTGCGCCTGGTGGTCCGTGCGTTGACCGAGGAGCAGGTGGGGAGGCCCAATGGGATGCTACGGCAGTAACGGGCGTCGCCGGGCCAAGACCCGCAAATATGCGGAAGACACCGCTCGGAGGGCGCACACGGGGTTCAGCCCGCCCCCGTCGCCGTCCTGAGCCGCGCCACCGCCGGTGCCGTCGACTGGGGCAGCAGCTCGCGGGGGTCGTCGGGCAGGAGCACCTCGACCTCGGCACCCTCGCAGAACCGATACGGCCGGTGCTGCAGAAGGTCGCCAAGATATCGGCGGATTCTGGACATCTCCGCTCTCACGGTCACCGTTCTGGAAGGATCGCCGAACAGATCGTCGGCGAGCTCCGCCGCGCCGCGCCCGGCGCGGTGTTCGGCCAGCAGGTAGAGCAACTCGGCGTGCCGGGGGCTGAGTTCGCGGGACCAGGAGCCGCTCGCGCCGGCCACGGTCACCGAGGTGCGGCCGGCCCGGCTCAGATCCAGCACGATCCGGCCGGCGGCGGCCGCCGCCGGCTCGTCGGCCACCCGCAGCAGCCAGCCCCCGGCCAGCGGCTCCACCGCGCAGGTGCCGAGTGCGGGCACCCACCGGTGGCCCGGCGCCAGGGACTTCGGCAGGGCCAGCCGGCGCACGTACGGCATCCCGGTCACGGCCGCCGCCCAGCCGTCCCGGTCCACCACCAGGGCTCGCCCCTCCAGTCGGGCCAGCACCGGCGCGGCCACCGTACGCAGCCGCTCCAGCGAGGCCGCGTGCAGCTCCCGCAGCCGGGCCTCGGCGAGCTTGGCCACCGAGTCCACCCAGGCGAGGGTCGCCGGATGCATGGTCTCCAGCGGGCCGCTCACGTCCACCACCCCGATGAGCCGGCCGTCCCTGGGGTCGGTGATCGGGGCGCCCGTGCAGGTCCAGGAGGCGTGCGAGCGGACGAAGTGCTCGGCGGCGAAGACCTGCACGGGCCGCCGTACGACCGCCGGGGTGCCCACGCCGTTGGTTCCGACGACGTCTTCCCGCCAGTCCGCGCCGAGTTCGAAGCCGAGCCCGTCCGCCTTGCGCAGCACCGACGGGGATCCCTCACGCCACAGCACGCGCCCCTCGGCATCCGCCACCACCATGATGTGCTGGGCGACGTCCGCGACCGAAAGCAGCCCCTGGCGCAGCACCGGCAGGACGTGTCTGAGCCGCGACTCCTCACGTCTGCGGCGCACTTCGTCGGCGGGCAGCAGACTGGACCTGAAGTCGTGGTCGGGGTCGACGCCGCTGCGCAGCATCCGTCCCCAGGACTGCTCGATCACCGGCCGGGGCGCGATCCGCGCACGTTGTCCGGCGAGCGTCGCCTCGCGCAGCTCGCTCAGCACCCGCGCCGCCTGCGCCGCGTTCACGGCGGCCAGGCGCGCCACGTTCATCGGCGGGTTCACCACTGGGGTCCTCCCGGAAAGGGCGTCGAACACACTTGTCAAGCCGTCCGGGCGGCGGTTTCCGGTCCGGCTCTTTCCCCCATACTGCCGCTCGGCCCATGCCGGAGGCACACGGTCCGCGCACAGTCACCAACAAGTTGCAACCCCCTGCAACCCTGGTGAAGGGCACGAGCGTGGCTGAGACTTGACCACGGCGCCGCCTGCGGGCGGTGTTGCAGGCCTCCAAGGGCCCATGAGGCGGGGATGGTGCCGTGTCGGCGCAGCACCATTCCCGCCGGGGGATCGGCCGTACGGGACAGGGTGCCAGTTGTGGTCGGTCTTAGGGCCTGCCTGGCCCTAAGGCACGGGTCGTGCCCGGTCCACCACCCTCGCCAGATCCAGTCCCGTCGGCAGTGTGCCGAAGGACGCGCCCCGGTCGCCGCCGAGGCGGGAGGCGCAGAAGGCGTCGGCGACCTCCGGGGGTGCGTGTCGCACCAGGAGGGAGCCCTGGAGCACCAGTGCGAGACGCTCCACCAGCCGCCGGGCCCGGCCCTCGATGCCGTCCAGGTCGGCGAGTTTGGTGAACAGGTCCTTCACCGCCCGGTCCAGCCGGTGGTCGGCGCCGTGCGCCCGTCCGATCTCGGTGAGGCAGGCGTCCAGCGCGCCCGGCTCGCGCTGCAGCGCCCGCAGCACGTCCAGCGCCTGCACGTTTCCGGCGCCCTCCCAGATGGAGTTCAGCGGCGACTCCCGCACCAGCCGGGGCAGCCCCGACTCCTCGACGTACCCGTTGCCGCCCAGGCACTCGGCGGCCTCCACCGCCACCGGCGCGCACCGCTTGGCGATCCAGTACTTGGCCGCCGGCACCGCGAGCCGCAGGAAGGCGCGCTCCTGCTCGCCCCCGTCGTCGTAGGCGGCCGCCAGCCTGAGGGCCAGCGCGGTCGCGGCCTCGGACTCCAGCGCGAGGTCGGCCAGCACGTTGCGCATCAGCGGCTTGTCGACCAGCTTGCCGCCGAACGCCTCCCGGTACGTGCAGTGGTGGACGGCCTGCGCCACCGCCTGCCGCATCAGGCCCGCCGAGCCGAGCGCGCAGTCCAGCCGGGTCGCGGCGACCATCTCGATGATGGTGCGCACCCCGCGCCCCTCCTCGCCGACCCGCTGCGCCCACGTCCCCTGGAACTCGACCTCGGCGGAGGCGTTGGACCGGTTGCCCAGCTTGTCCTTGAGCCGCTGGATCAGGAACACGTTGCGGGTGCCGTCGGCGAGGACGCGCGGGACGAGGAAGCAGGTGAGCCCGCCGGGAGCCTGGGCCAGGACCAGGAAGCCGTCCGACATCGGCGCCGAGCAGAACCACTTGTGCCCGGTCAGCGTGTACGTCCCGGCCTCGGCGAGCGGCCGGGCCCCGGTCGTGTTCGCCCGTACGTCGCTGCCGCCCTGCTTCTCGGTCATGGCCATGCCGAACAGGGCGCCGGGCTTCCGCGTGGCGGGCCGCAGCTCACGGTCGTAGACCGTGGACGTCAGCCGCGGCTCCCACTCGGCCGCAAGCGCAGGGTCGGCCCGCAGCGCGGGCACGGCCGCGTGGGTCATCGACAGCGGGCAGCAGTTGCCCGCCTCGACCTGGGTCCAGATCAGGAAGCCGGCCGCCCGGCGCACATGCCCGGCAGGCCGCGTCCAGGCGCCGGTCAGCCCCGCCCCGACGCCCTTGCCGAGCAGCCGGTGCCAGGCCGGGTGGAAGTCGACCTCGTCGATCCGGTGGCCGTAGCGGTCGTGCGTGCGCAGCCGCGGCGGGTGCTCGTTCGCCTGCACCCCCCACTCCTGCACCTGCGCCGAACCCGCGGCCCGGCCCAGCACGGACAGCTCGTCGCGCACCTCCTCCAGCACATCCGGAGCGGCGTGCCGCCCGACCGCCTCCACGAGGGCCCGGTCGGCGGAGAAGAGGTCGTATCCCACCAGCGGGGGCGGCTGGTTCGTCACGGTGTGGGTGGAGCTGCCTGCCATGATGGCGAACCTACCTGCGATCGCACCGATACCGGCTTCCAGAGTCGCACAGCACCGCCCCCGGGCGCGTCGCTCCCGGCGACCCGGCCCCGGAAGGTGAGGGCGGTCCCGTACGGCGGATACCGTTAGGTCGTGCAGCCAGGAAGTGAAACCCCCGAGCGGCCCGCCGGCCGGCTCCACCGGGCCCGAGCCCTCTACCGGAACGTCTCCAAGCGCAGGACCGCCTGGCTGCTGCTCAAGGACACCGTCAACTCCTGCATGGAGTACCGCATCCTGGGCCTGGCCGCCGAGGCGGCGTTCTTCACGCTGCTGTCCGTGCCGCCCCTGCTGCTGAGCCTCATCGGCCTCCTCGGCTACGTCGACGCCTGGACCGGCGCGGACACCATCCAGAGCCTGGAGAACAACATCCTGGAGGCCTCCCGCACGGTCCTGTCGGACAAGGGCGTGAAGGAGATCGCCGAGCCGATCCTGCACGACGTGATGAAGGGCGGCCGGCCGGACGTCATCTCCATCGGCTTCCTGTTCGCCCTGTGGTCGGGCTCCCGTGCGGTGAACGTCTTCATCGACACGATTACCGTCATGTACGGCCTCGACGGCGTCCGCGGCATCGTCAAGACCCGGATGATGTCCTTCCTGCTGTTCATCGTGGCCCTGCTGATCGGTTCGGTCGCGCTGCCGCTGATGGTGGCCGGACCGGACGCGGTGGTGCGGATCGTGCCCTGGTCGGAGACGGTCGTCCAGGTCCTGTACTGGCCGGTCGTCATCGTCCTGTCCATCGTCTTCCTGACGACCCTGTACCACGTGTCCGTGCCCGTCCGCTCCCCCTGGATCGAGGACGTCCCCGGCGCCCTGGTCGCCCTGGCCATGTGGGTCCTGGGCAGCTTCCTCCTGCGCATCTACCTCACCAACACCATCGAGGGCGCCACCATCTACGGCTCCCTCGCCGCCTCCGTCGCCGTCCTCCTCTGGATCGGCGTGTCGGCCTTCGCCGTGCTCGTCGGCGCCGCCGTGAACGCCGCCATCGACCGGGTCTGGCCGGCCGCCGCCACGGCCGCCGCCCGCGCCGCCAACGAGCGGCTGCGCGAGGCGGAGGTCGTCGAGTACGTCGCCCGCGTCGCCGCCGCCCGCGAGGCCGACCCGGAAGACCCGGACATGCCGTCCGAGTTCCCGGAGCGCTGGTCCCGCTTCCTCCCCCCGGAGGACGTCACGGCCCGCCTGCGCACCCACGCGAAGAACCCCCACCACCACGCGCACAAGGCCCATGGGGTGAACGGGGCGAGCGGGGACACGCAGCCGCACGGGAAGTGACCGGCGGACCGGCAGTTCGGCGCGTGTGGTCCGGCGCCCGCGCTCCGGACGCCACGCGTGTCACGCCTGCCACGCGCCCGCCGCCGCAGCCTCCCGCACGACGTCACCGAAGTCCCGCGGCTCACGCCCCAGCACCTGCCGTACCCCGTCCGACAGGTGCGCGTTCCTGCCGTCGAGCAGGGTGGCGAAGACGTCCATCAGGAAGTCCGCCTCCTCGGGCGGCACCCCGAACCCGGCCAGCCGCTCGCCGTACTCCCGCACCGGCACCGCCCGGTACGACAGCTCGCGCCCCGTCGCCGCAGCGATCTCCGCGACCGCGTCGCCGAAGCTCAGCAGCCGTGGCCCGGAGACCTCCAGCACCTGCCCGACGTACCGGTCGCCCGCAGCGAGCGCCGCCACCACCACGTCCGCGATGTCCCGCACGTCGATGAACGGCTCCCGCACCGCCCCCGCCGGGAACACCAGCTCCCCGTACTCCCGCAGCTCCGCCACCAGCGGGCCCTCGCTGAAGTTCTGCGTGAACCACGCGGCTCGTACGATCGTCCAGTCCGCCCCCGACGCCCTCAGCGCCTCCTCGGTGGGCCGTGCCTGATCCTCCCCCCGCCCCGACAGCAGCACCAGCCGCCGTACCCCCAGAACGCCCGCCTCGCGGGCCAGGTTCCCGACCGTGTCCGCCGCCTCCGGCGCCCCCACGTCCGAGGGATACACCAGGTAGGCCGCGTCGGCGCCGCGCAGCACGTGCGCCCAGGTCGACCGGTCGTACCAGTCGAAGCCCCGAGCGCGCGAGGCCGCCCGGACCGTCATCCCGGCCGCCCGCGCCGCCTCGGCGACCCGCCCGCCCGTACGACCGGACGCGCCGGTCACCACCACCGTCATCCCGTCCGTCGTGCTCGTGTTCTGCGTCATGTCCGCCAGTCAACTGCCGCTCCGGACAAGGGACCATCGCCGATCGGCTCACTCCCATACGCGCGCGTCTACGCTGAGCCCATGGACGCACTCGCAGGCCTGCTGGACGGCCCACGCGCGCGTGGCGCCTTCATGATCCGCGCGTGCTTCGAGCCGCCGTGGGCGGTGCGCGTGGAGGACCGGGCCCCGCTGACGGTGATGCTGATGGCGCGCGGCGAGGCCTGGATCACCCCCGACGGCGACGGCGAGCAGGTCCGGCTGCGCCCCGGCGACCTGGCGATCGCGTGCGGCCCCGCCCCGTACACCTGCGGCGACACCCCCGACACGGCCCCGCAGGCGCTGATCCTGCCCGGCGCCGAGTGCCGCTGTCCCGACGGCACCTCGCTGAACGGCTCCATGGACCTCGGCGTGCGCACCTGGGGCGACCGCCCGGACGCCCCGACCGTGATGCTGATCGGCACCTATCTGATGCAGGGCGAGATCAGCGGCCGCCTGCTGGACGCCCTGCCCCCGCTGCTGACCCTGCCGGCCGAGGTGTGGCAGTGCCCGCTCACCCCGCTGCTCATGGAGGAGGTCGTCCGCGACGCGCCCGGCCAGGAGGTGGTCCTGGACCGGCTGCTGGACCTGCTGGTCATCAGTGCGCTGCGGGCCTGGTTCTCCCGCCCCGAGGCGGCCGCACCCGCCTGGTACCTGGCCCTCGGCGACCCGGTCGTGGGCCGCGCCCTGCGGCTGATCCAGGACGACCCGGCCCACCCCTGGACGGTGGCCGCGCTCGCCGCCAAGGCCGGAGTGTCCCGCGCCGCCCTGGCCCGCCGCTTCACCGAACTGGTCGGCGAACCCCCGATGGCCTACCTCACCGCCTGGCGCCTCGCCCTGGCCGCCGACCGGCTCCGCGACACCGAGGACACCCTCGCCGCCATCGCCCGCCGGGTCGGCTACGGCAGCGCCTTCGCCCTCTCCAGCGCGTTCAAACGGGCGTACGGGGTCAGCCCGCAGGAGCACCGCACGCGGGCGGCGTAGCGTGGCGTACGTGTACGAGGAACGCCCGTCCCGGCTGACCGGCGCGGTGGTGTGGCACCGCACCCCGGAGGACCTGGAGGATGTCCGCCCGGTACTGCCCGACGGCTGCATGGACCTGCTGTACACCGAGGGCCGCCTGCTGGTCGCGGGGCCGGACACCGGCCCGTACGTCCCCGGGGGCCCGCCCCGCGCCTGGGCCGGCATCCGTTTCTACCCCGGCACCGCACCCACCCTCCTCGGCGTACCGGCACACGAACTGCGCGATGCCCGCGTCGGGTTGACGGACCTGTGGCCGGCCGCCCGGGTACGACGGCTGCGCGCCCGCGTCGAGGCGTCCCGTGCCCCGGCGACGGCCCTGGAGGACATGGCCCTGGACCTGGCCGCACAATCGGCCGCATCCCCTGACCCGCTCCTCCACCGTCTGGTGGAGTGCCTGGACGAGGGCCGTCCGGTCGCGGCGACGGCCGCCGAACTCGGCCTCGGAACACGCCAGCTGCACCGCCGCTGCCTGACCGCGTTCGGCTACGGCCCCAAGACCCTGGCCCGCATCCTGCGCCTGCAACGCGCCCTGGCCCTGGCCCGCTCCGGAGTCCCCTACGCCGAGACGGCGGCCCGCGCGGGATACGCGGACCAGCCCCACCTCGCCCGTGACGTAAAGGAGTTGGCGGGGCTGACGCTCGGCGAACTGATCAGCGGCTAGCCAGCGGCGCAAACAGGTCGACGCCGTTGCCGTCGGGATCGTGCACGGTGGCGTACCGCTGCCCCCAGAAGGCGTCCCACGGCTTCAGCTCCCCGTGGTACCCGGCGCCCACCAGATCCTCGTACACGGCGTCGACCTCGGCCGGCGAGCCGCACCGAAAGGCGAGCGAGACCCGCCCCCCGCCCACAGGCGGCCGCCACCCGTCGTGGAACGACCGAACGGTCTCCTCGGTGTCCAGCGCAAGCACCAGCCCACCGGGCAAGGCGGCCTCGACATGCGGTTGCTCCTCGGCTCCCTCCGGGAAGACCAGCCCGAGGCGACGGTAGAAAGCGAGCGAGGCGGCCAGATCGGAGGCCACCACGCCGATCACGGCGAATTGTGGAGTCATGGGAGCACCGTAGGCGGGGTCCGGCCGCTTGGTCTTGAAGGAATCGGACACGGTCACTCGAGGGTGGGGGCGTCGGGGAGCAAGGGCCGGAGGGCGCCGAGCAGCGCGCCGATGCAGGTGTCGCGGAGCTGGGTGCGGGTGCAGGTCTCGTGGGTGAGCCAGTCGACGCAGAGGACCTGGACGAAGACCAGCCAGCTCTTCAGGACGGCGGACACGGCCTCGCGGGCGCTGTCGTCCGCCAGGGGGAGTACGGCCAGCAGCCGCGTACGGAGTGCGTCCAGCTCGTTCGTCATGATCGACTGAACCACCGGGTCGCCCGCGAGAACCCGGTTCGCGGCGAGGACGGCGTTGCGGTTGGCCGTGAAGTAGTCGAGATGGACGTCCATACCCTGGATGAGCTGCTCCACCAGGGAGTCGGCGGGATCGAGCCGGGTGTCGGCGAGCAGCTGGTCCGCCGCCTGTCGGTAGACGGCCGCGAAGAGGGCGTGCTTGTTGGGGAAGTGGCGGTAGAGCAGGGCTCGGGAGATACCGGCCTCTTTGGCGACCTCCTCCATCAGCACGTCGTCGTACGGGCGTGCGGCGAAGAGCTGCGCTCCGACGGCGAGGAGTTGGGCGCGGCGATCGGTGGGGCTGAGTCGCTGGCGGCGAGGCACGCACGCAGGTTACTTGACATGTGCCTACTGGCGTATCCAAGCTAGTAGACACATGTCAACTAAGGCTTGGTCGAGGCGGGTTGGGAGGGATCATGGCAAGGGCTCTTCGGGCACTCACCCAGCTGATGGGCTGGGCCTGCGTGGTGATCGGTGTGTTTCACGTGCTACTCGGCAATGCGGCGATCCCCGGCGCAGGTTCCGCCGGCACGACGGTCGACAGCTGGGGCCGGTTCATGGGGGCCGCCTTCGTCGGCTACGGGCTGGCCTGGCTCTGGGCCGCTCGGCAGCGGCCCGTCCCGGCTCAGGCGGTGCGGTGGCTGGCCGGCGTCTTTCTGCTGGGTGGCGTGGGCCGGCTGATTTCGCTCGCCGTGCATGGCTGGCCGCAGTGGTTCCAGATCGTCCTGGCGGTCATCGAACTCGGCCTGCCGCCTGTCTTCCTCTGGCTGGCCGACGCAGAGGAACGAGCTCTGCCCAGCGGCGCGGAGACCGTGCCCGCCGGGCGATGAACGCGCCCCCGCACCGGGGCGGTTCGTCTCGTAACCCGCCTCGGTCACATCGAGGGTCGCACGCGCCCGACCGTCTCACTCACCAGGCGCATTCCGCTGTCGCACGACGCGACGGGCCGACCGCTCCGCCCGTTCCGCACGGGACATGATCTGCGCCTGTTTCCTGGGCCACCACGTCAGTTCCACGACAAAGAACAGGACGAACAGCCACGACACCGATGCCTCCCGCGTTGATCCGGAGAAGGTGTCGCTCAGCGCGAGACCCACTGCCAGCCCGGCGATCAGCAGGACCAGCCAGGGGAAGAGGTGATCTTGGTCCCGTGCTTTCCGCAGGCCCTTGGTGTAGTCGATGACGGCGGGCGCCAGTCGGGCATCACCGATGTCCTCACCACGCCGGGTGGCGCGCACTACCGTCAGCCGATCCGCGGGGTCCAGGTCCCTGGCCCCGGGCCAGGCTCTGTCCATCCGTCGGGCCACCCTGATTCCGTAGAAGGGGCCGAGGACGAGAACCGCCGCGGCTGCGCCCACCCAGGATCCGGACTCGGCCAGTACGAACGCGCCGAAGAAGATGCCGGCCAGGAGTCCGATGCTCACCGCCCTGCGGACCGGACCGCCGCGCCATACCCAGCCGGGGACCACAACCACACATTCATGCTGGCAGTCGTCGGTGTGGCAGGCAATCACCCCGGACGGACGAGGCCTGGTTGATCAGCCGAAGGTCACCGGCCCTTCCGGTGTCCGAACGGTGAAAGTGATCATGAACGGCCCCTCGTCGAGGGTGAGTTCGGTGCCGAGTGCCGACAGCAGGGGCCGGACCTCGTCCGGTTCGGGCACCGTGGCCGTCACCTCCAGCAGCGGGGTGACGGGCAGCCCCGAGGCGGCAGGGTGCACCGAGTCGCCCCAGTCGATGAGGAACGGCACCAGCCCGGAGGGATGCGCGCTGCCGCTGTCGGTGAGCCGCCACTCCAGCAGCGCGCCGTCGGGGGTGCGACGGCTCATCGGGTGGATCGGCCCCGGATCGTAGCCCTGCTCGCGGGCGGCCGCGATCGCCGCCTCCAGATCGGGCGGACAGATCGCCCAGGTCACCGTACGCGGCCCGGCCAGCCGATCGACCCCGAACGGCCGCAACTCCACGGGCTCCGGCTGCTCCGGATCCGGCCCGATGATCTCCAGATAGCTCCGGCCGCCGAGTGCGACCAGGTAATTCCGCGTACCCAACCCGACATGCACCCCGCCGGGCGCGGGCGTCACCCCGGTCCGCGATGCGAACTCGGTGACGGTCGCGGCGAGATCGGGCGTCGCCAGCACGAGGTGGTCCAGCAGCGGAGGAATGGGCTTCATTCCGGGGGAGGGTACAGCCCTCGGCGCCCGTTGGGCAGCTCCAGGAACTTCATGGCCGAGGCGTTCTCCCGCGCACGTCGACTCGTGCTCAAGCGCTCGAACTCCCCACCCGTGCACATACGTTCACCGTCGGTCGCGATCGCTGTCAGGGAGCGGGTTCGGTGTGCCGAAGGGTGCGGAACACCGCGGGGGTCGCCCAGCCGACGGCGATCGACGTCGCTTCGCCGGCGAGGACGGACCCTGTCACGTCCCCAGCTCCGGCATGCGACGGCCAGGGCGTAGATGTCGGCGAGGGGATCCTCGGAGGCCGGCACCGCCGACAGGTCCCGGAACAGGCCGGCGACACCCGACCCGCGCCGAGATCCCCGCCTTCCTGCGCGACCACAAGTGACGCCCGGCGCTCCGCGTGACGTTTCTGCGGTGAACCCGTTCCGCCATTGGAGTGAGTAAAGCTCAAGTAGGGCGCAGGTCACGGGCATACCTAGACATGCTCTTGTCTTGGCAAAGGGCGTCGAGACGCGGCGGCCCAGCCGGCCTCGCGTCACCCACCCACAGGAGGAGCCGGACCTTGACTTACGGGAAACAGCTGCGCGAGCGGATCGCCAGGCCCGGGACCACACCACTGATCGGCGTGTATGACATGTACTCGGCCTCGATCGCCGCCCACCACTACGACGGGATGTTCGTCTCGGGCTTCGGCTTCGCGGCCTCGTACTACGGGCTGCCGGACATCGGATTCATCGCCTGGCCGGACATGGTGAACTTCGTACAGCGGCTGCGGGGCGCGTTCCCGCACCACCACCTGCTGGTCGACATCGACGACGGGTACGTGGACCCCGAGGTCGCCTGCCACGTCGTCGAGGGACTCGAACGGATCGGCGCCTCCGGAGTGATCCTCGAGGACCAGAAGCGGCCCCGCCGCTGCGGGCACGCCGACGGCAAGCAGGTGCTGCCCTTGGAGGAGTACCTGGAGAAGTTGGAGAAGGTCCTGGCCGCCCGCCAGGACCTCGTCGTCGTCGCCCGTACGGACGCCACCGACGAGCACGACATCCTGCACCGGGCCGAGCGGCTCGCCGCGACCGGCGCCGACGTGGTCCTGGTCGACGGAGTGCGCAGCGTCGAGTGGATCGAGCGCATCCGCAAGGTCGTCGGGGACAAGCCACTGCTGTTCAACCAGATCAGCGGCGGCAAGTCGCCCCGGTTGTCGCTGACCGAACTGTCCGACCTCGGCGTGGACGTCGCGATCTACAGCACCCCCTGCCTCTTCGCCGCCCACGAGGCGATGGACTCCGCGCTCGCCGAGCTGAAGGCCGCCGACGGCCGGCTGCCCCAGGTGGACCCGGCGACCGGCGTCGGTGTGAAGGCGTCGACCAGCCTGCTGGAGCGCAACATCGCCCGCGACCGGTGGCAGCCCGAGGGCGTGGGCGTGTGAGGGCTGCTGTGCGCCGGTTCGGGGCGTCCCTGGTGCTCGCGGTGGCGCTCCTCGGGGCCGGTGCCGGGGCCGCGGCCGCCGACTCGGGCCTGATCACCCTGATCGACGCCACGGAGACCGGTACCGACAACTCGGAGAGGGACGCGGTCGTCGAGATCGACCGCACGGCCAACGCCCAGACCGGCAGCGGCACCGCGGGCAGTGACCACGACGGCAGCGCCGTGGACGCGATCGAGGCCGTCTTCGGGGCCGACCACAAGGACGGGGACGACTGAGGAGGGAACGGACAGGACGTCGGCCGGGCGCCCCGTGCGGGAGGTGCCCGGCCATCTCGATGGGGGGCAGTCACCGTAACGGGCCGGAAAATGAGCCCGAGCGGGCGGCGGCGGGCGGTGCGGCCGTACTCGCCCGGTGCACCAGCCGGGTCGACAGTTCCGTCCGCGTCCCCTCCGGATCTTCGCCCTGCGATATCCGCTCGTGCCCCGGCGCCGGCAGATGCGACAACTCCTCGTCCCCCGAACAGCCCAGCGCGGGGTCTGTGCACCGGAATACGTCCGCGCGATGTGGTGCTCTGATGTGAACGGTGCAAGAGCACGGCGAAGGGCTGGTGGGCGATGACGGCAGACCAGACGGGCCCCGTGGTCAGAACGCCCCACGGGGCCGTACGCGGCCGGTACGAGCAGGGCATCGCGGTGTTCCGGGGCATCCCGTACGGCGCCCCGCCCTTCGGCCCCCGGCGCTTCCGGCCGCCCGAGCCGCCCGAGCCCTGGGACGGGGTGCGCGACGCCGGAGCCTTCGGGCCCACGGCGCCGAAACCGCCGTACTCCGAGGCGTTCGCCCAGTACCTGTCCGACCCGGTCGTCCCCGGCGACGACTGCCTCAACCTCAACGTGTGGACCCCCGAGCCCGGCCCCGGCGCCCGGCTCCCGGTCCTCGTCTGGCTGCACGGCGGCGCCCTGACCAGGGGATCCTCGGCCGTACCCGTCTACGACGGCCGCACCTTCGCCCGCGACGGAGTCGTCTGCGTCTCGGTCAACTACCGGCTGGGGGTCGAGGGCTACGGACTGTTCCCGGACTCGCCCCCCAACCCCGGCCTGCGCGACCAGCTCGCCGCCCTGCGCTGGGTGCACGAGACCATCGCGGCCTTCGGCGGCGACCCCGGCAATGTGACCCTGTGCGGACAGTCCGCCGGTGCCATCAGCGTCGGCGCCCTGGTCGCCGCGCCCCGGAGCCAGGGCCTGATACGCCGGGCGGTCCTGCAGAGCGGACCGCCGGAAGTCTCCGAACGGGACAAGGTACGGCGCATGGTGCGCCGCATGGCCACCCGCCTGAAGATCCCCGCCACCGCGGAGGCCTTCGCCGCCGTCGACCGCGACCTGCTGCTGCGCACCCAGGCCGAGGTGGGAAGGCTGAGCAGCCCCGTCCTGGGCGGCCCCGCCTTCGGCATCGTCATGGACGGCGACCTCGTACCCCGCGACCCGCTCCGGGCCCTGATCGACGGCGAGGCCGCCCAGGGCGTCGACCTGCTCATGGGCTGGACCCGGGACGAGTACCGACTGTGGCTCGTGCCCGGCGGACTCCTCGACCGCGTGGACCGGCTCGGCCCGGTCGCCCTGGCGGGCGCCATGGCCCGCTGCCACGCCGGCCCCGAGGTCCCGCGCGGCTACCGCGCCCTGCACCCCGACGCCCGCACCGCCGACATCGTCGGCCAGATGGTCACCGACCACCTGCTGCGCGTCCCGATGCACCGGCTGGCCGACGCCCGCCCCGGCACCTCGTACGTCTACGAGTTCGCCTGGCCGTCCCGCCTCCCCGACCTCGGCGCCTGCCACGCCCTGGAACTCGGGTTCGTCTTCGACACCGGCGACGTCCCGGAGTCGGCCAGGCTGGCCGGCGAGGGCGCCCCGCAGGAACTGTCCGAGACGATGCACGCGGCCTGGGTGCGGTTCGCCGCGACCGGCGATCCCGGCTGGCAGGCCTGGGACGCCACGCATCCGGTACAGATCTTCGACGACGGTGTCCCGCACATCGCCTACGGTCCACGGGATGCGGAGATCGCCCTCTGGTCGACCGCGCAGACCGTTCCGGAACCGGCCCCCGCCCCCGACGTCCGGGCCCCGGGAGCCGAACTCGCCTCAGCGGTACGGCGCCTGCGCCGCTCGGTGGGAGCCCGACGCCGCTGAACGGTCGTCTGCCGCCCGCGCCCTCACAGGGGGCGCGGGGCTCGATCCATGGGCGGCTCCGCCGCGACGACAGAACCTGTACAACCTGTACGGCGACAAGGCGTCCCTCACACCGCCCGCGCAATCGCGGCGATCGCCTCCGGCCCCACCCGGCAGCACCCCCCGATCAGCCGAGCCCCCGCATCCCGCCACGCCTTCACCTGCTCGGCGCCGAACGTGGCCCGCCCCTTCCAGGCCCGCGCCTGCGCGTCCCACGCCTCCCCGCTGTTGGGATAGACGACGACCGGCTTGCCCGTCACCCGGGCCGCCGTCTCGATCGCATACTCCACATCCTCCGGGGCGCAGCAGTTGACACCGACCGCGATCACCTCGTCCACGTCGGCGGCCGGCGCGAAGGCCTCCTCGAGCGGCTGTCCGGCGCGGGTGCGCCGACCGTCGACGGTGTACGAGAGCCAGGCCGGGACCCCGAGCCCCCGCACCGCCCGCAGCAGCGCCGCCGCCTCCTCCGTGTCCGGGACCGTCTCCAGCGCGAGGGCGTCCGGCGCGGCGGCGGCCAGCACTTCCATCCGCGGCCGGTGGAAGCGCTCCAGCTCCTCGACGCTTCGCCCGTACCGCCCCCGGTACTCGGACCCGTCCGCGAGCATCGCCCCGTACGGCCCGACCGACGCCGCCACCCACAGCGGCCGCAGGGCCCCCGCGTCGCGCGCCTGGCGGGCTGCCGCACGGGCCAGCTCCACGCTCGACGCCAGCAGCCGCGCCGCCTCCTCGCGGCCGATCCCGCGCCTGCCGAAGCCTTCGAAGGTGGCCTGGTAGCTGGCGGTGATCGCCACGTCCGCGCCCGCCGTGAAGTAGGCGAGGTGCGCCTCGGTGACCGCCTCGGGCCGCTCGGCCAGCAGCCGCGCCGACCACAGTTCGTCGCTCAGGTCGTACCCGGCCGACTCGAGCTGGTTGGACATGCCGCCGTCGAGTACGACCGTTCCGGCGGCGAGGGCTTCGGCGAGGCTGGGGGAGGTGTGGCTGGGGGAGGTGTCGCTGCTCATGGCACGACGCTAGTCCAAGCGGAAAGAAAGGAATCCGGACGTTGCATGAAAATGCAAAGTGCTGCATAGTGATTCCATGTCCAAGGTCCTCACCTCCCTCCCCACCGGCGAGCGGGTCGGTATCGCCTTCTCCGGCGGCCTCGACACCTCGGTCGCCGTCGCCTGGATGCGCGACAAGGGCGCCGTCCCCTGCACCTACACCGCCGACATCGGGCAGTACGACGAACTCGACATCGAGTCGGTGCCCGGCCGCGCCTTCGCGTACGGCGCCGAGATCGCCCGCCTCGTGGACTGCCGTGCCGCGCTGGTCGAGGAAGGGCTGGCGGCGCTCGCCTGCGGCGCGTTCCACATCAGGTCGGGCGGGCGTCCGTACTTCAACACCACGCCGCTCGGGCGTGCCGTGACCGGCACGCTGCTGGTGCGGGCCATGCTCGAGGACGGGGTGCAGATCTGGGGCGACGGCTCCACCTTCAAGGGCAACGACATCGAGCGGTTCTACCGCTACGGGCTGCTCGCCAACCCGCACCTGCGGATCTACAAGCCCTGGCTGGACGCCGACTTCGTCACGGAGCTGGGCGGCCGCAAGGAGATGTCGGAGTGGCTGCTCGCGCACGGGCTGCCGTACCGGGACTCGACGGAGAAGGCGTACTCCACGGACGCCAACATCTGGGGCGCCACGCACGAGGCCAAGACCCTGGAGCACCTGGACACCGGCATCGAGACGGTCGACCCGATCATGGGCGTCAAGTTCTGGGACCCGTCGGTGGAGATCGCCCCGGAGGACGTGACGATCGGTTTCGACCAGGGTCGCCCGGTCACCGTCAACGGCAAGGAGTTCGCCTCGCCGGTCGACCTCGTCATGGAGGTCAACGCGATCGGCGGCCGGCACGGGCTCGGCATGTCCGACCAGATCGAGAACCGGATCATCGAGGCCAAGAGCCGCGGCATCTACGAGGCGCCCGGCATGGCGCTGCTGCACATCGCCTACGAGCGCCTGGTCAACGCGATCCACAACGAGGACACCGTGGCCGCGTACCACAACGAGGGCCGGCGGCTCGGCCGGCTGCTCTACGAGGGCCGCTGGCTGGACCCGCAGGCGCTGATGGTGCGTGAGTCGCTGCAGCGCTGGGTCGGTGCCGCCATCACCGGCGAGGTCACCCTGCGGCTGCGGCGCGGCGAGGACTACTCGGTCCTCGACACCCGGGGCCCGGCGCTCAGCTACCACCCGGACAAGCTCTCCATGGAGCGGACCGAGGACTCGGCGTTCGGCCCGGTGGACCGGATCGGCCAGCTCACCATGCGGAACCTGGACATCGCCGATTCCCGTGCGCGGCTGGAGCAGTACGCGACCCTGGGCATGGTCGGCAGCGACCAGCCGAGGCTCGTCGGCGCCGCGCAGGCGGCCTCGACCGGTCTGATCGGCGCCATGGACAAGGGCGGTGCCGAGGCGATCGCCTCGCGTGGCGAGGTGGCGGACGAGGAGGCGGTGCTGGACCGCGCCGCCATGGAGTCCGGCACGGACTGACCCGGCACGCACTGATCAGGCCACCCGGTCGTACACCTGTGGCCGACGGGCCCCGGCGGATTTGCTTCCCGCCGGGGCCCGTTGTCGTAGAAATCGCTTAACCCATCGTCCCGTCAGACCCGTTGACCTCCGGAGGGCTCGCCCTTACCTTTTCGGCGTTCGGAATTGCAGATGCTGTTCGTGATATCGAACCATCCTCGCCTTCCCCACCGAGAGGCAGCCCGCATGAGCCGCGACCGCGCCCCGCACCTCCCCCACCTTCCCACCCGTCGCCTGCTGCT
The DNA here is from genome assembly GCF_055570785.1 of Streptomyces sp. NPDC031100. Taxonomy (NCBI): domain Bacteria; kingdom Bacillati; phylum Actinomycetota; class Actinomycetes; order Kitasatosporales; family Streptomycetaceae; genus Streptomyces; species Streptomyces sp. NPDC031100. The sequence goes on from NZ_JBVIGN010000002.1 coordinate 498,130, forward strand.
GAAGGGTGCCGCAGCCGCTGGTGCCCTGGCGGCCACCTCCGCGACGCCCGCCCTCGCGGCGCCGACCGCATCCGGCGCGGCCGCCCCCTTCGAGAACCCCCTCGTCCGCCGGCGCGCCGACCCGCACATCACCCGCCACACCGACGGCCGGTACTACTTCACGGCGACCGTCCCCGAGTACGACCGCATCATCCTGCGCCGCTCCCGCACCCTCAACGGCCTCGCCACGGCCGCCGAGTCGGTGATCTGGCGGGCGCACACCACCGGCCCGATGAGCGCCCACATCTGGGCGCCGGAACTGCATCGGATCGGCGGCAAGTGGTACATCTACTTCGCCTCCGCGCCGGCCGAGGACGTGTGGGCGATCCGCATCTGGGTGCTGGAGAACGCGGGCCCCGATCCGTTCCGGGGGACTTGGGTGGAGAAGGGACAGATCAAGACCGCCTGGGAGACCTTCTCCCTCGACGCCACCACCTTCAAGCACCGCGGTATCCGCTACCTGGTCTGGGCCCAGCACGAGCCCGGCATGGACAACAACACCGCGCTGTGGATATCGAGGATGGCCGGCCCCTGGGAGCTGACCGGACCCCAAGTCAGGCTGTCCACACCGGAGTTGGACTGGGAGTGCGTCGGCTACAAGGTCAACGAGGGGCCGTACGCCCTCCAGCGCAACGGCCGTGTCTTCCTCACCTACTCGGCCAGCGCCACGGACTACCACTACTGCATGGGCCTGCTGACAGCCGACGCCGACAGCGACCTCATGAACGCGGCAAGCTGGTCGAAGTCCCCGACCCCGGTCTTCACCAGCAACGACACGACGAAGCAGTACGGTCCCGGCCACAACTGCTTCACGGTCGCCGAGGACGGCCACACCGACGTCCTCGTCTACCACGCCCGCCAGTACAAGGAGATCACCGGCGATCCGCTGAACGACCCCAACCGCCACACCCGGATCCAGCGGCTCGGCTGGAAGCCGGACGGCACCCCGGACTTCGGCATTCCCGTTGCCGACACGGTGAAGGAGAGTGCGTGAGATGAGACGCGTGTACGCGGTCCTCCTCGCCCTGTGCTGTGCGCTCGCCGCAGCGACGGCGACGGCCGGACCCGCCCAGGCGGCACCGCAGACGGTCACCAACGGCACGCAGTTCACGGACACTTCGGGCAACCCCGTGCACGCCCACGGCGGCGGGCTCATCAAAGTCGGCGCCTATTACTACTGGTTCGGCGAGGACCGTAACTCCGACAACACCTTCCGTTCCGTGGCCGCCTACCGTTCCGTCGACCTGAAGAGCTGGGAGTTCCGCGGCGACGTCCTGTCCCAGTCCTCCGCCGCGGAGCTGGCCACCGCCTACATCGAGCGCCCCAAGGTCATCTACAACGCCGCCACCGGCAAGTTCGTCATGTGGATGCATAAGGAGAACGGCGTCGACTACAGCGAGGCCCGCGCCGCCGTCGCCGTCTCCGACACCGTCGACGGCACCTACACCTACCGGGGCAGCTTCCGCCCGCTGGGCCAGTACATGTCCCGGGACATCACCACGTTCGTCGACACCGACGGCGCGGCCTACATGGTCTCCGCCGCCAACGAGAACCACGACCTGCACATCTACCGGCTGACCGCCGACTACACCGGCATCGACAGCCTGCTCGCCAACCCCTGGCCCGGCGGCCACCGCGAGGCACCGGCGCTGTTCAAGCGGGGCGGCGTGTACTTCATGCTGACCTCGGCCGCCACCGGCTGGAACCCCAACCAGCAGCAGTACGCCACCGCCACCTCCCCGGCCGGCCCCTGGACCTCGTGGACGAACGTCGGCGACTCCACCGCCTACGGCTCCCAGACCGCGTACGTCCTTCCCGTGCAGGGGAGTTCAGCCACCTCCTACCTGTACATGGGCGACCGCTGGGGCAACTCCTTCGGCGGCACCGTCAACGACTCCCGCTACGTGTGGCTGCCGCTCGCCTTCCCGACCACCACCTCGATGACCATGGCCTGGACCCCGGAGGTCACCGTCGACGCCGCCGCCGGCACGGTCACCGGCACCGCCGCCACGTACAACACGCTCGTGGCCCGGCACAGCTCCAAGTGCGCGGACGTACCGAGCCAGTCCCTGTGGCAGGGGATCGCGATCAAGCAGTACACCTGCAACGGCGGCATCAACCAGAAGTGGTGGTTCAAAGACCTCGGCAACGGCTCCTACGAGCTGGTGGGCGGGGGCAGCTCCCTGTGCCTCCAGGAGAACGCCGCCACCGTCACCCAGGAGAACTGCACCGGCGCCACCACCCAGCAGTGGATGCTCGTCACCTCCGGCTCGTACCTGAACCTCAAGGCCCGCACGACCGGCACATGCCTGGACGTCTCCGGCGCGTCCACCGCCAACTCCGCCGCGATCATCACGTACACCTGCAACGGAGGAGCCAACCAGCAGTGGACGCGGGGTGGTTGACCGTGCCGCTACTGAGGCGTGTCCGAGGGAACCTGGTAGGAGCTGGTCCGGTACCGGCTGCGGAATTCGGCCAGCAGCTCGTCGGTCGCTTCGGCCCCGGTGCTCACGGCGGCGTGGACGTCGCGGAAGTAGTTCTCGTAGCCGGCAGGGGTGTAGAGGCACAAGGCGCGTGCGGGGACAGGGCCTGCGTTGCGGAAACCGTGCGGGGTGCCACGGGTCGCGGCGAGCAGATGGCCAGGGCCCACCGTTACCTCCTCGTCCCCGGTATGGAGCGTCAACTCGCCCTCGAGGACGTAGAAGTACTCGTCGTGTCCTTCATGCACATGCGGCCTGGCGCCGATGGTGCCGGGGGCCAGGCTGAACTCCTCGAAGGCGAAGTGCCCGCCCGTGTGGTCGCCGGTGAGCCGGAAGAAGTGCGCGACGCCGGCGACGTCTATGAGTTCACCGTCCCGCGGGCGACGCAGCAGCGGACGGACGGGAATTCGGGATTGATCAACGGTCATGGGGGGCATTGTGCCCGTGGCAGTGCCGAGCGAGTAGGGAGAGGTTCAGCGGCATGAACACCCTCGCGGCCCAGGCCATCAGCACCGAGCGGCTGGACCTGCTGCCGCTGCATGTCGAACACGCCGAGGAAATGGCCGCGGTGCTGTCCGATCCGGCCCTGCACACCTTCATCGGCGGCACACCGGATACCCCGCAAGCCCTGCGCTCGCGCTACCAGCGCATGACCGCAGGGTCTCCCGACCCGGCCGTCTCCTGGCTGAACTGGGTGATCCGGCTCCGCGACGAGTCCTGCCTGACGGGCACGGTCCAGGCCACGATCAGCCCCTCCGGCGACGGCCCCATGGCCGAGATCGCCTGGGTGGTGGGGACCCCGTGGCAGGGAAGAGGCATCGCCGGCGAAGCGGCCCGAGGACTTGTCGACTGGCTCACCCGACAGCCGGTGCAGACCGTCATCGCCCACATCCACCCCGAACACCGGGCATCCGCCGCCGTCGCGGCCTCTGTCGGGCTCACCCCCACCGACGAATGGCACGAAGGCGAGATCCGATGGCGTCGGAGTATCAGCCGATAGCTTCACGGATCCACAGGCCCTGACTATTGCCAGTCGTCCACGACGGACCTATCCGTTACACCCCACCGCTGACGGCGTCTCCCGGCACACCGTGTCCTGGTGGGACTGAGCTGTGGCTCCGCCGAAGGCGATGACGCAGATCAGGACAGCCATGATGCCCTGGCTGACGACGGTGACGATGGCCCCGGCCCGCGCGGCGATCGCGGCCGCCACGATGGCGAGGACTCCCACTCCACCGGCGGCGGCCAGATACCCCCACAACGAATCGGTCTGCACGGTCTTGGCCGGGTCGAGGTTGAACCCGGACAGGAACCAGAGCCCGAAGATCACCACCAAGGCGATCAGCTCCAGGACCAGCAGACCACACCCGGCTCCGATGTCGGCGCCCCGGTCGGCGCGGTGGCGCGGTTGGGGGCCGGTGGTGGCGTCGAAGGCAGGCGGGGCAATGGGCAGGTTCATGCCCGCCACCTTGCCCGCGGGGGCCAGACGGGCGCATGAGTACCAGTACTCAGCTCCGCATCAGGTAGATCGCGTGGTCCGCCCGGACACCGCTTACGGCTCGGTCCGCGATTGATGGTGGGCGTAGCTCCGTCTCGGCGGTAGCTGATATGGGGTGTTGCTACGACCGTTGACCAGCCCGGGGTGTTGTGATGGGCGGTGCTCGGTCGGGATATTCGCTGGTCGCCGCTTGTTGATGGTGGTCATACTGCCGCGATGGATCCAGTGACGCTTGAGACCGACCGTCTGGTGCTGCGGGTCTTCACACATGCCGACGTGGATGCGGTGTACGAAGCCTGCCAGGACGAGGACATCCAGTTCTACACCCCGGTGCCGGTGCCGTACCGGCGTACGGACGCGGAGAAGCTCGTCGGCGAGAAGCTGCCCGCTCAGTGGGCCGAGGACAGGGACTACACCCTCGGCGCGTTCCGCAAGGACACCGGCGCCCTGGTCGGCTCGTACTGCCTGACCCTCATCAGCCGCGGCGTCTGGGAGCTCGGTTACTGGGCGGTCAAGGAGCAGCGCGGACGCGGGTACTCGGTGGAGGCCGCTCGGGCCCTGTGCGACTGGGGCTGGGCCACGCTCGACGTGCACCGCATCGAGTGGTGGGCCATGGTCGGGAACACCGGCTCGCGTGCCGTCGCCGAAAAACTCGGCTTCACCGTCGAAGGGACACTGCGCAATCGTGGCATCGCCAACGATGGCAAGCCACACGACTGGTGGGTGGGCGGACTGCTGAGGCCCTGATGCTCGGGCCGGTGCTTGGCCGGCTGCGTTTGCTCTTCTGCGGGGAAGTTCCCAGCTCGGGCAGTTCCCGCAGAAGGGCCACACCCATTGATCATCGGCGGGCAGCCGTGACGTGGCAGTCGCCGCACGGGTTCTTCGAGCGTGACCAAGAAGTGGGCCCGTGCGGCCTTGACCCATCCTGCCTTCTGCGGCGTCTCACGTGCACATCTCGGCTATTTGATCGAGGAGTTGGCACCTCGGTGGCTCGCCCGGTGAGAGTCGGAGCTTCGTGAGCGGCGTGGTGCCGAGCGGCAGCGGGAGGCCGGTGCCGGCCCGAAGCACGACCTGGTCTTCACCGACCGGCTGCTGGTCACCCTGGTCCACCTGCGCACTGGGCTCCCGCACGCCGCGCTCGTCGAGCTGTACGGCATCGCCCGCTCCACGATCTCCCGCGCCATCGGGGAGATCCGCCCGTTGCTGGCCATGCGCGGCTTCGCAGTCCCCGACCACTCCGGCGTGCGCCTTCGGACCTTGGCGGACATGTTCGCCTACGCCGAGGCCGCGGGGATCCGGTTGCGGATCGACGGCGCCGAAACCAGGTTCGCCGCCCGAAGGCAGGCAGGCCCGGACGGCGGGCCTTCGTCTCCGCAAGAAGAAGCAGAACACCATCAAGACCACCACGATCAGCGACGGCCAGGGCCGTCTGCTGTGGTCGGGGGCGGACCGCCCGGGCCGTATGCACGACCAGACTGCGATGCGCACCGAGGGTATCGCCGAGCAGTTCCGGCTCCACCCGAAGGTGACGGTCGAGGTCGACGAGGCGTACCGGGGGCTGGCCAACGAGTTCCCTGACCAGGTCAGCGCTCCTCCGAAGAAGCCGAAGGGCGACGCGCCGCTCGGCGAGCAGTACGCCTGGCGGGAGATGCGCCGACGGCAGTCCTCGGAGCGGATCTGCGTCGAGCACGCCAACGCCGAATTGCGGCAGTGGCGCCCTCTCCAGCGCTACACCGGCCGACGCGAGGACTACACCGCGACCCACCAGGCGATCGCTTCATTGGTTTCGGACCGTTCAGCTCGCCGACCGACCCGCCGCAAGCCGAGCTCCTGCTCGCCCGGCAGGCCGCCTGCTGATCACCCACCAGCCGACCTGCCAGGCCAGCACGCCCAAACCTCAATCGCGGACCAAGTCGTTAGTGCTCAGGTCGGCTCGGGCCTGGTCAGCAGGGCGCCGAAGACCGACCTGCCCCGAGCCTCGGCGTGGGACTGGTCGACGGTCTTGCCGGCCGATCACCGCGTCGATGCCGAGCATGGCCGGGATGCCGAGCGCGTCGATCGCGCACATCGCCCACACCCCGGTCAGACGGTCACCTGCCAGGCTGACGGTGCCGCCGATGAACTGGTCGCCGCCCTTCAGGAGATACCGAGGGCGAGCGGAATGTGGCGGGGGCTGTGGGTCGACGAACACACCGCGATCGGGCTGTCCGTCGTCACGGCCCAGCGAGGCTCGCTATCAGGCTCCTGCTCGCCGACCAGGAGGGCAGCCAACTCGTCGGCACCGTGGACAAGTCCACGGTGGAGTGGAACTGCCCGAATCGTCAGCGGGTCCGGTCCGTCGTGTCCTAGAGTGCGAGCGCGGCCGAGACCAGGAAGCGTGAGCTGGAGGCCGAGAGACGTATGAACGTTGAGATCGTCAAGGTGCCGATCTTTCAGAAGCGCGGGGGAAGAGTTGATGGACGAGGACAAGAAGAAGGACGCCGAGCTACCACCCTTGCTCTCACGGTTCGTGGACGCGGCGGTGTGGGCCAGGACAAACAGTGATCTTGTCTGGGACAGGCAAGCAGATGGAAGGTTCCGCGCTGGACTCGTCCTCAAGTTCTCCGCTTCCCAGTCGGTCATGCTGAAGATCGAGAAGAATCCTGGCAGCCGTCTCGACTGGCAGTTCGGTTCCGCCAAGCCCCTCCCCAAGCTGCGCAGGAAGCCTCTACGCTGATACGTGAACCCACGCCTGCTTCGTCCCGAAGCAAGTTGGCTGGGGGCTGTGCCTGGGATTGGCAACGTGAGGTGCCCTTCAGCGTCTTGTTCCGGCAATGCCTTCCAGACGCCGTCGGCCAGCCGCACTTGCTCTGCTTCCACTCGCCCACCGTTTGCCCCCCGGTACTTCGCTCGAAATCTCGGCCGGCACTCAGCGTGCAGCGCCGTGCAAGCACTGGGTAGGGCTCATAGCCAACGGTGTGAAACCTCCATGCGCGTGCGAGTCGGTACAGCACGTCGTGCGTGCAGGCTTTCAGCGTTTGTTGGTGCTCCAAGACGCCGTGTACGAGGTCGTTCACCTGCATTCATGGTCGGCTTTCCATACGCTACGGCCCACGGCACACCGCCGTCATGGCCAGAGGGAGCATGGTGGAGCAGCTTCAGAGGCTCGTTGCCCGCTACGGCGAATCCGTACAGAAGCCCGTGCGTTTCCGTCCCGGAACGTGGCGCCCGCGGTTGGTGTCGCACGGGGCGGCGCATGTACTCGATATCGGCGTTGAATCTGCGAGTGGGCCGGGCGGTGACCGTCTCATCGAGCGGGGCGACTTGGCCCGTCTTCGTGACCACGCTGGTGACGACGCCGATGGCCTGCGCGACCTGTTCGTGGCTGTCATGATCTGGGGTTCAGGTACCACCAACGGACGTGGGCCGCGGTACACCGAAGCGGCCCTGTCCGACCCGCGCCTGCCCAGAGTCCTCCGGACCACGCGCGAAGCGGTCCGAGGCGGAGACCTGAGCGGGGCCTACCGGCAGTTCGCCCTTAAGGGAGTGGGGCGATCCTTCTTCACCAAATGGTTCGCGGCCGTGGACGACCGTGAAACCACATGTGATCGGGCCTTGATCCTCGACGACCGGGTCTTTCGCTCGCTGAACGCCCTCGGTTGGTCCAGCTGGAAGGCGGCCGGCACCCGCCATTGGCCCACCCGATACGCCACCTACGTAAGTTCCATGCACGGCTGGGCCTCGTCTCTTGGCGTCACACCGGACTGGCTCGAGTGGCTCCTCTTCCATCTGAACGGTTGCGTAGACGAAACCTGAGCTTGGGAAGCTGCGGGACTGGTCCGCGATGAACTCCTCGCCCGGCATCTGGTGCCGAAGGGCACGGTGCGGGTGGGATGAATCCCTGGGACGCCCCGACCGGAACCGGGGCGTCCCAGGCTCCGCCAGGAAGGAAAGTCACCGTCGTGATCCAACTGCCCGCCGCCGACCATGTCGCGAGCCCGTACACCGGGTACACCCGTGCCCACTGGGAGGCCGCCGCCGACGGCCTGCTTGCTGCCGTCGAGTCGTACGCCACCGCCGATCGGGCCCTCTACCACCTCCCCGGCGAGCATGTGAGCCGGTCGGGCCGCCTCTCCGACGGTCTGGAGGGGTACGCCAGGACCCTTCTGCTGGCGGCCTTTCGCCGGGACGAGACTGTGCTCGGCCGCTACGCCGAGGGACTCGCGGCCGGTCCCGGTGGTGTCTGGCCACGGGTTGCCGACCGCAGCCAACCCCTGGTCGAGGCCGCCTCGATCGCCCTCGCTCTGCGGCTGACCCGGCCTCTGCTCTGGGACCGTCTGGAGCAGTCCGTGCGTGAGCGGACGGCTGTCTGGCTGACGGACGCGCTGAGCGCCGAACCCTGGCCCTGCAACTGGGAGTTGTTCCCCGTCACCGTCGGCGGCTTCCTCGCCGAGATCGGCCATGAGGTCGAGGCGGCCCGTAAAGCCGTCGACCGTGGTCTGGAGCGGATCGAGGGCTGGTACGTCGGCGACGGCTGGTACACCGATGGCGACGGCCGTAAGTACGACTACTACAACGGCTGGGCCATGCACCTGTACCCGGTGCTGCACGCCTGGCTGGCCGGCGACGCCGAACTGCTGGAGTGGTACGGCGGCCGGCTGGAACACCATCTCGCCGACTACGCCCGCCTGTTCGGCGGAGACGGCGCACCGATGCACCAGGGCCGCTCGCTCACGTACCGGTTCGCGACGGCGGCCCCGCTGTGGCTGGGCGCGCTCACGGGACGTACGCCCCTGGCGGCGGGGGAGACGCGGCGGCTGGCCTCCGGGGCGCTCAAGTACTTCCTGGACCGGGGTGCCGTGGACTCCCGTGGCCTGCTCACCCTCGGCTGGCACGGCCCCGACGAGGCCGTTCTGCAGGACTATTCGGGACCGGCCTCCCCCTACTGGGCGAGCAAGGGCTTCCTCGGCCTCCTCCTGCCCCCCGATCACGAGGTGTGGACGGCGACCGAGCAGCCGGGACCGGCGGAGCGGGCCGACGCGGTGACGCCGATCGCCAGCCCCAACTGGCTGCTCCAGGCGACGCGTTCGGACGGTGTCGTCCGCCTCCACAACCATGGCAGCGAGGACGTTCGCTACGACCCGTACTACACGCGGTTCGCGTACTCCACGGTCACGCGCCCCCTCGGGTCGCCGCCCGACAACGTCGTCATGGTCGGCGGTGCATCCGTTCGCACGGGCATCGTGCCGCTGGGAGTGGGGGAGGACTGGGCGGCCTCCCGGTACCCGGTGGGTTCGGGCTCGGGGGCCGAGGTGACCAGTCTGGTCGTGGCCGAGGGTGCGGTGGAGGTGCGGGCCCACCTGGTGGCGGGGGCGGCTCCCGGCACCGAGGTGCACGTCATGGGGTGGGTGCCGGGGGAGGACGAGTCGGCGGAACTGGTCCCGGTGCATGGCCTGTCGGCGGCCGGCTTCGCCCTGTCCGGCACGACGGGCGACGTCCCGACCCTGTTCGTCGCCCTGGCCCGCCTCACCGCGGAACCCGACCCCCTGCCCCTCGCCGACCTGGTGACCGTCGAGGTGCAGGGGGATCATGACCTGTGCGTCCGCTGGGCCGCGGGACGGTTCAGGCACTTCCGGTTCACGGCTTCGGACACGCGATCCGCAGGGTCCTCGTGGACGGTGACGCCCCGCTGACCCGCTGCCGGGAGCGGGCTCGGCCGGCCGGCGTCAGGAGCTCGTGAGGACGACGAGCTGCCGGGTCGCCCGGGTCATCGCGACATAGCGGTCGACCGCTCCCTCGATGCCCTCGCCGAACCGCTCCGGGTCGACGAGGACGACCAGGTCGAACTCGAGACCCTTCGACAGCTCCGGGGTCAGCGACCGGACGCGGGACGTCGGCCGGAACGTGGGATCGCCGATGACGCAGGCGATCCCCTCGGCATGGGCGGCGAGCCAGGTGTCCAGGATCGAGCTCAGATCCGCAGCGGATCCGTGGACGACGGGGACGTTGCCGCTGCGGATGGAGGTCGGCACGTTGGCGTCCGGGAGCACGGCCCGGATGACCGGCTCGGCCTCGGCCATGATCTCCTCCGGCGTCCGGTAGTTGATGTTCAGGGAGGCCAGGCTGATCCGGTCGAGCCCGATCCGCTCGAGCCGCTCCTGCCACGACTCGGTGAACCCGTGCCTGGCCTGGGCACGATCTCCGACGATGGTGAAGCTCCGGGACGGGCACCGCAGCAGCAGCATCTGCCACTCCGCGTCGGTCAGTTCCTGCGCCTCGTCGACGACGATGTGCGCGAAGGGACCGGCGAGCAGGTCCGGGTCGGCGGTGGGCAGGGCGGCCTCGTCGACCAGGGAGTTGCGCATGTCCTGCCCGTGCAGCATGACCAGCACGCCTTCGCCGTCGTCATAGGTGTGCGCCTCCAGCAGGTTGTCGATGACCGAGGCCATGCGCTCGCGTTCGGCGGCGGCAGCGGCCTCCTGCCGGCGCTTGCGCCGGGACGCCTCCGGGTCGCCGAGCCGCTGCCGGGCCGCGTCGAGGAACGGCAGGTCGGACACCGTCCAGGCCTGGGGGTCCGCGCGCTGCAGCCTCGTGACGTCCTCGCGGCTGAGCCAGGGCGCGCACATCCGCAGATAGGCGGGGACCGACCACAGGTCGCCGACCAGGTCGGCAGCTTCGAGCAGCGGCCACGCGCGGTCGAACGCCGTGCGCAACTCCCGGTCCAGCCGCAGCGACTTGCGGAGCAGCTCGGGCGAGACGTCGTCGCCGTCGTGCTGGTCCGCCAGGATCGTGAGCAGTTCCTCCCAGACCTGGTCGCGCGCCTCGTTGTGCGGGGTACCGGGTTCCGCCGCGTCGAACGCCGCGGCCCAGTCGTGTGCGCTCAGCCGGATGTCGGACCAGGCGGTCGTGACCGTCATCCCCTCGGTGGGCGGCTCCTCGTAGAACCGTACGGCCGTCTCGATCGCCCTCACCAGGTCCGCGGACGACTTCAGACGGGCCACCTCCGGGTCGGCCTCGGCCTTGGTCGCGGCTCCCTCGTCGACCAGGTCCCGCAGGATGCAGGTCTGCACGCCCTCCTCTCCGAGGCTGGGCAGCACGTCGGAGACGTAGGCCAGGTACGGCCGGTGCGGGCCGACGAACAGGACGCCGCCCCGGCGGTGACCGAGACGGGGGTCGGAGTGGAGGAGATAGGCGGAGCGGTGCAGGGCGACCACCGTCTTGCCCGTGCCCGGACCGCCGTCCACGACGAGCGCGCCACGGGATCCCGCGCGGATGATGGCGTCCTGGTCGGCCTGGATGGTGCCGAGCACGTCCCGCATCCGGGGCGAACGGTCGCTGCCCAGGCCGGCGATGAAGGCGGACTGGTCGTCGAGCGCGGCGTGCCGTTCCAGCCCGTCCGGGGTGAACACCTCGTCCCAGTAGTCGCTGACACGGCCGCCGGTCCAGCGGTACCTGCGGCGGCTCGCCAGCCCCATCGGGTTGCCGTGGGTGGCGCCGAAGAACGGCTCGGCCGCGGGGGAGCGCCAGTCGACCAGCAGTCGGCGGCCGGTGCTGTCCGTGAGGCCGAGTCGTCCGACGTACAAGGGCTCGGGGTTGTCCGCAGCGACCATGTGCCCGAGGCACAGATCCAGGCCGAAGCGACGCAGTGTGCGCAGGCGGGCGGTCAGCCGGTGGACCTCCGCGTCCCGGTCCATCGCCTGCCGGCCCGCGCCACCGGGCGCCTTGCGCGCGGCATCGAGGCGGTCGGTCAGCTCGGCGATCTGTTCCTCGAGGCACCGCGCGATGGCGGCGAAGTGCTGCTCGTCACCGGCGATCAGTGCCGGGTCGGCCTTGGCGGAGAGGCGGTCGGGGAGGTCGAAGGCGCTGGTGTTCGCGGTCAGGGGATGACTCATCTCATCGGTTCCGATCGGAGGACGCCTTGCGGCCGTGGGTGCTGCGTCCGGGCCCGCGTGCTTCACGCGGACCCGGACGGCCTGTCGCCGCCGACCAGGTCGATCAGCCGCTTGGCGGCCACCGTCGCTCCGTCGGTGGGGATGGTGGCGGCGACGGCGGTCGCCCGGGCACGCGTCTCGGGGGCCAGGGCGATACCGAGCGCGGCCGACAGGGAGTCGAAGGTCGGGGTCCGGCCGTCGTGCGCCGCGCCGATGCCCAGTGCGGCGACCCGCTCGGCCCAGTACGGCTGGTCCGCCAACTGGGGCACGATCACCTGGGGCGCCCCGGCCAGGGCGGCCGTGGCCGTCGTACCCGCGCCACCGTGGTGCACGACGGCGGCCACCCGCCGGAAGAGCGCCTGGTGGTTGGCCTCGCCGACACGGAAACAGTCGTCCCGGTCGTCGATCGGGCCGAGGTCGGCCCAGCCGCGGGAGACGAGGACGCGGCGGCCCTGGGCCCGGACCGCCTCGACGGCCACCTGGGCGGCGTCCTCCGAGCCGTGCATGGACATGCTGCCGAAGCCGACGTACACCGGCGGTTCGCCGGCGTCCAGGAACGCCGACAGGTCGTCCGGCAGCGGCCGTTCGTCGGGCAGGAACCACGTACCTGTCTGTACGACGTCCAGGTCCGCCGGCTCCGGCCAGGGACCCAGGGTCGGGTCCGACGCCAGCCAGGGCCGGTCGGTGAGGACGTAGTCGCGGAAGTCGGCCACGGGCGGCAGGCCGACGGCCGCCCCGTGGGTCTTGAGTCCCGTGCCGAACGCCTGGTTCATGAACCGGGCGTCCAGGTCGTGCAACACCCGGTTGTCGGTCACGTCCGGGGGGAAGGTCTGGCCCGGCTTCTGATGAGGTCGGTGGTAGGGCGACGGCAGATAGGACGGAAAGACGGCCACGAAGACGTAGGGGATGCCCAGCTGCTCGGCCGCCGACCTCGCCCCGGCCGCGGCCGGGAGCATGCCGGTCGCCACCACCGCGTCACATCCCTCGGCCGCGGCGACGACTGCGTCGTACTGCGCGGCGAGCATCGCGGCCGCGCGCTCGGGCAGGGCCTGCGCCGGCGACTTCGGCGCCGTGGTCGCCATCACGCGCGCCGACAGGGCGACCGGCACCATCTCGATACCGAGCCCCGCCAGCAGCTTCGCGAACTCCTCGTCCGGCGGCGCACACACCCGCACCTCCACGCCGAGCGCCCGCAACTGCACCGCGAACGCCGTCATCGGCTGGACGTCCCCGCGCGAGCCATAGATCGAGAGCAGTACACGCACCTGATGAAACTCCCTTTTTCCCGCAGGTTCTGGCTTCGGCGGACGATTCTGCGGTACGACGGGGGCCTTGCCGCAAGCCCCCCGGTGCGCTATACGTTGAGAGTGGCGAGGAGTGGGTGTTCCCCCTTGCCTTCTCAAGGGGTGAGGCGCGCGATCCGCAGCGTCGTCGTGGTCGGTGACGCCCCACTGAGCTTGGTCGCGTAGGACGGGGTCACGGGCGCGTACGCCCAGGTCTGGGAGCCGTCCTTGGAGACCGCCAGGTCACCGGTGATCCGCGCGCCCACCACCTTGTCGACACTCGCGAACCTTGACCAGGTCGCCGGTGCGGCTGGGGAATTGGGAGGTGAAGGCGCCGGAGGTCTCGGCGGGCCGTTGTCGTCGTCGCCCCGGCGGTGGCGGCGTACCACGCACCGGCGAACAGCTCGGCGGCCGCGAGGGCGCCGATCCTGCGCAGGGCCGGACAGCACGGCCCCGGCGGGTCCGGAGCGGGTACGGCCCACCCCGTGGCTGATCCGTCCGGGGGGAACTCCGCCGGCGCCGCGTCCGGTGAGCGACACGGCCGGCCTGCTCTACTCCTCGTCGTCCTCGTCGTCGTACCAGCCCTCCAGCATGCCCAGCAGCCGCTCATCGACCGGATTCCCGACCTCGTCCTCATCGATCAGCAGACGTCGGATCATGTTCAGCGGGAACCAGTTCTCACCCGGGCGCGCTCCGGGAAGGCCCACGCACGGTGTGTCCAACACCCCGACGGGTTCCTCGGCGGCGAAGAACGGCGCCAGCCGGCCGGTGTCGAAGTCGGGCTCGTACTTCCACACCATTCCCCTGTGGCGGCAGAACACCTCGCCGAGGTACCACACGGCGCCCTGGAGAAACGGGGTGCGGCGCTGTTCGGTGACTTCCTCCGGGGTCTCGAAGCCTTCCCGGATGAGATCCTCCAGACCGTCCAGCGAGGCGGGGGAGAAGTCGAACAGGCCGCCCCCGTCGGCCTCGTCCACCCACCGGTCGAAGTCGGTCTGCCGTTCGGTCAGCCATGCCAACAGGTCAGGGTTGCGGGTCGGGTCGTAGGGGTTCCCGGAAGGCGCAGTCATGCCCGCACCGTAGCCGACTCGTACGACAACACCGCGCCGCCTGTCGCCGAGTTGACACGCCGCCACGTCAACAACCCTTTGCACATGAGCCCTTGGGTGCCTCTAGGGTGGGGAGCGCTGGCGGACGGAGACATGACACGGGGGCCCCACCTCCCGCCGCCCAACCACCACTCGTCCCGTGGCCCCCACGACCAGGGACACGTACGTGAGAACACCGATACGCGCCCGCCTTCCGAGGCGCCTGAAGACCGCGCTCACTCTCCTGGCGGCCACCGGCATGATGCTGGTCGGGCTGCCCGCCACCGCACATGCCGCGCCCGGTGACTACGCGAAGATCACGACGGGCAAGCGGTGCGACGAGATGCACCTGAAGAAGACCTACCCGACCACGCCGCCGCTGTCCGGGGCGCCGATGCCGGACGCGCACTGGGTCGCACCCGGGCCGGATGGCGAGTACTACTACAACAACGAGTTCAAGGGCTTCGAGAACGTCCCCGCCCCCACCCAGGCCGACCTGGACGCGGCCGGGTTCAGCCGGGCGGAGATCGATGCCTGGGACGCCAAGTACGCCAAGTCCCACGACATCGATGACATGAAGAACGCGATCTATGCGCGGTACAACCGTCACAAGAAGACGTCGGGAAGCCCCAAGCCGTTCCGGGACTGGGTTCCCCGCTACCTGATCAACGGACAGGCCAACAGTTCCAAGGGCGGTGTCTTCGAGAGGAAGACGGTCCAGGACTTCAACCTGATCGGACCGGACTGGCTGTGCGAAGTCACGATCGAGATCCGTGACAAGGACGACAAGCTCATCGCTTCCCGCCGCTACGACGCCTACAACCAGCGCAGCGGCGAACTCGGCGAGTTCAAGTCGAACGGCAAGTACAAGCCGCACCAGTACAAGGCCGACCAGATCATCCTCCGCCACAAGGACGACAAGTACGACTTCACCAAGTCGCGGATGTCGATGTTCGCCGGTGAGAAGGCCTCCGACACCACCGTCAAGCGGTACAACAGCCTCAACAACGCGCTGAAGAGCGAGCGGAGCACCTTCCGCAACCAGGTGCGCATCGTGGAAAAGCGCGCCACCGCGCGTGCCCTGTGGCCGCAGACGAAGTGGACCAAGACCTACCCGGTCTTCAACCCGCGCCCCAACACCGGCACCCAGGGACCGATCAACGACATCGCCTGGCAGTCCGGGCGCACCCCGGCCGAGGGCCAGCGCATCCAGAAGGACTTCAACAAGATCAACACCCGTAGCGCGCTCGGCCGTGGTCCGGGTGGCGTCGACTTCTCCACCCTCCAGCTTCAGTACGTGGGGAACCCGGTCAGGGGGAAGGCTCTCGACTACTCCTTCAAGGCCGACTTCACGCCCGACGAGGACACCAATCCGGGCTGGGGCGGGAAGGCCAGTCTTCAGCTCGCGAGCGATTCCATGTTCACGTGGCTGGCGCTGACGCCGGACAAGTTCTGGGTCAACCTGAACCCCGACCAGCCCGACAAGATCATGGACTCCACGTTCGCCTCCACCGATGCGGGCCGCATCCTGCTGGAAGCCGACCTGGCCATGAAGGCTGACTTCGCCCACCAGATGAACCCCAACAAGAACCCGGCGGCGAAGAACTTCTGGGACGGGGAGGCCAAGGACAAGGACGGTATCCCCTGCTTCCCCGAGGTGCGGCTGTGGATCGAGCCCAAGCCGGCGAAGGTGCGTGAGCAGGACGGCGGGATCTACATCCTGGACGCCCCGCTGAAGGTCTCCACCGAGTGGATGGACATGGCCTGGCACGCGCCGGGCGCCCGTACCTGCACCTTCACCGATGCCCAGAAGCGCCAGTCGGAGCGTCTGCTGCGCCAGTACGTCATGCCGGGCGTGGACAAGGCCGTCAACACCGGCGACGCCTACAAGGACCTGCGCCGCGTCTACGCTTCCCGGGTCGCGGCCGAGTGGATCCGTCAGCAGGACGCGAAGAAGCCGACCGACTTCCACCCCATCATCAACTCCGACAACGTCAAGCGCTGGCCGCTGCGCGCTCCCAACGCGACGTGGACCAAGCAGTCCGTCTACGACCGGTACATGAAGTCCCTGCGCGAGGGCATCGAGTGGTTCAAGCTCGAATACGGCGGCCAGGCCTACAACCAGGGTGTGGGCGGCGTCGACTTCTCCAAGGCGCCCAAGCGGAACGTGACCCGCGTCGAGTTCACCACCCAGCACCGCACGCTTCCCCGCACCACCAAGGACTCCGTACGGTCACAGACCTCCGCCCGCGACTCCGACACCACCTACCTCGGCGGGGGCGGCAGCATCGACACCAGCGGCGGAGGCACGCCCACCCCGACTCCGACCCACACCGGCGGCGGGGGCAAGCCCAGCCCGCAGCCGACCGGCACGTCCACCCCGGCACCGCAGCCCACGGCGACCCTGAGCCCCACCGGCGCGCCGAAACCGCCGAAGGACGATGACGGCGGCGGCCTCGCCGACACCGGCACTCAGGTGCTCACCGTCGCCGGGATCGCCGCCGCGCTCCTCGCGGCCGGGGCAGCTCTCGTCTGGTGGCGCCGCCGCCACACCACCGACAGCTGACCCGAGGGTCTGACGGCACACCACGCGGCCCCCGTCTCCTCTCCCGACCGGAGAAGAGACGGGGGCCGCTCGCGTGCATGGCAAGTCGGTGTACGGGGCATCATGTGGCGTCAGCACTCAACAGGCAACAGGCGGAACAGAGTTGAGCAGCAGCAATCGCACACGCCTCCCCTGCAAAAGCGCGGCCGTCGTCTGCGCCACCGTGCTAGCCACACTCACCGTGCAGGCACTCCCGGCCTCCGCCGACGACGTCCCGCCCGTCTGCGGCCACCAGGTCGTCGGGGACATCCGCGCCACGGTTTCCCAGCGACAAGGGCTTCGATGACGCCGACACCAACTACAAGCAACTGGACCTAGGCAGTTTCCCGAACGCCGTACGGCGCGGACGAGTCCGGGGACGCGGCCACCTCGGTGGTCAGGGCGTGCGGCGGCGGGCTGCGAGGATGAGGGTGTACAGCAGCGCCTGGGCCGTGGGCAGCCGGTTCGCCGCCTGGCGCCACACCAGGGACCGTGGGCCGTCGAGCACCTCTGAGGCAATCTCCTGCCCGCGGACGGCGGGCAGGCAGTGCATGGCCACCGCCTCGCGGGGAGCATGGGCCAGCAGGGCGTCGTCGACCCGGTAGGTGGCCAGGCGTTCGGTCCGTTCGTCGCGTTCGTGGTGTCGGTCCATGGGCACCCACACCTCGGCGTAGACGGCTTGTGCGGCGCCGACGGCCTCGATCGGCTCGGTGGTGAGCGACACGGAACCGCCGGTCTGCTTCATCAGTTCACGGGCCTCGCCGAGGATGCCCTCGTCCGTCTCGTAGCCGGGTGGGGTGGCGATGACGAGGTGCATCCCGGAGGCCGCACACGCCCCGAGGAACGAGTTGCACGTATTGCTCGTGCCGTCCCCGATGAACGCCACGGTCAGGCCGGCCAGGGTGCCGAAGTGCTCGCGCAGCGCGAGAAGGTCGGCCAGGGACTGGCAGGGGTGGTGGGTGTTGGACAAGGCGTTGATGACCGGCACCGTCGCGGCATCGGCCATCTGCTCCACCGTGGCGTGGTCGAAGGTGCGCACCGTGATCGCGTCGAGATAGGACGACAGGACGCGGGCGGTGTCGGCAGCGGTCTCGCCGTGGCCGAGCTGCAGGTCCTGACGGTTCAGCACGATGGCCGCCATGCCGAGGCGGTGGGCGGCGGTGGCCAGCGATACGCGGGTCCGGGTGGACGGCTTCTCGAAGACGCATCCGATGGCGCCCCCGCGCAGGTCGCGCTCCCACCCCAGCGGCTCCTGTTTCATCTGCTCCGCCAGGTCCAGCAGCCCCGCCAGGGTCCGTGGGCCCAGATCGCTCACCCGCAGCAGATGGTCTGCCATCGTGGTTCTCCGGCTCCGTTCGCGCGGTCGGGGCTCTTGCCGCCAGTGTGATCGGCGGCTGCCGGCGGCGCACATTGGCACCTCCCGGCGGGTGAACCGCCGTGGCGCGGCCGGAGCCGGTCGGCCCAGCGCCGGCTCGCACAGTTCGGCGGGCGCCGAAACAAGCGGCGCCTAGCGTGGACGTATGACCGCACAGCCTGTCGTGACGCCCTTCGCCGGACTTCACCACCGCCCCGGCGAGCCGCTGCTCCTGCCCAACGCCTGGGACCACGCCTCGGCCGCCGCCCTCGCGGCCCGCGGGTTTCCCGCGATCGCCACGACGAGTCTGGCGGTGGCGGCGGGCGTCGGACTGCCCGACGGTCAGGCAGCGACCCGCGAGCACACCCTGCGCCTCGCCCTCACCCTCGGCTCGGGGCCCTACCTGCTCTCCGTCGACGCCGAGGACGGCTTCGCCGACGACCCGGAGGAAGTCGCCGCGCTGGCGAGCCAGTTGTGGGCCGTCGGAGCCGTCGGTATCAACCTGGAAGACGGGCTCGGGCCGGTCGCGCGGCACGCCGCGAAGATCGCCGCGGTGAAGGCGGCCGTGCCCGGCCTGTTCGTCAACGCCCGTACGGACACGTACTGGCTGGGCGACGGCGACGAGACGGACACCCTGCGCCGCCTGGACGCCTATCAACAGGCGGGCGCCGACGGGGTGTTCGTGCCGGGCCTGACCGACCCCGGCCGGATCGACGCCCTCGTCCGGCGCGTCGACGCCCCGCTCAACATCCTGTACTCGCCCGCCGGACCCACCGTGCCCCAGCTTGCCGACCTCGGTGTCCGCCGGGTCAGCCTCGGCTCGCTGCTCTACCGGCGGGCGCTGGGCGCGGCCCTGGACGCGGTGGCCGACATCGCCGCGGGACGGGCGCCGGGCGGTACGACACCCTCCTACGACGAGGTGTGTGCGCTGGAGAGGAGTGTGTCCGCGAGGACGTCGGTGAACTCCACGGGGTGATCCAGGGTGCCGAGATGCCCGCCCGGGAACTCCACCAACCGGCGCCCTCGGCCGGTGGCCGCCCGCTCCCACGAGGTGACATCACCGTGGTGACCTCGGTCGGCGACTCATGGGGTCTGCTCGTCCTGGGTGAACGGGGCGATCAGGCCGTGGGGTGTGTTGTTGTCGGAGTCGATCCTGTGGATCTCGACACCTTCAAAAGCGGCGACTTCGGTGCTGCGGGGGAACATGGCCTGCTCGTACTCGGTGAGCGCGGCCTCGATGTCGTCGGGGTGTGCGGCGAGAGCCTTGCCGAGTTCGGCGCCGTCGAGCATGGCCAGGTTGGCGCCTTCGCCGTTCGGGGCCTGGAGGTGGGCGGCGTCGCCGAGCAGGGTCACGCCCGGCACCCGGTCCCACCGGAGCCCGGCCGGCAGAGCGTGGAGGGAGCGAAGAACCGGCGCGGTGTCGCCGTCGGTGATCAGCGCGGTGAGCTCCGGCGCCCAGCCGTCGAACTCCACCGCGATGCGCGTGGTCGCCGCGGCAGCATCGGTGAAGTCGATGGCCGCGAACCAGTCCTGCGGCTTGCTGAGCCCCACGTAGATGTGCAGGGTGTCGCCGCTCTCCCGGTGCGCGAAGATCTCCTTGCCTGGCGATGGCACGATCATCGACCCGCCGCCGACCGTCTTCGCGGCGGCTGGGTGCCGGGTGTCGGCTTCGTACAGATAGATCTCGACGCACGACGTGCCGGTGTACTCGGGTGTGGCGGTGGAAAGCAGCGGTCGCACCCGTGACCACGCGCCGTCCGCGCCGACCAGCAGGTCGGCGACGACGGTACCGCCGTCGGTGAACGTCACCTCGTGGCGACCCTCGCCGAGGGCACGGGCGCTGCTGACCTTGTGCCCCCACCGGACGGTGCCGTCCGGGAGCGATTCGAGCAGGATCCGTCGCAGCTCCCCGCGCATCACCTCGGGGCGTCCGCCCGTGCCGTCGTCGCCTTCCTCGAACAGGACGGTCCCGTCCCGGTCGAGGACCCGCATCGCCTCGCGGCCCTCCAGGACGATGGCGCGGAACTCGTCCATCAAGCCGGCCGCCTCGAGGGCGAGCTGCCCGTTGTAGTCGTGGATGTCGAGCATCCCGCCCTGCGTGCGCACCGACGGGGAGGAATCGGCCTCGTAGACCGTGACCGGGATGCCGTGGACGTGCAGGACGCGGGCCAGCGTGAGTCCGCCGAGTCCGGCGCCGATGATCGTGACGGGAATGCGCATGGTGGCTCCTTCGGGATCAGGCCGCCCGGTGAGCTCCGGCCGACCTTCTCCGGAAAGGTGCCAGCGCCTGCCGACAAGTCACCGACATCGGACCGACAGCCCCCGACAGCTGACCAACAGCGGGGCTCCGTCGCGCCGGCGAGGCTCAGCGCTCATCGCTCTTCTCCGTTCCTCTTCTCCCGGGGCCAGTGCGTGAGGGCGAGGTGCAGGGCATCGACCGCCTTGTCCCAGGAGGTCTGTACGTCCCGGGCCGCGCCGAAGCCGCCCGCGGACTCCAGGGCGCAGTAGCCGTGGAAGGTGCTGCGCAGGAGGCGTACGGCGTCCGTGAGATCCGGCTCGTCGAGGCCGTAGGCGCGCAGCATGCCGTAGGTGATCTCGGCCGTGCGGCGCATGGCGGGGGAGTCGGCGATCAGGGCCTGGTCGATGCGGATCTGGGTGGCCGCGTACCGGCCCGGGTGGTCGAGCGCGTACGCCCGGTACGCGCCCGCGAACGCGGCCAGCGCGTCCTTCCCGGCCCGGCCCGCCACGGCGACCGCGATCCGGTCGATCAGCTCGCCGCCCGCATGCAGGGCGAGCCGGGTGCGCAGGTCGTTCAGGTTGCGGACGTGAGAGTACAGACTCGCGTCCTTCACCCCGAAGCGCCGGGCCAGCGCGGACAGGCTGACGCCCTCGAAGCCCACCTCGTCGGCGAGGTCGGCGGCGGCCGCGACCAGTCGGTCGACGGTGAGTCCCGCACGGGCCATGAGCCACCTCCTTGGAAACCTAGGGATGATCCTAGGACCTCTAGGAGTCTGCGGAGTTTGCTCCTCAGCAGTGCTTGCCGTGGGCCGAGACCAGTGCCACGTCCTCCGCCCTCAGCCGAAGGGCGTGGCGGGAGGTGTCCTTGCCCCGGGCCGGATCCGGGTCCCAGAGTCAGACGGTGTCGCCGCTCGCCTGGAAGACGAGGACATGGAGTGCAGGAATGAACCGGCCCAGGGCAGGACGAACGGCAACGGCGCCGCGAGTACGGGCAGGAACCACTGCGACGACGCCCTGGCCCGCGCCGTCCGGCACCTTGTGGTGGATGTGGTACGTCGTGTTCGGCTCGGCAGGCTTGGGACGTACGAGCTTGGCCTCGCGCACCCAGACGTCCAGCTTGCGCCGGGCGGCGAGTGTCGTCACCTGCTCGCAGGCCATCGACCTCGCGGTCAAGCGGGAGCCACGGAGCGGGACTTCGACGATCAGCGCGGAGTATCCGTCGTCCGCCCTGACCGCGTCGCCGTCCCGCGCCGGGCGTACCCGCCATCCCTGAGCCGCGAACGCGCCTGTCGCCAGTTCCAGTTCGTCCTGGTCGTCGCGCACTTCGACGACCAGGCGCACCCTGCGGTTGAACGGCTCCCGCATCACCCGCGGTCGCGGGCGGCGAACGCCACGAACTCCGTCCAGGAGGCCGGGGTGAGGGCGAGCTGGGGGCCGGTGGTGTTCTTGGAGTCGCGGATGTGGATGGTGGTGGGGCAGGTGGCGACTTCGATGCAGTCGCCGGAGCTGCCGCTGCTGTAGCTGCTCTTGAACCAGGCCAGTTCAGTGGTGGTCATAGTGCTCCTCGCATCTGCTCCAGCAGGCTCCGGGAATCCTCCGGTGTCAGAGCCTGTGAACGCAGTTTCGCACAGCGCATGTGGAGCACGCTGATCTTCTTCGCGTCGGTGAGGAACTGGCTGTTCTCCTGCCCCTCGCAGTAGGCGAACCACTCGTTTTCCGGCGTCTCCAGCAGCTGGATGGGGCCGTCGGTCCCCGCGTGATTGCCGCGCGACATCGGCATCACCTGGAACTCGACGTTGCGCGCTTCCGTCGCCTCCAGGATGTGGTCGATCTGCTCGCGCATGACCTCCGCGCCGCCGGTCTGCCGCAGGAGCACATGCTCCTCGGCAATGAAGCTGAACGCCGTGTTGGGGCGCTCCCTCAGCAGCGACTGGCGTTCAAGACGAGCCGTTACTTGAGCCTCGATTTCCGAGTCGCTGAGCATCGGCACTCGGTCGCGGAACAACGTTCGCCCATACGCCTCCGTCTGCAACAACCCCGGCACCAACCGGTTCTCGAACGTGTACAGGCTGATCGCCTGCTCCTCCAGCTCCGCCCACTGCCGGAACCACGAAGCCAGCCCCTTCTCCCTCGTCGCGTGCTTGTACACCTCCTTCAACACGCCGAACGCGTCCAGGACTTCCTCCGCCCGCTCCACGAACACCCGGGGCGGAAACCGCCGCCCCTGCTCGATCGAGGCGACAGTCCCCGGCTGGTACCCCACCAGCGGCGCGTACTGCTCCTGCGTGTAACCCGCCCGCTTGCGAAAGGCCTTGTGTGCCGCGCCGAACGCCTTCAGGCTGTCGGACGGTTCGGGCTCGTTGGTGGTCTGCGCGATGCTCATGGTGCTGTCGGTCATGTCGACCAAGGGTCACGGAAAGTCACGGCGACTGTCCAGAGCGTGAACTCGCACAGCGCGCAGCGTACGAGTTCTGTCGCTGGTCGACTCCCGTGCCCGGCGGGACGGTTGAGGCATGCGACGTACGTTCACCCAGCTCTTCAGCGCGACACCGCACGGCGCCCGGCGGGCGCGGCAACTGGTGGCGAACCGGATGACTGTATGGGGGTTCGCACACGGAAGCGAGGTGAGTGACGCCGTCACACTCGTCGCCGCCGAACTCGCCGCGAACGCGGTACGACACGGACGGGTCCGGGGGCGAGGCTTCCGCCTGCGCCTGCTGCTGGAGGGGGACGTCGTCCGCGTGGAGGTGCTGGACGCGCGCGTGGAACGGCTCCCTATGCGGGCGCATGGGGAGCCGGACGAGGGCGGGCGCGGGTTGCTGATGGTCGAGGCGCTGGCGGAGAAGTGGGGTGTGGAACTCCGCCCGGACGGCGTGTACAAGGCGGTCTGGGCGGACGTCCCGCTCAGCTGATCGGCGCGTACAACACTCCCAGCTTGTCGATCTCGTCGCCGGAGCGGCCGGTGAAGCCGACGATCTGCCAGCCGGACGGCGCGGTGAAGGTGTCGGTGTCCGTGGTCGCCGTACCGGCGGACAGGGTGCGTCCCTTGTCGGTTCCGAAGGCGGCCGAGAAGATCCGGGTGCGGCCGTCCTTCTGGCCCTGCGTCAGCTTCGCCGAGGTGAGGTGCTCACCGGGGGCCAGGGTCAGGGAGGTCGCCGTACCGCCTGTGCCACCGTGGGCGAGGACGGTGCCGCCGTCGTGGGTGAGGGAGACCGCGTCCAGGCGGGCGGCGCCGCGCAGGGTCAGCGTGCGCGGGGCGAGGGCGGCCGGGAGGTCGTCGGCGTCGTTGAAGGCCGTGCCGTGCGGGCCGCCGAAGAAGTCGCTCGCGCGGAGCTTGGGGTTGAGGGTGTAGGAGAAGTCGACGGTGTGCGGGAAGTGGTCGGAGAGGTTGCCGCCGGACGAGTCCAGGAACTTCGCCCACTCGTCGTTGTACCGGGTGGCTGTCAGGTTCACCAGGTTGCTGCCCCGGTAAAGGACCTTGTCGACCACTTCGCAGTCGTTCGGCGGAGCCGACGTCGGGCACAGCAGCGGGTCGGCGCCCTGCGTGGGAGCCGTACCACCCTTCACCAGCTTCACCCACGCGTCTGTCAGCCCGTTGTCGTCGACGAGCGTGCGGATGTTGTCGCCGGTGCGGGTGTAGCGGGTGTTGGTGTCGCCCATGACGATCACCGCGTTGCCCGCCGAGTTGGCCTTGATGAACGCCGACAGCTGGGCGATGTTGGCGCGGCGGGCGGCGAGGGCGTCGTCGGTGTCGTCGGCGTTGGGGTGCAGGTTGTACAGGTCGACGAAGACACCCTCGGCCAGACGCACCCGGGCCAGTGTGAAGCCCTTCGGGGTCAGGCAGTTGGTGCCGGTGCAGTCGTTCCACTTGACCCGCTCGAAGTCCTCGAAGGGGTAGGCCGAGAGGGTGTTGAGTCCGTCGCCGATGCCGGCGCCGCCGCTGGTCGCCGTGCGGTACGGGTGGTTGTCGCCCGCGTACAGCGCCGCGTGGTAGTTGAAGTCCTCCTGGACGTTCACGATGTCGTATCCCGCCAACCGGGGCGAGATCAAAGGGGTGTTGGTCGCCGGGTGGCTGGAGCTGAGGCCCTCCGGGAGGCCGGCCACGTTGTAGGTCAGCACGGTGAACGTGCCGGAGGTCGCGGCCTGGGCGGTGCCGGTGGAGGCGGACAGCCCGGCGAGGGCCAGCGCGCCCGCCGCGAGGGCGGTGAGGAGTCGTCTCATGGGTCGCATGGCATTCATGTTCATGCCAATGTGTTGGATTTTGAAGGATAGTTACGAAAAATGTTCAACATTAACGGCGAATGTAACGGCTACATTTTCTGATGTGACGAATGTAGGCAGGTCATCTGGGCCGTACCGGACGTGCCCGTCTTCAGCGACGGCATCGCACGGGCGCTCGCGCTGACCGAGCAGGCCGGCGGCCAGGCGGTGACGCTCAGCGCGTCGGGGCGCGGACCGCAAGATGCCGCCCGCCTGGAGGCGCTGTTCACCGCCGCCCGGTCCGCGGACTGGACCGAATTCCTCGCCGACTGCGGAAAGCTCGAGGAAGAGCTGGCCAAGGAGATCCGCATCGCCAAGTTCACCCTCGCCGAACTGGAGGAGGAGGAACAGTCGCTGGAGAGGTTGCGGCGCTGGCACCGCGACCTCACCGCCCGGGACGTGTTCGGCACGCCGGAGGCGGTCCGGGCAGCGGAACGACTCAAGCAGTGCACGGCCGCCTGCGAGGACTACGCCGAACGCGTCTTCGCGGCCCTGCACCAGACCCCGGAGCGGGACCAGTGAACGCAGCGACGGCACAGACCGCGCCCGCCCGGCAGATGTGGCCGCTGTACGCGGCCGGGTTCACCACCGCCTTCGGCGCGCACGGCATCGCCGCGAACCTCGGCGGATTCTCCGCGGACGCGGTCACCTCCCTGCTGGTGCTGGGCGGCCTGCTCGCCCTGTACGACGGCGCCGAGGTGCTGCTCAAGCCGGTGTTCGGCACCCTCGCCGACCGGATCGGCGCCCGTCCCGTGCTGCTCGGCGGGCTCGTCGCCTTCGCCGCCGCCTCCGCGCTGTACGTGGCGGCCGACAGCCCGGGCTGGCTGTGGGCCGCCCGCCTCGGCCAGGGCGCCGCGGCCTCCGCCTTCTCCCCGTCGGCCTCCGCGCTGGTCGCCCGGCTGAACCCGGCCGCCAAGCACGGGCGGGCCTTCGGCAGTTACGGCTTCTACAAGTCGATCGGCTACACGCTGGGCCCGCTGCTCGGCGGAGTGCTGGTGTGGGCCGGCGGCCTGCGGCTGCTGTTCGCGGTCCTCGCGGTGCTCGGCGCGGCGGTCGCCGTCTGGGCCGCGCTCGCCGTGCCCGTCGTACCTCCGCTGCCCAAGGCCCGGCAGACGGTGCTCGACCTGGCCCGGCGCCTGGCCGATCCCGCCTTCCTCGCACCGACCTCGGCGCTGGCCGCGGCGACCGCCGCACTGTCGGTGGGCGTGGGCTTCCTGCCCGTCTCCGGCCGGGCCGCCGGACTCGGCACGGTCGCCACCGGCGCCGCCGTGTCGGTGCTCGCCGCCTGCGCGGCCGTCGTACAGCCGCGCGCCGGGCGAGCCCTGGACGAAAGGCGCCTCACCGCACGCGGCGGCATGGGCGCCGGGCTGCTGCTGGCCGCCGCCGGCCTCGGTTGCGCCATGCTGCCGGGCCTGACCGGAGTCCTGGTCGGCGCCGCCCTGATCGGCGCCGGCACCGGGCTGATCACCCCACTCGGCTTCGCAGCCCTCGCCGCCTCGACACCGACCGAACGCCTCGGCCAGACCATGGGCGCCGCCGAACTCGGCAGGGAACTCGGCGACGCGGGCGGCCCGCTCCTCGTCGCCACCGTCGCCTCCCTGACCACCCTCACCCACGGATACGCCTCCTTGGCGATCCTCCTCGCGGCGGGCTCGGTGCTGGCCCTGGCCCGGGTCCGGCGCAGCGCTGCGTGGTAGTTGTAGTTGAAGTCCTCCTGGACGTTCACGATGTCGTACCCCGCCAACCGGGCGAGAGCACCGGGGTGTTGGTCGCCGGGTGGCTGGAGCTGAGGCCCCTCGGGAGGCCGGCCGCGTGGTACGGCCGTCAGTGGGCGGTGCCCGTCTCAGGATCCCGTCAGAGGATCTCTTCCTCCTCCGGGACGACGACCTTGTCGATCATCGCCTGGATCTGCTCCGACGGCAGCGCGACCGCCAGGGCCCAGTAGTAGATGACGAGGCTGAAGGCCGCGGTGACCCCGATGTCCCACCACAGCGGGAACCACGGGTGCTTCAGGGGCCCGAAGTCGCTCAGGTACACGATCAGGCCCATGCCGACCAGGTAGACGGGCAGCCACGAGGCCGCCCGCAGGTCCAGCTGCGGCTGGATGGGGTTCATCTTGAACACTCGGTTGGCGACCAGGATGACGTACCCGATGAGGATCGCGACACCGAGCTTCCAGTCGGTGGTCCACCCGGACCAGAGGATCAGCAGGTTGGCGACGGCGAAGGCCAGCGGCGACATCCAGCTGCCGCCGGGCAGCCGGTAGGGGCGGTCGGCGTTCGGCAGCCGGCGGCGGAACACGCCGAAGGACAGCGGGGCGCCGGCGTACATGAGCACGCTCGCGCTGGTGATCAGCCCCACGAGGGAGCGCCAGCTCGGGAAGGGCAGGAAGCAGACGCAGCCGATCACGAAGGCCATGAGCAGTCCGGCCCAGGGGACGCCGCGCCGGTTGGTGGTCTCGAAGACCGTCGGGACGTATCCGTTGCGGCTGAGCCCGTACGACACCCGGGAGGAGCCGGTGATGTAGATCAGGCCCGTGCCTCCTGGCGAGACCACTGCGTCGATGTAGAGGACCGTGGCCAGCCAGCCCAGACTGATCAGCGTGGCGAGCTGCGCGAACGGCCCGCTCAGGGTGTTGAACGCGGACGTCGCCCAGTGGCTGCCGATCTGCGAGGCGGGCAGTGCGGCGAGGAAGGCGACCTGGAGCAGGACGTAGATGACGATGCCGAGCACGATCGACCCGATCACCGCCCGCGGAATGTCCCGCTTGGGGTTCGCGCTCTCGCCCGCGAGCTGGTCGGCCTGCTCGAAGCCCAGCAGCGCGAAGATGATGCCGCTCGTGGAGACCGCGGACAGGATGCCCTTGGTGCCGTAGGGGTCGAAGCCGTCGGCCGCGGCGAAGTTGCTCGTGTGGAACTGCGCGAGGGCGAGCACGAAGATCGTCAGCAGTGGGACGCCGACCTTCCACCAGGTCGCCGCGCTGTTGGTGCGGGCCAGCAGGCGGATGCTGAGGAAGTTGACCGCGGTGATGACCGCCATCAGGCTGACCGCGACGGCGATACCCGGCCCGGTCAGTACGTGTTCGCCGCCCTGGATCTTCTCCCAGCCGCTCGCCCAGGAGTAGTGCTGGGCGTAGGTGATCATCGCCAGCACCTCGATGGGCGCCACCGTGGCGGCCTGCAGCCAGGAGAACCAGCCGAACGACGCGCCCGCGGCCCCGCCGAACGCGTAGTGCGGGAAGCGCGCGGTGCCGCCGGAGACCGGATACATGCCGCCCAGCTCCGCGTGCACCAGCGCCAGGATCAGGATCGCCAGGCCGCCGATGCACCACGAGATGATCGCCGCGGGCCCGGCGGCCGCCAGGGCCCCCTGCGCGCCGAACAGCCACCCGGATCCGATGATCGACCCCTCCGAGGCCCAGATGAGCCCGACGAAGCCGATCTCACGCCGCAGTCCCGGCCGGTGCTGTTCCTGGGCCGACTTGTCTTCTGATACGGCCACGGCCCACACCCCCATCAGTAGGGTGATGTTTACCCATATCTTCCCACCGTGGCGCGAACTCGTCAGCACTCGGACACCGGCCTTGGCGGCGAGCATCGAGCGCGCCGTAGGGAAGCCGGCACGCGGAGGGGACAGAGGGGCGGATGAGACGCAACGCCACGCAGAGGTACCTCTTGCCGCGTTCACGCGCTCGGGCGCGACCTCGACCAGGCCTGTGACGTCAGCCTCCGTCGCGGTCCGAGGCCTCGATGCCCGCCCCGAGCAGCGGCGGCGCGGCCACACCGCCGATCATCGAGGCGGCGATCACCCAGGCCCCCGCGCGCCGGGCCTGCGGCAGAGCCCTGTTCAGCCAGGGAAGGCGGCGGCAAGGGCCGTCGGCCAGCCCGGAGCGAGCGCGAAGCCCTCGCCGCCCGCCCCCATCAGGGCATAACCCGCCGCCAACAGGGCCGGGTTGCTCATCCGGGAGTGGACGGCCTTGAAGGCGAGCACACCCGCCACCCCGCCGGTGAAGTGCAGGCTCAGACCGAGGCCCGCGCCCGAGGGGGACAGCCCGAACTCGGCGCGCAGGCCGGGGGACCGCCGGGCCGTAGAGCGCTTGGAGCATGCCGACGAGGACGAAGCCCACGCAGGAGGCGACCGCGGCCGGCCGGGAGAACATCCGCCGGCCGGCCGCGGGGATCGTCAGGACCGTGTCGGTCAACTGGTCTCCGAAGAGGGATTCGGCGACCGGGTCTCCGAGAGGACGAACGAGAACTGTGCGGGCTCGGCCCTCAGGTAGTACTGGGGCAGGGGGCCGGGGCCGCAGGACTGGGAGCCGAGGCCGTGCCGGCCGTGGTCAAGGTTCACCCATACCGTCTCGGCGGGTGTGAGGTCGGTCAGGTGGGTGGCCGCGTCCAGTTGCTCGGTGGTCCAGCGGCGGGCGGTGAAGCAGAACTCCGGGTCGCCCTCGATGCGCAGGCCGCCGATCTCCGCCCAGCGGACGTCGGCACGGGCGCCGTTCTCCTGCGGACGGACGTACGGGGTCTGCAGATCGTCCACGGTCGACCGCCAGCGGCCGACCATCGATGCCGCCCTGCTGTCCGGATACGCCTCGCCTGGGCCGCCGCCGTACCACTGCACACGGTCGGCCGCAGACAGTCCGAAGCGGATGCCGAGCCGGGGCAGCGGTACCGTCCAGTCGCCCTCCGGTGTCATGGAGACGGTCAGCCGGAGACGATTTCCGTCCGACGTCCAGCGGTACACGGTCGCCAGTCCGATGTCCCGGGCGGCCGGCGCCACCCGGGTGCGGACGGTCAGCGCGTCGTCGGCCAGTTCCACCGCGTCCAGCCGGTGCCGCATGCGGTGCAGGCCGAGCCGGCGCCACAGCAGGCCGTAGCGGGTGTCGGTCTGCCAGGCAGCGCCGTCGTCGTTGTCGGTGGTCGCCCGCCACACGTCCAGGCGCAGCCTGGAGACGTGCACACCGCCGATCGTCCGCAGCGCGCCCGTGCGGGCGTCGAAGGAGGCCGGGCCGAGGGTGATCAGGCCGTCCCCGAGCACCGGACCGTCGGTCGCCGCGACCGACGGCGCCTGCCGTGCGGACACGGCGAACTGGCCCCAGGCGACGACATGGTCCTTCGGCGCCCACGGGGTGTCGTCGGCGAGCTGTGCCCGTACCGTCCAGTGGGCCTCGCCGGCCGGGGCCGCGGCCGGCGGCTCGGGCAGCTTCACCTCGGCCGACTCGCCGGGCGCCAGCGCGGGCACCGACAGGGCGCCGGAGCCGACCGTCTCGCCGTCCACCTGGTACGACCACGTGAACGCCAGCGCCGACAGGTCGGCGAAGTCGTACGTGTTGGTGACGCGGATGGTCCCGCCCGCGGCGTCGCCGTCGAGCGCGACCGGTTCGATCACCTTCTTGTACTCGACCAGGCCGGGGGAGGGCTGCCGGTCCGGGAAGAGCAGGCCGTCGCAGACGAAGTTGCCGTCGTGCAGCTCCTCGCCGAAGTCGCCGCCGTACGCGTAGCCGTACCGCTCGTCCTTGATGCCGTGGTCGATCCACTCCCAGACGAAGCCGCCCTGGAGCCGGTCGTACCGCTCGAAGATCCGCTGGTAGTCGGCGAGTCCGCCGGGGCCGTTGCCCATGGCGTGCGCGTACTCGCAGAGGATGAAGGGGAGTTGGCGGCGCTTGTGGGTGCCGCCGTCCTGGCCGCGGCCGATCCGTTCGACCTCGGCGTGGTCGGCGTACATCCGCGAATACATGTCCGTGTCACGGCAGTCGAGGTCGCCCTCGTAGTGCAGCAGCCGCGAGGAGTCCCGGCCGCGGATCCACTCGGCCATCGCCGTCAGACCGCGGCCGGTGCCGGCCTCGTTGCCGAGGGACCAGATGACGACCGAGGGGTGGTTCTTGTCCCGCTCGACCATGCGGGCGGCGCGGTCGAGCAGGGCCGGGGTCCAGCGGTCGTCGTCGACCGGGTTGTCCCGCCACGCCTGCTCGGTGAAGCCGTGCGTCTCCAGGTCGCACTCGTCGATCACCCACAGGCCCAGCTCGTCGCACAGGTCCAGGAAGGCGGGGTGCGGCGGGTAGTGGGAGGTGCGGACGGCGTTGATGTTGTGCCGCTTCATCAGCAGCACGTCCTCGCGCATGGTCTCCAGGTCGAGCGCCCGGCCCATCTCCGGGTGCCACTCGTGCCGGTTGACGCCCTTGAACAGGACCGCCCTGCCGTTGACCTTGATCAGGCCGTCCGACAGTTCCACCGTGCGGAACCCGATGCGCAGCGGCAGCCGCTCGCCCTCGGTGGCCAGCACACCGTCGTACAGCTTCGGGTTCTCCGCCGTCCACGGCTCGACCGGCACCGTCACCGGCTCGCCGGTCGCGACGTCGATGCCGAGGCCGGGGACGGTCACCCGGCCGTCCACGTCGGAGTCGACGCGCAGGGTGCCGGTGCCGGCGACATGGTCGTAGGAGGCGTGCACGAAGAAGTCGAGGGCGCTGCCCGCCGGGCGGTGCAGCAGGGTGACGTCACGGAAGATGCCGGGCAGCCACCACTGGTCCTGGTCCTCCAGGTACGAGCCCGCCGACCACTGGTGGACCCGGACCGCCAGTACATTGCCCGCTGCCTTCAGCAGGTGGCCGACCGCGAACTCGTGCGGCAGCCGCGAGCCTTTGAACTCGCCGATGTCCGTGCCGTTCAGCCAGACCCGGGCGCAGGACTCCACACCGTCGAAGCGCAGCACGGCACCGCCGTCGGCCGGCCAGTCCTCGGGCAGGTCGAAGACGCGTAGATGGTCGCCGGTCGGGTTCTCGGTCGGCACGCGCGGCGGGTCGACCGGGAACGGGTAGAGGTGGTTGGTGTAGATGGGGGAGCCGTGCCCCTGGAGGACCCAGTGGCCGGGGACCGACACCTCCGCCCAGCCATCGGCGTCGTACCCCTCCTCTGCGAAGGAGTCGTCCTCGGCGTCGGCCGTGTCCGACAGCCGGAAACGCCAGCTGCCGTTGAGCGAGAGGGACTTGGCGTCCGAGGACGCGTACCAGGCGCGGGGCGGCAGCGCCCCCGAGCCTGGCGAGACGTCCTCGACGTACTCGATGGTGGTGCGGACGGACATGGGTCTCCTAGCTCAGCCCTTGATACCGGTCTGCGCGATCCCCTGCACCAGCCAGCGCTGGAGGAAGAGGAACACGAACAGCAGGGGCAGGATCGACATGGCGGTCGCCATGAAGATCAGGTGGTAGTTCACGGTCTGGTTGGTCATGTACGACGACAGCGCGACCTGGACCGTCCAGGCGCTCGGGTCCTGGCCGATGACCAGCGGCCACAGGAAGGCGTTCCAGCCGCTGATGAAGGTGATCGTGGCGATCGCCGCGAAGAAGTTCAGCGAGTTCGGCACCACGACACGCCAGTACGCGCCCCAGTAGCCGAGCCCGTCCACGCGCGCCGCCTCCTCCAGCTCCTTGGGGAACCCGAGGAAGTACTGCCGGAACAGGAAGCAGGTGAAACCGCTGAAGAGGCCCGGAATGATCAGACCCCGGTAGCTGTCCACCCAGCCGAGGGACGACACCAGCACGAAGCTGGGTACGAAGGTGACGGCGGCCGGGACCATCAGGGTCACCAGGACGGCGTAGAAGATCTTGTTGGCGTGCCGGTAGGGGATGCGGGCGAGGGCGTAACCGGCCAGCGAGCAGACGAACAGGGTGCCGACCGTGTGCAGGATGCCGACGACCAGGGAGTTCCCCATCGACCGGCCGAAGTCGACCGTCGGGTCGTCGAACGGCTCGGTGATGTTGCCCCACTGGAGGTGGGTGGGGAAGAACTTCCAGTTCTCGCCGGTGATCTCCGGGTCGGTGGAGAGGGCGTTGCGGACCAGCAGGTAGAAGGGGATGAGGAAGAGCAGCGCGGCGACACTGGTGGCGATGTACAGGCCGGTGGAGCTCATCAATCCGCCGCGCCGGGCGTGCTTCCTGACGTCGGGTGCGGTCGTGGTCACGTGGACTCCTCACCCCTCCCGAACCCCATGATCCGGCCCTGGAACAGGGTGCCGACGCAGATCAGCAGCGTCAGCACCACGGCTCCGGCGCTGCCCTTGCCGTAGTTCTGGTCCTGGCCGAGGGCGGTGTAGTACAGCTCGACCAGCGGCGGGCGGCCCCACGTCGTCTTGGACAGCAGGTTGAAGAACTCGTCGAAGGCCTGGTAGGCGGCCACGAGCAGCAGCAGGACCACGGCCGTGGAGGTGGCCCGCAGCTGCGGCAGCGTGATGTGGCGGAAGGTCTGCCAGCCGCGCTTGGCGCCGTCGAGGGCGGCGGCCTCGTACAGCTCCTGCGGGATGTTCTGCAGCGCGGCCAGGAACAGGATCATGTAGAAGCCGGACTGCAGCCACAGGCGGGCGGTGACGATGACCAGCCAGTACCAGGGTGGGTCGGGGTTGGCGAGCCAGGCGATGTTGTCCACGCCGAACAGGCCGAGGACGGTGTTCGCCAGGCCGAAGCGCACGCCGTTGAAGAGGGACATCTTCCAGATCAGCGAGGCGGCCACATAGCTGCACGCGGTCGGCAGGAAGAACACCGACCGGTAGAACGCCCGCATGAACCGCAGCCGGTTCACCAGCAGCGCGAGGCCCAGGGACAGGGCCCAGGTGGTGGGCACGATGAAGGCCGCGAAGACGGTGAAGGTGACGAGGGATCCGGTGAAGTTGCCGTCGGTCAGGATGTCCCGGTAGTTGTCCAGGCCGACGAAGTCGCTGGGCGTGACGGTGAAGCGGGCCTCGAAGAAGCTGAGGTAGAGGCTCCAGCCGATCGGGATGTAGACGAAGACGATCAGCCCGAGCAGGAACGGGCTGGTGAAGAGCCAGAAGTTGACGGTGCGGCTGCCGCGCAGCCCCCGCCGCGGCCGGGCCCGGGTGACCTCGGCCGGGGCGGGGCTCGCGACACCGCGCGTGGTGGTCGTCGACATGTCGTGGTCCGTCCGGCGGCCTATCCGAACAGCTTCTTCAGCTCGGCGCCCACGGCCTTGTCGCACCTGTCGAGCGCGGCCTCGGGGTCACCGTCCTTGCGCACGCAGTCGGCGAAGACGTTCTCCGTGGCGGTGATCATCGCCTGGGTCCAGCCGATGTTGTCGAAGTGCCCGTATTCGTCGAAGAGTTTCACGCCCTCCGCCGGCAGGCCCGACGTCAGCTTGCTCGCCGACTGTGCGAGGGAGGCGCGCGGCGGGATGTGGAAGCCGTACGAGGTCGCGAAGTCCTCCTGGTCCCTCTTCTGGTCGATCCACAGCCACTTCACGTACTCCTTGGCCGCGTCGACGTTCTTGCCCTTGGCGTTGACGAACATCGACCAGCCGCCGTTGTAGACGGACGGCTTGCCCGCGTCGGTGACCTTCGGGAACGGCATGATGCCGAGGTCGTCGCCGAGGGTCTGCTGGAACTGCGGCATGGCCCACATCCCGCAGAACTGGATCGCGCACAGGCCCTGGTTGAGCGCCGAGGGGTCCCAGAAGTCGGCCGGGGCGTCCAGTAGCAGATGGCCGCTGGTGAACAGCTTGCGCATCTTCTTCAGGCCCTCGACCACGCCGTCCGTGTGGTAGGCGATCTCGTTCTTCTCGCTCAGGGTGTCCGCGCCGGCCGACCAGATCAGCGGGTTGATCACCGCGTGCAGGTCGTTGCCGAGGAACAAGCCCTTGACCTTGCTCGTGGTGAGCCTGGCGGCCGCCTCGATCAGCTCGTCGAGGGTGGTGGGCGGCTGGATGCCCGCCTTCTCCAGCAGGGACTTGCGGTAGAAGAAGAACTGCGGGTCGTCGATCATCCGAACGCCGTAGATCTTGCCGTCGACGGTGTGCGACGTGATGTCGGCCTGGTTGAAGTCGCTCTTGACCGGTTCGATGAGGTCGGTGAGGTCCGCCACCTGCCCGCTCCTGACGAGCTGGATCTGCGGGTGGAACTCGAACAGGTCCGGCGCCTGGTCGGTCAGCAGCGTCGCGAACAGTTTGCTCTCGAAGTTCGAGCCGGTGATCCACTGCGTGGTCACGTTCGCCTTGGAGTACGCCTTCGCATAGCGCTTGATGGCCTGCTCGGTGCCCGCCTCGCCGTACGCGTGGAAGTACTGGACCAGGTTCTTGCCCGAACCGGAGCCGCCACCACGGCCGTTGTTGCTGCCGCACGCGGCGAGCGTGCCCGCTGCGGCCAGGCCCGCTGCGGCCCGGAGTATCGATCGGCGGTCCCAGGTGCTGCTCTGTGCCGACATGCTGACGTCCTTGTCATGGCTCGGATTGGGTTGCGGTGCGGGGACGTTACCTTCGGCTAATACTTCGGCAAGGGGTTAGACGAAGTCATTCGAAGTGTTGTGACTGGTTCGGAATCCCGAACGATCAGAAAAGGTAGAGGAGTTGAGGGGTGCTACTGCCTGGTCCAGGCCTCGTTGACGATCTGCCCGCTGGAGTTAACTGCCGTGCCTCTTCTGGTCGAAGACGTACGTCGTGATCGAACGGGCCGCGAGCGTCGCCGAGACCGTGCCGCCGCGCACGGCGGGCTTCGCGGCCTGCGCCCAGTTCTCGTCGGCCGCGGTGCGCACCGCCTGGGTGGCCCGCACCGGCGTCCGGCTGTTGAAGTGCAGGTTCAGCGCGGTGTCGGTGGTGTTGTGGTTGTTCACCACGACCACCCAGGTGCCGTCCCGGTCGTAGGCGGACACCTCCACGCCGTCCGGCGCCCCGGTCACGTTGTGCGCCACCGAGCCCGGCTTCACGAACTTGCTGTACTGGCCCAGCGCGTAGTAGCGCTTGGTGAAGTACAGGGTCTGGTTGCCGTTGGTGGCGTAGTTCGGGTCGTAGTAGAGCAGGCCGTCGTTCCAGCCGTCGCCGTTCTTCGCCAGTGGGTCGCTGCCGATCATCTCCGACAGCGCCACCCACCACTGGAACGCCGAGTCGTGGGCGGTCGCGAAATCCTTGTAGATGATCCGGGACAGGTTCAGCCCGCCGTCGATCGTCGGGTCGTACTCCTGCGCCCAGCCGGTGCCGCCCTTGCCGAAGCAGCAGATCTCCGTCGACCAGGACTCCTTGCCGGCCGCCTTGGAGGTCTCGTGGACCTTCGCCCGGTTCGCGTCGCTGGGGTTGTCGTACGTGTGGTGGGCCAGCTTGGAGACGTACTGGGCCGTGCCCGGCTGCGAGATCCACTGTGGGACCTCTTCGTTGAACTTGACCGTGCTGGTGGACTCGTCGGCGATGATGCCCGTCCGCTGGTGCCGGGCCCGTTGCTCGGCGCCGAGTGCGCGCACGATGTCGTCCCGCTGGGAGGGGTCGACGAGCATGCCCTCCTGGCCGCAGGAGTCGAAGCTGTTGGTCGGCTCGTTGAAGGGGCTGATGTAGTCCAGCTGCACGCCCTGCCGGGCGAAGTGGTCGGTGACGTCGGCCATGTACGTGGCGAAGTCCTGCTCGTTCTCCGCCTTCAGATAGCCGCCGCAGCTCTTGCCGTTCGTCTTCCATGCCGCGGGCGCGCTGTTGACGAACCCGATCAGGTCCTCGACGCCGTACTTGGCGGCGGCGTACAGGAAGTACCGGCCCGCCCTGTCCTTGCTCCAGTCGTAACCGCCGTCCGGTTTGAGGAAGTCCTCGGGGGCGCGCGGCGCGTACGTCACGCCGGTGCCGCCTCCGCCGATGTTGTAGCGGTACGCGCTCAGATCCAGGCCCTGTTTCGAGAACAGCAGCTTCGCGACCCGGGCCTGGACCTCGGGGGCGAAGTTCTTCAGATCGTTGACCCACCAGGCGCCCGAGGCGCCGATGTCGTCGATGGTCTGTGCGGCGTGGGGGGAGACCTCGGCGGCGGCCGGGGCGTCGACGGCTTTCGCGGGCGGGGAGGTGAGGAGCCCTCCGGTGACAGCCAGCGCGGCCGCGGCTGTCAGCAGGGCGGATCTCCTGGTGCGGGGGTGAACGGTGCGGGGGTGAGACACGTGCATCCCTTCCGTCGTCATGAAGGCGGTGCGGTACGGCTCCTTGCGGGTGCGGTGGTGCGCTTGGTGGTGCTGGTCCTCTGGCCGACGGACTGCAGCGCCCCCTCCAGCGCGAACGTGGCCGCGCCGAGGGACACCGGGTCGGTGGGGATCGGGGAGAGGACGATCTCGGTGGCGGCCAGCGGCCGCCGGAGCGCGTGCCGGGAGACGGCCGCGCGCACCTCGTCGAGCAGCGGCTCGCCCAGCCGGGACGCCACCCAGCTGCTGAGCACGACCACTTCGGGGTTGAGGAGGTTGATCAGGTCGGAGATCCCGGCGCCCAGGTAACGGGCGGTGTCCCGGACCACCTTGAGCGCCACCGGATCCTGCGCGGCGACCGCCCGGGCCAGCGCGTCGATGGTGGCCGTCTGGTCCTCGGGGTGCAACAGCGCGGACTGCGGGCTGAGTTCGCGCAGGTTCAGCATGATGCCGGGCGCACCGACGTACGTCTCCACGCA
The DNA here is from genome assembly GCF_055570785.1 of Streptomyces sp. NPDC031100. Lineage (NCBI taxonomy): Bacteria > Bacillati > Actinomycetota > Actinomycetes > Kitasatosporales > Streptomycetaceae > Streptomyces > Streptomyces sp. NPDC031100. The sequence goes on from NZ_JBVIGN010000002.1 coordinate 535,263, forward strand.
GCCCTGGTTGCCGCAGTGGCACAGCCGCCCGTCCAGCACGAGCGTGGTGTGCCCCCACTCGCCGGCACTGTTGGTCACGCCCCGGTGCAGGCCGCCGCCGAGGGCCAGACCGGCGCCGACGCCCGTACCGAGGTTGACCACCACGGCGTCCCCGCGGCCTCGCGCCGCCCCGAACCACAGCTCGGCGACCGCGCAGGCGCGCAGCGGGTTGTCCAGGTACAGGGGATACGCGATGTGTTCGGCGAGCAGGTCGAGCAACGGCACGTCGTGCCAGTTCCAGTTGGGCGCGTACTCGGCGACCCCGGTGTCCCGGTCCACCTGGCCCGGCACGCTCACCCCGACGCCGAGCACCCGGGCCGCCTCGACCCCGGCCTGCGCGACCACCGAGCCGACGGCCGCGGCGACATGGCCGACCACCTGCTCCGGTCGGCTCTCGCCGGGCCGCATGTCCTCGTCGGCGCGGGCCAGCACGTTCAGCGCCAGGTCGAACAGCTCGACATGGACGTACGTCTCCGCGATGTCGACACCGATCAACGCGCCCCCCGACGCGTTGACGGCGACCAGGCCCCGCGGGCGGCCCCCCGCGGAGTCCTCGAAACCGACCTCGGTGATCATGCGGAGATCCAGCAGCTCGCCGACGAGCGTGGCGACCGTGGCCAGACTCAGTCCGGTGGCGGCGGCCAGTTCCTGGCGGGAGGTGGGAGAATCGGCGATGATCTGGCGCAACACCTCGTAGCGGTTCGCGGTGCGGATGTCACGTGATGTGCGCTTCACGGAGCTGCCCCTCCCATCCCGTCAGGCCAGGCCGGGGCGAGGTGGGCGCCGGCGCGGCGTCAGGCTATGGGCTGGGAGGGACTTTCGACAAGGGATTTGGAAAGGGGTTGTAGAAAGTCCCTGTGCTCGGTGGCGGGGATCAGGCGCCCAGGACGCCCCGGACGAAGGCGTTGGCCAACTTGCCGGTGGGGTCCAGCGATTGGGTCAGGACCGGAGCTCTAGAGTGATCATCCAGTTGGTTGATCAGTGCGTTGGATCGGGGGAAGAGTGAGCGGGGCTCGACGGATCGGCGTGTCCAAGCGGTGGGCGTGCGCAGTAGTCATTGCTGTTGGTGCGGTGTCGGGTTGTGACAGTGGCGGCAAGGCCGGCGCCCAAGCAGGCGGGCCGGCGGATACGACACAGGCCCCATCGCCGGGCAAGAACCCGACCGACCAGCCGTCGAAGCCCACGCTGCCCCCGGCGCGTCCGCAGGTGCTGCATGTGCGCGGCAACTACACGTACAAGGTGCAGATCCTCAAGGCCGAGACCAGGGTGGATGTGCCGGACAATCCGCCACCGGCCGGAACGAAGGCACTGGCCCTGCTGCTGCGGGTGGAGGCCGAGCCGCGGAACCGCGGCATCCACGCGCCCTACGCGAACCTGGGAATCGAGTATCCCAGCCTGGAGACCGACAAGGACCAGCACATCGGGGACGTGATCGACGACGCTACGTCCTACTTGACCGAGGATCAGATGCTGTACGGCGACGACGGCGTCGAAGGCATCGACCCGGTGTTCGGCGCCCTGCAGGCGAACACCGTGTACTACCAGTGGGTCTGGCAGATCGTCTCGGAGAAGGCGAACCTGACCGGCGCCTCCCTCTGCGAGGCGCAGCTCTCCGGTCACAACTGTATTCCGATCGGAGCTGTCGCAACCGCTTCCTGACGCATGGCGGGGTCTGGAACGCCGCGTCGGGCGTCCTCGCGATCCGTTTGAAGGAGCGGCCGCTGCCCAGCACCCGCACCCGTGCGCTGCCGGCCGCCAGGGCCCTGACCGCCTGCGCCGAGTCTGTCATCCCTGCCGTCCCTCCCGGAGCGTGTGTCCGTTGACCCTCTCTTTCCCCGGCACCTAATTTAGAGAGCGGTTGCTGTCCGCAGGTCACCGAGCCGGAAGGTCACCTCCTTGCCCGAGCGTCCCAAGGCACTGTTCGCCATGACGGCCCAGAACGTGCAGCACCTGTTCCCGCCGGATCTGCTCGCCCGCCTGCGCGAGCACGTGGACATCGATCCCGCCCGGGTGGCGCAGGACTTCACCGACCCCCGGCTCCAGGAGACCCTCGCCCGCACCGAGGTCCTGATCACCGGCTGGGGCTGCCCCCGCCTGGACGCGGCCGCCCTGGACGCGGCGCCACGCCTGCGCGCGGTGCTGCACGCGGCCGGCTCGGTCAAGGGCTTCACCACCCCGGAGGTCTGGCGGCGCGGCATCGTCGTCTCCTCGGCCGCCGCCGCCAACGCGCTGCCCGTCGCCGAATACACCCTCGCGATGATCCTGCTCGCCGGAAAGGACGTGTTCACCCACCGGGACCTGCTGCGCACCCGCCGCACCTTCCCCCACGGCGATCTCGTGCCCGGCATCGGCAACTTCGGCCGCCGCGTCGGCATCGTCGGCGCCTCCCGCATCGGCCGCCGTCTGCTCGACCTGCTCCGCCCCCACGACCTCAGGGCGAGCCTCGCCGACCCGTACGTCGACGAGGCCGAGGCCGCCCGGCTCGGCGTGCCCCTGCTGCCCCTGGACGACCTGCTGCGCACCTCGGACATCGTCACCCTGCACGCCCCCCAGACCCCGGAGACCCACCACCTGCTCGGCGCCCGCGAACTCGCCCTGATGCCCGCCGGATCCGTGCTCATCAACACCGCGCGCGGCGCGCTGGTCGACCATGACGCGCTGATCGCGGAACTGCGCACCGGACGCCTCAGCGCCGTACTGGACGTGACCGACCCCGAGCCGCTGCCCGCCGACTCCCCGCTGTTCGACCTGCCCAACGCCTTCGTGACCCCGCACCTCGCCGGTTCCCAGGGGAACGAGCTGGCCCGGCTCGGGCGGACGGTGGTGGAGGAGGCCGGCCGGCTGTCGGCCGGTGACGACCTTCTGTTTGCGGTCGACCATGCGGAGCTTCAGCGGACGGCTTGATCGACGGTCTTCCGTCCGCTACGGACGCAGGTCCAGGGACAGGTGCGCAGACAGTGCGCGGAGGAAGTCCGGCGCGTCGAAGATCTCGCCCGCGGAGGCGACACCGACCGCCCTGGTCCGCCCCGTGAGGACACGGTCGACCGCTTCCACCACGAGCGGCGCGGTGACGGCATAGATGTCCCGGCCTCTCGCCACAGCGCGCCGTTCGCCGCCTGCGCAGCGCACGACGGCATCCACGAGGAAGGTCTGCGCGGACCGCCCGCGCTCGTCGACGGCGGTCGGCGGCGGTGTGTCCGGGGCAACCACCTCCCTGGCCGCCTCGACGGTCATGTACGTGCGCACCTCGGGAACCGACAGGTGGCTGGGAACGGTGACCACATCGGCCATCGTGAACTCCCCGATGACGGCACGGGTGCCCAACGGCTCGGGGAAGGTCCACTCGAGGGTCGGCGGGCTGTCGTCGCGGTACGCCAGCCGGCCGTTCACATGGACGATGCGTCGGCTGCCCCGCCGCTCCCGGGTGACCGCGCTCGTGGCACGCGAGCCGGCCGTGGGGTGCCAACTGCTCAGCCCGTACGCGATGTGCGCCTCGTCGGCAGCCGTCCAGTCACCCATCGCGGCGGTGACCAGCAGATCGCCGAGACCGCCGTAGAAGGCCATCGCGGGGACGATCACCGCTCCTGCGGCGCGGGCGCGGTCCGTGAAGTGCGTGAACGTGTCGACGTTGGCCTCGATCTCGGCCGCCACGTCCAGATAGGGGATCCCGGCGCGCAGCGCCGCCTCGATCACGGGGGCGGCCGTCGCCGCGAAGGGCCCGGCACAGTTGATCACGGCCGCCGTACCGGCCAGCGCGCGGTCGAGCGAGGCCGGGTCGTCGACCGACGCCGGGCGGACGTCCGGTCCCGGACGGGACGCAGCCATCGTCTTCAGCTTGTCGGCGTCGCGGCCGGAGAGCACCGGGACGAACCCGCGCTCCCGCAGCTCAGCCACCACAAAGCGCCCGGTGTGCCCGTACGCCCCGAACACCGCCACCCTGTGCGTCGACCCCATGGATTCCCCCTGCTCGCTCGACCGGTCTTCCGTGATCCGTCGTGGCCATCCTGACGAAGGGCAGGTGCCCCGGACGAGTGTCCGGAACGACATGACCCGTACAATTCCGGACGTGAACACGGTCGCGCTCGCTGTCACCGACGGGATGCTGCACTTCGAACTGTCCATGGCGTACGAGGTGTTCGGCGCCGCCCCGGACGACGTGCCGGGCCCCTGGTACGACGTGGACGTCTGCGGGCCCGGCGCCGTGCGGGCCGGCCGGTTCCGGCTGGAGGCCGACCACGGCCTCGACCGGCTCGCGCGCGCCGACACCGTGATCGTCCCGGGCTGGGCGGACATCGACGAGGACCCGCCCGCCGACCTGGTCGACGCGGTGCGCGCGGCCCATGAGGCGGGCGCACGCGTGGCCTCCCTGTGCACGGGCGCGTTCGTACTGGCCGCCGCCGGTCTGCTGGACGGCAGGCGCGCCACCACGCACTGGGCGCACACCCGGGCCCTGGCCGCCCGCCATCCCCGGGTCGAGGTGGACCCGGACGTCCTCTACGTGGACAACGGCAGCGTGCTCACCTCCGCCGGCAAGGCCGCCGCCATGGACCTGTGCCTGCACCTCGTCCGCCTCGACCGCGGCTCGTCGGTCGCCAACGCCGTCGCCCGCCGCCTGGTCGTGCCGCCGCACCGGGACGGCGGACAGGCCCAGTTCGTCACCACCCCGGTGCCCGCCCCGGACCATCACCCGCTCGCCGAACTGCTTCCCTGGGTGCTCGCACGGCTGGACCAGCCCTTGACCGTGGAGGACCTGGCCCGCCGGGCTCGCATGAGCTCGCGCAACCTGGGCCGCCACTTCAGGTCGGCGACCGGTACCACCCCGCTGCAATGGCTGCTGACCCAGCGGATCCGCCGCGCCCAGGAGCTGCTGGAGACCACCGACGGCAGCATCGACACCATCGCGGCCGCCACCGGCATGGGCACCGCCACGACGCTGCGCCGGCACTTCAACCGCACGGTCGGCGTACCTCCGGACACCTACCGCCGCACCTTCCGCTCGCGGACCCTGCCCGGCGCGTGATCATCGGAAAAGATCTGCGGATTTCGTTGAGTAGTGGTGCTGGATGAACTGTTTCATTAAATGGATAGCCCTTCGACTGCGCTTTCAGTAGATTTAGCGCTCATGACCTCACAGGGCCTCCCCGTGCAGCTCCCCGAGACCGACCGCACCCGGCACCGCCGCCTGCGTGAGCAGGGCAGCCGGGAGCGGGCCGATCTCGACGCGATCCTGGACGCCGGTTTCGTCTGTCACCTGGGCGTGGTGGTCGAAGGGCGGCCGCTGGTCGTGCCGACCGTGTACGGACGGGACGAGCGGCAGCTGTACGTCCACGGATCCGTGGCCAGCCGCAGCCTGGCCGGCGATGTCCCCGTGTGCGTCACCGTCACGCACGTCGACGGGCTGGTGCTCGCCCGGTCCGTCTTCGAGCACGGCGTCAACTACCACAGCGCCATGATCCACGGAGAGGCCCGCAGGGTCACCGACCCCGAGGAGAAGCTGGAGGGACTGCGCCGGCTCACCGAGCATGCGACGCCCGGGCAGTGGTCGTACGCCCGCCGCCCGAACCGGAAGGAACTCGCCGCCACCACCCTCCTCGCCCTCTCCCTGGAAGAGGCCTCCGTCAAGATCCGCACGGGCGCTCCCGACGACGGGGACGGCCCCGACGCCGAACTCGGCCTGTGGGCCGGGGTCCTGCCGCTGACCGCCGTCTGGGGCGAGCCCCTGCCCGACCCGGCGCTGCCCGCCGGCACCGCCGTACCAGGGCACATCGCGCGCCGTGCGGGGACCCGGCACGGCTGACGCGACGGCGGGGGCATACGGTGAGAGGCGAACGCCTGAGCCGGGAGGAGAAGTACGGATGGGCAGTCGCACCGCGCTGGTCGAGGATCTGATGGAGCGTTTCCCGCATGTGCCACGGGAGGCCGTCTTCAAGGAGGACCTGCTCCGCGGCGGCGTCGCCTTCGAGCCGTCCGCCCTCAGCGACAACGAGAGCGGCGAGGTCAAGCCGAAGTCGTACTTCATCTTCTCCTTCGACCACGGCACCCTGCCCGAACTGGGCGAGGCCGCGCTGCGCCGGCCCCCGGAGGAGATCATCCTCACGGGTGGCCCGTACGACCTGCGCCGTACGGTTGTCTCCGTACGGGTGAACCCGGCCTCGCCGTACCGGGTCGCCGCCGACGACGAGGGGCTGCTCGGGCTGTACCTCGACGGGAAGCGGATCGCCGACGTCGGTGTGCCGCCGATGCCCGAGTACTACCGGCACACCCTCTCCAACGGGAAGTCCGTGATGGAGGTGGCCCCCACCATCCAGTGGGGCTACCTGATCTACCTGACCGTCTTCCGGGTCTGCCAGTACTTCGGCGCCAAGGAGGAGTGCCAGTACTGCGACATCAACCACAACTGGCGCCAGCACAAGGCGGCCGGGCGGCCGTACACCGGTGTGAAGGACGTCGAGGAGGTCCTGGAGGCCCTCGAGATCATCGACCGGTACGACACCCAGAAGGCGTCCACCGCGTACACGTTGACCGGCGGCGCGATCACCAAGACCGTCGCCGGGCGGGACGAGGCCGACTTCTACGGCCACTACGCCAAGGCCATCGAGGAGCGCTTCCCGGGCCGCTGGATCGGCAAGGTCGTCGCACAGGCGCTGCCGAAGGCCGACGTGCAGCGGTTCAAGGACTACGGCGTGCAGATCTACCACCCCAACTTCGAGGTGTGGGACCGCCGACTGTTCGAGCTGTACTGCCCCGGCAAGGAGCGGTACGTCGGCCGGGACGAGTGGCACAGGCGGATCCTGGACTCGGCGGAGGTCTTCGGCGCGCGCAACGTGATCCCCAACTTCGTGGCGGGCGTGGAGATGGCGGAACCCTTCGGCTTCACGACGGTCGACGAGGCCATCGCGTCGACGACCGAGGGCCTGCGCTTCTTCATGTCGCACGGCATCACACCGCGCTTCACCACCTGGTGCCCGGAGCCCACCACCCCGCTCGGCAAGGCCAACCCGCAGGGCGCGCCGCTGGAGTACCACATCCGGCTCCTGGAGGCCTACCGGGCCACGATGGACGACTTCGGGCTGTCGTCCCCGCCTGGCTACGGCCCGCCCGGCCCCGGCCGGGCGGTTTTCTCCGTCAGCTCCTTCATGGACAGCGTCTCTGATTGACTCAGTGGTTCCCGGTGTTGCTCAGGAACGTGAGGCCAATCGCCTTCGTGCCCTGGTGCTGAACGGCGGGAGCCGTCAGCCCTCGTGGCACGTCCCTCCGGACGCTGGTCGGTGAGGTCTCGCGACCTCGCCGAGGAGGGTGCCCGACGTCGCCTGGGCGCCGGGTGTGCGTGTGACACTCTGCCACAGAATCGCTACGGATCGCTAATCCGGTTGGTGAGTCTGCCTGCGGTGAGCAGAACGGCGCCCGCATCCGTATCAGAGGCCGGAGTTGCGGCCCTGCGCGGATACGGTCACGTCACGCGACCCCCTGGTCACCGGATTTGAATACGCCGCTTGTCAGTTGTGTCGAAGACGTGAAAGGCTCCTGCCTCCGCGAGGTTCCCTCCAACTCCATTCCCTCTATGGTGAGTTGACCTCGCTCGTGGATGCAGGAGCCCCATGTCCGACCTGCCGACCCCCCAGGACGCCACCGAGGCCGCGCTGTTCGCGGAGTGCTGGGACGCCGTGCTCTCCTACGCCGACCTGTGCACCTCCGGCTCCCTGACGGCACATCAGCTGGCCACCGAGGCGTTCACCCTCGGCATGCGCGAGGCGCGCGCCGCCGGGGCCGTGCCCGTGCGCGGAACCGGACGGCGCGCCGCACGGCTGCCGATGATCCCCGAGCTGCTGACCGCGGTCCGCAACACGGCCGCGGTCTGGGAGGCCGACGGCGAGGGCCACAAGCTGGACCCCGACCTGAGGCTGTGGCTCAACTCCGGCCAGGCCGGGCGCTACACCGGCCCGCCGCTGCAGCGCCCGGTCGCGCTGCGCGGCCTCAGGGACATGCAGGACGCGGACGCCTCGCTGCTGTGGCTGGCCGAGGTGGAGGCGCTGCCCCTGCCGACCGTGGCACGCCGGCTCGGCCTCGACCCGGCCACCGTCACCGAGGAACTCGACCAGGTCCGCGCCCTGTTCCGGGACCGCTGTCACCGTGCGCACCTCGACACGCCGATGGACGCGCAGTGCCGCAGCTACGCCCGCCTGCTGGACGCGGTCACCCGCTCGCCGGCCGCCGACACGCCGGGCGACCTGTCCCGGCACCTCGCCACCTGCGTGCAGTGCGCCGAGGCCGCCGCCTGTCTGCGGCTGCACGGCGGCGGCCTGCCGGCCGCGCTGGCCGGCGGGGTCATCGGCTGGGGCGGCCTCGCCTACCTGGAGCGACGGCGCCGCGCCGCCGAGGTCCGGCTGGGCGCGGGACGGCCGGGCGCGGCGGAGACCGACGGCGGCGATCCGAAGGAGGGCGCGGGGCGCGGCCGGGTCCTGCGCAACGGCCTGCTCGCCGCCGCCGTCCTGCTCTCGGTGCTGGCGCTCGGGGTGTCGATGATGCCGTTCGACGGCTCGGGCGACTCCGGCGACGACAAGGCGGCCGCCGTCGGCGACGACCGGCAGCCCGTCGCGGACCCCGACTTCCCCGACACCACCGGCACCGCCTCCGGCACCGGCCCGGCCCCCTCCCGTACGCCCCACGCCACCCCCTCCGCGACCGCGAGCAAGGGCGGCCGGTCCGGCCGGAAGAACCCCGACCCCGAACCCCAGGGCACCTCCTCCGCCACCACCCCCGGCGGCCCGGGTGGCCCGGGCCGCACGACCCCACCCGCCCCGACCTGCCGGGTCGCCTACCACCTGGACAGCCAGTGGCCCGACGGCTTCCAGGCCACCGTCACCGTCACCACCGACCGGGTCCTCACCGGCTGGCAGGTCGCCTGGACCTTCCGCGACGGCCAGCAGGTCGGCCAGATGTGGGACGCGACAGTCCACCAGAACGGCTCCCGCGTCACCGCCACCGCCGCCGACTACAACAGGTCCGTCGCCGCCCACTCCTCCCTGAGCTTCGGGTTCCTCGGCACCTGGCAGGGGGAGAACCGGGCGCCGGAGGGCTTCACGCTCAACGGGGAGACCTGCGCGATGGACTGAGCAGTCCTGGTCAGGGGCAACGCGCCGGAGGGGACGACCGGTTGCGGCGCCGGCTTCCGCGTCGAGGACAGTCGGCGCGCGGTCGCGAAATACGGTGGCGCGGCGACGAAGGGCCGCTCTAGGGTGAGCGTGTTCCCGGGCAGCCGACGGCTGCCGTGGTCCTGCGTGAGCATATGAGGAGGTGTCGACCGATGGCTGTCACTGTGCTGGGCGCTGCCCTCATCCAGGAATTCATCAAGTCCACCTCCGTGGCCACCGGCTGACCGACCGAACCGCGCTGTACGCGCGCGCCGGGGCCACCCTTGTGAAGGGTCTCCCTTGACTTCCAGCTCCGCTGACTTCACCGCGCTGGCTCCCTACGGCTGGGACGACGCCTGGGCCGACGCGTTCACCCCGTACGAGTCCGAAGGGCTGCTGCCCGGGCGGGTGATCAGGGTCGACCGCGGGCAGTGCGACGTGGTCACCGCGGGCGGTGTGCTGCGCGCCGACACCGCCTTCGTCACCCCGCACGACCCCCTGCGGGTCGTGTGCACCGGCGACTGGGTCGCCGTCGAACCCGGCGGCAACCCCCGCTATGTGCGCGCGTATCTGCCGCGCCGCACCGCCTTCGTGCGCTCCACCTCCTCCAAACGGTCCGAGGGGCAGATCCTCGCGGCCAACGTCGACCACGCCGTCGTCGCCGTGTCCCTCGCCCTCGAACTCGACCTCGGGCGCGTCGAACGGTTCCTGGCCCTGGCGTGGGAGTCCGGCGCACAGCCCGTGGTCGTGCTCACCAAGGCCGACCTCGTGCCGGACCCGGTGACGCTGGCCCACCTCGTCGAGGACGTCGAGACGACCGCGCCGGGCGTGCCCGTGCTCACCGTCAGCGCCCTGCACGGCGACGGCCTCGACGTGCTCGTCGCCCTCGTCGGCGCCGGCACCTCCGTGCTGCTCGGCCAGTCCGGCGCGGGCAAGTCCACGCTCGCGAACGCCCTGGTTGGCGAGGACGTCATGGACGTCCAGGCCGCCCGTGACGTCGACGGCAAGGGACGCCACACCACGACCACCCGCAACCTGCTGCCCCTGCCCTCCGGGGGCGTGCTCATCGACACCCCCGGGCTGCGGGGCGTCGGCCTGTTCGACGCCGAGAGCGGGGTCGGGCAGGTGTTCGCCGAGATCGAGGAACTGGCCGAGCAGTGCCGCTTCCATGACTGCGCCCACGAAACCGAGCCCGGCTGCGCGGTCCGCGCAGCGGTGGACAGCGGCCAACTCCCGGTCCGCCGCCTGGAGAGCTACCGCAAGCTGCTGCGCGAGAACCAGTGGATCGTCGCCAAGACGGATGCACGACTCCGGTCCGAGATCAGGAAGGACTGGAAGCGAAAGGGGGCGCAGGGCAGGGCCGCGATGGAGGCGAAGCGGGGGCGGTGGTAGTGCGGGGCCGGGTGCAGTGACGTACGGCGCAAGGTTCCCGGCGGGTGCCTCGGCGCCCGCCGGGAACCACGTGCGTTTCCTGTTGCTGATGTAGAAATAGACCATGACGAGGCGTTTCGGCCTGTTCGGGGTGCAGGGAGATCCCGCTTCCGCCGAGGCGTCCCCGGTCGGCGGGGGGCGGCCGAGGCGGCTGCCGCCGGGCTTGCGCAGTGTCGCGGGGCAGATGTTCGTTCTGCAGCTCGTCATTGTGCTTCTGCTCTGTGCGGCGGCCGTGACCGCCCTGGTGCTCCAGGCGCAGCAGGCGAGCCTGGCCGAGGCGCGGGCGCGCTCGCTCGTCGGTGCCGAGACCTTCGCGAGTGCCCCGGGCACGCTCGACGCGATGCGCTCCGCCGACCCCAGTGCGCTGCTCCAGCCACGGGCCGAGGCGGCCCGCAGGAGGACGGGCGTCGACTACATCGTCGCGTTCAGCCCGGCCGGCATCCGGTGGACCCACCCCGACCCGAGCCTGATCGGCAAGCATGTGACCGGCACGTACCGTGAGGCGCTCGCCGGGCACCCGTACACCTCGACCTTCCGGACACCGGTGGGCCGGGCGGTGGACTCGACCGTCCCGGTCACCGACAGCCACGGCAAGGTCGTCGGGCTGGTGTCCGTCGGCATCACCGTCCGCGCCGTCCACGCGCGCGTGGCGCAGCAACTGCCGCTCCTGTTCGGCGCCGCCGCCGGCGGCCTGCTCCTCGCGACGGCCGCATCGGCGCTGGTGAACCGCCGACTGCGGCGCCAGACCCACGGCATGGAACCGGGCCGGCTGCGGGCGCTGCCCGGCAAGGCCGATGTCGCGGAGCGGCGGTTGATGCTGCTCTACGACGCCGCGACCAGCATCGGCACCACCCTCGACGTCGAGCGGACGGCGCAGGAACTCACCCGGTTCACGGTCCCCCGCTTCTCCGACTACGCCAGCGTCGACCTGGTCGACTCGATCCTGCGGGGCGGCGACGAGCCCGAGGGCACGCTGATGCGTCGTACGGCCTTGACCGGCATCCGCGAGGACCATCCGCTGTACCCGGTCGGCAGGCTCATCGACTTCGGCTCCGAGACCCCGCAGGCGATCGGCTTCGGCACCGGCGAGCCCGTCCTCGAGGCGCGCCTGCGCGACCTCGCCGGATGGCAGGAACAGGATCCCGTCAACGCGCGCAGGATCATCGCCCACGGCATCCACTCGATGATGGTCATCCCGCTGCGGGCCCGCGGCATCCTCATGGGCGTGGCCAGCTTCTGGCGCTCCGAGCAGCCGGAACCCTTCGAGGAGGAGGACGTGGCCGTCGGCGAGGAGCTGCTGGCCCTGGCCGCGCTCGCCATCGACAACGCCCGCCGCTACACCCGCGAGCACACCACGGCCGTCACCCTCCAGCGCAGCCTGCTGCCCCGCGGCGTCCCCGAGCAGACCGCGCTCGACGTGGCCCACCGCTATCTGCCCGCACAGGCCGGCGTCGGCGGGGACTGGTTCGACGTCATCCCGCTGCCGGGAGCGCGGGTGGCCCTGGTCGTCGGCGACGTCGTCGGGCACGGGCTGCATGCGGCGGCAACCATGGGCCGGCTGCGCACCGCCGTGCACAACTTCTCCGCCCTCGACCTGAGCCCCGACGAGCTGCTGGTGCGCCTGGACGAGCTGGTCAGCCGGATCGACAGCGACGAGACGGGCGAGCACGACGCCGCGGCCGTCACCGGGGCCACCTGCCTCTACGCCCTCTACGACCCCGTGTCCGGGCAGGTCACCGTCGCCCGGGCCGGCCACCCCGGGCCCGCCCTCGTCCTGCCCGACGGCACCGCCTCCTTCCCCGAGGTGCCCGTCTCCCCGCCGCTGGGCCTGGGCGGCGGCATGCCCGTGGAGGTGCGCGAGCTGGCGCTGCCCGAGGGATCACGGCTGGTGCTGTACACCGACGGGCTGGTGGTGGACCGCGGCCGGGACATCGACACGGGCCTGAAGCAGCTGCACACCACGCTGGCCGGCACGGTGGGCCGTACCCCGGAGGAGACCTGCGCGGACGTCCTCGGCGCGGTGCTGCCGGCCCGGCCGAACGACGACGTCGCCCTGCTGGTGGCCCGCACCCGGCTGCTGGACCGCGATCGCATCGCCGACTGGGAGGTGCGCGCCGAGCCGGCGGCCGTGGCCCCGGTCCGCTCCGCGTGCGCCCGCACCCTGGACGCCTGGGGGCTCACGGACATCGGGTACACCACCGAGCTGATCCTCAGCGAGCTGATCACCAACGCGATCCGGTACGGCTCCCCGCCCATCCGGGTCCGGCTGCTGCACGACCGCTTCCTGATCTGCGAGGTCTCCGACGGCAGCAGCACCGCCCCGCATCTACGGCGTGCGGCGGCCACCGACGAGGGCGGCCGCGGCCTGTTCCTGGTCGCCCAGCTCGCCGCCCGCTGGGGCACCCGCTACACCGCCCGCGGCAAGGTGATCTGGGCGGAGCTGTCCCTGCACGAGGACCGCGGCGCACCGGCCGCCCAATCGGGGGACGACGTCCTCGACCAGTGGGACGACCTCGCCCTCTAGCCACCGCACCGCTCAGCTGCACGTCCGATTTCCGCCAGCCGGTCCGGCCGCCGGGTCCCACACTGGAACACGTGATGGACGAGGACACCAGGTACGAGGCGGTGCGCAGCCGGGACGGGCGGTTCGACGGGGCGTTCTTCTTCGCCGTCGAGACGACCGGGATCTACTGCCGGCCCAGCTGCCCGGCGGTCACCCCGAAGCGGCGCAACGTGCGGTTCTTCCCGACGGCCGCCGCCGCACAGGGCTCCGGCTTCCGGGCCTGCCGGCGCTGCCGGCCGGACGCCGTGCCGGGGTCCGCCGAGTGGAACGTCCGCGCGGACTCCGTCGGCCGGGCCATGCGGCTGATCGCCGACGGCGTCGTGGACCGCGAGGGCGTCCAGGGCCTCGCCGCCCGGCTCGGCTACAGCGCCCGGCAGGTGCAGCGGCAACTCACCGCCGAACTCGGCGCCGGACCCGTGGCGCTCGCCCGCGCCCAGCGCTCGCACACCGCCCGGGTGCTGCTGCAGACCACCGACCTGCCGATCACCGAGATCGCGTTCGCGTCCGGGTTCGCCAGCGTGCGGCAGTTCAACGACACCGTCCGCGAGGTGTACGACTCGACGCCGACCGAGGTACGGGACGCCGCACCCCGGGGCAGGGGCGCCCGCCGGGCCACGCCGGCCGCGGGCATCCCTCTCCGGCTCGCCCACCGCGGCCCCTACCAGGCCGCCGCCGTCTTCGACCAGCTGGCGCGAGAGGCCGTACCCGGCGTCGAGGAGGTGAGCGGCACCTCCGGCGGCCGTACCTACCGGCGCACGCTGCGGCTGCCGTACGGCACCGCGCTCGTCGCCGTCGAGGAGCACACCCGCGGGCCGAGGAACGGCGGCGGCACGCATCCGGGCGGCTGGCTCGACGCCCGGCTGCACCTCACCGGCCCACGGGACCTGACCACCGCCGTGCAGCGGCTGCGACGGCTGTTCGACCTCGACGCCGACCCGTACGCGGTGGACGAGCGGCTCGGCACCGACCCGAGGCTCGCCCCGCTGGTCGCGGCCCGGCCCGGACTGCGCTCGCCCGGCGCCGTCGACGCCCTGGAGCCCGCCGTACGGGCGCTCGCCGGGGTCGCCGGGGCGGAGGACCTGGTCCGCCGGTACGGAAAGGCACTCGACGCCCCCTGCGGCAGCCTCACCCACCTCTTCCCGGAGCCGTCCGTCCTCGCCGAGGCGGGGATCGGCGGGCCGCTCGGCGCGCTGGCCGCCGCCCTCGCCGACGGCACCGTGCACCTGGATCCGGGCGCCGACCGGGAGGACGCCCAGCGGGCCCTGCTCGCGCTGCCCGGCATGACCCCGGCCGTCGTCGCCACCGTCCGCGTCCGCGCCCTCGGCGACCCGGACGTGGCCCCGCCCGGCCTCGACGCACCCGACACCTGGCGGCCCTGGCGCTCCTACGCCGCCCAGCATCTGCGCATCGCAGGGGAGTTGACCGACTGATGGAGACGACCTACTGGACCGGCACGGACACGCCCATCGGCCGGCTGCTGCTCACCGCCGACGCGGACGGCGCCCTCACCTCGCTGTCCGTGCCCGGGCAGAAGGGCGGCCGGACCGTCCAGGACGGCTGGCGCCACGACCCCGGCCCCTTCCGCGCGGCCGAGGAACAGCTCGCCGCCTACTTCGCCGGCGAACTCAAGGACTTCCGACTGCCTTTGCGCACCCACGGCACCGAGTTCCGGGAGCGGGTGTGGGCCGCGCTCGACTCTGTTCCGTACGGCACCACCACCACGTACGGCGAGATCGCCACCCGAATCGGCGCGCCCCGCACGGCGGTTCGGGCCGTCGGCGGCGCCATCGGTGCCAACCCCCTTCTGATCGTGCGCCCTTGCCACCGGGTGATCGGCGCGGACGGCTCGATGACCGGGTACGCGGGCGGACTTGAGCGCAAGGTGTGGCTGCTGACATGGGAGGGAGTGCTCCCGGCCTAGGATCTCCCCTGTCCGATCATGGAAGACAGGGGGCTCTGGATGACCGACATGGACACCACCGAGTGGTGGGAGCTGCTGCCGGCCGGGATCCGCGAACAGGTGGACGGGTACGTCCTTCAGGACGCCCGGATGCAGGCGCTTCGCGTCGCCTGGGAAGCCGGCCGAGCGCGGGGTCTGGGCCTCCATGAAGCCCAGCTCGTCGTCCACGACCGTTACCTCCACCACGGCGATCGAATCGCCCGCACCCCGGACAGCCCCCTCGACCTGGAGTCCCTCGCTGCCCGTGCGGCCGGCTGCCCCGGCCGCATCCTGGCGATCGAGGCGGTCTGGGACGGCGACACCGTCCACGACTGGTTCGTGGAACTGCTGGCCGTCACCACGGACCCCACGGACGAGCATCGGCTGGCCACCATCTACCGGGGGACGGCTGTACGGCACCTCGGCGAGGGCGAGGATCCCGGCCCGCTGCACCCGTCGGCAGCAGCCGCCGACAGGGCCGGCCGAGCCCTCGCCGCCCACCTCTCGGTCCCCTTCCACTTCGCAAGCCCGGACACCCCGGACGACCAGGCGCCGCGCTGGCGGCCGGACATCCCCTAGCCCCAACTCGTCTGAGCCGGCGAGGAGTACGGCTACGCCGAGCGGGTGGACCTGCGGGGATGTTCCGGCATCGCGCGGCGGCCGTGTGGCACCTTCGCCTCCGACGGGCACGGGAAGGGCGGGCGCACACATGGGCAAGGTCGGACGGTTCCTCGCGGCGCTCCTGCTCGCGGTGCTGCCGGGCACGACGGCGGCGGCCGTCGCCGCACCCGCCGCGCCCCCGTGGACCGGCAGTTGGGAGACGGCCCCCTCCGGCACCGCCGCCGCGCTGCCCGGCGCCGCCATCCGCAACGTCGTCCACCTCAGTCTCGGCGGGAGCGCCCTGCGGATCCGGCTCAGCAACCGGCTCGGTACCCAGCCCCTCCGACTCGGCGCGGTCACCGTCGCGCTGCGGCGGGCCGCCGGACCGGACGCCGTGCCCGGCACCCTGCACATCGCCACCTTCGACGGCGCCCCGACGGCCACCGTCCCGCCGGGCCAGGACCTGCTCACCGACCCCGTTCCGCTGGCCGTACCGGCCGCCGCCGACCTGCTGGTCACCGTCCTCACCCCGGTCGACTCCGGCCCGGCCACCAACCACCGCACCGCCCTGCAGACCAGCTACGTGGCCCTCGTCGGCGCGGTCCACGCCGCCGACGAGGACGGCACCGCGTACACCAAGGCCATCGGCTCCTGGTACTACGTCACCGGCGTCGACGTCCTCGGCCCCGCCGCCGGCAGCGTGGTCGCCTTCGGGGACTCCCTCACCGACGGCAACGGCTCCACCCCCGACACCAACCACCGCTGGCCCGACCTGCTCGCCCAGCGCCTGCGCGGCGACCGGATCGGCGTCCTCAACGCCGGCATCGCCGGCAACCGTCTGCTGCGCGACGGCACCGGACCGAGCGCCCTGGCCCGCCTGGACGCCGACGCCCTGGACCGGGCCGGGGCCCGGGTCCTGATCGTGTTCGAGGGCATCAACGACATCAAGGGCACCCCCGAGGCGAACGACCCCGCCGCCTTCGCCGCCGCGTACCGGACCCTCGTCGCCCGCGCCCACGCCCGCGGCATCCGGGTCATCGGTGTCACCCTGACCCCGTACCGGGGGTTCTCCGCCTACACGGCGGCCCGCGAGGCGGTACGGCAGCAGGTCAACGTGTTCATCCGCACCGGCGGCGCCTTCGACGCGGTCGCCGACGCCGACGCCGCCGTCCGCGACCCGTCCGCCCCCGAGCAGATCCTGCCCGGCTACGACCCCGGCGACCACCTGCACTTCAACGACGCGGGCATGAGCGCGATCGCCGCCACCGTGGCCCGAGCCCTGGCGGGCCGACCGACGGCGACCGCCGGCTTCGCCTCGGCGGTCGGTTGACCGCCGGGCGCTCCGGGCCTGCCCCGGCTGTCGGCTGACCCTCATCCACCCCGGGCTCGTCTCGGGTGTCGGTTGACCGTCAGCCGCCTCCGGTCCTGCCTTGGCGGTCGGTTGATCGGCAGCCCCCCTGTCCCGCCTCGGCAGTCCGTTGACCAGCAGCCACTCCTGGGCCCCGCCTCGGCTGTCGGCTGACCTTATCCACCCCGGGTTCGTCTCGGGTGTCGGTTGACCGTCAGCCACCTCCGGTCCTGCCCCGGCTGTCGGCTGACCGTCAGCCCCCCGGTCCCGTCTCGGCTGTCGGCTGACCGTCAGCCCCCCGGTCCCGTCTCGGCTGTCGGCTGACCGTCAGCCCCCCGGGCCCCGCCTCGCCAGTCGGCTGACCCTCATCCACCCCGGGCCCGCCCTGGCCGCCAGCTGACCGTCGTCCACCCCCGGGCCCGCCCCGGCCGTCGGCTGACCGTCAGCCACCCCCGGCCCGCCCCGCCCCCGTCCGGCAGGTCAGCCCCACAGCACCACCCCCAGCCACGCCCCCGCGATCAGCAGACACGCGAACAGTTCGGCGAGCACGCTGGAGCCGCCCGACCGCATCGTCGTGCGCAGGGCCGCCATGGCCTCGCCGTGGCCGCCGAGCCGGAGCCGCTCGTGGACATAGATGCCGGCCATGAAACCCGGCAGCGCGCCCACCACCGGGATCAGGAAGAAGCCGAGGAGAGCACCGACACCGGCGTAGACGCCCATGCGGGGCGTGGCGCCGCTCGCCCGCAGCCGGCGCGGCGGCAGCGCCCAGCGCACCACCAGCGACAGCAGCAGCACCCCGGTGGCCCCGACCAGAACCCCCCAGGCCACAGGGCGCGGGTCCTTCAGCGCCCACCACAGGATCGCGGCCCACACCAGCCACGACCCCGGCACGCCGGGCACCAGCACTCCGCACAGGCCGAGCACCAGCACCACGCCGACCGGCAGGAGTTCCCACGCTCCCATCTGCCCAGAGTGCCGGAGGCGGAAGGACACCGCAGGTCACAGGGAGCCCTCTCGGGACACCCAGCCCCGCTCGTAGGCGTGCCAGCCCAGCTGGAGCCGGGTCGTCACACCCGTCAGCTCCATCAGCCGCTTCACCCGGCGCTGCACGGTCCTCAGGCCCAGATCGAGCTGTTTGGCCACGCTCGCGTCGGTGAGCCCGGCCAGCAGCAGCGACAGCACCTCCAGGTCGGTGGCGTCCGGACCGTCGGGCTGCTGCTCGGTCACCCCGGACGCGCCCAGCCGCAGCGGCAGCGCCTCCCGCCACACCGACTCGAACAGCCCGGCCAGCAGCTCCAGCAGACCGCTCGCGTGCACCACCAGCGCGGCCGGCCCGGCCGTCCGGGAGGCCAGCGGCACCATGGCGAGGGAACGGTCAGCGATCACCAGCTTGGTCGGCACCCGGTCCACCGCCCGCACCTGCTCGTCCCGGCCGAGCGCCGCCGCCAGTTCGGTGAGCCCGTGCGGCAGGTCCAGCACCGACCGCTCCACCACCACCCGGTAGCGGACCCCGCGCCCGGCCGCCTGCTCCTCCGCGTCGTTCTCCGTCCCGGAGACCACCACCGGGTTGCCGGTGACCAGCGCGCACACCTCCTCGGCGGCGCCCAGCTGCAGCTGGAGAAAGCGCTGGGCGACGGCCGAGGCGCCGGTCACCACCTCCACCAGGTCGTGCACCTCCGGCTCGCCCGCCGCCGCCCGGTACTCCTCGGCCAGCAGCGCCGCCGCCAGCTCCGCCTTCTCCAGCTCGTGCCGCTGCTGGGTGAGCAGCGCGCCCAGCGCCACCCCGGGCGGGGCCGCCACCCAGCGGCCCGGCCGCGCAGGGGACTGGGCGGCCAGGCCCTGCCGCTCCAGCCGGCGCAGCGCACGCTCGGTGTCCGGCTCGGCCAGCGACAGACGGCGCGCCAGATCGGCCACCTCGGCGGCGCCCACGGACACCAGCGCCCGGTACGCCGACTCGTGCGTCTCGTCCAGGCCTATCGCTGCCAGCATCTGCCTGTGCCCCTCCCCTGAGAACAAGCCGTCCACGCGCGAAGGGCTGGCGGAAACCGGCCACGGCGCAAACCCGCCGCCGTACATCATCGCCGTACCGGTGGTGGGTCTGCCAAGGTGGGGCCGCGGAAGGACGCGGGACCGTGCTCACGGTCCACAGCCGCCTCCCAGGAAACCAAGCCACAATCAGGCCATTCGGCCGGCGCTTTCGGCGACCCGGTCGGGCGAGACGGTGACCCGGGCCCGTACGTGCGCGAGCGCACGAGGGGATGCGGGGCCGGGTCACTTCGGATGTCGCCGGGCGGCCCTCCCGTGGGGGGTGGGGCCGCCCGGCGGCCATCAACCGCCTGTCGTACGGCCGTTCGCGCTATCCCCCGCCCTGTCGTTCGAGGGGGCCGCGTGCGCCGGAATTTCCTGATGCCCCGTTTTCCCGCGGCCCGTGCGGTGGACAATTAGGGGCATGAGCCAGCAGGGGGGTAGGCCCGCCCGTCCCGAGGACGACTGGTGGGGGCAGCTGTACGACGACTCGACCGAGGACACGGGCCCCACGACCGCACCCGACAGCCTGGACGACCGCTTCACCTCGGCGAAGAACGCGGTGGCGGGGCGGCCCGGGGAGACGGCGGAGCCCATCGGCGAGACCGCCGGGCCCACCGGTGAGACCGCCGAGCCCATCGGCAGGACCACGGGGCCCATCGGCGGCACGACGCCCCGCAGGCCGCGCCAGGAGCCGTCGCGCGAGCCCGCGGTGCCACCCCAGCGCGCCGCCTCACCACCGCCCGCCCCCACCCCGCCGAGCCCGCCGGCGCCGCCCTCTCCCCGCGCCCCGAGCCCGTCGACGCCGCCCGACCAGCCCGCCGAGCCGTCCCGGGGCACCTCACGCGGCACACCCCGCAGGCAACGCGACCCCTGGGAACCCGCGCCCGCCGAGCCCGAGGCACCCTTCACCTTCCCGCCCGCGCCGGACGGAGCCGGGGGCGAGCGGACCGAGGCGCCCGTCGCCGAGCCCGAGCCGCGCGGCGTGTGGCCACCCGCACCGGGCAAGTCCTGGGACCCGAGGGAGGCCCTGGGCGAAGCGGCCCTGCCCGCCGCGCCCACCGCACCGCCCGACTCCGGCGCACCCCCGCCCTCCCCACCGTCCCCACTCCTCTCCTCCCTCGACTACGTCGGCTCCGGCCCGCCCACCTACGACCCCGAGCCCACCGCTCTGCCCCCCGCCGACCCCGATCTGCTCGACGAACTGGTCGCCGACACCGTGCTGGACGGCGCCCGGTACGGGGCCTGCACCCTGCGGGCCGTGTCGTTGCGCGGGGACTCGGCGCGCTACCGGGGGGAGCCGCGGCGGGACGCGCTGCTCACCGCCCGCTTCGGGACGGGGGAGCACGCGCTGGTGCTCGTCGCCATGGCGACAGGCGCGCGGGCCACGCCGGGTGCGCACCTGGCGGCGGCGGAGGCGTGCGAGCTGATCGGGCAGGCCGTGGGCCGTACCCATCAGCGGCTGGCCGCGGACATCCGGGCCGCCCGGCGCGGCGACCTGAAGTCGGGGCTGCACCGGCTGACCGACCGCAGCCTCGGCAAGCTGCGCGCCGGCGCCGTCGAGCAGGACCTGGACCCCGAGGAGTACACGGCGAGCCTGCGCTGCCTGCTGCTGCCCGCCGACCCCGACTGCCGTACCCGCGTGTTCTTCGGCGTCGGCGACGGGGGCCTGTTCCGGCTGCGGGACGGCGAGTGGCAGGACATCGAGCCGCAGGTCTCGCCCGCCGACACCACCGGCGAACCGGTCCTCGGCTTCGGCTCCGCGCCCTCCGAGACCCCCGAGGGCGACCGGCTCACCATGGACCTCGGCATCCCGACCCCGCCGAGCCCGTACGAGCCGGCCCCCGAGCCGCCCCGCGAACCCTTCCGCTTCCGCGCCTCGGTAGCCCGCCCGGGTGACGTGCTGGTGATGGGCACCTGCGGCCTCGCCGACCCGCTGCGCGGCGAGCCGGCCCTCTGCGCCTACCTGGCCCGCCGCTGGTCCGGCCGTACCCCGCCCGGCCTCGCCGCTTTCCTCGGGGACACCCAGGTGCGGGTGAAGGGCTACGCCGACGACCGCACGGCGGCGGCCGTTTGGGAGGCGTAACCGCGGCCCCTGTGGATTGATGGAACGGGAGGGGAGCGTTCCGGGACAGCGAAGGGGCAGACGACAGCCATGGCCAAACAGAACGTCGCCGAACAGTTCGTCGACATCCTCGTCCGCGCCGGCGTGCGCCGCCTCTACGGTGTCGTCGGCGACAGCCTCAACCCGGTCGTGGACGCCGTCCGCCGCAACTCCGCCATCGACTGGATCCACGTACGCCACGAGGAGACCGCCGCGTTCGCGGCCGGCGCCGAAGCCCAGATCACCGGCAGGCTGGCCGCCTGCGCCGGCTCCTGCGGCCCGGGCAACCTGCACCTGATCAACGGCCTGTACGACGCCCACCGCTCCATGGCCCCGGTGCTCGCCCTCGCCTCGCACATCCCCTCCAGCGAGATCGGCCTCGGCTACTTCCAGGAGACCCATCCGGACCGGCTCTTCCAGGAGTGCAGCCACTACAGCGAGCTGATCTCCAGCCCGAAGCAGATGCCCCGGCTGCTGCAGACGGCCATCCAGCACGCGGTCGGCCAGAGCGGGGTGAGCGTGGTCTCGCTGCCCGGCGACATCGCCGCCGAACCCGCCCCGGACAAGGCCCCCGAGAGCGCCCTCGTCACCTCCAGGCCCACCGTCCGGCCGGGCGACGCCGAGATCGACCGGCTCGTGGAGATGATCGACAAGGCCGGCCGGGTCACCCTCTTCTGCGGCAGCGGCACGGCCGGCGCGCACGCCGAGGTGATGGAGTTCGCGGGGCGGATCAAGTCGCCCGTGGGGCACGCGCTGCGCGGCAAGGAGTTCATCCAGTACGACAACCCGTACGACGTCGGCATGAGCGGACTGCTCGGCTACGGCGCCGCCTACGAGGCCACCCACGAGTGCGACCTGCTGATCCTGCTCGGCACCGACTTCCCGTACAACGCCTTCCTGCCGGACGACGTGCAGATCGCGCAGATCGACGTACGGCCCGAGGTCCTCGGCCGCCGCTCCCGGCTCGACCTCGCGGTGTGGGGCGACGTCCGCGAGACCCTGCGCTGTCTGATCCCGCGGGTGACGGAGAAGACCGACCGGCGCTTCCTCGACAAGATGCTGAAGAAGCACGCCGACGCGCTGGAGGGCGTGGTCAAGGCGTACACGCGGAAGGTCGAGAAACACGTGCCGATCCATCCGGAGTACGTCGCCGCCGTGCTGGACGAAGTCGCCGACGACGACGCGGTGTTCACCGTCGACACGGGCATGTGCAACGTGTGGGCCGCCCGCTACATCTCGCCCAACGGCCGCCGCCGGATCATCGGTTCCTTCTCGCACGGCTCGATGGCGAACGCGCTGCCCATGGCGATCGGCGCCCAGTTCACCGACCGGCGCCGGCAGGTCGTCTCCATGTCCGGGGACGGCGGATTCGCCATGCTGATGGGCGACTTCCTCACGCTCGTACAGCACGACCTGCCGGTCAAGGTCGTGCTGTTCAACAACTCCTCGCTCTCCATGGTCGAGTTGGAGATGCTGGTCTCGGGTCTGCCCTCGTACGGCACCGCCAACACCAACCCCGACTTCGCCGCCGTCGCCCGTGCCTGCGGCGCCCACGGGGTGCGGGTGGAGAAGCCCAAGCAGCTCGCCGGGGCGCTCAAGGACGCCTTCAAGCACAAGGGTCCGGCCCTGGTGGACGTCGTCACCGACCCCAACGCCCTGTCCATCCCGCCGAAGATCAGCGCCGAGATGGTCACCGGATTCGCGCTGTCCGCCTCGAAGATCGTGCTGGACGGCGGGGTCGGCCGGATGCTCCAGATGGCCCGCTCCAACCTGCGGAACGTCCCGAGGCCATGAATCGGGAGGGGGGACTTTCCGGCCAGATTCTCGGCCAAGGAGGTCGTCCGCCCGTCTCCAGGACTGCCCCCGGACTCGCTGGGCATGGATTCCCGTGAAGTTGTTCGACCAGGAGGGGCAGGGCCAAGCAGCGTGCGGGCGGGGGTCATGAAGAGGCAGGCACGAAGGGGCGGTCCCGTGGCCATCGGGGCCCGTCCGGCGAAGGCGGGGGAAAAGGCCGACACCATCACGGAACGGGCGCACCCGCCCCAGCTCAGGCGCAGGCTGGGGCGAGCGGACCTCAGGGCGGTGCCCGAGGCCCGCCGGGAGGTGCGCGAGCTGCTGCGGCACTGGGGCAGGCCGGGCCGCTCGGAGATAGCCGAACTGCTCACCAGTGAACTCGTCACCAACGCGCTCGTGCACACCGACGACGACGCCGTCCTGATCGCCGTGGTCTCACCGCGCGGACTGCGCGTGGAGGTACGGGACTTCGTGGCCCGCAGGCCGCGCCTCGCTGCGCCGGAGGCGGGCGAGGACACCCACGGCCGGGGGCTGGTCCTGGTGCAGTCCCTCGCGGACGCCTGGGGCGTACGGCCGCACGGGGTGGGCAAGTCGGTGTGGTTCGAACTCGGCGCCGAGGCCGCGTGAGACGGGCGGCAGCCGAGACGGAAACGGGACGGACACGGAAACGGGACGGGGCGTGACCCGCGTGGGTCACGCCCCGTCCCGTGATGAGCCTGAGCCCGGCCGGACGTCCTAGCCGAACTGCTGCTCCAGGTCCTTCAGCTTGCGTTCGAGCGACTCAAGGCGCGGCAGGGCCATCGTGTCGTCCTCCGCGGTGAGGTCGACGGTGACCGGCTCAGTACCCCTGCGGGCCGGCTGAAGGGAGGGCCGAGAGCGTACGGGCAGTTGCTCCGGCGCCGATATGGCAGGCTCCGCGGTGGCCTGGGCGGGGCCGCGTTCCATGGCCTGGACCTCGACCTGCCGGGGTCCGCTCCGGCCGACGAAGCCGCGGTGGCCCCGGCTGATCGCCTTCAGCTGAGCGCGCTCCACGCGCTGCTGGTCGCGCCGCCGCTGCCGCGTCTCGTCCTTCTGCCGCTTGTCCTCGCGGACCTCCTCGACGGCCTCGTCCAGGCTGCGCACGCCTTCCAGGAGCATCAGCGACCAGGCCCGGTAGGTCTCGATGGGCGCCCGCAGCCAGCGCACGATGCGGATCTGCGGGAGCGGGCGCGGCACCAGACCCTGCTCGCGCAGGGCGGCCCGGCGGGTCTGCTTCAGCGCGCGGTCAAAGAGCACGGCCGCCGACAGGGACATGCCGGAGAAGAACTGCGGGGCGCCGTCGTGGCCGGCGCCCCGGGGTGCGTGCACCCAGTTGAACCAGGCCGCCGCCGCGGCGAACAGCCACACGAGGATGCGGGAGCCGAGGGCCGCGTCACCGTGGCTGGCCTCGCGCACCGCGAGGACGGAGCAGAACATCGCCGCGCCGTCCAGTCCGAACGGCACCAGGTACTGCCAGCCGCCGGTCAGCCCGAGGTTCTGCTCGCCGAAGCCGACCAGGCCGTGGAAGGACAGGGCCGCCGCCACCGCCGCACAGCAGAACAGAAGGACATAGGAGGCGGTGCCGTAGACGGCCTCCTTGCGTCTGCGGCGCTCCTCGCTGCGCTCCCACGAATCGTCGTTGCTCGCGTTCTCCCCGGAGGAGCGCTTGCCGCGCGCGAGCACCGCCACCGCGACCAGCATGCCCAGGAGCAGTACGGCGCCCGGAAGCAGCCAGTTCAGCGATATGTCGGTCAGTCTCATCAGGGGTCCCTTGCATTGGGATAGGGCGTAACGCCCGCCATAGTGGCCCACACCCGACGGCCCTCAGGGGGTTTCGGGGCAAGAGGCCGCCAAGGAAGTGCAAGGGGATGCCCAGGGCGGCGTTCTGCTCGAACTGCCGCTTGAGGGGCGGGAGTTGAGTTCGAATAAGACTACCCGCACGGATGGTTCCTCGGAAAGTTCCTGAGGCGCGTGAGGAAGTTGTGAATTACCTGTCCGGCGGGGACGGCTCGATTCCGATGATCTTAGTGGGCCCCGGAACGGTGATCGGCAGGTGGCTGAAAAGGGAAGGCTAACCTTACTTAGCCTTGGGGGAGTTTGAACTGTCGCCTTGTGCGCCTATGGTGCTTGACGGACAAGTGACAACCCGCCGTTAATGACCCATGTGCCGACAAGCCGGAGGAGGACCCCCGTGAAGCAGGGCGTGCAGGGCTCCCCCCGGGTGCCGGCGCAGCAGCAGCGCGCGGTGGATGCGGACGTGGCCGTGGCCCGGGAGCGGGACGCGGCCGTGCCGGGCGCGCGGGGTGAGCACACGCACGCTGAGCGGCCGATCCCGCAGCCGCGGGTTGTCGTGCAGCGCTCCTCGGTACGCGGGCAGGTCCTGGACGCGCTGCGTACGGCGCTGGTGGCGGGCGAGCTGAAGCCCGGCGAGGTGTACTCGGCGCCGGTCCTCGGCGAGCGCTTCGGGGTGTCGGCGACACCGGTGCGGGAGGCCATGCAGCAGCTCGCGCTGGAGGGCGCCGTCGAGGTCGTGCCCAACCGCGGCTTCCGGGTCGTCCGGCGGGGCACACGGGAGCTGGCCGAGCTGGCCGAGGTGCGGGGGCTGATCGAGGTGCCGGTGATGCTGCGGCTGGCCCGTACGGTGCCGGTCGAGCGGTGGGCCGAGCTCCGGCCCCTCGCGGAGGCGACGGTACGCGCCGCGTCCTCCGGCTGTGCGGCGACGTACGCGGAGTCCGACAGGGTTTTTCATCGGGCGGTGCTGTCCCTGTCGGGCAATGAGCAGCTGGTCCAGATCGCGGAGGATCTGCACCGACGCTCGCAGTGGCCCCTGGTCGGGGGACCGGTGCGCCACGGCCGGGCGGAGCTGGTGGCGGACGCGGCGGAGCACACCGCTCTGCTGGAGGCGTTGATCGCCCGTGACCTGGATGTGGTGCAGGAGCTGGTGGGGGAGCACTTCGCGGGCGGGAGTTGAGCTGGATTCACGCCCGTGGCGCTCGGCCCTTTGTCCGGACAAGCGACGAGGTGCAGGTAAGCCAGGTTGTGCCGCTTGATCGGTTACACATAGTTTACCGCCCCATGACCATGACACGAAGAACTGTTCTCAAGGGGCTGACCGCCGCGCCGTTCGTCGCAGCCGGCAGCAGCCTGCTGGCCCCCACCGCCGCCGAGGCGGCCACCATCGACGCGGGACAGTTCAGCCTCACCAGCCGATCCGCAAACAGTCACGGCGAGTTCGCCGACCTGAACGCCGGTCTGGCGACCAAGCTGACCAAGGTCGACGTGACGACCGTCATAGCCGACACCAACCGCAATGCGACCCACCTCACCAGCGCCCCCAGCACCGTCCAGGCGTTCTCGACCGGATTCACCTGGGACAGCGGCGACCAGACGGTCGACTACTGGATCCCGCAAGGCGTCACGACCAGCGCCGACGCCTACGGCAACGGGCTCTACCCGGCGGGCGGCACCAACAGGGTCGTCCTCGTCTCCTGGTACTTCGAGACGAACCCCGACAGCGGAGCGCATTACGAGCTCGACAAGGGCCTGCGGCTGACGGTCGTCGACTACACCACCTCCACCACGCCGACGTACCGGCACATCCTTCTGGTCGAGCCGGTCAAGACCAGCACGGGGGAGTACTCCTTCGAGCCCATCCACAAGCACGCCGGCGGCATCATGTGGTACGGCAACCTGCTCTATGTCGCCGACACCTACAAGGGGTTGCGGGTGTTCGACCTGAACACCCTGTTCACGGTCGCCACCACCCAGACGGAGGTGTGCGGTCTGCACACCGACGGGTCCTACTACGGCTACGGGTACAAGTACGTCCTGCCGCAGAGCTACGCCTACGACAACGCGGGGACGTACCTGCGCTACACCGCGGTCGGACTGGACCGGACCAGCACCCCCGACAGCCTGGTGGTGAGCGAGTACTCGATGGCCGGGACCGTCGACTACACGGACCCGGGCTTCATTGGCACCGGTGCCGGTACGACCACGCCCAAGGTGGTCCGCTGGAACCTCGACTACACCAACCGGCAGATCTCCTCGCTCACCGCGTCCGAAGCCGTCACCATCGCCCAGCAGAAGATCCAGGGAGTGGTGTCGTGCAACAGCAAGCACTACCTCTCCACGAGCAACGGCCCGTCCAGCGCGGGCTCGCTGCGCACCTTCACCTCCGGCGCCTCGACCACGACCACCGTGTGCAACCTGGCCATCGGCTGCGAGGATCTCAGCTACCACAGCAATGCTGCGTCCGGCTGGGCCTACAGCGAGCCCGTGATCTGGAACCTCAGCGAGTACACCGGCAAGCGGTACGTCTACGCGGTCCACGCAGACGGTTCGTAGCTACGCCGTAGCCGCCCCCGGCGTCGGCGGTGTCAACTGGCGGGCCAGCCACGTCGGTACACCGCCGAGCAGCCGGAACAGTCGCCGGGCCTCCTCCCGCAACCGCGACGCCTCCGGTTCGGACTCCGCGTCCGCCAGCGAGGCCAGCGCGGGGGCCGTACCCACCAGGTAGCCCAGCTCCTCCCGGATACGGAGGGATTCGGCGAAGCCGTGCCGCGCCTCCGTCAGCTCGCCGTCCCGCAGGGCGAGCCCGGCCAGGTGGCGCCAGGTGAAGGAGAGCAGGAGGGGGTCGGCGTGGGCCGTCGCGCCCGCGTGGGCCCGGCGGTACGCCGCCCGCGCCGCCTGCGGGGAGCGGGCCAGGTTCTCGGCCAGCAGGCCACGGCGGAAGTCCAGCAGCGCCCGTCCCGCAGCCCCCGGAGGGATCAGGGCCGCCGCCCGCCCCAGCGCGGCCCGTGCCTCGTCCGCCCGGTCCCGTATGCCGTGGAGCGTGGCCGAGTAGGCGAGCTGGCCGCGTTCGCAGGCCGCGGCCCCCCGCTCCTCGTCGGTGTGCGCCAGCGCCTCGGCGGTGCGGAGGGCGTCCTCCGCCTCCTCCCAGCCCCGCTCGGTGTACAGGCACCGCTCGACCAGCAGCGCGGCCCGCTGGAGGGTCGTGGCCGGGGTGTCCGGTGGCAGCAGGGCCGCCGCATCCGCCCAGCAGGCCCGTGAGCGCAGCCGCCATACCGCGGTCTGGAGTGGATCGTCACCAGCGGTCGTTCCGTTACCAGACATGGCGGAATGCGCCACGTTGCCCTCCCCGAGCACACCATCGAGCTGTTGAGTGGTGGCGGCATTCCAGCACCAATGGCGGGGCCGGGCCAAGAGGGTGGGTGAAAGATTTCACAAAGTGGCGGCGCTTTGGCGTGAGTTGGTTTGGCCGCCGCACGCCCGCCTGAGCTCAGCTCATGCGCAGCGCCAGGAAGAAGTCCAGCTTGTCCTCGAGGCGCGAGAGGTCCCGTCCCGTCAACTGCTCGATGCGGCCCACCCGGTAGCGCAACGTGTTGACGTGCAGGTGGAGCCGGGTGGCGCAGCGGGTCCAGGAGCCGTCGCACTCCAGGAACGCCTCCAGGGTCGGGATCAGCTCGGCCCGGTGCCGGCGGTCGTAGTCCTTCAGGGGGTCCAGCAGCCGTGCCGTGAAGGCGCGGCGGACGTCGTCCGGGACGAAGGGCAGCAGGAGGACGTGCGAGGCCAGTTCCTGGTGGCCGGCCGCGCAGACCCGGCCGGGGCGGGCCGCCGCCACCCGGCGGGCGTGCCGGGCCTCCTCCAGGGCGCCGCGCAGCCCCTCCGCCGAGTGCACGGCCGCGCTCACCCCGAGGGTGAGCCGTCCGTCGTCGTTCAGGCCTGCCGTCAGCGGCTCGCGCACCTGCTGCAGCAGCGCCTCGGCGAGCAGGCCGGTCTCCGGGCCGTCGTGCTCGGAGGAGACCGCCGGGAGGGGGACCAGCGCGATGGCCTCGTCACCCGTGTGCGCGACGGCGATGCGGTCCGAGGGCTCCGGGCCCGTGGCCAGCGGGTCGACCAGGACCTCCTCCAGCAGCGACTGCGCGACCGGGCCGCCCTCCACCGCGCCGCCCTCCCACTCGACGCGGGCCACGACCACCTGCCAGTGCGGGGCCGTGCCGAGCCCGGGCAGCAGCACCGGCGCCGCCACCCGCAGACGCGCCGCGATCTCGGCGGGCGCGGCACCCGTCTGGACCAGCTCCAGCACCTCCTGGGCGAGCCGGCGCCGCACCGTGCGGGCCGCGTCGCGGCGGTCCCGCTCGACGGCGATCAGCTGGGTGACGCCCTGGAGCAGGTCCAGGCGCTCCTCGGGCCAGTCGCCCGCGTCCGCCTCCACGGCCAGCAGCCAGTCCGACAGGACCGTCTCGCGGACATCGCGGGCGGCCTGCGGGGAGCGCCCGGAGGAGCGGATCGGGAACAGCGAGAACCGGGTGCCGTTCAGCAGCAGCCGGTGCGGCCCCCGGCGGCCCGTGCGGGCGGCGGCCAGGTGCTCGGCGGCGAGCCGGCCGCAGGTCTCCGGGGACAGCTCCGGGCCCGTGACCTTCGAGCCCGCGATCAGCCGGCCGGTGGGCGAGAGCACCCAGGCGCTCAGGTCCAGGTCGGAGCCGAGCAGGTCCAGGACCACGTCCGGGCCGCCGCCCGCCGGGCCCGAGGTCATCATCCGGCGGTGCCGGTCCACCACGGCCGCCAGGTCCCCGGCCCGCTCGCCGGAGACCTGCCGGACGACGTGCTCGGTGATCGTCGCGAACGCCACCGACTCGTGCACCGCGAACAGCGGCAGCCGGTGGCGTGCACAGGCCAGCACCAGGTCCTCGGGCACATCGCCCAGCTCGGCCTCGCCGGCGGCGAGCGCCGCCACCCCGGCCTGCGCCAGGATGCGGACGAAGGGCTCGGAGTCGTCGGCGTCCCGGCGCCAGGCCAGGCCCGTCAGCACCAGCTCGCCGCCGGAGAGGTAGCGGCTCGGATCGCGCAGGTCGGTGGTCATCACCCCGCGTACGGAGCGGTCCAGCTCGTCCTCGCCGCCCAGCAGCCGCAGGCCCAGCGCGTCGGTGTCCAGAAGTGCGCGCAGCCGCATCTCGTCGCCGCCGTTCTCTTGTCTCGAAACCTACGATGGATCATGTCGGGTGAGGTGGGAGGGGCCCGACGCGTGGCACACAGGCCGTTCTCCGGGGTCATCGGGCTGTGTCCTGCGTTTCCCGAGGAAACCGGAGAGGTTACCGACGACCTCCGTTCATACGAATCTACAAGATGCCCACCGTGGCCAGCCAACTCCTTCATGGTTTCGGTGACTGACCTCGCCGGAGCAGAGGGCGGTGTACTGAGTCCACTCCGCGTTAACAGGACATGAACGAGCCGGGCCCGCCGCACACGGATTGGCTCAATCTGTACGACCCACGAGACGAAGAAGAAGAGAGCCGGTCATGGACTTCCTTCGCCCCGCCAGCTGGGAGGAGGCGCTCGCCGCGAAGGCCGAGCACCCCACCGCTGTGCCGATTGCGGGTGGCACCGATGTGATGGTCGAGATCAACTTCGACCACCGCCGGCCCGAGTACCTGCTCGACCTGAACCGCATCGGCGACCTCTACGAGTGGGAGGTCGGCGAGGGCTCCGTACGGCTGGGTGCCTCCGTGCCGTACACCAAGATCATGCAGAATCTCCGTGCCGAGCTGCCGGGCCTCGCGCTCGCCTCGCACACGGTCGCCTCCCCGCAGATCCGCAACCGCGGCGGCGTCGGCGGCAACCTCGGCACGGCCTCGCCCGCCGGTGACGCCCACCCCGCCCTCCTCGCCGCAGGCGCGGACGTCGAGGTGGAGTCCGCCGCCCGCGGCACCCGTCTGATCCCGATCGACGAGTTCTACACCGGTGTCAAGCGCAACGCCCTGCAGCCCGACGAGCTGATCCGCGCCGTGCACATCAAGAAGGCGGACGGCCCGCAGCAGTACTCCAAGGTCGGCACCCGCAACGCCATGGTCATCGCGGTGTGCGCCTTCGGTCTCGCGCTGCACCCCGAGACCCGCACCGTCCGGACCGGCATCGGCTCCGCCGCCCCGACGCCCGTGCGGGCCAAGGCCGCCGAGGACTTCCTGAACGCGGCCCTGGAAGAGGGCGGCTTCTGGGACAACGGAAAGATCATCACCCCGTCGGTCGCCAAGCAGTTCGCGGACCTGTGCTCCGCCGCCTGCAACCCGATCGACGACGTCCGGGGCACCGCGAGCTACCGCCGCCACGCGGTCGGCGTCATGGCCCGCCGGACGCTCACCTGGACCTGGGAGTCGTACCGCGGCGCCCGCCGCGCCTCGGAGGGAGCTGCGTAATGCGCGTCAACTTCACTGTCAACGGACGTCCGCAGGAAGCAGACGACGTCTGGGAGGGCGAGAGCCTCCTCTACGTCCTGCGCGAGCGCCTCGGCCTGCCGGGCTCCAAGAACGCCTGCGAGCAGGGCGAGTGCGGCTCCTGCACGGTCCGCCTGGACGGCGTCCCGGTGTGTTCCTGCCTGGTCGCGGCCGGCCAGGTCGAGGGCCGCGAGGTCGTCACCGTCGAGGGCCTCGCGGACTACGCCAAGCAGCGCGCCGAGGGCGGCTGCGCGACCGGCGCCTGCGGTACGACCCTGCAGGACGCCCAGCAGTGGCAGGCCAAGGGAACCGACTCGCAGACCGGCGAGGGCACCGAACTCTCCCCGGTCCAGCAGGCCTTCATCGACGCCGGCGCCGTCCAGTGCGGCTTCTGCACCCCGGGTCTGCTCGTCGCCGCCGACGAGATGCTCGAGAGCAACCCGAACCCGACCGACGCGGACATCCGCGAGGCGCTGTCGGGCAACCTGTGCCGCTGCACGGGCTACGAGAAGATCATGGACGCGGTCCGCCTGGCGGCCGCCCGCCAGTCCGAGGAGGTCTGACGATGCCGACCAACGGCGCCCCTACGAAGATCACGCAGGGTTCCCAGACCAAGGGCGGCATCGGCGAGTCCACGCTCCGCCCGGACGGCACCCTCAAGGTCACCGGCGAGTTCGCCTACTCGTCCGACATGTGGCACGAGGACATGCTGTGGGGCCAGATCCTGCGCTCCCCGGTCGCCCACGCCGAGATCGTCTCGATCGACACCGGCGAGGCCCTGGCCACGCCCGGCGTCTACGCGGTCCTGACCTACGACGACCTGCCCACCGAGGTGAAGAACTACGGCCTGGAGATCCAGGACACCCCGGTCCTCGCCCACGGCAAGGTACGCCACCACGGCGAGCCGGTCGCGCTCGTCGCCGCAGACCACCCGGAGACGGCCCGCCGCGCCGCCGCCAAGATCAAGGTCGAGTACAAGGAACTCCCGGTCATCACCGACGAGGCCTCCGCGACCGCGCCGGACGCGATCCTCATCCACGAGGGCCGCGACGACCACCACGCCGGGCACGTCCCGCACCCGAACATCGTCCACCGCCAGCCGATCATCCGCGGCGACGTCGCGGAGGCCCGCAAGCGGGCCGACGTGATCGTCGAGGGCGAGTACACCTTCGGCATGCAGGACCAGGCCTTCCTCGGCCCCGAGTCCGGCCTCGCCGTGCCGGAGGAGGACGGCGGCGTCCACCTCTACATCGCCACCCAGTGGCTCCACTCCGACCTGCGCCAGATCGCGCCCGTCCTCGGCCTGCCCGAGGAGAAGGTGCGGATGACGCTGTCCGGCGTGGGCGGCGCGTTCGGCGGCCGCGAGGACCTGTCGATGCAGATCCACGCCTGCCTGCTGGCGCTGCGCACCGGCAAGCCGGTGAAGATCGTCTACAACCGGTTCGAGTCCTTCTTCGGGCACGTCCACCGGCACCCGGCGAAGCTCTACTACGAGCACGGCGCCACCAAGGACGGCAAGCTCACGCACATGAAGTGCAAGATCGTCCTGGACGGCGGCGCCTACGCCTCCGCCTCCCCGGCGGTCGTCGGCAACGCCTCCTCGCTCTCCGTCGGCCCGTACGTCATCGACGACGTCGACATCGAGGCCATCGCCCTCTACACCAACAACCCGCCCTGCGGCGCCATGCGCGGCTTCGGCGCGGTCCAGGCGTGCTTCGCCTACGAGGCGCAGATGGACAAGCTGGCGAAGAAGCTCGGCATGGACCCGGTGGAGTTCCGGCAGCTGAACGCGATGGAGCAGGGCACGATCATGCCGACCGGGCAGCCGGTCGACTCCCCGGCCCCGGTCGCCGAACTGCTGCGCCGGGTCAAGGCGATGCCGCTCCCGCCGGAGCGCCAGTGGGAGTCCAGCGAGGGCGCGGACGTACGGCAGCTGCCCGGCGGTCTGTCCAACACCACGCACGGCGAGGGCGTCGTCCGCGGCATCGGCTACGCGGTCGGCATCAAGAACGTCGGCTTCTCCGAGGGCTTCGACGACTACTCCACCGCCAAGGTGCGCATGGAGGTCATCAACGGCGAGCCGGTCGCGACCGTGCACACCGCGATGGCGGAGGTCGGCCAGGGCGGTGTCACCGTCCACGCGCAGATCGCCCGCACCGAGCTCGGCGTCACCCAGGTGACGATCCACCCGGCCGACACCCAGGTCGGCTCGGCGGGTTCGACCTCGGCCTCCCGGCAGACGTACGTCACCGGCGGTGCCGTGAAGCACACCTGCGAACTCGTCCGCGAGAAGGTCCTGGAGATCGGGCGCCGCAAGTTCGGCACCTACCACCCGGCCTGGGCGACGGCCGAGCTGCTCCTGGAGGGCGGCAAGGTCGTCACCGACGGCGGCGAGGTCCTCGGCGACCTGGTCGACGTCCTGGAGGGCGAGAGCGTCGAGATCGAGGCGGAGTGGCGGCACCGGCCGACCGAGGCCTTCGACCTGCACACCGGCCAGGGCAACGGACACGTCCAGTACTCCTTCGCCGCCCACCGCGCGGTCGTCGAGGTCGACACCGAGCTCGGCCTGGTCAAGGTCATCGAGCTGGCCTGCGCCCAGGACGTCGGCAAGGCCCTCAACCCGCTCTCCGTCGTCGGCCAGATCCAGGGTGGCACCACCCAGGGCCTGGGCGTGGCGGTGATGGAGGAGATCATCGTCGACCCGAAGACGGCGAAGGTCAGGAACCCCTCCTTCACGGACTATCTGATCCCCACGATTCTCGACACGCCGACCATCCCGGTCGACGTGCTCGAACTCGCCGACGACCACGCCCCCTACGGGCTCCGTGGCATCGGTGAGGCCCCGACCCTGTCGTCCACCCCGGCCGTCCTCGCGGCGATCCGGAACGCGACCGGGCTGGAGCTCAACCGCACTCCGGTGCGGCCCGAGCACCTGACGGGAACCGCGTAACACCCAAGCTCTCCGGGCGGTGTGAGGGAACGTCACACACTCCGCCGCGCCGCCCGGAGGAACCCCTTTGAGTTCCGCACCGCTCGCGGTCCTTGAAGTACCAGGAAATTCGTTCGTCTCGGGCCGTCCCCCGGGTCGTCCATTCCCAAATCCCGTGACCGTCAGGGCGGTTGCACGGGTGCCCCTGTGAACCTTGGGAGATGGCACCATGACCCAGCAGTCAGTGGAGCCCAGGACCGCAGCCGACGACGCGGGCGAAGGCACGCGCATCGCGGCAGGTCGGTCCTGGCTCGATCGGTACTTCCACATATCCAAGAGAGGGTCCACGGTCTCGCGAGAGGTCCGCGGCGGCATCACCACCTTCATGGCGATGGCCTACATCCTCCTGCTCAACCCCCTCATCCTGTCCGGCAAGGACGCGGCGGGGGACACGCTCGGCCAGAAGGCCCTGATCACCGCGACCGCGTTCGCAGCGGCCTTCACCACGCTGCTGATGGGTTTCGTCGGCAAGGTGCCGCTCGCCCTCGCCGCCGGCCTCTCCGTCTCGGGCGTGCTGTCCTCGCAGGTGGCCCCGCAGATGACCTGGCCGCAGGCCATGGGCATGTGCGTGATGTACGGCGTCGTCATCATGCTGCTGGTCGTCACCGGCCTGCGCGAGATGATCATGAACGCGATTCCCCTCGCGCTCAAGCACGGCATCACGATGGGCATCGGCCTGTTCATCGCCCTCATCGGCTTCTACAAGGCCGGCTTCGTGCACCAGGGCGCGCACACCCCGGTCAGCCTCGGCCCCGCCGGTGAACTCGCCGGCTGGCCGGTCCTGCTCTTCGCCGGCACCCTGCTGCTGATCTTCATGCTGCAGGCCCGGAACGTCCCCGGCGCCATCCTCATCGGCATCATCTCCGGCACGATCGTCGCCGCCGTCCTCAACGGACTCGGCGTCATCGACCCTAAGGAGTGGGCGAACGGCGCCCCCGAGCTCAAGGGCAGCGCGGTCTCGATGCCCGACTTCTCGCTCTTCGGCAACGTCGAGTTCGGCGGCTGGGAGAAGGTCGGCGCGATGACGGTCGGCATGATCGTCTTCACGCTCGTGCTCGCCGGGTTCTTCGACGCGATGGCCACCATCATCGGCGTCGGCACCGAGGCCAACCTGGCCGACGACAAGGGCCGTATGCCGGGCCTGTCCAAGGCGCTGTTCATCGACGGCGCCGGCGGTGCGATCGGCGGTGTGGCGGGCGGCTCCGGCCAGACGGTCTTCATCGAGTCGGCGACGGGCGTCGGTGAGGGCGCCCGGACCGGTCTCGCGTCCGTCGTCACCGGCCTGTTCTTCGCGGCCTGTCTGTTCTTCACCCCGGTCACCGCGATCGTCCCGCAGGAGGTCGCCTCCGCCGCCCTGGTCGTCATCGGCGCGCTGATGCTGATGAACGCCCGGCACGTGGACTGGGCCGACCGTGCGACCGCCATCCCGGTCTTCCTGACCGTGGTGCTGATGCCGTTCACGTACACCATCACCA
Source organism: Streptomyces sp. NPDC031100 (assembly GCF_055570785.1). Taxonomy (NCBI): domain Bacteria; kingdom Bacillati; phylum Actinomycetota; class Actinomycetes; order Kitasatosporales; family Streptomycetaceae; genus Streptomyces; species Streptomyces sp. NPDC031100. The sequence goes on from NZ_JBVIGN010000002.1 coordinate 570,932, forward strand.
CCGGTGTCGCCGCGGGCGTCATCTCCTACGTGGCCATCAAGACCGCCCAGGGCAAGGCCCGCGAGATCGGCGCCTTCATGTGGGGTCTGACGGTCATCTTCCTGGTCTACTTCGCACTCCATCCCATCGAGGGCTGGCTCGGCGTGAAGTAGCCGGCTCCCCGCCCCTTTCCCGCAACCCGCCTAAGGAGACCGAGAGATGCTGGACATCGCCGAGGAACTGAACCGGTGGGTCGAGCAGGGCCGTGACTTCGCCGTCGCCACCGTGGTGGCCGTCGGCGGCAGCGCCCCGCGCCAGCCGGGCGCCGCCCTCGCGGTGGACGCCGACGGCACGGCCATCGGCTCGGTCTCCGGCGGGTGCGTGGAAGGCGCGGTGTACGACCTGTGCCGGCAGGCGCTGGAGGACGGCGAGACCGTCCTGGAGCGCTTCGGGTACAGCGACGAGGATGCCTTCGCCGTCGGCCTGACCTGTGGCGGCATCATCGACATCCTCGTCACACCGGTCCGGGCGGACGGTCCCGCCCGGCCGGTGCTCGCGGCCGCGTTGGCCGCCGCCGCCCGTGGGGAGGCGGCGGCGGTCGCGCGGATCGCCACGGGACCGGCCGAACTGCTGGGCCGAGCCCTGCTGGTCCGCCCCGACGGCTCCTACGACGGCGGCTTCGGCGCCCACCCCGAACTGGACCGTACGGTCGCCGCCGAGGCAGGCGCCTTCCTGGACGCGGGCCGCACCGGCACCCTGAAGATCGGCGAGCAGGGCTCGCGCTGCGGCGCCCCGCTCACCCTCCTGGTCGAGTCGTCGGTCCCCGCCCCCCGGATGATCGTCTTCGGCGCCATCGACTTCGCCTCGGCCCTCGTCCGCGTCGGCAAGTTCCTGGGCTACCACGTCACGGTGTGCGACGCCCGCCCGGTGTTCGCCACCCGCACCCGCTTCCCGGAGGCCGACGAGATCGTCGTCGAGTGGCCCCACACGTACCTGGAGCGCACCGAGGTCGACGGCCGTACCGTCCTGTGCGTCCTCACCCACGACGCCAAGTTCGACGTACCGCTGCTCCAGCTGGCCCTGCGCCTGCCGGTCGCCTACGTCGGCGCGATGGGCTCCCGCCGCACCCACCTCGAGCGCAACGAGCGCCTGCGCGAGGTCGGCGTCACCGAACTCGAACTGGCCCGCTTGCGCTCCCCGATCGGCCTCGATCTCGGCGCCCGTACGCCCGAGGAGACGGCACTGTCCATCGCCGCGGAGATCGTCGCGAACCGGCGCGGCGGCAGCGGGGCGTCCCTGACCGGCGCCCACACCCCGATCCACCACGACACGGCGTCGCTGCCGGCGGGGCGGATCGGGTCGGTGGCCTGAGAGCCTGTGTGCGGCGAGCGTGCGTGCCGGGCGTCGCGCGCCCGGCCGGGGATATGACACAGGCCCTGAGCCCCCGCGAAGCGGTTCAGCCGCGCACTCCGTCGCGCAGGATCTGCCGGGCGACCGCCCGCCGTGCCCCGGCGGGTTCGGTTGCGACGCCGCGCGCCCGCTCGTCGTCGGAGGTGACGGCCGCGGGCCCGGGCTCGCCGATGAGCAGGCACCCGGCGCAGGCGCTCGCCCTCGTGTTCGGGGATCGACTCCATGTGGGCGGTGAGGCGTTCCCACAGCCCGCTTGCCCGGCCGTCGGCTCTGCTGCCGGTGCATGCCCCGCTCCGGGCGGCGGTGCGGTCGGCGAGGTACTCGGCGCGCCGGCTCGCCCGGGAGAACGGGACCCCCACGTTCACGCCCGCCTGAGCAGCCGGTTCGCCGCCCGCCCGAACACCGAGCGTGCCGTCCGTTCCACCACGCCGTCGAAGAGGCGGGGGAGGAAGCGGAGCCGCAGCTCCTCGCGCCACACCACCCGGGTACGGCCCCCGGGCCCCGGCCGGACCTCGATCTCGGCCCAGCCCAGGACGACCCGGCCACGCTTCTCCAGGCGGCACAGCCCGGGCTCGTCGTCCCCCGGCGGGCACCAGACCGTGACCTCCATGGGGTCGTCGAAGGCGAGCGGGCCGAGGCCCGAACGGGCCACCAGGCGGGTGCCCTCCCGGGTCGGCGCGGGCGTGACCACGGTGATCCGGGTCAGGGGGACCACGTCACCGTGACGGGGCCACTCGGTGAGCCGGTGCCACGCCTCGTCGAGGGGGAGAGGCACGGTGCGTTCGAGAGAGAAGAAGGGCACGCCCCGATCGTAGGGAATGCGCGCCGGTCACCCGCACCTCCGCGCCCGCCCCGGGCACAGCCGGATGTCCGCGAGGAGTCGTGTCCGGGAACAGTCGGTGGCGGGGGCCGAGCCGGGCCGGCCGCCCGCTTACCCTTCCTGCCGAGGGCTGGGCAACCTGCCCGATCGCAGGGGGAGTTGATCCACATGCCGCTGAAGACGTACGGCGTTCTGATCGCCCGGGCCGTAGACACCCGACGCGAGGGCGCGCGGGACACACCGCACTACCAGATCCATCTCACCGACGACCAGGGCACCCACTATCGCGCCGCGGTCAACGTCCTCTCCCAGCAGCAGCCCGCCGAGCTGCTCTACCTGGTCGCCGACGACTTCCGGCACCCGGTGACGGCCCGTCTGGAGGGCCTGGCCGACGGCTGGAACCCGCTGCCGCCCGGCCCCGGCGGCCCGAACCTCGACTTCGTGCGCGGCAACCTCTTCGACCCGGCCGGCCTGCGCACCCTGCCGGCGGACGCCGCGGGCCCCGACAACGACCTCGCGGACCTCCTCGACCACTATGTGCAGCGCGCGATCGACGACCCGGACGCGCGCCTGTACGTCTTCGGCGCCCGCTTCGGACCCGAACCGACGGTCAAGGACAAGGTGTTCGGGTTCCTGCCCGGCAACGGCGTCCACGACATCCACATGAACCAGGGCAACAGCGGCCGCTTCAGCGGCGACGACGGGGTCTGGCAGGACGGCGGACTGCTGCTGCACTTCCCCGGCCAGTCCCGCTGGGCCGGGGTCTTCCTCGCCTTCCAGAGCCAGTCCTGGCACACGGACGACACCACCGGCCACGCCCTCGACGACGTCGACGGCAGCCGGCCCGAGCCCGGCACGCAGTCCGTGCGGATCGTGGCGGCGCTCGTCAACCCGAAGGGCCCGGCCCCCGAGGCGGAGACGGTCACCCTCCTCAACGCCTCGCCCGACCCGGTCGACCTGACCGGCTGGCGCCTCGTCGCCCGGCTGGGCGGCCAGGGCACGCCGGTACCCGCCGCGGCCCCCCTCGCGCCGGGCGCCTGCCTCGCCGTCCCGCTGACCGACGCCACCCAACTCGGCAACCACGGCGGCGAGATCACCCTCCTCGACGCGGCGGGCCTCAAGGTCCACGGCGTCTCGTACACCGCCGACCAGGCGGCGCGCGAGGGCTGGTCCGTGGTGTTCTGACCGGCCGAGGGGACTGTCAGGGCCGGTACACCTTCCCCGGCTCGGCCTTGCCGGGTGCCAGGAGCTGAGGGACCGTCACGAAGACGTAGCCGCGCTCCTTCAGGGCGTCGATGATGCCGGGGACGGCGGGCACGGTGCCCTTGTAGATGTCGTGCAGCAGGATGATCCCGTCCCGGGAGGCCTGCTCGAGGACCCGCTTCTTGATCAGCGCGGAGTCGTTGGTCGTGTAGTCCTTCGCGGTGACGCTCCACAGCACCTCGGCGAGGCCCAGTTCCTTGGCGATCTCGTGCACGTTGGCGTCCGTGCGGCCCTGCGGCGGGCGCATCAGCGTGGGCTTGCGCCCGGTGAGCCGCTCGATCGCGTCGTTCGGCCGCTTCAGCTCCTCGCGTATCTGCGCGTCCGAGATCCGGGTGAGGATCTTGTGGTCCCAGGTGTGGCTCGCGACCTCGTGCCCCTCGGCCGCCATCCGCTTGACCAGCTCCGGGTACGTGTCGATGTGCCGCTTGCCGAGCAGGAAGAAGGTGGCGGGGACCTTCTTCTCCTTGAGGATGTCCAGCAGCCGCGCCGAGTTCTCGCTGGGCCCGGCGTCGAAGGTGAGCGCGATGCACTTGGCCTCGCGGCAGTCGACGCTCCCGAACCGGGCCGGTGCCCCGTGCGCCGCCTCGGCCCGCGCGCTGCTCGGCGAGGTCGTGTCGACCTCCGCACAGCCCGACAGCGTCAGCGCCAGGCAGGCGGCGGCCGCGGCGAGCGCGGACAGACGCAACCTTCGGCGCCCTCCGTGCATCTTCCTGGGTGCGGGCTGCGGGGCCGGCTTCATCTCGGTCATCTCGGTCGAAGGCGAAAGAGGCATGCCGGGACTATACACTCTGTGTATAGATCATCTGTTCGAATCCTCCTGGGGTGGTCCCGACGGCTGGTCCCGTCGCCGTAGCACCATGGAGGTACGGGGGAGGAGAGGACCCCGGCGAGAGGACGGGCCCATGCGCTACCGGAACCGCGCCGAGGCCGGACGCACACTCGCCGGCCTGCTCAGCGACCTGCGCGACCAGGGCGAACTGCCCGACCCCGTCGTGCTTGCCCTCCCACGCGGCGGGATCACCGTCGCCGCACCCGTCGCCCGGGCTCTCGACGCCCCGCTCGACGTGCTCGTCGTCCGCAAGATCGGCGCCCCGCACCACGAGGAGTTCGCCGTCGGCGCCCTCGCCGCGGGCGACCCGCCCCTCTTCGACGCCGACACCCTCGACCATCTGGGCCTGACCGAGGAGCGGCTCGCCCCCGTCGTGGAGCGGGAGCGGCAGGAGCTGGCCCGGCGCGAGCGCAGCTACCGCGGCGACCGCCCGCCCCCGGAGCTGAAGGGCCGTACGGTGATCGTCGTCGACGACGGCCTGGCCACCGGCGCCACCGCCCGCGCCGCCCTGCGCCACGTACGGCGCCGGCAGCCCGCCCGGCTCGTCCTGGCCGTCCCGGTCGGCGCCCCGGACTCCCTCGACCTGCTCACCGCCGAGGCCGACATCATCGTGTGCCCGCACCGGCCGGCCGCCTTCAGCGCCGTCGGCCAGTGGTACGACGACTTCGGGCAGCTGACCGACGCCGACGTGCTCGACGTACTCGACGCACTGCACGTGCGCTGACGGCCGGGGAGCGGGAATGCCCGAACTGGACGAGGCCGAGGCGCGACGCCGGTTCACCGCCGCCCGGGTGGCCCGGCTGGCCACGGTCGACCCGGCCGGGCGTCCGCACCAGGTGCCGGTGGTCTTCGCCCGGCACACCCTCGACGACACCGACCACCTCGTGACCGCCGTCGACCACAAGCCCAAGACAACCGCACGCCTCAAGCGGCTCCGCAACATCGCCGCGCACCCGTCCGTGTGCCTGCTCGCGGATGCCTACGACGAGAACTGGGACCACCTGTGGTGGGTCCGCGCCGACGGTGAGGCCCGTGTCCTGCCTCCCGACGCGGCCGACCCGGCCGTACGCCACGCCCACGAGACCGCCGTCGGGCTGCTGTGCGCGAAGTACCCGCAGTACCGTGACCGCCCGCCGGACGGGCCGGTGATCGCCGTCACCGTGCTGCGGTGGACCGGGTGGGAGGCCTGCGCACCGTGAGACCGGACCCGGCGAAGCTGCGGCACGGGCGCCCGCATCCCGTCCGTCCGCGACAACCCCGTGCACACCAGTGGTAGCGCAACGGCACGCGGAGTAACCTCGGGTGCCATGACGCGCACGGGGGAGCGAGCCGTCAAGTCGCGGTTACGGACGCCACCTTGGGTGGCTCGCATCGAGGAGCAGGACGGGCGGGTGATCGGTGCGGGGGTGCTGCTCGCCCCCGACCGGGTGCTCACCGCGGCCCATGTCGTCCGGCCCGGGCGGCCCTACGTCGTCCACTTCGTCGGCGTACCCGGCGTACCGGGCGTGGCCGCCACGGTCCGGGCGGACGAACACGTGCCGCAGCGGGAGGACACCTTCGGCGACCGCAGCGGCGACCTGGCCCTGCTGCGGCTCGCGCAGCCGCTGCCCGCCGAGCACACCACCCGGCTCTACCGGCTCGCCGCGCCGCACGGACCGGTGAGCATGTACGGCTTCCCGGCCGGCGACGACGGCGGCCGCTGGCACGGCGCCGTCCTCGTCGCCGCCCGTGGCCGGGACAGCCAGGTGCAGCTGCGCCCGCAGACCCCGGGCGAACTGGCCGCCCCGGGCTTCAGCGGCGGGGGAGTGGTCGACCACGAGACCGACGAGGTCATCGGGATCGTCCTCAGCGTCGACGAGGGACCGGGCTCCGCCTTCAGCTACATGAGCCCCACCGAGACCATCCTCAGCCATCTGCCGCAGGCCGCCGCCTGGACCGACGGCGCCGAAGCCGTCGACCCGGCGCTGCGCACCGGCGCCGCCGGCCGGCTCGACGTGCCGTTCGCCACCGAACTCGCCTCCTGGTTCCGCGGCGAGGGCTGGCCGGTGCTCGTCACCGTCGTCCCCGCCCGCAGCAGCCGCGCCTTCACCCTCACCCGCGCCGTCACCCTGGCCGACCGGGAGCTGCGCACCCAGCAGAACACCAGCGCCTTCGGCCACGACCCGCCCGAGACCGTGCCCCCGCCCGGCGGCCACGATCTCGCCCTGGACGTCAAGGGCATGACGGTCACTCAGGTCATGGACCGGATCGCCTGGCGGCTCGGCATCCGCGGCGAACCCCGGCCCGAACGGCTCGGCGGCCTGCGCGTCCCGCTCGCCGCCGTCCTGGTCGGCGTCGACCAGGCCGCCGACCCCGACGCCCTGCTCGGCCTGCTGGACCGGCTCGCCCGGCAGGGCGCCCGGCTGCTCCTGGTCTTCCGCCGCCGCGGCGGCCACGCGGCCCAGGCCGCCGAATCCTTCGTCCGGCGCCCGCTGCGCGAGCGCTGGACCCGGCTGCACCACGAACTCGACGACATCGTCGACAGGTTGGGACCCGCGCTCGACGAGCGCCGCGACCGGGTGACGGCGGACCCCGCCACCCGGCAGCTGCTGGACGAGGCCGAGGCCGGCGTGCGGCGCACCCGGATGCTGCGTGCCTGGGTCGCCCACACCCCCGAGCGGGAGCGGGAACCCCGGCGCGCCGACCTGCTGTTCACCTTCGAGGACGCCGCCGAACGCCGCCGCCTGCGCCTGGAACAGGCACTCTCGCTCCTCGACGCCCGGCTGCACCGCCGCGAGGAACTCCTCGGCCGCGTCACCGCCGCCTGGCCGCTGTGCCGGGAACGGGCCGCCACCCAGGGCGGCGACCGGGTCATGGAGGCCTACCGGCTCTACGAGAGCGCCCTGTCGCTGCTCCGCCGCACCCCCTGCGACGTGGACGAGGCGGAGACCGCCGCCCGGCGGTTCATCGCCTTCTGCTCCGGCACGGAACCCGGAATCCCCGGCACGGAACCCGGAATCCCCGGCACGGAACCCGGAATCCCCGGCACGGAACCCGGAATCCCCGGCACGGAACCCGGAATCCCCGGCACGGATCCCGGAAGGGAGGGCACCCCATGACCTCGTGCATCCGGCCCGGCTGCGCGGGCCACATCATGGGCACCGGCTACTGCGACACCTGCGGACACCGCCACCTGGAGCCGCAGACCGAGCCGCCGCCCCCGCCGCCCGACCCCGGCAGCGAGGAACCACCGGGCCCGGGAGCCAGTCATGCCGTCGCCGGAGTCGGCGAACTCGACCAGCACGGACTGGTCCTGCTGCCCGACGTGCCCGACCCCGAGGGCGCACTCGTCGCGGACCCCCGGCCGCCCACCGGCGGCCGCCGCTGCGGCGCGGACGGCTGCAGCATGATCGTCGGCATCGGCTACGGCGGCCAGCCCGCCCGCGCCACCGGCCGCTGCCCCCGCTGCGGCAGCCCCTACTCCTTCCTCCCCCAGCTGGACAAGGGCGACATGGTGGCCGGCCACTACCGGGTCCTCGGCTGCCTGGCCCGTGGCGGTCTCGGCTGGATCCACCTCGCCGAGGACACCAGCGCCGACGGCTACCGCGTCGTCCTCAAGGGGCTGATCAACGTCCACGACGCGCTCGCCCGCCGCAACGCCGTCGAGGAGCGCCGCTCGCTCACCGACCTGCACCACCCGGACATCGTCCGCATCATCACCCACGTCGAACACCGGCTTCCCGGCGGCTCACCCACCGGCTACCTGGTCATGGACTACATCGGCGGCCGCTCCCTGCAGCAGCTCTTCGACGCCGAGGACGCCGAGCGGATCTTCCAGGGCCGCCCCCGCCTCGACCACGTCCTCACCTACGGTTGCAAGATCCTCGGCGCCCTGCAGTACATGCACGAACGCGGGCTGCTCTACTGCGACATGAAGCCCGCCAACGTCATCCACTTCGGGCGGGCGATCAAGGTCATCGACCTCGGCGCGGTCCGCGCGATCGGTGACCGCGGCTCCGCCTACGTCTACACCGCGACCTACGCCCCGCCCAAAGAGGAGATCGACAGCCGCGGCTGGCACGTCGACAGCGACCTCTACACCGTCGGCCTGACCCTGCAGGCCCTGGCCCGCGGCACCGAACCGGCCCGCGGCCTCGCCCCCGACTCCTTCCGCCGCCTCATCGACCGCGCCACCCACGCCGAACCCCGCGCCCGGTTCCGCTCGGCCGCCGAGATGTCCCGCCAACTGTGGGAAGTGCTGCGCGAGTTCCGCTCGCTGCAGTTCGGCGAGCAGCTGCCCGAGAGCTCCACCCGGTTCCGCGCCACCGAAGCCAGCCTCGACGCCGGGCTCGGCTCGATCCCCTCCCTCGACCACTGGACCGGTCGGCCCGGTGAACACCCCGCCGGTCTCGACGTCTCCCCGCCCGCCGCCGCCGAGGTCGCCGGCGCCCTCCCGGAGCCGGTCCCCGACCCCGACGACGGCGCCGCCCTGCTGCTCGACACCTTTCCGCCCGACGCCCCCGACCGGGTCGCCCGGCAGTGGCCCCGCGAATCCCGCCTCGGCACCCCCGAGACCGCGCTGTGGCTGTGCCGCGCCTACCTCAGACGGGGCGAGCAGGGCGAGGCGGAGAGCTGGCTGGCCGAGGCCGAGACCCAGCTCGGCGAACGCGCCGCCGCCCACGACTGGCGCATCGCCTGGCATCGCGGCGTGCTCCACCTGAGCAGGGCCCAGGTACGGCAGGCCGGCAGCTGCTTCGAGGCCGTCTACCGGGCCCTGCCCGGCGAGTACGTGCCGAAGCTCGCCCTCGGCTACTGCGCCGAACACGGCGGCGAGGGGCGCACGGCCCGCGCGATGCGGTTCTACGAGGCCGTGTGGGCCCGGGACTTCGCCCACACCGCCGCCGCGTTCGGCCTGGCCCGCGGCCACCTGGCCACGGGTGACCGGGACGCGGCCGTACACGTCCTCGACGACGTCCCCGCCACCTCCCGCCACTACGACGCCGCCCGCATCGCCGCCGTCCGGATCCGCGCCGGCATCCTGCACGGCGACGCCCCGTCGGCGGCCGACCTGCGGGACGCGGAGCGCCGGCTGCCCGAACTGCACCTGGACGGCGGCGCCGCCGACGGCGAGACCCGGGCCCGGCTGGTCGCCGAGGTCCGCGAGAACGTCCTGCACCGCCGCCCGGACCAGGGCCACGGGTCCGGGTTCCCCACCGGCGACCTACTCGGATCCGGCACCGAGGACGCCCTGCGCACGCTGCTGGAGCAGTCCTTCAGGCAACTGGCCGCCCAGGCGCGCACCGCCGGGGAACACGGCCGGCTGCTCGATCTGGCCCACGCCGTACGGCCGATGACCACGTTCTGAGCCGTACGGAGAACGCACCAGCCGACAGGGAAGCCCGACAGGGAAGCGAGGGGGACGCAGCCATGAGCGTGGCCGGGAGCGCCGCGGAGGTCGAGGTGACCCTCGCGGTCGGCCAGAAGAAGGAACTGCCCGCCGTGTCCACGGCGGGCGGGCAGCCCCGCGACCGGGAGATGCACGCCATCCTGGAGATCGGGGTCAGGAGCAACGGCGCCCCGGGCCTCGCCGCCGGCGCCGCCCGCGGGTCCGGGCCCGCCCTCGCCGAGGTGCTGATCGTCGACACCTCCCGATCCATGCTCCACCCGGACACCAAACTGCACGCCGCCAAGGACGCCACGGTCGCCGCCCTCCGGCTGCTGCCGGAAGGGACGGCGTTCGCGGTGCTCTCCGGCCGGTTCGACGCCACGGTGGTCCACCCCGGCCCCGGACGGGAGGTGATGGCCGTCGCCGGGCCCGCCGAGCGCCAGGCCGCCGAACGCGCCGTACGGCTCCTGGACGCGGACGGCGGCACCGCCATCGGCCACTGGCTCGACCTGGCCCGGCGGCTGCTGAGCAAACAGTCCGCGCCCGTCAAACACGTGCTGCTGCTCACCGACGGACGCAACGAGCACGACCACCGCGCCGCCATGCGCCTGGACACCGCCCTGGAGGCCTGCGACGGCCGGTTCGTCTGCGACGCGTGGGGGATCGGCGACGACTGGGACGCCGAACTGCTCCTGAAGATCACCCGGCGGCTGCACGGACGGGCCGGCGCCGTCCGCCGGGAGAGCGAACTGCCCGCCGCCTACGAGGAGTTGGTGAGCGGACTGCTCGGCACGGCCGTCCCCGAGCTGCGCATCAAGCTCACCCCGACCCCCGGCACGGTGATTCGCCAGGTCAAGCAGGTCGTCCCCAGCGAGCAGGAACTCCTCGCCACCGGCGCCGAGTTCGGCGACCGCGGGGCCGAGTACGTCACCCGCGCCTGGGGCGAGGAGATCCGGCACTTCCAGGTCGTGCTCACCGCCGACCCGACCGGCCGCGAGATCGACGAGGACCTCCAGCTCGCCGCCGTGGACGTGGTCGTACCCGACTTCGGGCGCACCGTACGGCTGCCCGCACCGCAGCCGGTTCTGGTGCGCTGGACCGACAACCCGCTGGACGCGTCCCGGCAGCATCCCGGGGTCCGCCGGCACGAGCTGTACCAGCAGGCGAGCGCCGCAGTGGCCCGGGCGTACCGGGCCTGGCTGCGCCGTGCGGAGGGCAGGGCGGAGGCGGACCGCGAGCTGGCCCGGGCGCTGGCGCTGGCCGGGGAACTGGGCGATGCCCACCTGCTCGGCTCGCTGCGCCGGATCGAGGCCGAGCCGGGCACGGGCCGGGTCCGCGACGGCCTGAAGGACGTCGACTGGCAGCACCTGATCCTCTCCAGCGCCATGACCACACCGCCCCAGCAGCCGGCCGGCGGTCCGCCGGCCCAGGGCCCGCCGGCCCCGCCCGGCAGCGTCGACCCCGCTCCGTCCGGTGCGGACGAGCTGATCACGTGCCCGGACTGCGGGTGGATCGGCCCGGCGGACTCCGTGTACTGCGGGGGCGACTGCGGGCGGTTGCTGAGGGGGGCCCGGTGAACCTTGTGAAGGCCGACACGGGGGCGGGTACACGGCTGCGGGACGCCGCCCCCCTGCCCCGCTTCCTCGGCCGTCTCCTGGGCGCCGGGCGGCGGCCGCCGGACGAGGACAGTACGACCGCCCACGACCTGTCCGTGCGCCGCCGGCTGCTGCTGGCCCTGTCGGCCCTGCTCACCCTCTCCCTGTTCCTGTCCTACGAGGGTGTGCACGGCGACGCCAACCCGCTGCGCACCTCCAGCGCCCCCGCCGTCCTGGCCATCGACACCGCGCTGTACGCACTCGACGCGGCGCACGCGGACGCGACCGGGGCGCCCCAGTCCTTCAGCGAGTTCCAGAAGCAGATCTCGGTGGCCGCGCAGAGCGTCAACCTCGCCGCCGCCGACGACGTGGGCGGCCCGGCCGGCCGGCAGGCCGTGCAGACGGTCTCCGGACTGATCACCGGGTACACCGCCATGGTCCTGAAGGCCCAGGTGGAACCCGAGGGCAGCGTGCTGCGGGAGGCCTACCTCAGCTATGCGACCAGCATCCTGAGGGCCGAGGACTCCGGTATCGAGGCCCGGCTGAAGGAGCTGCAGCGCGAACAGCTGGCCGCGGTCGCGCGGCAGACCTCCTTCGGGCCGCTGCTGTGGCTCGGCTGGAGCGTGGCCGCGCTGCTCGTCCTCGCCCTCGGGGCGGCCCTGGTGGAGACCCAGCTCTTCCTGCGCCACCGGTTCCGGCGCAGGTACAACCGCCAACTCATCGCCACCGGAGCCCTGTTGGCCGCAGGCTTCGGGGCCCTGGTGGCGTTCACGGTGTGGACCCACCTGGGCATGGCCGACACCCGTGACCTGCTCGTCCGTACCCAGCCCAGCCCGGCCATTCCCGACGCGGGGCAGCAGACCGCCGCGTACCTGGCGCACACCGGCTTCCGCGCCGCGGCCTCGGTGTGGATCGTGATAGGAGGCGTCCTGCTCATGGCACTGGCCGAGACGGGACTGCGGCAGCACATCAACGACTACCGGTTCAGGCCCCGGTGAGCGCCCCCGGCAACGGCTCGGCGACGGCCGCCCCCGGCCCGCGGCGCCGCCCCTCCCGCCGCCTCGTGCGGGTGGTCACCGTGGTGGCCGGCTGCCTCGCCGTACTGGCCGCCGTGGTGGTCGTACGGGTGCTCGGGCAGGAACCGACCGTCACCCTGCTGGCCAACTGGACCGGCGACGACGAACGGCACTTTCAGGACGCGGTGATCGAGCCCTTCGAGCGGAAGTACCACATCCGCGTCGACTACCAGGGCAGCTCCGCCGAGAGCCAGGTGCTCAGCGCCGACACGGAGGCGGGCACGCCCCCCGACGTCGTGGTGCTCACCGGCCCGGGCGAACTCGCCGACTACGCGGAGCGGACACAGCTCCTCCCCGTCGAAGACCTCCTCCCCAAGGGCGCGTTCGGCACGTCCTGGGCCACGCGGCTGAAGGGGCACGTGTACTGGTTCCCGCTCAAGGCCGACGTCAAGAGCATCGTCTGGTACCCGGAGCGCACCACCGACCAGGAGCTGAAGGAGGCCAGGGACCGGCCCGGGCAGTGGTGCCTGGGCATGGGCTCCGGCGCCACCAGCGGCTGGCCCGGCACGGACTGGATCGAGGACATCCTGCTCCAGCAGTCCGGCTGGCAGACCTACCAGCGGTGGGCGCGCGGCCTGCTGCCCTGGCAGTCCAAGGAGGTGGTACGGGCCTGGCGGACCTGGCAGAAGCTGGTCGGCGCGGGAGCGGACCCCGACCTCGTGGCACGGGCGCTGAAGACCGACTACCAGGACGCCTCGAAGCTGGTCGCGCAGCGGCAGTGCAGCCTGGAGCACCAGGCGTCGTTCGTCCGCAGCTCCCAGCCCTGGAAGGACGCGCGCGGCCGCTACCGGCACTCCTCCGAGCTGGTCCCCGGCGCCGCCGCCAAGGACACCTGGGAGGTCTCCGGCGACCTGGTGGCCCTGCTGCACAGCACCCCGGAGACGCAGCAGCTGATCCGCTACCTGGCCTCCACCGAGGCCCAGCAGGCCTGGACCGCGAAGGAGGCAGGCTTCACCGTGGACACCAGGGCCCGGCAGGGCGCCGACGCGGGCGGCTCCTGGCACGGCACCCTGGCCCGCACCCTGCTGGACCGCACAGCGGTCCACTGCTTCGACGCCTCCGACGCCATGCCGCCCTCGGTCCGCGACGCCTTCGCCCAGGCGACCATCGACTTCCTCGCCGACCCGCGCCAGCTGGACGACCTGCTGGCGCATCTGGACAGCGTCAGCAGCGACGAGGAACTGAACTGGCTGCCGTCGGTCTGCGACCGCAGCCCCTGAGAGCCTGTGTCATATCCCCGGTCGGATCAGCGCGCGGCGTCTGGTGCGTGCGATCGCAAGGCGCCGGAGCGCCCTCGATGGGGGTGCCCCCGCGCGAGCGAAGCCGAGCGTGGGCGAGGAGCCACGTGGGTGGTTCGGCAACGCGGCTGGGGGTCCCCCCACGCCCTTAAGGCAGTGGGGGAGTGCGTGCCAGACGTCGCGCGCCCGGCCGGGGATATGACACAGGCTCTGAGGCCGGTGCGGGATCCACGGCTTCGGTCGGCTCAGTCCCGGCCCCACGGAAGCCGCAGCTCCCGCCCCTGCGCCCGCCCCGCCTCCGCGGCCGGGCGGCGGGTGGCCGGGTCCAGGGGGTTGTCGCCGATCGCCGCCTGCGACGCCTCGTCCGGCGCGACGACCACGACCTCGACGCCCCGGCCGCGCAGCTCCGCCACGACCCGCTCCATCGGCTGCTCGCTGGGGAAGGGCTCGACGGTTCCCATCGGCACGACCACCAGCACCCGGTCCGCGCCGCCCGCGTAGTCGACGTTGGCCATGGACCGCACACCCCCGTCGACGTACCGGCGCCCGTCGATCGTCACCGGCGGCCACACACCCGGTACGGCACAGCTCGCGGCGACGGCGTCGACCAGGGGCACGCCGGAGTCCTTGTCGAAGACCCGCGCCTCGCCGCTCTCGGCGTCCACGGCGACGACCTTCACCGGCCGCCCCGGCCAGCCGTGGGACGGCAGCCGCGACTCGATCACCGAACGCCGCTCCGGCTCCGGCACGGTCCGCGCTGCCAGGGCCACCCGCCCGATCGCGCGCCGCAACTCCGGGACCGAGGCGGCGGAGCCGGTCGCGGCGCCGATCTCCGCGGCGAACCTCTCCAGGTCCATCTCGGCCATGATCTCGGCGGCCTGCAAGGCGGGATCCACCTGCCGGGCGTACAACTCCTCGAGCCCCAGCCCGCTGCCCACCTGTGCCGCGACGGTCGAGCCCGCGGAGGTCCCGAGCAGCAGACCGGCCCCGGTGACGTCCTGCCCGGTGTCGGCGAGCCCGGCCAACAGCCCCGTGATCCACGCGATCCCGCCCACGCCACCGCCGCCCAGCACCAACGCCTCGGTCATCTCAGCTCCTTGGTAGGTGTCGATCACCGGAATCGACACCGGACAGGGTCGCAGCATTCCCACCGGCACGGCGAGCGCGCGCGGACGGTCCCGTCGGACATGCCGTGTCCGGTGCCCCCTCGTAGCCTGAGCGGGAAGCCGGCAGCGACGGCCGGCTCACCCGGTGGGCATCGGCCGGGACCCGCATCCGGTTCCGGTGCGAGGACGGGAGGTTGCCCCATGAGCAGGCGCTGGACCGCGCGGGTGGCCCTGCTGGCAGGCGCGGCGGCGGTCGCGGTGCTGCTGGTCTTCGCCGGGCTCGGCAGTGTCCTCCTCGTGGGGGTGGGCGCGGCCGGGCTGGTGCTCACGGCGGCCGGTGTGTGGTGGATGCTGGCCCGCACCGGGGTGACGCGGGCGCTGGCCGTCCTGCTGGTGATCGCCGCGCCGCTCGCCGTCCTCGCGCTGTACGCGGCCGCCGGGCTGCTGTGGGTCGTGCTGGTCTCGCTCGGCCTGTGGGCCCTGGCCGTCTCCGCGGGCCGGGCCGCGCTCGTCGACGACTCCTCGCACGGCATGCCGGAACGCCCCGTCCGCCGCGCCCTGCGGCCCTTCCTGATCATGAACCCGCGCTCCGGCGGCGGGAAGGTCCACAAGTTCCGGCTGGCGGAGCGCGCCCGGGCCCTGGGCGCGGAGGTCGTCGTGCTGGACCCGGACCGCCCCGAGGACGTGGCCGAGCTGGCGCGGCAGGCCGTCGAGCGGGGAGCCGACCTGCTCGGCGTCGCGGGCGGTGACGGCACCCAGGCCCTGGTCGCCGGTGTGGCCGCGGAGCACGACCTGCCGTTCGTGGTGATCAGCGCCGGCACCCGCAACCACTTCGCCATGGATCTGGGCCTGGACCGGCAGGACCCCGCTGCGTGCCTGGACGCGCTCACCGACGGCGTCGAACTCCGCGTCGACCTCGGCTACGTCCGCGCGGGTGGCGGGCCGGCGGACCGGGTCTTCGTCAACAACGCCTCGTTCGGCGTGTACGCCGCCGTCGTGCAGAGCCCCGCCTACCGCGAGGACAAGGCCCGCACCACCCTCGAGATGCTGCCGGACCTGCTGACCCACCACAGCGGCGCCCGGCTGACGGTCCGCGCCGGTGGCGCCGAGGCCGTGGAGAGCCCCCAGGCCGTCCTGGTGAGCAACAACCCCTATCTGACCGGCGACTCGGCCGGGCTGGGGCGCAGGGAGCGGCTGGACTCCGGCGCACTGGGGCTGCTGGTCGTCGAGGTCGGCACCGCGGCGGAGGCGACGGATCTGCTGCTCCGCGGCGAGCGCAGCCGTGGGCTGACCACCGTCACCGCCCGCGAGGTCGTCGTCGACGCCGACGCGCCGGACATCCCGGTCGGCGTCGACGGCGAGGCGCTGACACTGCCCACCCCGGTGCACTGCCGGCTCGTGCCCGGCGCCCTGCGCGTCCGCGTGCCGCGGCACCGCCCCGGAGTGCCGCGCGCCGCACCGCCCATGGACTGGCGCAGGGTACGGCGGCTGGCCCTGACGATGGGCCGGGTGGCGGCAGGCCGCGACACGGCGTGAGCATGGTCGGTCATCAGGGCCCCGGCGGCCGGCCGTGCCCGGGGACCTCAGCCCCGGCCGTGCTCGGAGGGTGCCTCCTGCTCCAGCTCTCGCCGCGCGGCCTGCAGCTCCTTGCGCGCCTCTTCGCTCACCTCGGGGTAGTGGGGGTCGATGTCCCTCAGGGCGTGCGCGAGGATCGCGGCCGTGCAGATCCGCGCGAACCACTTCCGGTCCGCCGGTACGACGTACCAGGGAGCCCACGCCGTACTGGTCGCGGAGAGCATCTCGGAGAACGCCCGCTCGTAGTCGTCCCAGTGGCGCCGTTCCCGGACGTCGGCGGCGGAGAACTTCCAGTTCTTCTCGGGCAGGTCGATCCGCTTGAGGAAGCGGAGGCGCTGTTCCTCCTTGGAGAGGTTCAGGAAGACCTTCACCACCTTGAACCCGTTGTCGGTGAGGTAGCGCTCCCAGTCGTTGATCTCGCGGTAGCGCCGCTCCCAGACGTCCGCTCCGCGGGCCCGCTCCGGCAGCTTCTGCCGGACGAGGTTCTCCGGGTGCACGCGGACGACGAGCACCTCCTCGTAGTGGGAGCGGTTGAAGATGCCGATCTCGCCGCGCGCCGGCAGCCGCCGGGCGTAGCGCCACAGGTAGTCGTGCTCCAGTTCCTCGGCGGAGGGCACCTTGAAACTGCTCACCTTCACGCCCTGCGGATTGACGCCGCTCATCACATGCCGGATCGTTCCGTCCTTGCCGCCGGCGTCGAGCGCCTGCAGACACAGCAGAACCCCGTAGGTGTCCTGGGCGGCCAGCCGTTCCTGGTACTCGGCCAGCAACTCCACCCCGGAGCGCAGCAGCTCCACCCCCTCCTTCTTCTTCAGGCCGGCCCTGTACCGCGGGTCGAAGTCCCGGCCCAGCCGCACCTGCGAACCCGGTGCCACCCGCAGGGGCTCGATGAAGTCGGGGATGCGTCCGGCTGTGTCGTCCACACGCTCATTCTCCGGTCGTCCGGGCAAGATCGCCTGCCGGGATCGTACGGCTCACGTCACCGTGCCCGTGGCCGTCGCCGTCGGGTCGTAGGCCCCTGTCGTCGTGATCTCGCGCAGGCATTCCACCGCCCTGAGGACCTCCGTGTGCGAGGTGTACAGGGCGTTGACGCCGAAGCGGAGGAGGTCGGGGGCGCGCATGTCGCCGATGATGCCGCGGGACTCCAGGGCACGGACCAGCCCGTAGGCGTGCGGGTGACGCAGGGACACCTGGCTGGCTCGGCGCTCGGGGGCGGCCGGAGTGACGCGCTCGAAGTCCGAGCCGTCCAGCAACTGGTCGGCGCAGTCCAGGAAGAAGCGCGTCAGGGACAGGCTCTTCGCGCGGACCTGTGCCATGTCGATGTCGTCGAACACGGTCAGTGCCGCCTCCAGGGCAAGCAGTGACAGGATCGGCGGGGTGCCGATACGGGCCCTGCCGATTCCCGGTGCCGGCTCGTACGCGTCGTGCAGACCGAAGGGGTCGGCGTGGCCGTTCCAGCCGGTCATCGGGGGACGCCAGTCGGCGTGGTGGCGTCGGGCCACGTAGAGGAAGGCCGGTGCGCCGGGGCCGCCGGAGAGGAACTTGTAGCCGCAGCCGACCGCGAAGTCGACGCCCAGGGCGTCGAGCCGGACGGGCAGGGCCCCGACCGCGTGGCACAGATCCCAGAGCACCAGCGCCCCGGCGTCGTGCGCCGCCCGGGTGAGCGCGGCCATGTCGTACAACTCGCCCGTGCGGTAGTCGACGGGGGAGTGGCCGACCACAGCCACACGGTCGCCTTCGGCCTCCAGGAAGCCTTCGAGGTCGGCCGGGCTCACCCGCCGCGTCTCCAGCCCCAGTTGCGTCGCCACCGCGTCGGTCAGATAGCGGTCCGTGGGGAAGTGATCGGGATCCGTGACGAGGTAGGGACGGCCGGGGCGCAGTGCCGCGGCGGCGCTGAGCGCGTTGTACAGCTGCACGCTCGTCGAGTCGCCCGCCACGGTCTGGCCCGGCGCCGCGCCGATCAGCCGGCCCACCTTGTCGCCGATCCGTGTCGGTGCCTCCCACCAGGAGTTGGCGTTCCACGACCGGATGAGGTCGGTGCCCCATTGGCGGTGGACGAGGTCTTCCAGGACCGGCGGTACGGCGGCTGGGAGCGGGCCCAGCGAATTGCCGTCCAGGTAGATGACTCCCTCGGGGAGCAGGAAGCGGTCGCGGACCTGCGCGAGCGGCGCTGCGGCGTCGAGAGCAGCGGCCTGTGCGATGAGCGTGGCGGTCACGGGCGGTGGGGCTCCTGAGAGGCGGCGGCCGCGGCCAGGCGGCGCAGGGTGTCGGCGACCGCGATCGCGCCGGGCGCGTCGGGCTCGATCAGCGTGTAGTGGCCGATGCCGGGCAGGACGACCGTCTCCAGGTCGTCGTGGACCGCCGCGTAGTCCGTGAACTGCGACAGCGGCACCTCCTCGTCGACCGCGCCGTGCAGCAGCACGGTCCGCACACCCGTCGTCCCCGGCCCCTTCAGCAGCGTCAGCGGATCGACGTACGGCATCCGCTCCTCGAACAGGCCGGGCCCGCCCAGGAGTTGCAGCGCCGCGTCGTTGCTGAGCCGGTCCCGGCGGGTGGCCTCCAGGTCGGTCAGCGGGGCCAGCGCGAGCACGGCCGGTGGCAGGGATGTCGTGTGCCAGGGCGAGTCGGCCGGCAGGAGACGGCGGGCCGCGCACCACAGCGCGAGGTGGCCGCCGGAGCAGTGACCGGCCAGGACGTACGGCCGGCCGGCGGGCAGCGTGTCCACGATCCGGGCGATGTCGTCGAAGGTCGCCGGATAGCCGCCGGCTCCCCCGGACCGGCGAAAGCCCGGAAGCAGCACCGAGAAGCCCCGTTCCGCCAGCCAGGAGGCGAACGGCGTCAGATGCATCCGGTCGTAGCGCCAGTACCCGCCGTGCAGCAGCAGCACCAGCGGTGCCTCCGGGTCCTCGGCGGGCCAGGCGTCGTAGACCTGGTGCGGATGGTCCCCGTACTTCCCGTGCACCGGTGCGAGGACCGGCTTCAGGCTCAGGACGCGCTGTTCCTCCTCGGCGGCGAAGGCCGAGATCTCCCTAGACGTCACCGCGCACCGCCCACAGCTCCGGGAAGACGGGCCGCTTCGCACGGGCCTCCAGCCAGGCGACGCCGGACGAACCGGCGCTGCCCGTCTTGGTGCCCATCGCCCGCCGCACCACCATCACATGATCGAACCGCCAGCGCATGACCCGCTCCGCGATGTCGGTGAGCAACTCGCCGAGCGCGAGCAGCGGATGGTGCTGCGGGCCCGCGTAGACCTGCCGCCACGCAGCGACGACACCCTGGTCCGACGTGTACGGAGCCGTGACGTCGCGCTCGCACACCTGCTCCGGCACGGGCAGTCCCTGCCGGTGCAGGAAGCGCAGCACCTCGTCGTAGAGCGACGGCTCGTGAAACGACTCGCGCAGCGCCTCGTGCACCGCCGGATCGCCCTGGTGGGACCGCAGCAGCGGGGCGGACTTGTCGCCGAGCAGGAACTCCATGTGCCGGTACATCGCCGACTGGAAGCCGGACGCCTTGCCGAACGCCGCACGGAAGCCGTTGAACTGATGTGGCGTCAGTGCCGCGATCGGTGTCCACGAAGCGATCAGCGCCTCGACCGCGCGGCGGCTGCGCACCAGCGCGTCCGCCGCGACGTCCAGGTCGTCCTTGGCGAAGGCCTCCCGGGCCGCCCGCCACTCGTGCACGATCAGCGTGAACCACAGCTCCATCACCTGGGTCGTGACGAGAAAGCCCATCTCGTCGGCGGCCTCGGTCAGCGGCTGCTGAAGGGAGTTGAGGACGGAGGCGCGCACATACTCGTCGTAGGGACTCGTGCCGGAAAACGGCTGGGTGAGCGGGTCGTCCGGTGACAGATCCGCGAGCGCGGACGTGCCGTCGTTCATGGAGTGCTCCTCGGGACTGCCGTCCCCTCGAAGTGGTTGAGGTGTGGAACGAACCGGCCGGCCTACAGGCCGAGGTGGACGCCGCCGGTCGCGTCGAGCCACTGGCCGGTCACCCAGCGGGCGTCGTCGCTCGCGACGAAGGCGACCACGTCGGCGATGTCCGCCGGCGTGCCGAGCCGGTCGAACACCGAGGCCGCGGACAGCGCCTGCCGGATCTGCGGGTTCTGCAAGGTCGGGTTGATCTCGGTCTCGGTGAAGCCGGGCGCCACCGTGTTCACCGTGATGTTCCGCGGGGCGAGCTGGAGAGCGAGGGACAGCGTCAGGTGGTCCAGGGCCGCCTTGGTCATGGAGTACGCGATGATCGCCGGGTACGCGACCCGGGTGGCCGCCGACGAGATGCTGATGATCCGGCCGCCGTCCCGCAGCCGGCCGAGGCCCTGCTGGAGGATGAAGAACGGGGCCTTGGCGTTGACGGCGAAGACGTGGTCGTAGTCGTCCTCGGTGACGTGCTCGATCGGCCGGGGCAGGGTGATCCCGGCGTTGTTGATCAGGATGTCCAGGCCGGGTTCGGCGTCCGTGTCGTGCGCGGCCAGCTCGCGGTCGAACGCGGACCAGAGCGTGGCCGCGTCGCCCGGGACGCCCAGTTCCGCGCGTATCGCAAACGCGCGGCCGCCGTCCGTCTCGATCTCCTTGACGGTACGCTCCGCCGCCGCCTCGTCGTGCCCGTAGTGGACGGCGACCAGCGCACCCTCGCGTGCAAGCCGCCGGCTGATGGCCCGCCCGATACCGCGGCTGCCTCCCGTGACCAGCGCGGTCCTGCCCTGGTGTCGCCCGGTGGTGGTCAAGGCTGTCTTCCTCTCCTGAAGGTGCTGCGGGTCTCGCCGGTCCGGTGCCGGTCAGACGTCGAAGTCGAGCGTGAGGTCGTCGGTGCGGGGGCGGGCGCGGCACGCCAGGGTGTAGCCCGCCGCGAGATCGCGGGCGTCGAGGGCCTGCTGCCGGCCCAGCGCCACCGAGCCCGCCACGACCTTGGCCCGGCAACTCCCGCACACTCCGTCCCGGCAGGCGTACGGCACCTCCGGCCGGGCCCGCAGCACGGCGTCCAGGACCACGCGGTCGCCCGCCGCCATGGTCACGGTGGTCGAACGGCCGTCGATCACCGCGCGGATGCGCCGCTCGGCGCCGGACGAGGCGACCTCGGCCGCGGGCTCCGGCGGTGTCCCGGCGGCGGAGAACAGCTCCCAGCGGACCAGCGCGGACTGCGCTCCCCAGGCCGTCAGCGTCGTCCGCGCGGTCTCCACCAGCCCGGCGGGCCCGCACAGGCCGAACGAGGTGGTCTCATCGGGCCGCGCGTCCAGCAGGGACAGCAGCCGTGGCAGCTTCTCCCCGTCGATCCGCCCGCTGAACAGTTCGCTCTCGCGCCGCTCCTGCGACAGGACGTAGAGCACCGTGAAGCGGTCCACGAACGCGTCCTTCAGCTCCGCGAGTTCGTCCGCCAGGAGCGCGGAGCCCGCCGTACGGACCGCGTGGACCAACGACACCCGGCAGTCGGGCGAGTCGCGCAGGGCCGCCGCCGCCATCGCGGCCAGGGGCGTGATGCCGGTGCCTCCGGCGAGCAGCACGTGGTGTCCGCCCTTGATGTCCGGGAGCCCGAACTTCCCTGTCGGGGGCGCGAGTTCGAGCATGTCGCCGCGGGACAGGGAGTCCATGGCGTAGGCGCCGAATCCGTCAAGCGCATGGCGCTTGACCACCAGACGCAAGGTGTCGGGGGCCATGGGCGGCGGGCACACCGAGTAGGCGCGGCGCAGTTCCTGCGCGCCGGGGCGCCGATGGCGTACGACCACATGCTGGCCGGGCCGGCCCGCGAAGGTGCCGGTCAGGTCCGGCGGGACGCACAGTGTCACGGCCACGGTGTCGTCGGTGAGCGATTCGAGCCGGGTGACCGGGAGCGGGAACCAGCCGTGGCGCCGGGTGGGCACCGCGTCGACAGCGGCCTGGATCGTGTTCATCGGGGGCGCCTCACACTGTGGCCAGGTACGGGAACGTCTCGCGGCAGGCCGTGCACAGCAGGATCGACTGGCAGCGGGTCGGGCCGAACGCGCTGTGCGGCCGGGTGGCCCGGGAGCCGCAGTGCGGGCAGGGCGCGCCGAAGCCGACCCGGACGGGCCGCGGTGCGGTCGTCGGCCCGGGCGGGGCGATGCCGTGCTCCGCGAGCTTGCGGCGTCCGGACGCCGTGATGCGGTCCGTACTCCAGGCGGGGGTCATGACCTGGCGGACGCGGCCATCGGGGTGGCCGCACTCCGTGAGGACGCCGGCGATGGCCGAGATGATCGCGGAGAGTGCGGGGCAGCCGAGGAAGGTGGGGGTGAACACCACCTCCAGCCGGCCGTCGGCCGCCGTGCGCACCTCGCGGATCACCCCGAGTTCGCCCAGCTTCACGACGGGCAGCTCCGGGTCGGGGAGGTCGTGCACACGGGCCCGTACCTCGTCGAGGGACATGCGTGTCCGTGCGGTCACCAGTTCCCCCCAGGGAACTGCCGACGCACCGACTGCAGTTCGGCGACGAGCGGGCCGAACGCCTCGGTGTGCAGACCCTGCCGGCCGCCGCCCGCCTGCCACCGTGGCGTGGGCAGGGTCAGTCCGGCACGTCGTACGACGGCACCCACGCGCTCCCGCCACGGCGCGAGGAGCGGAGCCGGCGACGGGGTGGTCGCGGCGGCATCGAGGCGGGTCACCACCTCGTCCGCCTCGAACAACTCGCCGGTGTACGGCCACACATGGTCAAGGCCGGCCTGCATACGCCGGGTGCTCTCCGCGGTCCCGAGGCCCAGCCGGACCGTCCAGCCGTCGGCGTGCCGGCGGTGGTAGTCGACCTCCTTGGCGGCCCGCGCGGCGAACGCGGCGAGCTCGGGCTCCGCACCGCCCGCGAGCGCCTCGTAGTACAGGACGGCGTAGTGGCTGTAGGCGAGCTGCCGGGCGATGGTCACGGCGAAGTCGCCGCCGGGCAGTTCGGTGAGCAGGCTGTTGCCGAACTCGCGGTCCGAGCGGCCGAAGGCGAAGTCGTCCTCCGAGCGGCCGGTGCCGTCCAGTCGCCCGGTCAGCGTCAGCAGGGCGCGCGCGTGACCGACGAGGTCGAGGGCGATGTTCGACAGCGCGAGGTCCTCCTCGATCGTCGGCGCGCGGGTGATCCACTGGCACAGGCGCTGGCCCAGGACGAGTGCGTCGTCGCCGAGCCGGGAGGTGAGCACGGCCAGGTCGCGCGAAGTGAGCGATTCCGCAGTGGTGCCGCGTGCCTCAGTCGTCATGCCGGTCGCCTCCTTCCACCAGCGGCGCGAAGGCCTCGGGGTAGCGGTACGGCTTGTGGCGGGCGCCCGCGAAGAAGGGGTCCCGTTCGGTGGGGGAGGCCGCGTGCACGGCGTCCGAGCGCACGACCCACAGGGAGAGCGGGTCGCCGCGGCGCGTGTACAGGTCTCGGGCGTGCTCCAGGGCCATGTCCGGGTCGGCGGCCCGGACCGAGCCGACGTGCTGGTGGGCGAGCCCCCGGCGCGGCCTCAGGAAGACCTCCCAGGACGCCAGGGCTCCCTCGGTCTCCCGGCTCACAGCGCCTCCTCCTCGGTACCGGTCGTGCGTGCCGCGTACGCGGCCGCCGCCTCGCGCACCCACGCGCCGTCCTCGTGTGCGGCGACCCGGTGGGCGACACGCTGCCGGGCGACGTGCGTGTCGTCGCCGAGCGCGCCCCGGTACAGCTCCCAGTCGATCGGCCCGAAGTCGTAGTGGCCGCGCTCCTCGTTCCAGCGGATCCCCGGGTCCGGCAGGGTCAGCCCGAGCCGTTCGGCCTGCGGCACACAGTGGTCGACGAAGCGCTGGCGCAGTTCGTCGTTGGTGTGACGCTTGATGCCCCAGGCGATGGCCTGGCGGGAGACGGCCGCGCCCAGTGCCGCCGTACGCTCGTCCGCGCCGCCCGCGACGGTGTCGGGCGGGCCGAACATCAGCGCCACGGCCGGCAGCCACCAGCGGTTCACCGCGTCCTGCGCCATCTCCCGCTGCTCGGGTGTGCCTTCGCACAGGGCGCGCATCAGGTCGTACCCCTGGCGGACGTGAAACGCCTCCTCCTGGCAGACGCGGCGCATGGCACGGGCGTACGGGCCGTACGACGTCTGGCACAGCGGTGCCTGGTTGATGACCGCCGCACCGTCCGTCAGCCAGGCGATGGCGCCGGTGTCGGCCCAGGTGAGCGCCGGGTGGTTGAAGGTGGCGGCATAGCGCTGGCGGCCCTCGTGGAGGGCGTCCAGCAACTCGGCGCGGTCGACGCCGAGGGTCTCGGCGGCGGCGTACAGATAGAGGCCGTGTCCGGCCTCGTCCTGGACCTTGGCGATGAGTACCGACTTGCGGTGCAGCGACGGGGCCCGGGTCAGCCAGGCGCCCTCCGGCTGCATGCCGATGATCTCGGAGTGGGCGTGCTGGGCGATCTGGCGCAGCAGCATCCGGCGGTAGCCGTCGGGCATCCAGTCGCGCGGCTCGATGGTCTCGCCGGCGCCGAGGAGTGCCTCGAAGTGCGGGAGGGGATCCTCCTTCGAGATCTGCTCCGACGAGACGTCGGCGCCCCGCGTCACGGACGCCGGGTCCGCTGTCTGCGCGCTCTGGCCGAGCACCTGCATCACTCCCTCGTCTGCGACCGCCCCCGGCCCCTGGACGACGGCCCGGGGGACGGACCTTCACTGAGACAAGAGGCGGTGGCCATGGCCCGCTATCCCGCCTCCTCCCGGTTGCCCGCGTGACGCATGTCACGCGCTTCGCAGGGGAGTGCGCGGACGCGAGCGGGCCTCTTCTTCCGGGTGAGACGCGGACGCGAGCGCGCGTCGGCACCCGGGCCGTCGAAGGGCGCCGGCCGCGGCAGGACGAAAGGGGAAGCCATGAGCACCATCAGGGAGTTGCTGGTCGAACTCACCGGCACGATCGAGTACGCCGAAACCATCGGCGACGACGTCGAGCTGGCCGGCAGCGGCATCGACTCCGGTGACCTGGTGCGGCTGGTGCTGCTCGTGGAGCAGCGCACCGGCGTGGAGATCACCGCCGCCGACATGGAGGAGCTGCGCACCATCGGCGACTACGAGCGGTTCCTCGCCGAGAGGTCCGTCGCCGGCTCCGCGGGCGGCGCGTGATGTGGCTGACCCAGCTGCTGGAGCGCAACCGCCAGTGCTTCCCCGACCGGGTCGCCCTCGTCGACGAGCACCGCAGCGTCACCTGGGCCGAGTTCCACGACCGCACGGCCGAGCTGGCCCGGGGCCTCGCCGGCCTCGGCATCGAACCCGGTGACCGGGTGGCCGTCCTCTCCCTGGACCGGATCGAGGTCCTGGAGAGCTACTTCGCGCTGGCCCGCCTGGGCGCTCTGTTCGTGCCGCTGAACCACAGCCTCGCCGTGCCGGAAGTGGCCGGGATCATCGAGCGGGCCGGCGCGGTCGCGGTGCTGGGCGAGTCGGAGCTGCTCGACCGGCACACCTCGCTACCGGCCTGCGTACGCCTGCGCATGGCGCTGGACAAGCCCGCCTTCACCGCCCTCGGCACGGTCACCGGACCGGCCCCGCTGCCGGAGGTCGCCGACACCGACCCGGTCGCCGTGCTGCACACCTCCGCGACCACAGGTCAGGCCAAGGGCGTCACTGTCGACCCGGCGTCCTTCCGCGCCATCGGCCTCGGCTGGCTGGCCGTATCCCGCCCCACCGACGACATCGTCATGGTCAACTGCTGCCCCCTCTACCACGGCAGCATGGTCGTCTCCCTGACCTACATGGCCGCCGGGGCCACGATCGTGCTGATGCCCGGCTTCACGCCGCAGCGTGCCCTGGCCGCCGTCGAACGGCACCGGGCCACCCACATGTGGCTGGTCCCGCAGATGCTGCGCTTCATGCTCCAGGCGAAGGCCTCGCACGGCACCGACCTGTCCTCCCTGCGCGAGGTCCTCTACGGCGCCGCCCCGATGCCCCTCGACGTCTACGCCGACGCCGTGACCCGCCTCGGCTGCGGCTTCCGCCAGGTGTACGGCATGACCGAGGTCGGCGGCCCGTTCGTGACCCTCGGCCCCGACGAGCACCCCGCGCCCGGTGACGTCACGGCCCGCATCCCGTGCGGCCGGGTGATCCCGGGCATGTCCGCGCGCGCCGTCGACCACCAGGGCCACGAGCTGCCCAGGGGCGAGATCGGCGAGATCGTCGTACGCGGGCCCGGCGTCATGCAGGGCTACTGGAACGATCCCGAGGCCACCGAGGAAGCGCGCCTCGACGGCTGGATCCGCACCGGGGACCTCGGATTCGTCGACGAGGGCGGCCGTATCCACCTCGTGGACCGCAGCAAGGACCTGATCATCCGGGCCGGCCAGAACGTGTACCCGTCCGAGATCGAGCGCGCCCTCATGGCCCACTCCGCGGTCAGGGACGCGGCCGTCGTCGGCATCCCGGACGAGGACTACGGCGAGGTGCCGCTGGCGTACGTCGTCGCCGAAGACGGCACCAGCACACAGGCCCTGATCGCGCACCTCGGCGAGAGACTCGCCCCCTACAAGCGGCCCCGCCGCATCGAGTTCATCCAGCAGGTACCGCGGAACCCCGCGGGGAAGATCATCAAGAAGCAGCTGCGCGAGCGGGTCTGAAGCGCGTTGCCGTGGAATGCCACGGTCGAGTCGGGGGCCCGGTGACGAGAAGTCACCGGGCCCCCGACCGTACCGGTCGCTATGCGCTCGCGTTCACCAGCACCGCCATGTTGCCGGCCGGGTGCCTGTTCTCGTGCAGCAGCTGATGCGCGAGGCCGATCTCCTCGAAGCCGAACGTCCGTGACAGACACGGGTCGATGGCGCCCTGGTCGATCAGCCGGGTCACCTCGCGCGCCTCGCGCAGTGACGCCACGTGCGAGCCCTGCAGGCGCTTCTGCCGCATCCACAGGAACCGCAGGTCGACATCGCCGTTGTAGCCGGTCGTGCCGCCGCAGATGACCACCATTCCGGCGCTGTCGCAGAGATACACCGAGGTCGGGATGGTGTCGGCGCCGGAGTGTTCCAGCACGATCCGCGGTGCCCGGCGCTCGCCGAGCACCTCCCAGAACCTGCGGCCGAACGCCCGCGCCCCCGCCAGCCACTTGGCCATCGCCGCCTCGTCGGAAGCGTCGGGCAGTCGGCCCCAATGGTCGAAGTCCCGCCGGTTGATCCAGCCTTCGGCGCCGAGCCGCACGCAGAACTCGCCGCGCTCCTCGCTGGAGACGACGGCCACGGGTATCCCGCCGACGTGCCGCACCAGCTGGATGGCGATGCTGCCCAGGCCGCCCGCACCGCCCCAGACCAGGACCGGGTCGCCGGGCCGGACGGTGTGCGGCTGCCAGCCGAACAGCTGACGGTAGGCGGTCGCCGCCGTCGCCATGTAACAGGCCGACTCCGCCCAGGACAGCCTGGCCGGCTTGGGGTGGCACATGTAGTCGTCGACGACCGCGAACTGCGCGAAGGAGCCGTAGTTCTCCTCGTAGCCCCACACCCGCTGCGACGAGGAGGTGACCGGGTCGGCGCCGAGCCTGATGTCCTCGGCGGACTCGTCCCAGCGCACGGCCAGCACGACCACCTCGTCGCCCGGCTTCACCCCGCGCACGTTCTCGCCGACGGCCCAGACGACGCCGGAGAGATCGGAGCCGCCGATGTGGAAGTCCTCCGTGGCGCCCTGCTTCTGCCGGGCGGCGATGACGTCCAGCGGCGAACCCAGCGCGGCCCACACGTTGTTGTAGTTCACGCCGGCCGCCATCACCTTCACCAGGACCTGGCCGGGCTGTATCGGCGGCACGTCCACCACCTCGGTGCGGAAGGCGTCGACGGGCTCGCCGTAGCGCTCGCGGCGGATCACGGAAGCGTACATCCGCTTGGGCGCCGTCCCGAGTTCGGGGGCGTCGCCGAGATCGAACAGATCCTTGTTCACGGAGTTCTCCTGGACGTTCGGTGGGGGAGGGCCGGGTGAGCCGGGAAGCGGGTCGGGCTCATCCGGAGACAGGGCGCAGCGCCTTGGCCACCACCGCGCCGATCATGGCCATCGGCGCGGGTTCGGTCATCTCGTAGTGGCCGCACGGCACGGCGTGATCGGTCATCGATCCGTCGACGTACGGTCGCCAGGCGTCCGCCTTGCCGGGGGCGAGCGCGAGATCGGAGCCGTCGGTGCGCGCGTCCTCGGTGGCGCTGAAGAACAGCACCTCGCCGCGGTAGACGCCGGGGTCGAACTGCGGTGCGATGCGCAGGTTGTTGCGCATCACGTCGGCGATCGCCGTGGCCTCGGCGCGTGTCACGGGGGCCGGTCCGGTGCCGTCGGCCGCGCCCTCGCCGATGCGCGCCAGCACGCTGTCGACGTCCGGGACCGCGGTGTCCGCGTCGACCGGCAGACCCGCCACGCGCATCAGCAGCGCGGCCACCTGCCGCTCGGCCTGCTCCGGGTCGTGGAGGGTGCCATCCGGCTGCGGCGCGTCCAGCATGGCCAGCAACTCGACCCGCTCGCCCCGTTCCTGGAGCGCGCAGGCCATGGCGTGCGCGACGAAACCGCCGTAGGACCAGCCCAGCAACCGGTAGGGGCCCTCGGGCTGGGCCTCGCGCACGAGGTCCACGTACGACGCCACCATGGACATGGCGTCCGGCGCGGGCGGGCGGGAGCCGTCGAGTCCGTGGGCCTGGATGCCGAACACCGGCTGGTCCGGGCCGAGATGCGGCAGCAGCCCGGTGTACCGCCAGGAGACACCCGCACCGGGATGGACACAGAACAGCGGCGCCTCACCGCCCTCGCGGCGCAACGGCAGCAGGGGGCGCAGTGCCTCGGAGGACGGGCCCCGGCGGGAGCCTGCCGCTTCGTCGGCGCCCGCCAGCAGCCCGGCGACCGTGGGAGCGGCCAGCAGTGAGGCGGCCGGCACGTCCAGCACACCGGCCGAGCGCAGCCGGCCCGCGAGGAGCACGGCCCGCATCGAGTCGCCGCCCAGGTCGAAGAAGTTGTCGTGGACGCCGATGCCGTCGATGGCGAGCTGCTCCTCCCACACCTCGGCCACCGCCCGCTCCCGGTCCGTGCGGGGCGCCACATGCTCGGTCGTGAGCAGCGGACGGGGCATCCGTCCGCCCCCGGAGTCCACGTGCCTCGGCTCCTCCGCCGCCCTGGGGCCGGTGCGCGCGCCCGGGGCGTCGATCCAGTGCCGCCGCCGGTCGAAGGCGTACCCGGGCAGCCGTGTCCGGCGCGGAGGTCCGGTGGGATCCGTGCCGTCGGGGAGGGCCGAATCGACCCCGGCCGCCCACAGCCGGCCCAGCGCACCGGCGAGGACGAACCCGTCGGGGCCGTCGGCCTTGGCATGCCGCATGGTCGTGACCGTCACCGGCTCCTCGCCCTCCAGCCGGGCCCGAGCGAGCTTGGTCATGCTGTCACCGGGCCCGATCTCGACCAGCACCGGCCGTCCGTCGGCCCACAGCGTGCCGATGCCGTCGGCGAACCGCACGGTCCGCCGGGTGTGGTCGACCCAGTGGCGTACGTCCGTCGCCTGCGCGGCGGTGATCCAGGTACCGGTGACATTGGTGACGTACGGGATGCGGGGCGGTCGCAGCCGCAGGGTGCGCAGACGGTCCGCAAAGGTGTCGAGGATCGGGTCGAGGACGTGGGAGTGGGCGGCGGCGGGCATGCGCAGTCGGCGGAACGGCAGGTCCCGGCGGGTGAGTTCGGCCTCGAACCGGGCCACCGCCTCGGCCTGGCCGGCGACCGTGCAGGCCGCGGGCCCGTTCACGGCGGCCAGCGACAGGTCCGGGCCGAGCAGCGGGGCGACGGCGTCCGCCGGGGCGGCGACGCCGACGGTGGCCCCACCGCAGGAGGCGATGAGCCGGATGCGCTCGGCGACCACCGGCAACATCTCGTCGAGCTCCATCACCCCGGCCAGACAGGCCGCCGTGTACTCGCCCAGGGAGTGCCCGATCAGCGCATCGGGCCGCACGCCCTGCTCCATGAGCGTCCTGGCCAGGGCGTACTCGGTGACGATCAGCGCGAGGAAGGCGGGGGCACTGCCCGGCTCGACCCGCTCGAACAGGGCGGTGCGCAGATCGCCGCCGATGACCGGCCGCAGGACGCGCGCACAGGTGTCCACGGCGTCGCGGTAGACGTCGTTGTCCCGGTACAGCTCGGCGCCCATGCCGACGTACTGGGTGCCGCCGCCGGGCAGCAGGAACGCCACCCGCGGCGGATCGTCGGGGACGGGGCCCACCGGCGGCTGCGGGGTGCGCAGCGCGGCCACCGCCTCGGCCGCCGACGTGGCGCTGACGGTGAGCCGGTGGCGCAGGGCCGGGCGCTCGGTGCGCAGGGAGTGCGCGACGTCGTCGAGCCGCAGTTCGGGGCGGCGTTCCAGATGACGGGCCAGGGCCTCGGCCTGACCGCGCAGCGCGCCCGCCGTACGCGCGGACAACGGCAGGACGTGTCGCCGGGGCGTCTGTGCCGGCCGGGGCGGCTCCGGGGCGGCCGGTGCCTCCTCGACGATGACGTGGGCGTTGGTGCCGCCGACCCCGAAGGCGCTGATCGCCGCCCGGCGCGGATGGCCCGCATCCGGCCACTCCTCCAGCTCGGTCGGCACCCGGAACGGACCGGCCGCGAAGTCGATCAGCGGATTCGGCGCGCCGAAGTGCAGGCTGGGCGGTATCCGCCGGTGCTCCAGGGCGAGTACGGCCTTGACGAACCCGGCGATTCCGGCGGCCGCGCCGAGATGCCCGATGTTGGTCTTCACCGAGCCCAGCGCGCAGAACCCGCGCCGGTCCGTGGACTGCCGGAACGCCTCGGTCAGCGCCGCCACCTCGATCGGATCGCCGATCCGTGTGGCGGTGCCGTGCGCCTCGACCAGCCCGATCGTGCCGGCGTCGATGTCGCCCTGCGCCTGCGCGGCCAGGATCACCTCGGTCTGGCCCGCCGCGCTGGGCGCGGTGAACCCGACCTTGCGGCGCCCGTCGTTGTTGACCGCCGAACCCCGCACCACCGCCCGGATCCGGTCGCCGTCGGCGAGCGCGTCCTCCAGCCGCTTCAGGACGACCGCCCCGACCCCGTCGCCCGAGGAGGTGCCGGCCGCGTCCGCCGCGAAGGCCCGGCAGCGCCCGTCCGGCGAGAACGGCCCGTCGGGCACGTGCCGATATCCGAGGAGCGCCGAGGGGTTGAGGGACACCGCCCCGGCGAGCGCCAGGTCGCACCGGAAGTCCAGCAGGTCCTGGCACGCGGTGTGCAGCGCGACCAGCGCCGTGGAGCACGCCGTCTGCAGCGACAGACTCGGCCCGGTGAGCCCCAGTTCGTAGGAGATCCGGGTGGCCAGCGTGCCGAGCGAGTTGGCGGTGGCCGCGTGCACCAGCGCCACCGATCCCGGCTGACCGGCGTAGCGGGGGTGGAGGTGCGCCGGGTAGTAGCGGCTGTCGCCGGCGCCCGCGTAGACGCCCGTGGTGATCTGCTGCGCCTCGCGCACCTGCCCCGCGTCCTCCAGCGCGTGGTACGCCGTCTCCAGCAGCAGCCGCTGCTGCGGGTCGACGACGGCCGCCTCGGCGGGGCTCATGCCGAAGAAGTCCGCGTCGAACCGGTCGATGCCCTCGACCACGGACGCCATCCGGACCAGGGTCGGGTCCTCGAGGTCCTTCGGGGCGCCGCCCGCCGCGAGGAACTCCTCGTCGGTGACGGGCCGTACCGCGTCCCGGCCGGCGGCGAGGTTCTCCCAGAAGGCGTCGATGTCGTCCGCGCCCGGGAAGCGCGCCGCCATGCCGATCACGGCTACGGCGGGCACCTCCTCGTCCGGCGGGGTGGTGGGCTCAGCCATCGGTTCGGTCCTTCCGTTCCCGTACGGAGCGACGGGCGCCGCGGGCCGCCCGCTGCCGCTGTGCCTGCTGCCTGGCCCGGTCCAGGCCGGTGGGCCGGTCCGCCGCGGGTGCCGCCTCGGCCTCGGTGGCGCCGACTCCGCTGTCGGACAGGTGTCGGGCGAGCGCCCGCACCGTCGGATGCGCGAACAGGTCCACCACGCCGAGATCGCAGCCCAGTTCCTTGTTGATCGCCGTCTGGGCGCCGACCAGGAGCAGAGAATTGCCGCCCAGGTCGAAGAAGTTGTCGTCCCGGCCGACCCGGTCCCGGCCCAGCACCGTGCACCAGATGCCGGCGAGCCGCGTCTCCAGGCCACGCGACTGCTCGCCGGAATCCGGGGCTTCGGACCCCGCGGCCGCCGTGCCGGCCGACCGCAGCACCCACGCGTGGCCCTCCGCGCCCCGGGCGGCGTCGCGGCACAGCGCGCCGAGGTCGGTGCCCTCGTCGAGGGCGACCCTCGCCGCAAGCCGTCGCACCCGCCGTACGGGGCCCACGACATGACTGCGCACCCACGGCGCCGTACGGTCCGCTCCGATCAGTACGTGCGGCTCGTCCAGGGAACGCGCGAGGTCGAACGAGCGCAGCGCCGCCGCCGGGTCGAGAACACGGTAGCCCCGGGCCTCGGTCAGCGAGGTGAGACCGTAACCCCGGCTCATGCCGCGCTCGCGCCACATGCTCCACGCCAGACTCTGTCCGGGCAGCCCCAGGTGACGGCGGTGCACGGCCAGCGCGTCCAGGAGGGCGTTGGCGGCCGCGTACGCGGAGTTCATGGCGCCGCCGAAGTAGCCGTTGACGGAGGAGAAGGTGACGAAGGAGTCGACCGGGTGCTCCGCCGCGACCTCGTGCAGTGCCCAGGCGCCGCGGACCTTCGCGTCCAGGGCCGCCCGCCAGCTCTCCGTGTCGAGCTCGCGCACCGGCCGTTCGTCGAAGGCACCGGCCAGATGCAGCACCGAGGTCAGGGGCACACCCCAGGCCTCGGCCGCCTCCGCTACGGCGGCGCGCACCTGCGCGGTGTCGGTGACGTCGGCCCGCACATGGCGCACCTCCCCGAGCTGTGCGAGCCGCCGCAGCTCCTCGCCGGGCGCACCACGGCCGAGCAGCAGCAGCCTCGTTCCGGGCGTCTTCAGCAGATGCTCGGCGATCTCGACGCCGACACCGCCCAGACCGCCGCTGACGAGATGGAACCCGGCGGTGGACGGCTGGGTGCGCGGCAGCGGGTCGGGCAGGGGCGCCAGGCGGCGCACATACCGCAGCCCGTCACGGTGGGCGACCTCGGCCTCGACGGGTGTGGCCGTGAGCTCCGCGAGCAGCGCGTCCACGTCCCAGTCCGGCGCCAGGTCGACATGGACGCTCCGCAGCCAAGGGTGTTCCTCGCGCAGGGACTTGAGCAGACCCACCGTCGTGGCGTGGTCGCAGCGCGGCCGGTCCAGGGGCGTCACGGCGTGCGCGCCGGCCGTGGCGAACAGCAGCGGGAGCGGGCGCTTCGGATCGTGTGCGTCGATCAGCGCACGGACGAGGGCCAGCAGCGACTCGGCGGGGTCTGTGTCGCCGGCGGAGCCCAGGCGGATCACGGCGTCGACCTCGCGCCCGTCGGCACCGAGCCGTTCCAGCACGGCGGCGAAGTCGTCGACCTCCGTGGGCCGTACGTGGTACGTGGCGGCGTCGATCCGCTCGTACGCCTGACCGTCGGTGAGCACCGTGCACAGCCCGCCCTCGGCCCGCAGCCGTCCGGTCACGCGTGCGGTGGCCTCGGGATCGCCCCCGGCCAGTAGGAGGACGTGCCGCCCCGCCGCTCCCATGGGCGGACGGAGGGCGTCGGCCCGCTGCCACACCGGCCGCAGGAACCAGTCCGGCAGCGTGGCCGCACTGCCGAGCAGCACCTGCGCTTCGCGGACCGCCGCGTCGAAGTCGCCCGCTTCGAAGGCCTTGCGGAGCCTGGTGCGCTGGATCTTCCCGATCTCGGTCTTCGGGATGTCCTGGGTACCGACCGGGATCAGGAAGGCGGGGCTCACGCCGATCTCCCGGGTCACCTTGCCGCCGATCTCGCGCAGCGCGGCGGCCGGGGCGTGGCCCTCGGCCAGGTGGAAGAAGAGGGCGAGTTCGTCGGTGGTCGCGGACGGGTCGGAGCGGACGGCGACAGCGGCCGTGAAACTCCGTACCACACAGGCGAGTTCCTCGACGCAGGCCTCGATCTCGTGGCTGTAGTGGTTGACGCCGTTGACGATGATGACGTCCTTGGCCCGGCCGGTGATGTACAGCTCGCCGTCGCGTAGGAAGGCCAGGTCGCCGGTGTCGAACCAGCCGTCCTGCGTGAACGACTCCGCGTTGGCCTTCGCGTTGTCGTAGTAGCCCTGGGTCACCGAGGTCCCGCGCACCTGGAGCCGTCCGACATCGCCCTCGGCCATGACGGTGTCCCGGTCGTCGACGATCCGCATGGCGAACCCGGGATAGGGCAGCCCGCAGCTGACGAACGACTCGTCGTGGCCCGGCGGTTCGGCGGGCAGCACGCTGTCGGTGACCACCGAGCAGGTCTCGGACATGCCCCAGCCGGGGTGCATGACGTCCTGCGGCAGCCCGAACGGGCGCAGCACGTGCACGAAGCGGCGCGCGGCCGAGGCCACGACGACCTCGCCGGCGTTCATCACCAGCCGCATCGGCGACAGGTCCCAGGCGCGGCCCTCGAACCGGTGGGCCTGCTCGGCGAAGAGCCCGAAGGCGAAGTTGGGCGCCCAGGTGACGGTGACGCGGTGCCGGTCGGCGAGGTCGGCCCAGCGCAGCGGATCCTGCAGAATCCAGGAGGTCGGCGCATGGATCTGCCGGCAGCCGAGATACACGTCCCGCAGGTGGAACATCACCACACCGGTCACATGGTCCAGAGGGATCCAGTTGAGGCTGACGTCGTGCTCGCCCAGGCCGTTCATCGCCTCGGTGGCCGCCGACCGGGTCAGCACGCCCCGGTGGGTGATCCGCACGGCCTTGGGCAGCCCGGTGCTGCCCGAGGTCATCAGCATCAGCATCAGGTCGTCCGGTGCCGCCTCGTGCCAGTCGTGGTCCTCGGGCGCCTCACGCAGCGCGTCGGCGGTCGCCAGCCGCAGCCCCGTCCAGCCGTCCCGCTCGGCCAGCTCCCGCAGGCCGGGCGCGTCCGGCGGCGAGGCGACGATCCACGGCCGGTCCAGCATCCGCCAGATGCCCTCCAGCTTGGTGACGGCGGCAGAGGGGGTGGCGTAGGAGGTGGGCACGGTCAGGGGCACGGCCACGAACCCGCCGAGGACACAGCCCCACAGCACGGCCACGAAGTCCTCCGTGTCCGAGCACTGGAGGATGACCTGATCGCCGGGGCGCAGCCCCTTGTCCCGCAGTCCGGCCAGGACGCGCGAGGCTTCCTCGGCGAGTGAGGCGTAGCTGCGGCGGGTCTCGCTGCCGTCGGCGCGCACGTGCACGATCTCGCCGTGCGGCGTGGTCGCCGCGCGGGTGAGGGCTTCCGCCCAGCCGGAGACGGACGGCTCGGGCAGGAGAGGGCCCTCGCTGAGGGCAGGGACGCGGTCGGTCCGGGGCGTGGCCTCGGGGGAGGCCTCCGGCTGGGTCCCGGGCCGGGGCGGCCCGGCGTGGATCCGGCCCAACTCCTCGGGAACGTCCTCCGGTTCGACCGTCGCCTCGCGGACTCCGGTGAGCCGCTCCAGCTCCCGCTGCCAACGGGCGGCGGCCGTGCGGTCGACGGCGGGCAGGGCGCGCAGGGCATCGATGTCCAGGGCACCGTCCGGGGTGCGCGGCAGCCCGTTCACGGCGGTGACACGCGCCGCGTCGAGGGTCTGCGCCACCTGTCCGGCCCGGCCGGGCACCACGTAGAGCGACGGCGGATCGGAGGGGTCGCGGGGCGGCAGCGCGACCGCGTCACGCACACCGGCCACCTCCAGAGCCACGGTGGCGAGGTCGGCGGGCCGGCCCTGCGGCTGCGATCCCCGCGCGGGCAGGTCGCTCACCCGCAGCGCCGGATCCGCGCACACGGCATCGAGGGCGGCGGACAGCGCCTCGGTGAAACGGGCGGCGGTCTCCGGGGCGAACAGGTCGGTGGCGTACTCGACATGGAGGTCCAGGCCCCCGGGCGTGCCCCCCTCGTCACGCCGTTCCAGGACGTCCACGAAGAGGTCGAGCTTGGCGGTGCCGGTGGCCGTGGGCCGCAGCGGCGTCTGCCGGCCGTCGAGTCGGAGCAGTGCCGGTTCGTTGTTCTGCAGGGCCAGCATGACCTGGAACAGCGGATGGCGGGCCGGGTGCCGGGGCGGGTTCAGGTCGTCGACGAGCACGTCGAACGGCAGATCCTGGTGGTCCAGGGCCGCGAGGTCGAACCGCCGTGTCCGCGCGAGCAGTTCACGGAAGTCCGGGTCGTCCGAGGTGTCCGTGCGCAGCACGAGGGTGTTGGTGATCAGCCCGATGACGTCGTCCAGCGCGGCCTCCGAGCGTCCGGCCACCGGCGTGCCGATCACCAGGTCGGTGCCGGCGTCCCACCGCGACAGCACCGCGGCCACCGCTGCGTGCAGGACCATGAACAGACTCGCGTCCTCGGCCTCCGCCAGCCGCATCAGCCGCCCGTGCAGCTCCGCGTCCACGGTCGCCGACACACTCGCGCCGGCACCGGAGGCCACGGCAGGGCGGGCCCGGTCGACGGGCAGGGTGCTCTCCGCGGGCAGCCCGGCGAGGGCCTCGCGCCAGAATCCGGTCAGCTGCTCCAGCCGGCCGGGCCCCTCGGGCGCGGGGGCCAGGACCCCGCGCTGCCACAGCGCATAGTCGGCGTACTGCACCGGCAGCGGCTTCCCGTGCGGCGCCCGGCCCTCCCTGCGGGCCTCGTAGGCGGCGCCCAGATCCTCCGCCAGGGGCCGCAGCGACCAGCCGTCGGCCGCGCTGTGGTGCAGCACGAGCAGCAGCGTGCGGCGCGCCCCGGTGCCGACGACCGCGGCCCACAGCGCGCTCTCCCTCGTCAGGTCGAAACGATGCCGGCCCGCCGCGATGACCTGCGCGTCCACCTCCTCGGCCGGGCAGTCCACGATCCGCAGCTGCGGACGCAGCGTCCCGGGCGGCAGGATCCGCTGGTGCGGACCGTCACCGTCGTCCGCGAACACCGTGCGCAGGCTCTCGTGCCGGTCCATGACATCGGCGAGCGCCGCGTGCAGCGCCGCCACGTCGACGTCGTGCTCCAGCGGGACGACCAGCGGAATGTTGTACGTCGCCGACGCACCGTCCAGCCGGTTGAGGAACCACATCCGCTCCTGCGCGAACGACAGCGGTACCCGCGCGGGACGCGCCGCCGCCTCCAGCGCGGGCAGCCTGGCCGCCGCGTCGGACTGCTCCTGCAGCCGCAGCGCGAGCGCGGCGGGCGTGGGCGTCTCGAACAGCACGGCCATCGGGATGTCCCGGCCGGTCTCCGCACGCAGCCGGGCCAGCAGCCGTACCGCCAGGAGGGAGTGTCCGCCCAGGTCGAAGAAGTTCCCGGCCACGCCCACGGAGTCCTCGGGCAGCCGCAGAACCTCGGCGAACAGACGGCAGACCAGGGCCTGTTCGATCGTCGTGGGGCGTTGTCCCGCGGCGGCGTCGGTGAAGTCCGGCTCGGGCAGGGCCCGCACGTCGAGTTTGCCGTTCGCGGTCAGCGGCAGCGCGTCGATCAGCACGCACGCGGCCGGGACCATGTGTCCGGGGAGCCGCTCGGTGAGATGGGCGCGCAGACCGGCGGGGCTCGGGCGGTGTCCCTCGACGGGTACGGCGTAGGCGACGAGCTGCGGGTCTCCGTCCGCGGTCCGCCGTACGACGACGGCCGCCGCGGCGACCTCCGCGTGCTCGGCGAGCACGGCCTGGATCTCGCCGGGTTCGATACGGAACCCGCGGATCTTCACCTGCTCGTCGCAGCGTCCTCTGTACTCCAGGATGCCGTCGGCCGTACGCCGGGCGAGGTCGCCGGTGCGGTACATCCGCGCGCCGGGCGGGCCGAACGGGTCCTCGACGAACCGCTCGGCGGTCAGCTCGGGCCGTCCGAGGTAGCCGGGAGCCAGACCCGCCCCCGAGACGTACATCTCGCCGGTGACCCCGGGCGGAACCGGCCGGAGTGCCGCGTCGAGCACGTGGACGCACAGGTCGGCCAGCGGAGCGCCGATCACACTGGGCCGGCGTGGATCGTCCAGGTGGGCGCGGGTCAGGCGCTGGAAGGTGACGTGAACGGTCGTCTCGGTGATGCCGTACATGTTGACCAGCGCGGGCGCGTCCAGTCCGTACCGCCCCGCCCACGGCAGCAGCCGCTCGGCCCGAAGCGCCTCACCGCCGAACACGACGTAGCGCAGCGCCGTTTCGGCGTGCTCGCCCGCCAGATCCGCCTGCATCAGATGCTCGAACGCGGACGGCGTCTGATTGAGCACCGTGACCCGCTCGTCCCGCAGCAGCCGCAGGAACTCGCGCGGCGAGCGGCTGACCGCGTACGGCACGACGACGAGCCGTCCGCCGTGCAGCAGCGGGCCCCACAGTTCCCAGACGGAGAAGTCGAAGGCGTACGAGTGGAACAGCGTCCACACGTCGTCCGCGCCGAAGTCGAAGTGCTCGGCGGACGCTTCGAACAACCGCAGCACGTTGGAGTGCGGGACGGGGACGCCCTTGGGGCGGCCGGTGGACCCGGAGGTGTGGATGATGTACGCGATGTCGTCCGCGCCCGTGGGGCCGGTGCGGTCCGCGTCGCCGAGGTCGCCGGCCGGACGTGCGGCGAGATCCTCGTCGGTCTCGGGGCTGCCCAGGACGACGGTCGGCGCCGGTATCGCGGGCAGCGCCCCGGCGGTCTCGGTGTCGGTGACGAGCACGGCCGGCGGCACGTCCTCGGCTACCAGCCGCAGCCGCTCGGCCGGGTGACCGGTGTCCAGCGGCAGATAGGCGGCACCCGTCTTCAGCACGGCGAGCAGCGCCACGACGAGGCGCGTCCCGCGCGGCAGCGCCAGCGCGACCACCTTGCCCGGTCCCGCACCGTGCCCGACGAGCAGCCGCGCCAGCCGATTGGCGTCCGTGTTGAGTTCGGCGTAACTGAGGCGTTCTTGCTCGTAGGTCACCGCGACGGCGTCCGGGACACGCGCCGCCTGCTCCTCGAAACGCCGGGTGAGGGTGCCCGTGACGGTGTACGTGCGCCGGGGCCGGGTCTCCGGTTCCTCGCCCGGCAGCAGCAGCGGGACGTCGGCGAGCGCCGACGGCGCCTCGTCGGCGGTGAGCCGGTCCAGCAGCAGGAGGAACCGCCGCAGATGGTTGTCCAGTTCGGCCTGCTCGTATGCCCCCGGGTTCGCGTCGAAGGCCAGCCACAGGCCACCGGCCTCGGCTCCCGGACGCACACTGATCTGCAGGTCGTCGACCGCGCCGCCGGACAGGTGGTGAGAGGTCGAGGGATGCCCGTCGAAGGTCAGGTCCTCGGAGAAGGGGACCATGTTGACCACCGGTCCGTGCAGCTGCCGCCCCGCGCCCAGCAGACCCAGGTCGCGGCGCACGAACTCGCCCCGGTACTGCTGGTGTCGGCGCAGCGACCGCAGCTCCTCGGCCACGGACCGCATCAGTTCGGCCGGGGGCGCGGTGGGGGAGACGGTGACGCGCAGCGGCAGGATGTCGGAGGCGGTGCCCGGGGTGCGCAGCGCGGCCGACCCGAGCCGGCTCATCGTGGCGAGGCCCAGGACCAGGTCGTCGGCGCCGGTCATGCGGTGCAGATACGCGGCGATGGCACCTACGAGCAGGTCGGTGCGGGAGACCTTGATGCGGGCCGCCGCCGCGTCGAGCGCCTCGGTCCGGGCCGGTGTGAGGTCGTGCGTGGCCCGCAGGAAGGGCGCCTCGGGCGGGGCCGTGCGGTCGGTGAGGCGGACCGGCTCGGGCAGACCGGCGAGCCGGGATGCCCAGAATTCACGGTCCCGGTCGTGACGCTCCGAGGCCAGATAGGCGGCCTCCTCGGCCTGGAGCCGCGCGACCGGCTCGAACCCTGCGGGCTCCGGCTCGCGGCCGGCGGCGAGCGCGGTGTAGGTATCGGCGAGGCGACGGGCCACCAGCTTGTAGCTGTAGCCGTCCAGCAGGATGTGATGGGCCCTCAGGAACCAGATGAAGCGGTCCTGCCCCAGCGTGATCAGTGCGTGCGAGAACAGCGGCCCCGAGACGAGGTCGGTCGCCGTCGCCAGCTCCCGGCGGACCCAGTCCTCGGCGGCGGCCCCCGGGTCGGGCTCGGCACTGACGTCGACGCGGTGCAGCGGCCAGTCGCCCGGGTCGTCGGCCGGAGCGCAGCGGGGGCCGTCCGCGGTGTCGGCGAAGCGCAGCGCGAAGGTGTCGGCCTCCGCGACGGTGCGGCGCAGCGCGGCCTCGAACAGGCCGGTGTCGACCGGGCCGTGGATCTCCACGTACTCGCCGGTGTTGTAGGCGGCGGCGTGCGCCGCCAGCCGCCCGGCGAACCACAGACCCTCCTGGGCTCCCGACAGCTGTCGACGTTCGTGCTCGTGGACTGACATGGCACCAACCCTCAATGGCGAGCGGTATTCACACGAATCACTGGACGGTCCCGGCCGAGCGGACGGATGGGCCGTATCCGATGACGCGCCCGCCGGCCGTCGGGCCGTCGCGCAAGGCGCTGTCGAAGGGGGAATACGACAGGAAAGGCCGGGAAATGGAAGGCGCGCGGCAGGACGCGCGCGGGGAATCGCCTGGTCAGGTGGCGATCATCTTCCGCCGTCTCACTCTGCACGACCGGTCGTAGGCCAGTCAAGGGCGCCCGGGGACGGCTCGAATGACGCCGGGGACAAATTCAGGGAAAAACTTCTCGGGCGCTTCAACCGGCTTTGCCCGGGCGGGGAATTGATTTGAGACATCCTCGCCGGAGGCCCTGTTGCCGACGCCACGGAAGCGTGCCGGACGGTGGACGGCCAAAGCGGCGGAGCGAGCGTGGGAGGGCTGAAGCCCCTTGTTTCCAGGGCGGAGCGGCGCGTGACGGGGTGCCGACGCCCCGGGCATATGCCCGCACGCGTGCCGGACCGTGCGGCGCGGTTCCCCGCCAGGGTGACCGTGTCAAGTCGCGACGCGCCGCGAGCTCGGAGCGGCTCCGGGACACGAATCAGTCAACTTGCCCTGTTCATAGGCAACTTCGTGAAGATCCGTATGGAAGCATGCGAGGAGCGGAAGGCTGAATGACGGACCTCCCAGGGGCTTGACCACCCCCGGGGCGCGGACGGCGCGGCGGGGTCCGCCGTCGGCCTTCCCGACCGTGCGACAACAGGGGGATCAAGTAGGCCCGAACGCTTCTCCGGCAGGGGAGGAGCGGCGGTGCCGAGTTCGTCGACCAAGTGAATCCGAACCGAACCGTAAGCTGTGGCGGGGGAATCGACGGAGTGGCCGAGGCGCCTCCTCACCTGCTTTCCCGGTCATGAATGGCCTTTCCGGCCGGCGAACAAAGGAGTTCGCCTGCTG
Organism: Streptomyces sp. NPDC031100; assembly: GCF_055570785.1. NCBI lineage: Bacteria > Bacillati > Actinomycetota > Actinomycetes > Kitasatosporales > Streptomycetaceae > Streptomyces > Streptomyces sp. NPDC031100. The sequence goes on from NZ_JBVIGN010000002.1 coordinate 612,371, forward strand.
TTTTCCAATCGGTGAACAGTTTGTATTCAGATCGGCGTTTCCGCTCGGTGCGGTCCACCGTCCCGTCCGCTGCCCGTCCGCTCCAGAAACCGTTTTCCCTCACCGTGTGAGCCGACCACTCACGCGACGAATCCGGCAAGTACGAGCAAAGAAATTCGTCGGGCGTGCTCTCGTGCGGAGCCAGGCCGGCGTGGAGAAAGGCTGTGTGCATGCGACGCCTGCTGTGCCCTGTGGAAAACCTTTACGTCGCCCAGCGAAGCAGGGCGGTGCTGTCCTGTGCCCTGGACGGTCCCGTCGACACGGCGGCCCTGTCCGCGGCGTTCCAGGCGGTCACGGCGGAGCAGCCGACGCTGCTGACGCACATCGTCCCGGACGGCGACGGCCACGCCCTCGAACTCCTCCCGAAGGCCGAGCGACCCCGGCTGCGGCTCCGCACCGGCGGCGCGGAGGCCTACGAGGAGGAGCTCAACACCCCGCTGACGGTGGGTGGTCCGCTGACCCGGGCGGTGCTCGCGAGCGACCCCGACGGGGCGCGCCACCTGCTCGTCCTCACCGTCGACCACGTCATCACCGACGGGCACAGCGCGATCGCCCTGCTCAACACCCTCTGGGACCGCTACCGGCAGTTCGTCGGCGGTACGGAGGCCGTACGCCGGCCCGCTGCCCGTCTCCCGGAGCCCATCAGCACGCTGCTGCCCCACGCGGACGCCGCCGAGACCGCGAAGTACCTGGAACAGCGAGTGGAGGAGGCGGGCCGCCACCCGGTCGAAGTCGTCCCGTACGACGTCGAGGCACCGGGGCAAGGGCCCGAGGAGCACCATCGCATCGAGGTCCAGCGCCTGCTGCTCGACACCGAGCCCACCGCCCGGCTGCGTCGACGGGCCCGCGCGGAAGGCCTGTCCGTGCACGGCCTGATCGGCGCCGCCCTGCTGCTCGCCGCCCGCCGGCGCCTGGACGGCGCGGGTCCGCGCGTCCTGCGCTGCATGTCACCGGTCGATCTGCGGTCACGTCTGTCGCCCCCGGTGCCCGCCGATGTCGTGGTCGCCGCGGTCACCGCGCACCTCCAGGCCCTGAGTGTGGGCGAGGACACCGACGTACTGGAGCTGGCGCGCGAAGTCGGCGACGGACTCCGGGACTTCCTCGACCGCGGCGACCACTTCCAGGAGATGCGGATCATGCCGATGGTCCCGGAGCATCCGACGCTGCACCTCGGCACGGTCATCGTCACCAACATGGGTGCCGTGTCCGGCCCGCGCCTCCCGCAGGGCACGCACGTCACCGACGTACGGCTCGTGCCCGCCCGCGAGCACTACTTCCCGCAGGCCGGCCGCAGTCCGCTGATGGCCTGCGTCACCTCGTTCGACGGCCGCCTCGCCGTCGAGTTCCCGCACCACACCGCCTGCTTCAGCCGGCCGTTCATGCGTGAGCTGTGCGACGAGGTCCACGCGGTCCTCCTCGCCCTCGCCGAGTCCGACGACGAGCGGCAGCGCGCCGCCACCGCCTGACACCGCGTCGCCCGAGGAGCGCCCCTCCGAGATGAAGACCGAGAACGAACCCCCCACCTCCATCGCCGCGTTGGTGTCCCGGGCCCAGGCCGGCGACGCGCGGGCGATGAACGACCTGCTCACCGAGATCACCCCGTACGTCACCCGCGTGTGCGTGCCGATAGCCCGCGACAACCGCTCCGACGCCGTCCAGGAGGCGCTCCTGGCGATCTACCGGGGCCTCGGGACACTGCGCGAACCGGCCGCGTTCTACGGCTGGGTACGCTCGGTCACCACCCGGGAAGCCGTCCGCACCGTCAAGCGGCTGAAGGCGGAAGCCGCCTGCTCCCAGGTGGATTCGGCACAGCTGACCAGCTCCTTGGACGCCGTGCACATCAACGACGTGCTGGACCGGCTGTCCGAACCCCACCGCCAGGTCCTGGCCCTGCGGTTCTACGGTCTCAACGAGGACGAGATGGCGGCGACCCTGTCGCTTCCCGTCGGCACGGTCCGGTCCCGTCTCTACCGCGCTCGGCGCCGCTTCCAGGAAGCGTGGCAGCCGCACGCGGCCTGCTGATGGAGCACCTTCTGCCGGATGGGGCGCCAGGGATCTAGAGCCAGTCCTTCCGCTTGAAGATCATGTACAGGCTGAGGCACACCACGCCCATCAGCCCGATCGCGAGCGGATAGCCGAACGCCCAGTGCAGTTCCGGCATGCGGTCGAAGTTCATGCCGTAGATCGTGCCGACCAGGGTGGGCGCGAAGAGGATCGCCGCCCACGCGGAGATCTTCTTGACCTCCTCGTTCTGCTCGAACCCCGCCTCGGCCAGGGCCCGCATCTCCGCGTTCTGCTGCTGGGTGACCAGGGTCGCGTTGACGGTGAGGATCTCGGTGAGGGCCTGGCGGAAGCCGTCGACGCGTTCGCTGATGTGGGTGACGTGGTCGGCGACGTCCCGGAGGTAGCGCTGGAGTTCCTCGTCCGTCTCGTACTTGGCGAAGCCCGCCATCAGGCCGTGCAGCATGCCGACCAGCGGGCGGGTGGCGCGCTGGAACTCGACCATTTCGCGGGAGAGCTCGTAGATGCGGCGGGAGACCTCCGGGTCGCCGCGGAAGACCTCCGTCTCGATCTCGTCGACGTCGATCTGCACCCCCGCCACGACCGGCGCGTAGCCGTCCACGACCGCGTCGAGGATCGCGTACAGCACCGCCTCGGGCCCCAGTTTGAGCAGCTCGGGCGTGTCCTCCATGCGGCGGCGGACCGCGGACAGGTCGGGGGCGGCGCCGTGCCGGACCGTGATGACGAAGTCCGGGCCGACGAAGACGTGCAGCTCGCCGAAGTCGACCTCCTCCGGCGCGTCCAGGTAGCGGGCGGCGCGCAGCACGACGAACAGCGTGTCGCCGTAGCGCTCCAGCTTCGGCCGCTGGTGAGCCTCCATCGCGTCCTCGACCGCGAGCGGATGCAGATCGAACTCGCCGGCCAGGGAGAGGAGTTCGTCCGCCGTGGGCCGGGCGAGGCCGATCCACGCCATGCCCGAGGACTGTTCGCGCAGCTCACGGAAGGTCTCGGCGAGCGTGGCGGGGGAGGAGACACGGACGCCGTCCCGGTACAGCGCCGCCTCGACGACACTCGCCGGCTCGGCCTGCTCAACGGGCTCCGGGGCGGCGGGGACGGTCTCGGCGGCGGGGACCGCGGTGACGGCACGGCGCCAGACGGACTTCCGGCCGCCGTTTCTGCCGTTGAAGCGCTCGGACATCGGCTGCCTCTCCGTCGAGCCTGCGTACGGCGTGATCACGAAGCGGGGTACGTGCAGGATAGCCGCGGCCTCCCGCCCCGGGCGTCCGCAACCGGTGCAGGGTTCGGTGAGAGATGCGGACAGAAGGTGTCCGCAAGGAACGCTAGCGTGCGGGCATGACGAAGAGCAGCGCAGTCGAGGCTCCCCTTCTGGACACCCGCGCCCTGAACCGCGCCACCCTGGACCGGCAGCTCCTGCTGCGCCGCTCCCGGCTGTCCGCGACGGACGCCGTACGGCACCTCCTCGGCCTCCAGGCGCAGAACGTGAAGCCCCCGTACTACGCCCTCGCCGCGCGCCTCGACGGCTTCGCCCCGGAGCGGCTCTCCGGGCCGATGGCGGCCCGCGAGGCCGTCCGGATCGTCACCGTGCGCTCGACCCTCCACACCCACACCGCCGAGGACTGCCTGACCCTCAGGCCGCTGGTCCAGCCCGCCCGGGACCGGGAGCTGGCCGCCTTCCGCACGGGCCTCGCCGGAGTCGACCTCGACCGGCTGGCCGCGCTCGCCCGGGAGCTGGTCGAGGCCGAGCCGCGGACCATGGCCCAGCTGCGTACGGCGCTGGGCGCCGAGTGGCCGGACGCCGACCCGCAGTCCCTCGCCGTCGCCGCCCGCTGCCGGCTGCCCCTGGTCCAGGTGACCCCGCGCGGCCTGTGGGGTCGGAGCGGACAGGTCGCCCTCACCACCGCAGAGCACTGGCTGGGCCGCCCGGCCGAGCCGGCCCCGGCGCCGGATGCCGTCGTCCTGCGCTACCTCGCCGCGTTCGGCCCCGCCTCCGTCAAGGACATGCAGACCTGGGCCGGACTCACCCGGCTCAGGGACGCCTTCGAACGCCTGCGCCCGCAGCTCCTCACCTTCCGGGACGTGCACGGGGTCGAACTGTTCGACCTGCCCGACGCTCCCCGCCCCGACCCCGAAACCCCGGCCCCGCCCCGCTTCCTCCCCGAATTCGACAACCTCCTGCTGTCCCACGCCGACCGCACCCGCGTCGTACCGCCCGAGTACCGGGGCCGCAGCTGGCAGGGCAACCAGGCCCACCGCACTCTCCTGGTCGACGGCTTCCTGGCCGGCCTGTGGACGCTGGACGGCGACGCCCTCGTCATCGAGCCCTTCGGCCCGCTGACGAAGGCTCAGCGGGAGGACGTGACCGCGGAGGGCGCCCGGATGCTGGCGACGATGCACCCCCGGGAGCCGTACGACATCCGGTTCGGCACCGTCGTACGGTGCTGAGCCGCCCCCCGGACGGCTCAGCACCGCAGACATGGAGAGGGGGACGTTGCGGGCCGCTCGTGGTGGCCCGCAACGTCCCCCTGGTATCTACCTGAGGGATGCTCAGGTGTTCTGCTTCCGGGTCACGAGTTGACCTGCGCGGTCACCAGGTCCGAGAAGGTGGTCAGCCGGGTGTACACACCCGGGTAACCCGCCTCCGCGCACCCCTCGCCCCAGGAAGTGATCCCTGCCAGGACGCCCCCGATGAGCAGGGGACCGCCGCTGTCGCCCTGGCAGGTGTCTACGCCACCGGACGTGTATCCGGCGCACACCATGTCGGTCTGGACGAAGTCCGAACCGTAGGAGCTCTTGCAGCTGGAGTCGGCCACGATCGGGACGGTCGCGGTCCGCAGCTGGTTGGAGGAGCTGCCGTTCTCCGAGGTGGTGCCCCAGCCGAGGATCCGGGCCGTGGTGCCGGCCGCGTACACACCGGTCTGGGACGAGGAGACGTACGACGCCGGGGTGTACGACATCGCCGTCGAGAGGGTCAGGACGGCCACGTCGTCGCCGTTGGTGGCGTCCGTGTAGTCCGGGTTGATCCAGATCTTGCTGACCCGGCTGACCGTGCCGTTGGCGCCGTTCAGGTAGGTGCGGCCGCCGACCACGCGCACGCTGCCGGTGGTCTCGCCGACCATACAGTGCGCGGCCGTCACGACCTTCTTGGCGGCCACCAGGGTGCCGCCGCAGAACTGGCTGCCGGACGCGTCCGTGATCTGCATCATGAAGGGGTACGCCGTCGTGGTGGTGGTCGTACCGCCCACGATGGGCTGGGGTGCGGCGCTCGCCGTGGGGGCGGCGATCAGCGCGGTGGCCGCCGCGGCGGCTGTGGCCACCAGGGTTGCGGCGGTCTGTCTGGCACGTCTGAGCCCGAACATGAGTCTCCTCAGTGGGGGTTGCCGGTGGGGGGTCGCGCGGGTGGGTAGAGCACGGGGGTCGCGGGACCGACCCCCGTATGCCCGGGCGAGCGGCACGCCCTTTACGCTAGGACCCGGAACCCTCGGCTCCCAATGAGGGAACCCCCTAGGGGGTTGGGTGAGGGAAAACCCTCGGTCCAGCTCAGTTACCCTCGGTCCAGCTCAGTTAACCTGGCGCGTCGTCACTTCGCGCGCCTCGCCGCCGCCAAACGGACGATGTCGACCCGCGAGCGGATCCCGAGCTTGCGGTACACCCGGGTCAGGGTCGCCTCGACCGTCTTCACACTGACGAACAGCCGGGAGGCGATCTCCCGGTTGGTGGCGCCCTCCATGACGAGGGCGGCGACCTGACGCTCCATCGCAGCAAGGCCCGCCAAGGCGTCCAGCGCCTCCGGCACGGCGTGGGCCGGCTCGGGCTCCGGGGCGCTGAGGGCTTCGTCCACCTGGCGCAGCCAGGGCAGGGCGCGGCAGCGCCGGAACAGCCGGGTGGCCTCGTCGTACGCCGTCGCCCGGCGCTGGCCGCTCTCCGGGCGCAGGGTGCGCAACTGGGCCTGCGCGAACGCGGCCCGGGCCTCCTCCAGGCCGTAGCCGAGCTTGGCGAGCCGGTCCTGAGCGGACGTCAGCTGGGCGAGGGCGGCCTCCTGGTCGCCGTGGGCCGCCCGCACCAGGGCCTCCGCGCGGTCGAGCACGGCGAGCACACTCTCCCGGCCGAGCCGGAGGGCGTGTTCACGGCTGGCGTCGATGACGTCCTGCGCCTCGGCCGGTTCACCGATCCGGACCAGCGCCTCGGCCAGATCGCCGTGCCAGCGGCCGCGCGCCGGGTCGGTGATGCCGAGGCCCAGCTCCAGGCTGCGCACCCGGCGCAGCGAGCGGACCGTGCCCGCCGGGTCGCCGGCCACCAACTGGGCGTACCCGAGCGCGGCCAGGGCCCGGGACAGGTACATCTGGTCGCCGTCCTCCTCGGCGTGCTCCACCGCCTCCCGGGCGAGGGCCAGCGCGCGGTCCACGTCCCCGCCGGAAGCCTCCGTGAGCGAGGTGAGCATCGCCGAGGCGGTCTCGCCGATGCCCGAGTCCCGGGCGAGCCGGAGGCTGTCGCGGGCCAGTTCGAGGGCGCGGCCGCAGTGCCCGGCATGCAGCTCGGTCTCCGCGAGGCCGCGCAGGAAGTGCACCTCGCTCTCCACCGAGCCGCGCCGGCGCACCTCGCGCAGCAGGGCGGTGACCGTCGCCCGGGCCTCGGTCAGCTGGTCGCCCATGACCAGCCAGCGGAACCGGGCGCTGCCCGCGCCGTTGTGGTGGCAGGCCACCGTCGGGTCCTGGGGCTCCTTCAGGGCGCGCTTGATGGTCCGCGGGGCCTCCGGATGGCCCATCAGGGTCTCCGTCTGCGCCTGGAAGGCGAGGGAGAGCAGCTCGGTGCGCCGGTCGCCGCCGCGCTCGGCCAGCTCGGCGGCGTGCGCGGCCGCCTCGCGGGCCTCGGTGAAGTCGCCCTCCACGATCAGCGCCCGCCACGCCAGCTGGTAGTGCACGAGGGCCAGCAGCCGCGGATCGTCGCCGGCGTCGGCGAGGGCCTGCGGGAAGACGGCGTCGACCTCGGCCATGGTGTGGCCGGCGGTGTCGATGACGATGATCCAGGCCCGCACCCGCTCCGCGGGCACGGTCGCCCGGGTCAGCACCTCGCGGGCGATGTCCCGGGCCAGGTCGACCTCGCCCGCGGTGATCGCGTCCTCGGCCGCCTGCAGCCGCCGCTCCTCGGGTCCGGGCCCGCTGTCGGCGGGGGTGTGCCGGGCGGCGAGGAGCCCCAGCTGGGCGGCGACCGACGGGGCACCGCGGTCCCGGGCGAGGGCCGCGGCCTCGGCGAGCCGGGCGGCCACCTCGGGGTCGGTGCCGGTGGTGGCGAGGGCCAGGTGCCGGGCTCGTTCGATCGGGTCGGAGGCCGCGGTGGACAGCGCCGCGTGTGCGGCCCGTCTCTCCTGGGCGGGCGCCTCCGCGTACAGCGCGGCGGAGATGAGCGGGTGCGCGAACCGGACGGCCGGTGCCTCCTGCTCGGTGGCCAGCAGCCCGAGTTCGGCGGCCTGGGCGCACTCGGCCTCGGCGTTCTCCCGGCCGGCCGCGTGCAGCAGCGCCGGGGTGGGGCGGGCGCCGGCGCTGGCCACCAGCAGGGTGCGGCGGGCCTCGACCGACAGCATGTCCAGACGGCTGAGCACCAGGGCGCGCAGCGAGGTCGGCACCGGCAGCGGCTCGCCCGGCCGGGGCGGGGTGGGGCTGTCGGCGAGTGCGCGGCCGAGTTCCAGGGCGAAGAGCGGGTTGCCGCCGCTGGTGCGGTGGATCTCGCGGACCGTGGAGCGGGGCAGGGCGCCGTGGCCGCGGTGGTCGAGCAGCTGGGCCACCTGGGTGCGCGAGAGCGGGCCGAGCCGGACGGCGACCGTGTCCGGCGGGCAGGCGCGCAGATGGCGGTCGTACTCCTGGCTCTCCTGGCCCTCCGTGCGCACCGCGCACAGCAGCTGCACCGGGGTGCCCTCCAGCCGGCGGGCGGCGAAGCCGAGCAGTTCGGCGCTGGCCGGATCCAGCCACTGGAGGTCGTCGGCGACCACCAGGACCGGGCCCTCGGCGGCGAGCACGCGCAGTGCGGAGAGCACCGCGAGGCGCAGGGCGAGGCCGTCGCGCTGGAGGCTGGACTCGCCGCGTCCGGTGAGCGCCGACTCCAGGGCGGTGCGCTGGGCGGCGGGCAGGCGCGGGGAGACGTCGTCGAGGACCAGTCCGAGGAGGTCGGCCAGCGCCAGGAAGGGGAGGTGGGATTCGGACTCCGTGGCGGAGCAGCGCAGGACGGTGCGCGCGGTGGCGCCGTATTCCTCGGCCAATGCCCGCAGCACGGTCGATTTCCCTATTCCGGCCGGGCCGTGCAGCAGCACGCTGCCGCCGGAGGCGAGTTGGTCACGGGCTGTTGCGAACAGATCCTCGCGGCCGATGAGCAGGTCGGGGCGGCATCGGGCAGGCTCCTGGAAGTCCCGTCGCACGGTCACCGCTCCCCTCCTGTGTCGTGTCCGGACCAAATTCTAGGCAACGATCCTTGAAATTCGGACGGAAGCCGTGGTGAGGGAAATAACAAACGGTCTCGCATAAGGAAATTCAAAGTTGCACGATATGAATGGACAGGTTTCCTCACCGCTGCCGCGGACGCCCCCGAAGGAGCCGGGTCCACCTACGGCAGCAGCCCTGCCCGGCGTGCCGCGCTCACCGCCTCCCCTCGTGTGTGCGCGCCCAGCTTCCGCATCGCCGAGCGCAGATACCCCTTCACCGTCTCCGGACGCAGGCCAAGCCGCTCGGCCGCCGCCGCGTTGGTGGCGCCTGCCGCCACCCAGGACAGCACGTCCAGCTCCCGCGGCGCCAGGCTCGCGCTCCCGGCCGGGTGCGGAGCCGCCAACACCCCGCAGGCGGCGAGCAGTTCGGCGCGCAGCCCCGGGTCGGAGATCCGGGGCGCCAGCGCGCGCAGCGCCGCATGGGCCTCGCGCACCTGCTCCCAGGCGGCCCCCGGGGCCCGGTGGCCGCTCGCGGGCTCCGGCCGGGCCGTCGCCAGCAGCACCCCGGCCTCGTCCCGCACCACCAGCGCCTGCTCCACGTCCCGCGCCGCCGCCATCGCCGCACCCAGCGTGCGGTCGCCCAGCGGCTGGGCCGAGCGCAGCGCGCCGTACAGCACCCCGCGCACCCGCCGCCGCACGACGACCGGCACCGCGAGCACCGAGCGGATGCCCTCGGCGGCCACCGGGACGTCGTACTCGTGGCTGATCTGCCGGGAGCTGGAGTAGTCCGTGACCGCGCACGGCCGGGCCAGCGCGACCGCCTTGCCGCCCAGCCCGTTTCCCGAGGTCACCGCGAGCGAGCTGAGCGCGCCGGTGGTAGTGCCGCTCAGCTCGCTGATGCGGATCTGCGGCCGGCCGGACTCGACGAGGCCGCCGAAGGCGACGGGCAGCCCCGTGGCCCGCCGCAGCCGGACCAGCGCACCGCGTATCTCCACCGCCGCCACGGCCTGTGCTGCCACCTCATCGCTCCTTCGGCGCGGCTCACCTGCGGACCTGACCCCCGTACGTGTGGACCACACCCCCGTTCGGGGGTAGTGAGACCTGCATCACGGATTAGACGATGCCAGAGAGCCGCCCGGCAATGGTCCGGAACATAGGAGGACGTCATGACCACGGCGACCGAGGTCTTCAGGAGTGCCCGGGACTTCCTGCTGGAGCACCGCGAGGACTACGCCACCGCCTACGAGGGCTTCGCCTGGCCGCGTCCCGAGCACTTCAACTGGGCGCTGGACTGGTTCGACGTGATCGCCGACGGCAACGACCGGACCGCCCTGCACATCGTCGAGGAGGACGGCACCGAGAGCCGCCTGTCCTTCGCCGAGATGGCCGAGCGCTCGAACCGGGTCGCGAACCATCTGCGCGCGCGGGGCGTCACCGCCGAGGACCGCATCCTCGTCATGCTCGGCAACCAGACCGAGCTGTGGGAGACCGCGCTGGCCGCGATGAAGCTGCGCGCGGTCGTCATCCCGGCCACCCCGCTGCTCGGCCCCGCCGACCTGCGCGACCGCGTCGAGCGAGGCCGTGTGAAGCACGTGCTGGTCCGGGCCGAGGACACCGCCAAGTTCGCGGACGTGCCCGGCGGCTACACCCGGATCGCGGTCGGCGGGCCGCCGCAGGAGGGCTGGGAGGCGTACGAGGACGCGTACACCGCCCCCGCCGCGTTCGTCCCGGACGGCCCCACCCGGGCCGACGACCCGCTGATGCTCTACTTCACCTCCGGTACGACCGCCCGCCCCAAGCTGGTCGAGCACACCCACACCTCGTACCCGATCGGCCACCTGGCCACCATGTACTGGATCGGCCTCAGGCCCGGCGACGTGCACCTGAACATCTCCTCGCCCGGCTGGGCCAAGCACGCCTGGTCCAACCTGTTCGCCCCGTGGAACGCCGAGGCGACCGTCTTCATCCACAACTACGCGCGCTTCGACGCGCCCCGGCTGATGGCCGAGATGGACCGGGCCAGGGTGACCACCTTCTGCGCCCCGCCGACCGTGTGGCGCATGCTCATCCAGGCCGACCTGAGCCGGCTCGCCGCCCCGCCCCGCGAGGTCGTCGCCGCCGGCGAACCCCTCAACCCCGAGGTCATCGAGCAGGTCCGGCGGGCCTGGAGCGTCACCATCCGGGACGGATTCGGCCAGACCGAGACCGCCGTCCAGGTCTCCAACAGCCCCGGCCAGCCCCTGAAGACCGGCTCCATGGGCCGGCCCAGCCCCGGCTACCGCGTCGAACTGCTCGACCCGGTCTCCGGCGCGCCCGGCGCCGCCGAGGGCGAGATCGCCCTCGACCTGTCCGGCCACCCGGTCGGCCTGATGACCGGCTACCACGGCGACCCCGACCGCACGGCCGAGGCCATGGCCGGCGGCTACTACCGCACCGGCGACATCGCCTCCCGCGACGAGGACGGCTATCTGACGTACGTCGGCCGTGCGGACGACGTGTTCAAGGCCTCCGACTACAAGATCAGCCCGTTCGAGCTGGAAAGCGCGCTGCTGGAGCACGAGGCGGTGGCCGAGGCGGCCGTCGTGCCCGCGCCGGACGAGCTGCGCCTCGCCGTGCCCAAGGCGTACATCGTCCTCGCCGAGGGCTGGCAGCCCGGACCCGACACCGCGAAGGTGCTGTTCGAGCACTCCCGCGAGGCTCTCGCCCCCTACAAGCGCATCCGCCGTCTGGAGTTCGGGGCGCTGCCCAAGACCGTCTCCGGCAAGATCCGCCGGATCGAGCTGCGCGAGGCGACGGCCGCCGGGTCGGACGCCGAGTACCGCGAGGAGGAATTCCGGTGACCTCGGAGTTGTCGTACACGCACGGCACGAGCGGGACGACCCTGCTCGGCGACACGATCGGCGCCGACCTCGACCGGGCCGTCGCCGCCTGGCCCGACCGCGAGGCCCTGGTCGACGTACCCTCCGGACGGCGGTGGACGTACACCGCATTCGCCGCCGACGTCGACCGGCTGGCGAGCGCGCTGCTCGCGAGCGGAGTGGCCAAGGGCGACCGGGTGGGCATCTGGGCGGTCAACTGCGCGGAGTGGGTGCTGGTCCAGTACGCCACCGCCCGCATCGGCGCGATCATGGTGAACATCAACCCGGCCTATCGCACCCACGAGGTCGAGTACGTCCTCAACCAGGCCGGGATCTCGCTGCTGTTCGCCTCCCTCAGCCACAAGGCCAGCGACTACCGAGCGATGGTCGAGGAGGTACGGGGCAGGTGCCCGCAGCTGCGGGAGACCGTCTACATCGGCGACCCGAGCTGGGAGGCACTGCTCGGGCGCGGGACCCCTGACACCTCGTACCCGGAACTGTCCTGCGACGACCCCATCAACATCCAGTACACCTCGGGGACGACGGGCTTCCCCAAGGGGGCGACCCTCTCCCACCACAACATCCTCAACAACGGCTATTTCGTGGGCGAGTCGATCGCCTACACCGAGCAGGACCGGATTTGTATTCCCGTCCCCTTTTACCACTGTTTCGGCATGGTCATGGGTAACTTGGCCGCTACCTCGCACGGCGCCTGCATGGTCATCCCGGCGCCGTCCTTCGAGCCGAAGGCCACCCTGGAGGCGGTCCAGCAGGAGCGCTGCACCTCGCTGTACGGCGTCCCGACCATGTTCATCGCGGAGCTGAACCTCCCCGACTTCGCGTCGTACGACCTCTCCTCCCTGCGTACCGGGATCATGGCGGGCTCGCCCTGTCCGGTCGAGGTGATGAAGCGGGTGGTCGCCGAGATGCACATGGAGGAGGTCTCCATCTGCTACGGCATGACCGAGACGTCCCCGGTGTCCCTGCAGACGCGCATCGACGACGACCTGGAGCACCGCACCGGCACCGTCGGCCGCGTCCTGCCGCACCTGGAGGTGAAGGTCGTCGACCCGGCGACCGGCGTGACCCGACCGCGCGGCACCGCAGGGGAGTTGTGCACCCGCGGCTACAGCGTGATGCTCGGCTACTGGAACGAGCCCGAGAAGACCGCCGAGGTCATCGACCCCGGCCGCTGGATGCACACCGGTGACCTGGCGGTGATGCGCGAGGACGGATACGTCGAGATCGTCGGCCGGATCAAGGACATGATCATCCGGGGCGGCGAGAACATCTACCCGCGCGAGATCGAGGAGTTCCTCCACGCCCACCCGAAGATCCGGGACGTCCAGGTCGTCGGGGTGCCGCACGAGAGGTACGGCGAGGAGGTCCTCGCCTGCGTGATCCCGCACGACGCGGCCGACCCGCTCACCCTGGAGGACCTGCGCGCCTTCTGCCAGGGCCGGCTCGCCCACTACAAGATCCCGAGCCGCCTCCAGATCCTCGACTCCTTCCCGATGACGGTGTCCGGGAAGGTGCGCAAGGTGGAGCTGCGCGAGACGTACGGCGTCTGAGCCCGCCTGCGCCGCACGGCGGAGCGAGGGTCGGCACCGGCGCCGCCGCGGCTACGGCCGACGGTCAGGAGGCGCCCGACTCGGCGAGTTCTCGGCCCGGGTCGTTCACCGGGGTCGGGGTGCCGGTGAGGGCGAGGACGAACAAGGGGACGCCCAGTGTGTCGGCGCGGGCGCGGGCGTCCTCGGCGTATCCGGCCAGGGAGAAGTAGACACAGCCGGCGGACTCCGTCATCGCCGTCAGCCACAACACCTCCACGTCCCGCGACGAGGCCGGGCGCACGGCCGGGTCCACCTGGGCGACCAGACCGTGCGCGGCCAGGCCGATGCCCGACGGGGGCCGCTGGTCGGCGCGGCGGATGTCCCGGAAGCCGAGCCAGCGCAGATAGAGCGCGGTGGCGGTCACGGCGTCGCGAGCGGTGCGGATGGTCACGGGCCGGAACGGGGTTCGGGGAGCGGGTGCCTTCGGGGCGGCCGGTTCCGCCCCGCCCGGCGGCGCCGGGGCGGCGCTCACCGCGAGGCGCAGGACCGTGCCGCACGGGCAGCCCAGCTCCGGGTGCGGCCACTGGTTGGTGCGGCCGCAGGCGGTGCAGGGCACGGTGACCCAGTCCTCGTCCCAGGTGCGGTGCTCCAGTACGGCGGGCCCGGTGTCCGGGTCCAGCCGCAGGGCGGCCGCAGTGCCGCAGGCACAGGGATACGGCGGCGCGGTGTAGACGTGCTCGCGCCGACAGGCCGGACAGCGCACCGGCACGCTCTCGGGCATGGCCACTCCAAGGCGTCGCGTCGAAATCGTCGCGTCGGGACAGTCGCAGGACAGCGCTGCCCATCGTCCTCCTGCCGCACCCCGCTTGTCCGCCGGTTGCCCTCTCCCGCCGCCCTGGGGCGTCCCTTGACGGCGTCCGCTTGCCCACTTACATTGTTTCCAGATAGTAGAAGTGAAATTCCGTATTGCGGAATTAGATACCTCTGGAGGCTGTGCTCACCGCGGGGCGCGACGGGAGTACGCATCCGACAGCCGAAGCAGGAGTACTCGATGGCTCGTATGACCGCTGCCCGCGCGGCAGTTGAGATCCTCAAGCGCGAGGGCGTCACGGACGCCTTCGGTGTGCCGGGGGCGGCGATCAACCCCTTCTACAAGGCCCTCAAGGAGGGTGGCGGCATCAGCCACACCCTCGCCCGCCACGTCGAGGGCGCCTCCCACATGGCCGAGGGGTACACGCGCACCAAGCCGGGCAACATCGGCGTCTGCATCGGCACCTCCGGCCCGGCCGGCACCGACATGATCACCGGCCTGTACTCGGCCATCGGTGACTCCATCCCGATCCTGTGCATCACCGGCCAGGCTCCGACCTCCGTGATCCACAAAGAGGACTTCCAGGCCGTCGACATCGCCTCGATCGCCAAGCCGGTCACCAAAATGGCCGTCACGGTCCTGGAGGCCGCGCAGGTCCCCGGCGTCTTCCAGCAGGCCTTCCACCTGATGCGCTCCGGCCGTCCCGGCCCGGTCCTGATCGACCTGCCGATCGACGTCCAGCTCACCGAGATCGAGTTCGACCCGGAGACCTACGAGCCGCTCCCGGTCTACAAGCCGACCGCGACCCGCGCCCAGATCGAGAAGGCGATCTCCTTCCTGCTGCAGTCCGAGCGCCCGCTGATCGTCGCCGGCGGCGGCATCATCGGCGCCGACGCCGCCGACCTGCTGGTCGAGTTCGCCGAGCTGACCCAGACCCCCGTCGTCCCGACCCTGATGGGCTGGGGCACCCTGCCCGACGACCACGAGCTGAACGCCGGCATGGTCGGCGTCCAGACCTCGCACCGCTACGGCAACGCGAACTTCCTGGAGTCCGATTTCGTCCTCGGCATCGGCAACCGCTGGGCCAACCGCCACACCGGCTACAAGCTCGACGTGTACCGCGAGGGCCGCAAGTTCGTCCACGTCGACATCGAGCCCACCCAGATCGGCAAGATCTTCCCGCCGGACTACGGTGTCGTCTCCGACGCCAAGGCCGCGCTGGAGCTGTTCGTCGAGGTCGCCAAGGAGCTGAAGGCCGAGGGCAAGCTGCCCGACCGTGCCGACTGGGTCGCCTCCACGCAGGAGCGCAAGGCCACCCTGCTGCGCCGTACGCACTTCGACAACGTGCCGATGAAGCCGCAGCGCGTGTACGAGGAGATGAACAAGGCCTTCGGCCCCGACACGCGCTACGTCACCACGATCGGCCTCTCCCAGATCGCCGGCGCGCAGATGCTGCACGTCTACAAGCCGCGGCACTGGATCAACTGCGGCCAGGCCGGCCCGCTCGGCTGGACCATCCCGGCCGCGATCGGCGTCGCCAAGGCCGACCCGGACTCCCCGGTCGTCGCCCTCTCCGGCGACTACGACTTCCAGTTCCTGATCGAGGAGCTGGCGGTCGCCGCGCAGCACCGGATCCCCTACGTCCACGTCCTGGTGAACAACGCCTACCTGGGCCTGATCCGCCAGGCGCAGGCCGGCCTGGACATCAACTTCCAGGTCAACCTGGAGTTCGAGAACATCAACACGCCGGAGCTCGGCGTCTACGGTGTCGACCACGTCAAGGTCGCCGAGGGCCTGGGCTGCAAGGCGATCCGGGTCACCGAGCCGGAGCAGCTGGGTGCGGCCTTCGAGGAGGCCAAGAAGCTGGCCGCCGAGTACCGGGTGCCGGTCGTCGTCGAGGCGATCCTGGAGCGGATCACCAACATCTCGATGAGCCGCACGATGGACATCAGCGACATCACCGAGTGGGAGGACCTGGCCACCGAGCCCGGCCACGCACCGACGTCGATCAAGCCGCTGAAGGTCTGATCCGGCAGCAGCGCATGAGGGGCGGCCCGTTCCGTGGGGGACGGGCCGCCCCTCACGCATGCGCCGGGCGGCCGGTGTCCGCGCTCACGCCGCGCCGCAGGTGAAGCCGCCGCCACCGCCGCCACTGCCCCAGGACTGGCGCAGCTCCCGTTCCGTGGTGCCGCCGCGGCCCGTCAGGCCCGCCTCGCGGGTGAAGCGGGGGGCCAGCAGGGACAGGGCCCTCTCGCCGTGCAGAGCCGCCAGGAGCAGCGTCTCCTCGACGGACAGGCCCGGGTGGCGTTCGGGCAGCGGATGCCGGGCGCGCAGGTCCTTCAGGGCGCGGCGGCCGGCCCGGGTGCGGCCCGGCAGCACGGAACGCAGCAGGCCTGCTGAGACCAGGTCCGCGTGCAGCGCGCCGAGCGCCTCCCGCACGCCGTGCCGGTCGAGCAACTGCCCCATGCCCGCGGGCCGGTAGAGGCTCGCGTGGACCGCCTTCACGAGGGCCGGCAGGGGCGCCCCGGGCGCCGGGCCCGAGGTCCGCATGGTGCCCGCCCGCCCGGCCTGCACCGCACCCCGCAGATGCAGGCCGAGCACCGCCACCGTCACGGCGGCCCGGGATCCTCCGCGCAGCAGAGCGAGCGCGTACGGTTCCGTCGGGATCCTCGTCGTACCAGCCATCGCACACCCCCGTGCGGGGCCCGCCGCCCCCGTGCCGACGGGCCCCGTCTGACAGACGGTGTTCCCGCCGGCCCCGGTGGTCCAAGCCTCCCGCGGCGGTGTTCAGAGGTTGATTTGAGCATGACGTAGGCCGGGTACGGCCGTTGTCGTACCCGGTGTCGCTACACCTCGTGCTCGGACAGGCCCGGCCAGTCCTCCGGCCCGCCGCCCTGCCACTCGACGAGGTCGCTCTCCTCGACCTCGATCCGGTCCAGGTCGGCCAGCCGCAGGATCTCGACGACGTCGTCCAGGTGGGAGGCGAGGCCCAGGGTCACGTCCCCTTCGGTGACTCGCCTGGAGCCGTCCAGGGCCGGGGCGTGGACCACGATGTGCGGATGCTGCGTCGGATTGCCCATGGGTTCAGCGTCCTGCGGAAGCGGCGGACCCGCACCCGGAGGCCGGACAGCACGGAAGCGCCCCCCTGAGCAGGGGGGCGCTTCCTCTGTCGTGTGCTGGCCGTCCGACGGCACGAGGCTGGGCGCGACAGGACATTCGCGCCGCCGGACGGGGCCGGGGGCCTCCCGCAGGAGGTGGTGGCTGGGGACCGCGGCGGAGGCGACGGAGCCGGGACCCTTCCCTCTGGTCGAGAAGGGGACTCGGATCCTTCACCACCGCACTGGCTCGCACACCGCCGCGGTCCTCGCCCTGCCCGCCGTACCGAGTGGTCACCCCTCATCCGGACCGCTCGGTTGCGGGTCGTCTGCGTCCGGGGCCCGACCTCCCCGTCGGAACCCGGACGCCGTCTATGGTCTTCAGTCCTCGCGCAGGGCGCGGACCGCCTCCTCCACGCGCTTGCCGTAGTCCGGGTCGGCGGCGTGGAAGTGGGCCAGGTTCTTCTCGATCACGTCGTCGCGGGAGACCTGCGAGAGGCCGCCGGCGATGTTCGCGACCAGACGGGACTTCTCCTCCTCCGACATCAGGCGGTACAGCTCGCCCGCCTGGAAGAAGTGGTCGTCCTTGGTGTGCAGCGGGGCCTCGTGGGTGCCCGTGTAACCGTTGATCGCCAGCGGGGCCGACAGCGGGCGGCCGGTCTCCACCGGGCCGTCGTACGAGTTCGGCTCGTAGTTCTTGGCGCCGCGGCCCTGGGCGTTGGACGCCATGAAGCCGTCGCGGCCGTAGTTCTGCGCGGTCGTCGCCTTCGGGGCGTTGACGGCCAGCTGGGTGTGGTTGACGCCCAGGCGGTAGCGGTGCGCGTCCGCGTAGGCGAACAGGCGGCCCTGGAGCATCTTGTCGGGGGAGGGGCCGATGCCCGGAACGAAGTTGTTCGGGGAGAAGGCGGCCTGCTCGACCTCGGCGAAGACGTTGTCCGGGTTGCGGTCCAGCACCAGGCGGCCGACCCGCTGCAGCGGGTAGTCCTTGTGCGGCCACACCTTGGTCAGGTCGAACGGGTTGAAGCGGTAGTCGGCCGCCTCGGCCGCCGGCATGATCTGGACGTAGAGGGTCCAGGACGGGTGTACACCCCGCTCGATGGCCTGGAGCAGGTCCGTCTGGTGGGAGTTGGGGTCCTTGCCCACGGTCTCCGCGGCCTGCTCGCTGCTCAGGCAGCGGATGCCCTGGTTCGTCTTGAAGTGGTACTTGACGAAGAAGGCCTCGCCCTCGGCGTTCGTCCACTGGTAGGTGTGCGAGCCGTAGCCGTTCATGTGGCGGTACGACGCCGGGATGCCGCGGTCGCCCATCAGCCAGGTCACCTGGTGCGTGGCCTCGGGGGCGTGCGCCCAGAAGTCCCAGACGTTGTCCGGCTCCTGCTTGCCGGTGAACGGGTCCCGCTTCTGCGAGTGGATGAAGTCGGGGAACTTGATCGGGTCCTTGATGAAGAACACCGGGGTGTTGTTGCCGACGAGGTCGTAGTTGCCCTCCGCGGTGTAGAACTTCAGCGCGAAGCCGCGCGGGTCACGGACCGCGTCCGCGCCGCCGAGGGAGTCGGCGACCGTCGAGAAGCGCAGGAAGACCTCGGTGCGCTTGCCGATCTCGCTGAGGAAGTCGGCGTGGGTGAAGCCGGTGACGTCGTCCGTCACCTCGAAGTGGCCGTACGCGCCCGAGCCACGGGCGTGCACCACGCGCTCCGGGATCCGCTCGCGGTTGAAGCGCGCCAGCTTCTCCAGGAGGTGCTGGTCCTGGAGCAGGAGCGGGCCGCCGACGCCGGCGGAGGCGGAGTTCTGGTTGTCGGCGACCGGTGCGCCGGACTCTGTCGTGAGCACGCGCTTCGACATCGTGGACCTTCCGTGCGAGAGGGCAGCGGGAATCTTCGGGAAACGTCGGAAACAGATTTCCGCTTTATGGAGCTTCCGCTGGCGTGAGCCTAGATTTGGGTGAACGAGACGTCAACAGTTTGTTGAAGTCGATTCCGGGCCGCGGTGCCGCCTGGGCGCGACAGGACAGGTGTCAGCGGCACCGCGGCCCGGAAGTCTCACGGGGCCGTCAGACCTGGGCGCCGGACAGGCGCTCCACGGCCCGCAGCAGGGCCGAGTGGTCCAGGCCGCCGTCGCCCTGGGCACGCAGCGAGGCGACCAGCTGGGCGACCACGGCGCCGACCGGAAGGGCCGCGCCGACGTTGCGGGCGGCGTCGGTGACGATGCCCATGTCCTTGTGGTGCAGGTCGATGCGGAAGCCCGGCTTGAAGTCGCGGTTGAGGAAGTTGTCCTTCTTGCGCGTCAGCACGGTCGAGCCCGCGAGACCGCCGTTGAGGACGTCCAGCGCGGCCTGCAGGTCCACGCCCGACTTCTCCAGGAAGACCACGGCCTCGGCGCAGGCCTGGATGTTCACGGCGACGATCAGCTGGTTGGCCGCCTTCACGGTCTGGCCGGAGCCGTGCGGGCCGCACAGCACGATGGTCTTGCCCAGCGCCTCGAGGATCGGCTTGGCCTCGTCGAAGTCGGCCTGCTCGCCGCCGACCATGATCGACAGTACGGCCTCGATGGCGCCGGCCTCACCGCCGGACACCGGGGCGTCCAGCACCCGGATGCCCTTGTCCTTGGCGGCCGCGGCCAGGTCGACCGAGGTCTGCGGGGTGATCGAGGACATGTCGATCAGCAGCGCGCCCTGCTTGGCGTTCTCCAGGATGCCCTCGGGGCCGTAGGAGATGGCCTCGACGTGCGGGGAGGCGGGCACCATCGTGATGACCACGTCGGCGTCGCGCACGGCCTCGGCGATCGAGCCGGCCGCGGTGCCGCCGGCGGCGGCCAGGCGGTCCAGCTTGTCCTGCTCCAGAGTGAAGCCGGTGACGTCGTAACCCGCCTTGATCAGGTTCTCGGACATGGGGGAGCCCATGATGCCGAGGCCGATCCAGGCGATCTTGGGGAGGTTGCTCATGATTTGGGGGTGCCTCTCTAACTGCTCTGCGAAGTCGGGGGGTTCAGCGCGTCAGCGCGTTCAGCGCGCGTCGCGCGGGAGCCACTCGAAGGCCTCGGCGCTCGGGCGGTCGCCCGGCTTGTACTCCAGGCCGACCCAGCCGCCGTAACCGGCCTTCTTCAGCTGGTCAAGCAGCTCCTCCAGCGGGAGCGAACCCGTCCCGGGGGCGCCGCGGCCGGGGTTGTCGGCGATCTGGACGTGGCCGGTCTTCGCCGCGTACTGCTCGATGACCGAGGGCAGGTCCTCGCCGTTCATGGACAGGTGGTACAGGTCCATCAGGAACTTCGCGTTCCCGAGGCCCGTCGCCCCGTTGACCTTGTCGACGATGCCGATCGCGGCCGGCGCCGACACCAGCGGGTACAGCGGCGACTCCGGCTGGTTCAGCGCCTCGATCAGCAGGATCGCGCCGATCCGGTCCGCGGCCCGGGCCGCGAGCACGAGGTTCTCCAGGGCGAGCGCGTCCTGCTCGGCCGGGTCCACGCCCTCGACGCGGTTGCCGTAGAGCGCGTTGAGCGCCTTGCAGCCCAGGGAGGCGGCGAAGTCGGCGGCCACGTCGATGTTGGCGCGGAACTTCTCCGACTCCTCGCCCGGGATCGACAGGGCGCCGCGGTCCGGGCCCGGCAGCTGCCCGGCGTAGAAGTTCAGCCCCGTGAGCTGGACGCCCGCGTCCTCGATCGCCTTCTTCAGGGCGTCGAGCTCGGACTGCTCGGGGGTGGCCGAGTCGACCCAGGGCCACCACAGCTCGACCGCCGTGAAGCCCGCCGCGGCGGCGGCCGCGGGGCGCTCCAGCAGCGGGAGTTCCGTGAAGAGGATCGACAGGTTGACGTTGAAGCGCTGGTCTGCGAATCCCATTCGGGCCGCGCTCCCTTCCGTTAGGGATTCCGTATTGCGGAAGTTCGTTTCTGCTTAATGGAAGATTGCCTGTGGTTGGGGGTGACTGTCAAGAGCGGCCACGAAAAAGTGCCCCCGCGCGGGCTGCGCGGGGGCACTTCCGGTGGCCTGGTCATGGCCTGGTCAGAGGGCGTCTACGGCACTCACCTTCCAGCCGTCGGAGGTACGGGTGAGCGTCATCCGCACCCGGTTGAGGTCCAGGCGGGAGCCCGACACCTGGGTGCTCTCGGTGACCTGGTTGACGAAGAGCAGAACGACCACCTCGTCCGGTGCGGCGGACACGACGGAGGCCGCCGGGGCGCCGCCGTCCGTGGGCGCCGCCACCGTCGCCTTCACCACGCCGTGGTACTTCCTCGCGGTCGGCCCGACCACCGTCCTCGTGGTCTTGCCGTACTGGTTGCGGAACGCACCCGTCAGCAGGGCACGGGCCCGGGCGAAGTCGCGGTCCAGGTGACGGTAGTCGTACGACAGGACGACCGGCGCGGCCTTCCGGGCGGCGGCGAGGGCCTCGGTGCGTGCCCGTGCCGCCTGCTGTCCCTGCCGGTACTGCCACCCGAGTACGGCGGCCACGGCCAGGGCCGCCACGAGCGCCAGGCAGAGGGCCGCGGTGAGCAGCCTCCGGGGGCGGGGCGGGCGCGCGGGCGCGCTCTCCTGCTCGTCGGCCTCGGGCGCCGGCTCCGGCGGGTCGTCCCAGCCGCCCGGGGGCTCGATGAGCACGGTGCGTCCCGAGAGCTGTTCCTCGACCCGCTGGGTGGTCGTCTCGTCGTGCTCCGGCCGCCTGGCGCGCTTGGCCGCCGCGCGGGCGGCCGCGGTCAGGGTGCGGCGGGCCGGGGAGCCGGTGCCGCGGGTGCGGGTGGTCGGGTTCGCCATGGTGTGTCTCCTCACTGGTGGGTCGGCGTCACTGGTGGGTCAGCCCACGAACTCGACGTCGGAGGTCAGCCAGCGGCCGTCGACGCGCACGAGGTCGAGCTGGAGCCGGTAGGTCCGCGCCTGTCCCTCGGGCGCGGCGGTGTTGGTCACCTTGCTGTCGGCCACCACCAGGACCCGGGCCGAGCGCTCGTCGGACCGCACGATGCCCGCTTCCAGGACCTGTCCCTCGGACACCGACTTGTTCTGGGCGACGAGTTTGGTCAGCTCCGCGGTCTGCGCGGCGAACTGCTTCTTGAAGGCGCCGGTGGCGCCCTTCAGCACGTTGCCGCTGTCCCGGTCGTAGTGCCGGTAGTCGAGCGAGGTGAAGTTCAGCGCCGACTGGCGGGCCGCGGCCAGAACGTCCTGGCGGCGCTGCTCCTCCCCGTGCCGGCCGGCCAGCCCCACGGCGAGCCATCCGCACAGGGCCGTCGTCAGGACCGTCGCGACGACCAGTCCCGCCGTCACCTTGCGGCGCATCCCGTTCACACCATCGGTCCCACGAGCAGCCATTGCCACGACTCCTTTCCGAATACGGCCTGTTCGCCGCCCGTCGAGCCGATCCCGACGGATGTCTGTCCTGAAGCGGCCGACGCACCGGGGGCGTTCTGCGCTCCGCGCGCCGAGGTCGTGCCGCCGCGCGGCGCCGAGCAGTGCGCGCCGGTGTTCGCCGGGCGCCTGCCGGTGTCGGCGGGGTCGCGGCGCCGCGTGCCATAGCCCTGGGTGCACGGCGGCGGGTCGTCGGCGCCCAGCACCATCCCGAAATGGGTGGTGCCGTCGCCGGGGACGACGGTGTAGCTGCCCGCGACGGTGAGCGGGAGGGTGACCAGGGCCTGCTCCACACCGGGCAGCCGTGCCACGGTGACCTGGCCGCCGCTGATGAGGTTGGCCAGCAGGACCCCCAGCTCGGGCCGCACGGAGTTCAGCAGCGAGTTGACCTCCTGCGCGGCGGGCGTGGCGTTGCCGATCAGCCGGCGCAGATCTCCGTCGCTCGATTTGACCTGCTCGGTGAGCGCGGCCAGATCGCGGGAGAACGCCTTGATGGCCGAGCCCTGGTCGGCCTGTGTCTTGAGCACCTTCCGCGAGTCCTCGATCAACGAGACCGTCTCCGGGAGCGACGCGGACGCCGACTCGACCAGCTCGTTGCCGGAGTCCACCAGGCGGCTCAGGTTCGGCCCGGTACCGGCGAAGGCCTTGCCCAGCTCGTCGACGGTGGTGCGCAGATCGTCCTTGCCGACCGAGTTGACCAGCCGGTCGAGGCCGAGGACGAGATCGGTGACGGGCAGCGGGGTCCGGGTGCGGCCGCGCGGGATCGGGCTGCCGTCGATCAGATACGGCCCGCCCGAGCCTCGCGGTTGCAGGTCGACGTACTGCTCACCCACGGCCGAACGGTTGGCGACCACCGCCAGCGTGTCGGCCGGGATCCGCGGCGCACCGTCCTCGATCTTCAGGGACACCGAGACCCCGGAACCGGTCAGCCGCAGATCGCCCACCCGGCCCACCGGCACCCCGCGGTAGGTGACCTCGGAGCCGGGGAAGACGCCTCCGGACTCGGCGAAGTCGGCGTGCACGGTGTAGCCGCGGTCGAGGAGGTCGTCCACCAGGCCGGTGTACTCGGCACCGACGTACGACACCCCGACGGCGGTGACGGCCGCGAAGGCGAGCAGCTGGGCCCTGACCGTACGTGTGATCACGGCAGTATCCCCTTCAGCATGAGCTCGGCGAGGCCGAGGTCGATCCCCTGCGGGAGGCGGTGCGCATCGGCTCCGGTGCCGTAGGCCGCGGTGCACACCGGCGGGCACAGCAGGGTGCTGCCGTCCGTGGGCGTCGAGGGCACGGCGGGCACGGACGGGGTGTCCGGCAGGGACGGGGTGGACGGGAGCGGGGTGGGAGTGGGGACGCCCGGAAGATCCGGGACCCCCGGTTTCGGGGAGGTCCTGCCCTTGCCCGGCTTGTCGGTGACGTTGCCGTAGACCCCTGCGAGGTCCAGATCGGCGGTGATCTTCAGGTTGACGTAGTCGCCCTTGACGGCGTCCACCACGTTGCGCGGGAACGGATAAGTGGTCAGCAGCTCAAGGGAGTTGGGCAGGTCGTCGCCCGCCTTGTTCAGCTCCTGCAGGATGGGCCGCAGCCTCTTGAGGTTGGCGACGGTGTCGTCCCGCGAGGCGTTCACGACCCTGGTGCCGGTCCTGCCGAGCCGGGACAGGCCGGTGAGCATCTTCGTCAGGTCGCGGCGCTGGTCGGCGAGGACCTTCAGGGCGGGCGGCATGGTGTCGACGGCCTGGGCGATCGTCTTCTTCTCCTTCTTCAGCCGCTCGGCCAGCCGGTCGACGCCCTTGAGAGCGCGGACGATGTCCGCCCGCTGGTCGTCGAGGCCGCCGAGGAACGTGTCGAGCTGCTTGAGCAGGGACTTGACCCGGCTCTCGCGGCCGTCCAGAGCCTTGTTCAGCTCGACGGTGATCGTCTTGAGCTGGGCCACCCCGCCGCCGTTCAGCAGCGCGGACAGGGCGGACAGCACCTCCTCGACGTCCGGGTTGCGGCCGCTGCGGGACAGCGGGATGCGGTCGCCGTCGCGGAGCCGTCCGGCCGGCGTGGTGCCGGCCGGGGCGGACAGCGCCACGTACTTCTCGCCGAGCATGCTGGTCTGCCGCAGCTCGGCGACCGCGTTGCCGGGCAGCCTCACCGAGTCGGCGATCCGCAGCCGCACGCGCGCGTGCCAGCCGTCCAGCTCCACCTTCTCGACCGCGCCCACGGTGACGTTGTCGACCTTGACCGCCGACTGCGGCACCAGGTCCATGACGTCCCTGAACTCGACCGTGACGTGGTACGCGCGGCCGTCCGCGGCAGCACCTCCGGGGAGGGGAACGTCGTACCAGCCGTTGAACTCGCAGCCGGTCAGCAGCAGCGAACCGACTGCCGCCCAGGCGGCCACCCGCCCCTTGCGCACCACGTTCATGCCCGGGCCCCCAGGATTCCGCCGAGGGTCCTGTCGACCGTGCCCGTCGCCGCCGGGGCCGACGGCACCTCGGGCAGGGAGTCGAAGAGCTTCTTCAGCTCCGCGCAGTTGCCGTGGTCGTCCCCGGTCGTCCTCAGGAGCGAGCACAGCAGGGACGCCGGGTCCTGTGGCGTCTGCGCGTTGTTGCGGGTGTCGAGGGTGCCGGCGGCGGGGTTGTAGGCGTTCTGCAGGTTCGACAGGCCCGTCGGGGCGACGTCCAACAGCTCCTCCAGTGCGGCCCGTTGGGTGACGAGGACCTTGGTGACCTTGGCCAGGCCCCGCACGTCCGACGTCAGCGCCTTCTTGTTGTTCTTCACGAAGTCGGACACGTCGCCGAGCGCCGCGCCGAGGTTCTTCAGCGCCGCCGCGAGGTCCCCCCGCTCCCCGGCCAGCTGCGCGGCCACCTCGGCGAGGCTGGTGTTGAACGACCGCACGCTCTTGTCGTCCGCCGCCAGCGCGGCCGTGAACACCTGGAGGTTCCGCACGGTGCCGAACAGGTCGCCGCGGCCGTCGGACAGCGTGGTGACCGCCTGGGAAAGGTCCTCGACCGTCCGGTTGAGGTTCCGGCCCTGACCTGCGAGGTTGTCCGCGCTCACCCCGAGCAGCCGCGACAGGGCGCCGTCCTTGTTGGCGCCCTTCGGGCCGAGCGCCTCGGCCGTGGTGTGCAGGCTGTCGAAGATCCGGTCCAGCTCGACGGGTACGGCCGTACGCGACTCGGGGATGACGTCGCCGTCCCGCAGCACCGGGCCCCTCCGGTACACCGGCAGCAGCTGCACGTAACGGTCGCTGACCACCGAGGAGTTGACGATGGCGGCCTGCGCGTCCCCGGGGACCTTGCGCCCCTGGTCGTACTCCAGCTCCACCCGCACCCGGCCGCCCTCCGGTGTGATCTCCTTGACCTCGCCGATGCGGACGCCGAGGACGCGGACGTCGGAGCCGGGGTAGATGCCGACGGTGCGCGGGAAGTACGCCGTGACGCGGACGGGGTCGGGGTGCGGCCACAGGAGGACGGCGAGTGCGACGGCGACCGCGAGTGCGGTGAACAGCGCGAGGAGTCTGCGGGTCATCGGGTGCCTCCCGTCCGTGGCGTGACCGGGGCGGCGACCAGGTTCTGGACGTAGGAGTCGAACCAGCGGCCGTTGCCGAGGGTGTTGGTGAAGAGCCGCACGTAGGGCGCGAGCAGCTTGACGCTCCGGTCGAGGCTCGCCTGGTTGCGTTCGAGCATCTTCACGAAGGTGTGGAGGTTCTTCAGCGCCGGCCCGATCTCCTTCCGGTTGTCCTCGACCAGGCCGGAGAGCTCGATGCCCAGCACGGCGGAGCTCTTGAGGAGGTTGTGGATCGCCGTGCGCCGCTTGCTGATCTCCTTGAACAGCTCGTTCCCGTCCGTCACCAGCGCGGAGAAGTCCTTCGTATGGCCGGCCAGCACCTTGGTGACTCCGTTCGCGTGGTCGAGGAGGTCGCGCAGCGCCTTGTCCCGGGAGGCGACCGTCCGGGAGATCCTCGACAGTCCCTCGATCGACGCGCGCACCTCCTCGGGCGAGTCCTGGAAGGTGACGGAGATCGTGTCCAGCGCCTTCGCGAGCCGGTCCGTGTCGACCTCCTCGGTGGTGGTCGTGAGGTCGCTGAACGCCTGCACGACGTCGTACGCCGACACCGTCCGCCGCAGCGGGATCTCGCTGCCCGGCTTCAACTGGCCGGGTCCCTCGGGGTGCAGGGCCAGGTACTTCGCGCCGAGGATCGTCTTGACC
Source organism: Streptomyces sp. NPDC031100 (assembly GCF_055570785.1). Taxonomy (NCBI): domain Bacteria; kingdom Bacillati; phylum Actinomycetota; class Actinomycetes; order Kitasatosporales; family Streptomycetaceae; genus Streptomyces; species Streptomyces sp. NPDC031100. Next base: position 638,672 of record NZ_JBVIGN010000002.1, read on the forward strand.
CGGATCGACGCGCCGGTGTCGGTGCCGAACGCCGGGTCGCCCTTGACCTTGAAGGTCACCTTGACGTGGTCGCCGTCCAGGTCGACGCCCTCGACCTTGCCGACCTTGACCCCGGCGATCCGCACCTCGTCGCCCGGCTTGAGCCCGCCCGCCTCCGAGAAGGCCGCGCTGTACGTCTCGCCGCCGCCGATCAGCGGCAGGCTGTCGGCGTTGAACGCGGCGACGGTCAGCAGCGCGAGGACGGTGAGGCCGACGGCGCCCACGATGACGGCGTTCCGCTCGCGGAACGGCTTCAGGCGCGGGCGCTTCAGCCGGATCCGCGGCAGCTTCGGCGGCAGGATGCGGACCTTCACGAGGGGCTCGGGTCGGCGGGGCCTGCCCTTCGGAAAGCGAGGAAGTCCGGGGAGCTGCGGCAGCCTCGGCAGCTTCGGGGGCAGGATCCGTACCTTCACCAACGGCTCGGGACGGCGGCGACGGTGCCGTACGATGCGCAGGCTCATCCGCCGCACCTCGCCCGTGCCACGTGCAGCTCGGGTGTGAGCACCTGCTTCGTCTTCGGCAGCACGATCCGGCCGTCGAAGTCGCAGAGGTAGAAGTTGAACCACGAGCCGTAGGACGCCGTCCCGGTCAGCGCGTTGAGTTTGTTCGGCAGCCGCTTCAGCACGCCCTCCACGGTCTTCTCGTTGTCGTTCAGCGTTCCGGTCAGGTCGGTCAGCCCGGCGATGTCGTCCTTCAGCGACGGGCGCGCGTCCTTCAGCAGCCCGGAAGTGGCGTCGGCGAGGGCGCCGATGTTCACCAGGGAGTCCCCGATGGGCTTGCGGTCGGCGGACAGCCCGGAGATCACCCGTCGGAGCTGTTTGAGCAGCCCGGAGAAGCGGGCGCCGCGCCGGTCGAGCGTCCCCAGGACGGTGTTGAGGTTGTCGATCACCGAGCCGATCAGCTCGTCGCGGTCGGCCAGGGTCGTCGTGAGCGAGGCCGTGTGCGCGAGGAGGCTGTTCACCGTGCCGCCCTCGCCCTGCAAAGTCTTGATGATCTCGGTGGCGAGCTGGTTGACGTCGCTCGGGCTGAGCGCGGCGAACAGCGGCTTGAAGCCGTTCAGCAGCGCGTTGAGGTCCAGCGCGGGCTGGGTCCGGGACAGCGGGATGGTGCCGCCCGGCCGTAGCCGGCGGGTGCCGTCGCCCGCGCCCTCGGTCAGCGCGATGTACCGCTGCCCGACCAGGTTCCGGTAGCGGACGACCGCATGGCTGCTGGCCGGCAGCGGGCGGTCCGCCGTGACGGTGAAGGTGACCTCGGCCAGGGTCCGGTCCTTGATCCGGATGCCCTCGACCTCACCGACCCGCACCCCGGCCACCCGGATGTCGTCGCCCTCCTCCAGCCCGGTCACGTCGGTGAACACCGCGTGGTACGTGTCTCTCGAGGTGAAGGAGACATTGACGATGGTCGCGGCGAGCAGCGCCGTCGCCGCGATCGTGACCAGCGCGAAGAGGCTGAACTTGAGCAGAGGTCCCGCGGTCTGCCGGGCTCCTGTGGTCCTCATGCGACGCTCACCGCCGTTCCGCGGGCCAGCGGACCGAACAGCAGGGTCGCGACGGGCGGCACCTCGTCCGCGGGGACGCCCATGACGGGGGACACGAGCGAGCCGACGGCCCGCTGCTCGGCCCGTGTGGCGGACACGTTGACACCTCCGGGGAGCGCGCCGCCGGAACCGCCGGTCGACGTACCGTCGTTGAGATGGGGTTTCGGCCCGGGCACCTGCGGATGCGGCAGGCCACGGCAGTTCGGGCCCGACCGCTCGCCGTAGACCGGCTCCTCACCGGGCTGGTACGCCGCCTGCGGCCGGACCACCTCGAGGGTGATCCGCATCTCCCCGCCCCGGAACGCCTCCTCCGAGGCCTTCTCCTGTCGGACCAGGCCCTGGAACAGGCACGGGTACTCGGGGGAGTAGCGGGCGAACAGCTCCAGCGTGGGGCGGGAGACCCGGCCCAGGGTGAGCAGCCGGTCGCCGTTCTTGTCGAGGAAGTCCTCGGCGGTGCCGGCCACGGTCGCGGTCGTGCGGAGCGCGGTGGCCAGCTGGTCCCTCTTCTCCACGATCGTGCGGCTGGTGGTGACCGTGTTGCGCAGGATCCGCATCAGGTCGGGCGCGGCGTCGCCGTAGACCTCGGCGACATCGGCGAAGCGCGCGATGTCCTCCTTGATCGACGGCAGGTGCGGGTTCAGGCGCCGCAGATAGCCCTCGACCCGGGTGAGGTTGTCGCCGATCCGGTCGCCGCGGCCCTCCAGTGCGGTGGCGAACGCCGAGAGCGTGGCGTTCAGTTCACCGGGCCTGACCGTGCGCAGCAGCGGCAGCAGGTCGTTCATCAGCTGCTGCACCTCGATGCCGGTCTTCGTGCGGTCCTGGGTGATGACGTCCCCGGCGCGGATGGGCCGAGCCGAGGAGTGCGCCGAGCGGGCGGGCGCCACCAGGTCGACGTACTTCTCGCCGAACAGCGTCTTGGGCAGCAGCCTCGCGTGCACGTCCGAGGGGATGTACGTGACGTACTCCGGCTTGAGTGCGATGTCGAGCGTGGCCTTCGTACCGTCCGTGTGCACCTCGCGCACCTCGCCGACCAGCAGCCCCCGCAGCTTGACGTCGGCACGCGGATCGAGCTGGTTGCCGAGGCTGTCGGCCTCCAGGGTGATGCGCACGACGGCGGTGAACGCCTGCTGGTAGACGGCCACGGCGAGCGACAGCAGCAGCGCGAGCACGGCGATGAAGGCGATGCCGTACAGCCTGAGTCTCAGCACTCTCACAGCCCTCACCCCGCGATCCGTACGGTCGTGTTGGCGCCCCAGATCGCGAGGCTCAGGAAGAAGTCCAGGACGTTGATGGCGACGATGGACGTCCGCACCGCACGGCCCACCGCGACGCCGACGCCCGCCGGGCCGCCGCTCGCGTAGTAGCCGTAGTAGCAGTGCACCAGGATGATCAGGACCGCGAAGACGATCACCTTGCCGAACGACCACAGGACGTCCACCGGCGGCAGGTACTGCTGGAAGTAGTGGTCGTAGGTGCCCGTCGACTGCCCGTAGTAGCCGGTGGTGATGGTGCGGGCGGCCAGGTACGAGGACAGCAGGCCGATCACGTACAGCGGGATCACGGCGACGAAACCGGCGATCATCCTCGTCGTCACCAGGAACGGCAGCGACGGGACGCCCATCACCTCCAGTGCGTCGGTCTCCTCGCTGATCCGCATCGCGCCGAGCTGCGCGGTGAAGCCGGCGCCGACCGTCGCGGACAGGGCGAGCCCGGCGACCAGCGGGGCGATCTCCCGGGTGTTGAAGTACGCCGACAGGAACGCCACGAAGTTGGAGGTGCCCAGCTGGTTGAGGGCGGCGTAGCCCTGGAGGCCGACCTCGGTGCCGGTGAAGAACGACAGGAAGGCGATGACGCCGACCGTGCCACCCACGACGGCGAGCGCGCCGCGCCCGAAGCTGACCTCGGCCAGCAGGCGCAGGATCTCCTTCTTGTAGCGGCGCAGGGTGCGGCCGGTCCACGCGAGCGAGCGGCCGTAGAAGGAGAGTTGGGTGCCCAGCTCTTCGAGGGAGCGCAAGGGGCGATCGAGAAGTCTCATCGGCTAACCCCTCTGCGGGACGACCTGGAAGTACACCGCGGTCATCACGAAGTTGGTCACGAACAGCAACATGAAGGTGATCACCACGGACTGGTTGACCGCGTCGCCCACGCCCTTCGGGCCGCCCTGCGCCGTAAGTCCCTTGTACGAGGCGACGATCGCGGCGATCGCCCCGAACACCAGCGCCTTGATCTCGGCCGCCCACAGGTCGGAGAGCTGCGCGAGCGTGGTGAAGGAGGCGAGGTAGGCACCCGGAGTGCCGTTCTGCAGGACGACGTTGAAGAAGTAGCCGCCCGCGACGCCGACCACCGACACCAGGCCGTTGAGCAGCACGGCTACGACCATGGAGGCCAGCACGCGGGGCACGACGAGCCGGTGGATCGGGTCGATGCCGAGGACCTGCATCGCGTCGATCTCGTCCCGGATCTTCCGCGCCCCGAGGTCCGCGCAGATCGCCGTGCCGCCCGCGCCCGCGATCAGCAGCGCGGTCACGATCGGCGAGGCCTCGCGCAGTACGGCGAGCACCGAGGCGGCACCCGAGAAGGACTGCGCTCCCAACTGCCGGGTGAGGCTGCCGATCTGGAGGGCGATCACCGCGCCGAAGGGGATCGAGACGAGGGCCGTCGGCAGGATCGTCACGCTCGCGACGAACCACGCCTGCTGGATGAACTCCCGTGCCTGGAAGGGGCGTCGAGGCAGCGTCCGTACGACGTCCAGCGCCATCGCGAACAGATTGCCGGAGTGCCGCAGCGCACCCGTCGGGGAGAGGCTCATGCGCCCTTCACCTCCTTCCCGTGCAGCTCGGCCTCCCGTCTCGCGATGGCCTGCCAGCGGGGCGGGCGCGGGATGCCGGGGCTCGGCAGCAGGCGGGGAGTCAGGACATCGACCGAGCCGCCCTCGTCGATCTGCGCCAGCTCCTGCTCGACCTGCGCCGCGTCCTTCTCCTCGGCCATGCCGATCGGCCCCTGCATCCGGCCGTTCAGGAACTGCCGTACGACGGGCTCGTCGCTCGTCAGCAGCTGCTCGCGGGGCCCGAACATCACCAGCTCACGGCGGAACAGCAGCCCGATGTTGTCCGGGACCTGGCGGGCCGAGGCGATGTCGTGCGTGACGATCAGGAAGGTCGCGTCGATCTGCGCGTTGAGGTCGACGATGAGCTGGTTGAGGTAGGCCACGCGCACCGGGTCGAGACCCGAGTCCGGCTCGTCGAAGAGGATGATCTCCGGGTCGAGCACCAGGGCGCGGGCGAGACCGGCCCGCTTGCGCATGCCGCCGGAGATCTCGCCGGGCAGCTTCCCCTCGGCGCCGATCAGCCCGACCATCTCCATCTTCTCGAGCACGATCCGCCGGATCTCGCTCTCGGACCTGCGGGTGTGCTCGCGCAGCGGGAAGGCGATGTTGTCGTACAGGTTCATCGAGCCGAACAGCGCGCCGTCCTGGAACAGCACGCCGAACATCTTCCGCACCTCGTACAGGTCGTGCTCACGCAGCCGGGTGACGTCCCGGCCCGCGACCTTGACCGAGCCGCGCTCCGGTTTCAGCAGCCCGACGAGCGTCTTGAGGAACACCGACTTGCCCGTCCCCGAGGGGCCGAGCATCACCGAGACCTCCCCGGCGGGCAGCGTCAGCGAGACGTCCTGCCAGATGACCTGGTGGCCGAAGGACTTGGTCAGCCCTTCCACACAGATCTCGACACCCATCCGGTCCCACCCTTCGCCCGTGGAGCAGCTCCGACATCTGCTCTACGGGGAGGGGCGGGGCGTCCGTCGCGGCGGAGGCAAGTTTTTTTCGGCCGCGTTTCGGCGGGCGCGTTTACGGGGGCTACGGCACGGTCACGGAAGGCGTGGGTAGGGCCACGGGAACGGACGGCAGGGCGGGAGCACCCGTGACCGACGGGAGCGCCGGCACCGACGGGAGCGCCGGCACCGAGGGAAGCGCCGGCACCGACGGCACCGCCGACTCCACCGGCAGGTCCGGAAGCGGAGGCGACGGGACCTTGGGCAGGGGCGGGACGGAGACCGGTACGGCAGATCCGTCGGCCGGTGACCGAGTCGCCGCCCGGCTCGGGGCCGCCGTCGCCGACGGCGTGTGCGCCTCCGGCGTACGCACCTGCCCGGTGCTCTCCGTCCGCAGCACCTGCGCCCCGCCGGACACGGCAGGCCGCGGAGCCGGAGCATGCCCGCCACCGCCCCCGTCGAGCGCGTACGGCAGCACGAAGCCCGCCACCGCCAGGGTCGCCGCAGTCGAGGTGACCGCCACGGCCTGCGCCTTCCCCGCTCCGCGCGGCCGCCCGCGTCCGAGCAGGAACAGCACGAGCCCGAGCGTCCCGGCCAGCGAGGCGCGCAGCGTCCGCCGGGCCCGGGCCAGCAGCGACTCGACCGTCCGGTAGCTGAGCCCCATCCGCACGGCGACCTGGCTCACGTCCAGATCCTCGGACCTCAGCCGCAGGGCCTCCGCCTGCCGGGCGGGCAGCTCCCCACTGCGGACGGCCACCCACTTCGCCTCGGCCCGGTCGCACACCGCCTCCTCGACCGGCACGGGGCCCGGCGCGTGCAGCGTGGGGCTCGTGCGCACCTCGGCCTCCCGGTTGACCTGCCGGTACCGGTCGACGCACAGCCGCATCGTCACCGTGGTCAGCCAGGCGCCGAGGCGCTCGTCGTCGAGGTCCGGGCGCTCCGCGGCGCGCAGCATCGCCTCGTGCACGGCGTCCTCGGCGTCCTCCAGGCTCATCGACCGGCGCCGGGCCACCTTGAGCAACTGCTCACGGTGGCTCCACATGCGCTGCCAACGCTCGTCGGCGGCCTGTGTCTCCGCAGGCATGTCCGTCGCCATGAGGGCCCCTTTGCGCTCACCACCGGTCGGTGCTTCCGGCGGGTGGCGACATTACCGCCGAGTATCGGCGGTTGTGGAGGGGGCGCAGACCCATCGTGTTCTAGCCGTTGCCGGTCAGCGGACCCGCGTCGGGCAGCACGTCGTCGCCGGGCAGCGTGAGGGTCGGCTCGGGGACGGGGATCAGCGGCGTTTCCGACTCCTTCGGGGCGTCGGCCGTGGAGGACGGCCTGGGGGAGGGCGAGGCGGGGGGCGTGGACGGCGCGCGCGAGGGGCCCGGCCCCGGCTTCCGGTCGTCCGACGGCTTCGGCGAGGGCTTCGGGGTCTTCGGGCGGGACGGCTCCGGCCGGTCCCGGGACTCGCCGGACGCGTCCGGCACCACCCGGTGCCCGGTCAGGAAGTACGCGTACCAGGCCCTGACCGTGCGCAGATAGGCCTCCGAGCGGTTGTAGCCGAGGATCGCCCGGTCCAGCTCGGCGGGGTTCGACAGGTCCCGGCCGCCGGCGCACAGATAGCGCCCGGCGGCGAGCGCCGCGTCGTAGACGTTGTCCGGGTCCGCGTGCCCGTCGCGGTTGCCGTCGGCGCCCCAGCGGGTCCAGGTCGACGGGATGAACTGCATCGGGCCGACCGCGCGGTCGTACACCGCGTCCCCGTCGTAGGCGCCGCCGTCGGTGTCCCGGACGACGGCGAAGGCACCGCCGGTCAGCCGGGGCCCGAGGATCGGCGTCACGGTCGTACCGTCCGGGGTCACCCGGCCGCCCCTCGCCTGCCCGGACTCCACCTGGCCGATCGCGGCCAGCAGCTGCCACCGCAGCCGGCAGCCGGGCGCGGTGCGCGCCAGCTCCGCCTCGGCACGCCGGTACGCGGCGAACACGGTCGCGGGCAGGGCGCCGCCCGTCACTCCCTGTGCCGAGGCCCCCTTACGGGTCCGCAGTGGGGGCAGATCGGTGCCGTAGGGGGCGTCGCCGGAGACGCTGGGGCCGTGATCGGCGGGTGCCGCCTTCCGCGCGGGCTCCGAGGCTTGCGCCGGTACCGCCCCCGGCGCCTGGGACGCGGTCAGCGCGGCCATCGCCGCCGCCGCGATCGCCGTACCCCTGGCACCTCTGAACACGCCTTTTCGGAGTGTGCGCACCTCGTGATCCCCTCCCTGTGTGGATTGCCGTCCCCTGCTCTACGCGGGCGGGCGGTCCGTCCGTCGCGGGAAGGCCGCAGGAGGTCGCAGGAAGGTCGCCGGAAGCCGGACCTCCTCGGGAGGCCGGGTCGGCCCCCATGTCCGTTAAGGTCTCCCCAAGCGGCCGGGGCGGTCCGACCCCGTCGCCGCGGACCTGGCGGAACGCGCGGGTCGGAGCAGATGCCATGGGGGCACAGTGCGACTGAGAGTGGAGTTCACGACCGAGCCCTTCGACCTGGAAGAGGCGCCGGCGCACGCGCTGGCGGCCCGCGAGGTGATCGAGGCGGCGGAGCTGGACGCGGTGGACGTCGGCCCGTTCGGCAACACGGCCGAGGGCGGCGCGGACTCGGTACTGACCGCCGTGGACGCGCTGCTGCGCAGGACCCTGGAGGCCGGTGCCACCCGGATCTCGCTGCAGGTCAACGTGATCGGAGAGGGCGAATGACCGGCAACGGGGACGAGCCCTTCATCACGGCCGTGAAACCGCTGGTCGACGCCATGGGCGGGGAGCTGCTCCCGCCGGACGAGGCCGGCGCCGAGGACGTCGTCCTCGCCTGGGAGGGCGTCGACGTCGTCGCCGTACGCCTGCCCCAGCTCGCCGACTCCCTCGACCACATCCTGGCCGCCATGGAACGCCGCCAGGGCAGGCCGCTGGCCGACCTGGACCGCAAGGCCAAGCAGGAGGTCGTCCGCATACTGGAGGCGCGGGGCGCCTTCGCCGTGCGGCACGGGGTGGAGACCGTGGCGAGCGCGCTGGGCGTCAGCCGCTTCACGGTTTACAACTACCTCAACCGGGAGAAAGGCGCCTGAGCGCAACGGGATCCGTCTTGTTACGCGGAATTTTCAACAAAGTGTTGACGTTGTGTTTCGGAGGGCGTTAGCTGTTCGCAGCCCGTTCAGCACGACGGCCGTTTCCGGCCACGGAGGCTCCCGTGACTACGACTTCCACGCCCCCGGGCCTGGCCCGGTTCAACGTCCTGGAGGAGCACGCGGCTCTCGTCGCCCTCCACGAGGCGTGCGCCTCCACCGAGTGGGGCCGGCGGCTGCTCGCCGCCCGCCCGTACGCCAGCGCCGACGACCTCTACGCCGCCAGCGACGCCGCCATGGCCGAGCTGAGCACCGCGGACCTGGAAGAGGCGATGGCCGGCCACCCGCCGATCGGCCGCCCCAAGCCCGGCGACCCGACCTCCGCCAGGGAGCAGGCCGGCATGGCCGGCGCCGCCGAGGAGCTCAAGGCGGAGATGCTCGAACTGAACCTGGCCTACCAGGAGAAGTTCGGCCACGTCTTCCTCATCTGCGCCACCGGCCGGACCGGCGAGCAGATGCGGGACGCGGTCAAGGAGCGGATCGGCAACTCGCCGGAGCAGGAGCGGGAGATCGTCCGCACCGAGCTGGGCAAGATCAACCGCATCCGGCTGGCCCGACTCGTCGAAGAGGACGCCTGAGACCATGAGCACCAGCACCACCGCCTCCGTGTCCACGCACATCCTGGACACCTCCGTCGGCCGCCCCGCCGAGGGCGTCGCCATCCAGCTCTCCGCCCGCTCGGGCCGGATCGCCCATTACGGGCAAGGAGGGGACTGGCAGGCGCTCGGCGGCTCCGCGACCGACGCCGACGGCCGGTGCAAGGACCTTCCGGACCTGCCGGAGGGGACGACACACGTACGGCTCGACTTCGCGGTCGAGGCGTATTTCGAGAAGAAGCAAGCCGATGCGCAGCAGGACGCCCCCGCGAATCGGGACAGCGGTGCCGTGTTCTTCCCCGAGGTGGCGATCACTTTCGCCGTGAACCCCGGGGAGCACTACCACGTACCGCTGCTGCTCAACCCGTTCGGCTACTCCGTTTACCGAGGGAGCTAGCTAAATGCCCACCATCCTGGGACAGAACCAGTACGGCAAGGCCGAGAACCGAGTCGTAAAGATCACGCGGGACGGCGCCACCCACCACATCAAGGACCTCAACGTCTCCGTCGCCCTGAGCGGCGACATGGACGAGGTCCACTACTCCGGCTCCAACGCCAACGTCCTGCCGACGGACACCACCAAGAACACGGTGTACGCGTTCGCCAAGGAGTACGGCATCGAGTCGGCCGAGCAGTTCGGCATCCACCTGGCCCGCCACTTCGTGACGAGCCAGGAGCCGATCCACCAGGCCCGGATCCGCATCGAGGAGTACGCCTGGGAGCGGATCGCGACCTCCGACGCCAACTCCAAGTTCATCGGCTCCGACGAGGTCAAGCACTCCTTCGTCCGCAAGGGCCAGGAGACCCGGGTCACCCAGATCACCTTCGACGGTGAGAAGTGGGAGGTCATCTCCGGTCTGAAGGACCTGATCGTGATGAACTCCACCAACTCCGAGTTCTGGGGCTACGTCAAGGACAAGTACACGACCCTCCAGGAGGCGTACGACCGCATCCTGGCCACCCAGGTCTCCGGCCGCTGGCGGTTCAACTGGACCGACGACGAGCAGAAGATGCCCAACTGGGAGAAGTCCTACGAGCAGGTCAAGAAGCACATGCTCCAGGCCTTCGCCGAGACGTACTCCCTCTCCCTGCAGCAGACGCTGTACCAGATGGGCGCGCGCATCATCAACAACCGCAGCGAGATCGACGAGGTCCGCTTCTCCCTGCCGAACAAGCACCACTTCCTGGTCGACCTGGAGCCCTTCGGGCTCAAGAACGACAACGAGGTCTACTACGCCGCCGACCGGCCCTACGGCCTGATCGAGGCGACCATCCTCCGGGACGGCTGCGAGCCGAAGATCCCGGTGGACCTCACCAACCTCTGACCTCATCGAATCGAATCTTCGGCACCCGTGACCGGGGAGCTGTCCTCCCCGGTCGCGGCACTCAAAACTCCTAGGGTCCTGCCGTGCCCTCTCCCCAGAGTCCACTGAGCGAAAAGGACGAATCATGGCAGCAGCCCAGCGCATCGTCATCGAGAACTGTTCGATCGCGACCGTCGACGCCGACGACACCGAGTACGCCTCCGGGTACCTGGTCATCGCCGGCAACCGCATCGAGGCGATCGGCGCGGGCAAGGCCCCCGAGGGCCTGGAGAACGTCGTACGCCGTATCGACGCCACCGGGCACCTCGTGACCCCCGGCCTGATCAACACCCACCACCATTTCTACCAGTGGATCACCCGGGGCCTGGCCACGGACCACAACCTCTTCAACTGGCTGGTGGCGCTCTACCCGACCTGGGCGCGCATCGACGAGCAGATGGCGTACTCCGCGGCCCAGGGCTCGCTCGCGATGATGGCCCGCGGTGGCGTCACCACCGCCATGGACCACCACTACGTCTACCCGCAGGGCTCCGGCGACCTGTCCGGCGCGATCATCCGCGCCGCCCGCGAGATGGGCGTCCGCTTCACCCTGGCCCGCGGCTCCATGGACCGCAGCGAGAAGGACGGCGGCCTGCCCCCGGACTTCGCCGTGGAGACCCTCGAGGGCGCGCTGTCCGCCACCGAGGCGACGGTCAAGGAGCACCACGACGCCTCCTTCGACGCGATGACCCAGGTCGCCGTCGCCCCCTGCTCCCCCTTCTCCGTCTCCACCGAACTGCTCAGGCAGGGCGCGGAGCTGGCCCGCCGACTCGGCGTGCGGCTGCACACCCACGGCTCGGAGACCGTGGAGGAGGAGAAGTTCTGCCACGAGCTGTTCGGCATGGGCCCGACCGACTACTTCGAGTCCACCGGCTGGCTCGGCGAGGACGTGTGGATGGCGCACTGCGTCCACATGAACGACTCCGACATCGCCGCCTTCGGCCGGACCAAGACCGGTGTGGCGCACTGCCCGTCGTCCAACGCCCGCCTCGCGGCCGGCATCGCCCGGGTGCCGGACATGCTGGCGGCCGGCGTCCCGGTCGGCCTCGGCGTCGACGGTACGGCGTCCAACGAGTCGGGTGAGCTGCACACCGAGCTGCGCAACGCCCTCCTCATCAACCGCCTCGGCGCCCACCGCGAGGCCGCGCTCAACGCCCGCCAGGCGCTGCGCCTCGGCACCTACGGCGGCGCCCAGGTGCTCGGCCGCGCGGCCGAGACCGGCTCCCTGGAGGCCGGCAAGCTGGCCGACCTGGTGCTGTGGAAGCTGGACACGCTCGCCCACGCCTCCATCGCCGACCCGGTGACCGCGCTGGTCTTCGGTGCGGCGGCCCCGGTCACCGCCTCCTTCGTCAACGGACGTCAGATCGTCGAGAACGGCCGCCTGCTGACCGTCGACGAGGACGCCATCGCCCGCTCCACGCGGGACGAGGCCCAGCGCCTGGCGCGCATCGCCGCCCAGGGCTGAGCCACCACCGAACTCCGGCCGGGAGGGACGGCTCCCGGCCGGCAGCCGTGGACCCGAGCGGGGTCCATGGCGGCCGTCTCCGGGGCGCGCGTAGCAAGCGCGCGCCCCGGAACGGTCACCGTCCTCAAGGCCCCTCGAAGGGCCTCCGGTCCCGCACGACCGCGCACCACCTCCCTGAAACCCACGGTTCGCCTTTCTCGCAGCCAGTGTTACCCGACCGGAGGAGCCGCCCGTGTCCGCCCAGATCGTTGACCCCGTCGACGAGACCCACCCAGTCGACGAGAAACTCCCCGCCCTCAAGATGGCGACCACCGGTCTGCAGCACGTGGCCGCCATGTACGCGGGAGTCGTCGCCCCACCCCTGATCGTCGGCGCGGCCATAGGCCTGTCCGGCACCGACCTCACCTTCCTCACCGGCGCCTGCCTGTTCACCGCGGGCCTCGCCACCTTCCTGCAGACCCTCGGCTTCTGGAAGATCGGCGCCCGGCTGCCGTTCGTCAACGGCGTCACCTTCGCCGGTGTCGCCCCGATGACCGCGATCGTCGCCTCCGCGCACGACAAGTCCGATGCCCTGCCGATCATCTACGGCGCGGTCATCGTCGCCGGCCTCCTCGGCTTCCTGGCGGCCCCCTTCTTCAGCAAGGCCGTCCGCTTCTTCCCGCCGGTCGTCACCGGCTCCGTGATCACCCTCATCGGCGTGTCCCTGCTCCCGGTCGCCTTCAACTGGGCCCAGGGCCCCAACCCCGCCGCGCACGACTACGGTTCGGGCACCAACCTGGGCCTCGCGGCCGCCACGCTCCTGATCGTCCTGCTGCTGCGCCGCTTCACCCGCGGCTTCGTCAAGCAGATCGCCGTACTCCTGGGCCTGGTCATCGGCACGCTCGTCGCGATCCCCTTCGGCGCCACGGACTTCGGACCGGTCGCCGACGCGGACGTGATCGGCTTCCCGACGCCGTTCCACTTCGGCGCACCCCAGTTCCAGCTCGCCGCGATCCTGTCCCTGTGCGTGGTGATGGTCGTCTCGATGACCGAGTCGACCGCCGACATGCTGGCGCTGGGCGAGATCGTGGAACGCCCGGCCGACCAGCGGACGATCGCCGCCGGCCTGCGCGCCGACACCCTCGGCTCGGCCCTCAGCCCCCTCTTCAACGGCTTCATGTGCAGCGCCTTCGCGCAGAACATCGGCCTGGTCGCGATGACGAGGATCCGCAGCCGGTTCGTCGTCGCCACGGGCGGCGCCTTCCTGGTCCTGATGGGCCTGTGCCCGATGGCCGCCTCACTGATCGCGGTCGTACCCCGCCCGGTCCTCGGCGGAGCCGGCGTCGTCCTCTTCGGCTCGGTGGCGGCCAGCGGCATCCAGACCCTGGTGCGGGCGGGTCTGGAGAAGGACAACAACGTCCTGATCGTCGCCGTCTCCCTCGCGGTCGGCATCATCCCGATCACGGCGCCGGACTTCTACCACGCGTTCCCCGAGACCGCTCGGATCGTCCTGGACTCGGGCATCTCCACCGGCTGTGTCGCGGCCGTGCTGCTCAACCTGGTCTTCAACCACCTCGGCAAGCAGCGGGACGCGCAGGACGTGACCCATCCGATGGAAGCGGGGGAGGAGCTGGCTTCCGCACACTGAGCCGTACCGGCCCGTCGACGAGGCCGCGGTCAATCCCCGGCCTCGTCGACGGCCGCCCCTCGGCACTTCGCGGACTCCTCGGTGACAGAGCGCAGCAGGTCCGCGTCGTGGGCCACCGCGGTGATCACCTCGTCGTACACGGCGACCGCCTCCGCGTACCGGCCCTGCGCGCGGTGGCAGCGGGCCCGCCACAGCCGGACGTTCCAAGGGACCTGCTCCTCGCCCGCCGCGGTCACCGCCGCCTCCACCCGGTCCATCTCATGGGCGGCGGCATCGGCCCGTCGGCGGTGGAGCAGGACACGGACCAGGGCGATCCGGACCTTGACGACGGCCGTGTCCGAGGAGTCGAGTACGGCGAGGTCCTGGTCCAGCAAGGCCCGCAGCTCCGTCTCGGCCTGAGCCGCCTCGCCCAACCTGACCCGTAGGTCCACACGCGCACGGTGCAGACGGATCAGGGCAGGCAGAGCCTCGGCGGTGGTGTGCGGGTCCGACCGGTAGCGTTCGAGCACGTCACCGAGCAGGTCCAGCGCCTCGCGGGCACGGTCCTGGCGGACGAGATTCTCGGCCAGGTGCCGGCACATGTCCTGGTAGAGCGGTGACCGGGTCTCCGCCGCCGCCTCCAGCTCGGCGAGAATGCCGCGATACAGCTCCTCGGCTTCGGGCAGCAGTCGCGCGGAGTCGAGCGCATGGGCCGCGTGGTGAGCGACGGAGACGTCGAGGGCGTCCTCGCGCAGCTCGATCTCCCGCTTCAGGGCACGTGCCTCGGCTGCGGCCTCTTCCGTCCTGCCCAGTGCGGCCAGGGTACCGACCAGGTCGGCCACGGCCACGACCACATGCCCCGAAGCCTGCTGCGCCTGCCGCAACGACTCGACGGTGCCCTTCAACTCACGCTCGGCTGGGCCGAGTTCGCCCACACTCCGCAGGGCCCTCGCCCACCCCAAGCGCGCCAGAACCGTCTCCTTGTGGTCGGGCCCCAGTTGTTGGCAGAGCCCCAGGAACAGTTCGTGGGTCGCGGCCACCCACTCGGGGCCCCTGAAAGCGTCGTGGTGCAAGCGGTGAATGGTGGCCCTGAGCCGATCGTCGTGCGGGAGCGTGCCGGAGCGCTCCATCAGCAGGGCGACCAGTTCCCGGCCGAGATCGTGGCTGTTGGAGGAGGCGCTGAAGAAATCAGCCGCTACCCCGGCCTTCAGAAAAGCGGTGAGTGAGGGGCCGTCCTCCGGTGGCACCGCGCGGATCCCGGCCATGACGTGAGGTACCAGGAGCTGCCAGACCTTCCACATCTCCGGGGCGACAGACACCTCGGCCAGCACCTCGGCGATCCAGGACGCGCCCCGCCACAGCTCGGCCCGGGCGGGTCCGGCGGCGGCCCGCATCTGCTGCGCGTTCGTCTCCAGCACCAGGGGATGCGCCGTCAGGCACGGCATCACCCCGTGCGTACCGGTCTCGTGATCGACCGCGACCGTGACGTCCTCCACCGTGAGCAGACTCAGGTCCACCAGCGCTTCCAGAGCCGCCTCGCACCGCTCGGCCCCCTCGGGGAAGAGGTCTGGTTTCGTCTCCACGGCCCGCTGCAGCACCGGCACCGGAAACGGCGCCCGGCCGAAGCAGGACAGCAGCCGCATCAGCACCCGCGCTTCCGGGAGCCCCTGCTCGGCGAGCAGGTCGAGGCTCATCTCCCAGGTACGGCTGACCAGCCGGCGCAGCCGCCGTTCCCCCGCAGCCCCGCCCTCCGGTTCGCCCAGATCGAGCAACTCGGCACCCAGCCGGTCCAGTTCACGCGCGTATCCGGCGAAGTCCTGGACGGACCCGCGCAGCAGCCCGAACCCGCGCCGGGTGCGGGCCAGATACGACCCCGCGAGCCGCAGCGCCAGCGGCAGCCCGCCGAGCCGCTCGGCGAGCAGCCGGGCGTCCCCCGTCGGACCCGCGTCGCCCGCGAAGTCCATCAGGACGGCGGCCCCGTCCGCCGGTGACAGGACGTCCACGGCCCGGCGCCGAGCCTGTCCACCCCACACCACCGGGTTGCCGATCCGTGTGGTGACGACGGTGAGCCCGGCCGGGCTGGTCCGGATCCAGCCGGTGCCGTCACCCACCGCACCGTCCTGCGAGGCGGCCACCGCCGGCTCGTCGACGTTGTCGACCACGAGCAGCCACGGCTCGCCCGCCCGGTCGAGGGCCCGCCACACCAGGTCCGTCGCACTCGATCGTCCCGACCAGGCCGCCTCGACCTCCTGCTCGGAGACCCCCAGCTCCCGCGCGACCTGACGCATTCCGGTGGCCAGCCGGTCCCGGGTGGTGGCCGAGATCCAGAAAACCCGGCGCCCCTGCCGGTGAGCCCGCTGGGCCAGCCGCAGGGCCACCGTGGTCTTGCCGCAGCCCCCGAGCCCGTGCAGCACCTGGACCCGGTCCGTGCCCTCCAGCAACTCCCGCTCCAGCGTGGCCAGCAGGTCGTCCCGGCCCCGCACCTGGCCCGGCAGCTCACCGTACGGCGCGCGGACGGAAAAGGTGCCGGGCACCTCCGCGGCACCCTCGCGCCCGGCGGCCGTGACCCCGAGGGTCGCCGTCCGCACACCGGCCGCCGTGGCCGGCCGGTCCCGCCGGGCGCTCTTCCACTGCTTCTCGGCCTCCTTCGCCTCCTCCACGGCCCGCTGCCACGAGGTGTCGGGCCTCACCCCGCCGACCTTGAGCAGGGCCGCGACGGTGGTCCAGCTCGGCGCCCGCGTGCCCGACAGGGCATCCGAGACTGTCGTCCGGCTCACGTCGCAGGAGGCCGCGATGTCCCGGACGCCGCTGAATCCCACGTCGGACAGCAGCTGCCGCAGCCGCAGGGCCACTTTCCGCATCGCGTCGGGCGCATCCGGGTCGGGGGGCGCCAACGCCAGTCCCCGCGTCGACGGCCTGCGCTCCCGGCCCGTCCTCATACGCTCCTCCGCCCCCGTGGTGCCTGTCGACCGAGCCTACGTGGTCGGCGGACCCGTCCGCCCCACTCCCGCGGATGTCCGGCCCCGGACACCTCCGGACACCCGGACAGCGCGCGTCGTCCCAGCTCACGGCCGCAGTGTCCAGGCCCTGTCCGAACGCACTTCAGGCCGGACGCGGTGCCTCGTAGACCGGAGATGCGAGGCCGGACACCGGCCCCGCACACGGGAGTTCGGCACCCAACGGGAGGAACCAGCAGTGCACATTCTTCAGTTCATCGACCAGCACTGGGCGGAGATCGCCTTCGCCCTCCGGCTGAGCGGGACGGTCTGGCGCGCGGTGCGACGGGTACGGCACGGCACAGGCCAGAATGGCTGCGCGTCCCGGGACAGCGGCGACATGACCCAGGACGTCACCATCCGCCCGACGGGGGAGTACGTCATGAACGAGTCCGGCCGCGTGGAGGCCTTCAGCGACGGCGTGTTCGCCATCGCCATCACCCTGCTCATCCTGGAGATCAAGGTCCCCGAGGCCGACGAGCACGGCGGCCTGTGGCACGCGCTGGGCGCGCAGTGGCCGTCGTACGCCGCCTATGTGGTGAGCTTCCTGGTCATCGGCATCATGTGGGTCAACCACCACCAGGTGTTCAGCTACGTCGCCCGCATCGACCGCACGCTGATGTTCCTGAACCTGCTTCTGCTGATGGTGGTGGCCGCGGTGCCCTGGCCGACGGCGATGCTCGCGGAGTACCTGCGCGAGGACACGGCCTCGCACGCGGCGGCGGCCGTGTACAGCCTGGTGA
This sequence comes from Streptomyces sp. NPDC031100, assembly GCF_055570785.1. Lineage (NCBI taxonomy): Bacteria > Bacillati > Actinomycetota > Actinomycetes > Kitasatosporales > Streptomycetaceae > Streptomyces > Streptomyces sp. NPDC031100. Next base: position 655,920 of record NZ_JBVIGN010000002.1, read on the forward strand.
TGGTTGCGATGGCGCTCACCTTCCAGGCCGTGTGGTGGCACCTCACCCGCACGGGCCACCTCTTCGATGCCCGCGTGGACGTCGCCGCGGCCAGGGCCACCCGCGCCCGCTTCGCCCTGGGCTCCCTCGGCTATCCCCTCACGGTCGGCCTGGCCTTCGTCTCCGCACCCCTGACCCTGGCCGCACACGGCCTCCTGGCCCTGTACTACGGCTTCAACCAGGTCCCGGTACCGACCCGTCAGGACCAGGACCAGGACCAGGACCAGGCCACGCCGTGAGGCGGGCGGGCACCGACGGCTCGCCGGGATCTGCTGCCCGCATCCGCATTCACGTCCGGGAGCCCGCCTGGCACGGGGTGGCCGCGGGCAGCCGGCCGGTGAAGTAGGAGCGGGGCGGGACGCCCATCAGGGCGCGGAAGTCGGACGTCATGTGCGACTGGTCGTAGTAGCCGGTGGCGGTGGCGAGTTCGGACCAGGGGGCGGTCGGGGCGCGGGTGATGACGGCGCGTACGCGGTTGATGCGGGCGTAGTGCTTCGGGGAGACACCGACCCCCTCGGTGAACAGGTTGCGCAACTGGCGCTCGCTGACGGCGAGTTCGCGGGCCACGTCGAGGACCCGGGCGGGTGCGCGGTCCGACCGGACCGACAGGGCGTTGACCCCGGCCCGCAGCAGCGCCGTACGCGCCGCGTCGGCATCGGTCAGCAGCTCCGGGAGCAGCTCCGCAAGGCGGGAGGGGACCTCCTCCGGATCCAGCCACCGCGCCTCACCCGCCAGCCGGCGCCCCGCCCGGCCCGGCAGCAGCTCCACCGGCACCACCCGGCCGACCAGTTCGGCCGCCGGAACGCCCAGCAGAGGCAGGGCCGTGCCGGGGGCGAGCCGCAACTCGACACAGGAGGCGGGGAGGCCGGTGTCGTGGTACGAGGCACGCACCCGCGGGCCGACGGCCAGGACGTCGCGCTGCCCGCGCCGGCCCACCCGTACGACGACCTTCGGGACGGCGTCGGGGAGATGGACGAACGTCTCCTCGGGCGGGACGGCGTCGGACACCGCCCGGATCCCGGTGATCCACGGGCGCAGAACCTCGGGCAGCGCCCGCTCGGCGGTGGTGTTCCTCACCCCTCCACCCTAGGCGCGTCGACGGCCCGGCGAGGCCGCCAACCGTGCCGGAATTTCCAAGAGAGCGGAGCCCGGACCGGGGCACCGTGGTGGTCATGATCCTGGTGACGGGTGCCACGGGCACCACCGGCAATGAAGTCGTACGACAGCTCGCGGTGCGCGGCGAGAAGGTACGCGCCCTGACGCGCGACCCGGCGCGGGCCACGGTGCCCCCGGGAGTGGAGGTCGTGCGCGGGGACTACCTGGACGCGGACGCGCTGGAGCGCGCGATGTCCGGGGTGGAGGCCGCGTACCTGGTGGGGGTCCCGGACCCGGAGGCGCGGCACGACCGGGCCCTGGTGGCGGCGGCCCGTGCGGCGGGGGTGCCGCGGCTGGTGCTGCTCTCCGCGATCGCCACGGGTGACCCGGACGTGGGCCCGTTCGGCATGTGGCACGTCCCCGGGGAGCAGGCGCTGATGGAGAGCGGCGCCGAGTGGACCGTCCTGCGGCCCTCGTCCTTCGCCTCGAACACCCTGAGCTGGGCCCCGGCGATCGCGGCCGGTGAGCCGGTGCCGAACATGACCGGGGCGGGCGCGCAGGGGGTGATCGATCCCCGTGACGTGGCCGCGGTCGCCGCGCTGGCCCTGACCGACGGCCGCTGCGCGGGACGGACGTACACCCTGACCGGCCCCGAGGCGATTACCGTGCCCGACCAGGCCGCCGTGCTCGCCGCGGTCCTGGGCCGCCCGGTCGCCACCCGCGACCTCACTCCGGACGAGACGCTCGGCCATCTGCGGGTCACTTGGGGACTGGACGAGTTCCGGGCGCAGGGAGTGGTCACCGCCAACACGTATGTCCGCGACGGGCGCAACGCCCTCGTCACCGAGGACGCGCCACGGCTGCTGGGGAGGCCGGCCAGGTCGTACCAGGAGTGGGCGCAGGACCACCGAGGGGCGTTCACCGGGGAGTGAGCGCGGGGAAAGGGGGGCGCGAGGCGGCGGGGGCGTGGCCCGTCGGCCTCGCTCACCCCATCGGTGATCAGCACCAGCCCGGCCAGGAGCACCCGATGACCGCCGAACCGGGCGACGGTGCGCGCGGACAGACCCAGCATCAGCACCCCGATCGCGACCGGAGCCGGAAGGAAGGCGGTCCCGGTCGCCAACTCGCCGTAGCCGAACATGCGTTGCAGATAGAGCGCGCCGATGAACTGGAAACCGTACATCGCGCCGACCATCAGCACCTGGATCGCGTTGGCGCCGGTCAGGGAGCGGCTGCCGGCGCCGACGATGGCGTACACGGTGAGCCGCGCCGACCACGGCGAGCCCCGTCGTGAACACCGGCTTGCGGCCGACGAGATCACCCATTCGGCCCACCAACAGAAGCAGACCGCCGAAGGCGATCAGGTACGCGTTGACGACCCAGGCCAGGCCCACCGCACTGAATCCCAGGTCGTTCTGGATGGCGGGCAGCGCCACGGTGACGATGGTGCCGTCCAGGATCGTCATCAGGGTGCCCGCGCACAGGACGGCGAGGGACGTCCGGCGGGAGTAGGTTCGTGAAGGTGCCACCGTTGCCGGTGACGGGCTGTGCTCGACCGAGGCCGTCATGGCTCCCCGTTCCTCTGGCGCATCTTGGTGCACGACTGGTAACGGGGTCCATCGAATGTGACCGTGGAGGCCGACGTAAGGAGGCAGTGCGATGTCCCTGAGGAACACCGGTGTCACCGTCCAGGCAGTGAACACGCAGGCGTGCCCCGTCCGCGAAGTTCTTGACAGGGTGGCCGGCAAATGGAGCGTGCAGATCCTTGTCGCGGCCGCCCAGGGGCCCATCCGCTTCACCGAGTTGGAGCGCGGTATCGAGGGCATCAGCCGCCGCATGCTCACCCTCACCCTGCGCAACCTGGAGCGCGACGGCCTGGTGAAACGCACCGTGTATCCGACCGTCCCGCCGAAGGTGGAGTACGAACTCACCCCGGTCGCCCTGGAGTTGCACGAGACGCTGCGGCGGCTGACCGACTGGGCCGAGCACAACCGGGTGTACATCGCCGAGGCGCGGGCGGCCTACGACGCCGAGCACCGGCCGGAGCTGCTCGACGCGTAGGCCGGCCGGCCCTCACAGGCCGAACAGGCCGAGATCCGTCGCCATCTCCTTGAAGATCTCCCGTGGATCGGCAACCAGCTTCCGCGCCGTGAGGTCCAGCACGCCGGCGACCGCGGTGAGTTCGGCCGCCACCGTGCCGTCGGTCTTGCGTATCTCCTGGCGGATCCGGAAGGTCTTACCGCTGCCCCACTCGAACGCGCAGGTCACGTCGACCTCGTCGCCCGCGAGCAGCTCGCGGTGGTAGCGGATCGTCGTCTCCAGCGACACCGGGCCCACGCCCCGGCCGACGAGTTCGGCCTGGGACACCCCGGCTGCCTTGAGCAGCGACCAGCGGGCGTGCTCCGCGTAGTTGACGTACACCGACTGGTTGAGGTGACCCTGCACGTCGGTCTCGTACCCGCGGACGGTCACGCGGACGGAATACGGTTCGCTCACGACTTCCCCTTCTCGTGTACGACGCACTGATTCCCCGATCCTGGCACGTGGCTCACGCCCGGCGCGGGGACGCCAGCAGATAGCGCGTCCTCGTCCGCGGTTCCGTGTACTCGCCGGCCTGCCAGCCCGCCCTCTCCAACGTGGCCGCACACGCCCGCAGCGCCTCCCCGTCCGGCGCGTACACGGAGACCGCCTCCGGCTGCGGGGTCGCGCGCACCCGGTAACCGTCGTCGTCCGGCCCCGCCGGCCGGTGCCCGGCCGCCTCCAGGGCGAGCGCGGCGGCCCGCACCAGATGCGCCCGCTCCCAGCCGCAGGGTCGGTCGGTGGCACCGCCCGGGTTGGTCATCCGGCGCAGCTCCAGGAGCCCCTGCCAGGCGCTGTGCACCTCCCGCAGCCGGGCGGGACCGGACGCGGGCGCCTCCTCCTCGCCGCCGACGCGCGCCGCGAAGACTCCGGCGGACGGTGTCGGCTCCTCCGGCGCCTCAGGCACGGCCTCCCGTATGCGGTGGCCCGCCGGAGTGAGGAAGTGATCGTGCGGCGGCCGCGGGTGCCGGAAGGCGAGCCCCCGTTTCACCAGCGCGGCCAGCTGCGCATCCGTCGCACGCAGCCGCCCCGTGACAGGATCGGCGGCCTCGATCACCCGCCGCTGCGCGGCGGTCGGCGGTCGGCTCACGGCGGCTCCCTCCGGTGTCTCGGCATCCTGGAACCGCCCAGGCAGGCGGCCCATTCGAAGCGTACGACGGGGGTCTGACAACGGGTCGTGGCCGAAGCTCGCAGGGCGGATCAGTGCCGGTGACCGGGGCCCGGTGACCGGGGTGCCGTCAGCGGCCCGTCAGTCGTGCGCCCGGATGTTCCAGCCCGCGATCACCGGGCGCCCGTGTTCCGTGCCGAGGCGGCACAACGTGCCCGTCGCCAGCTGGAAGAGGGCACCGTGCTGCGGGGCCAGGCCGAGTCGGCGCGCGGTCAGAACCCGCAGGAAGTGGCCGTGGGCGACCAGGACGACGACTCCCTCGGTGTCGGCGAGGGCGGCGTCCACCTTGCCGAGCATCCGGTCGGCGCGCTCCCCGACCTGTTCCGGGGTCTCCCCGGGGTGCTCGGGCGGGCCCGGCGCGACCCCGTCGGTGAACAGGAACCAGTCGGGCCGGGTGCGCCGGATCTCCGCGGTGGTGACGCCCTCGTACCCGCCGTAGTCCCATTCGCGCAGGTCGGCGTCGACCCGCACATCGTGGATCCCGATGAGTTCGGCGGTCTCCCGGGCCCGCTTCAGGGGGCTGACGAAGGCGGCACCGATGCGGTGCGAGCGGATCAGCGGCACCAGCCGGCGCGCCTCCTGACGCCCGTGCTCGGTGAGGGGCACGTCGGTCCAGCCGGTGTGCCGTCCGGACCGCGACCATTCGGTCTCACCGTGCCGGACGAGAAAGAGGTCACCCACGTCAGCGCCTTTCCCGCTCGCTTCCCAGCACGGTGTCACACGCTCGTGGCGCTCCGCAGGACGGAATGGGCCGGACGGGCCGCCGCGCTCAGTTGCCCGCCGGCGCGCGGCGCGGTGGCGCCATGGACAGGGTCTCGCCGCAGGCGTCGATCACGGCGGTCTTCCCGTGCCGGTCCAGGACCGGGACGACGGTACGGTCGGAGTCGTGCGGGGCCCGGACCACCGCCTCGCTCTGCCGCACGCACCAGTCGCCGGCGCCCTTCGTGCCCTGGGGCGTGTAGTGCAGGTCGACGGTGACGGTCGCCTTCTCGGCCAGCGGGAACGAGGCCGCGTGCCCGTGTCCGGCCCCCTCGATGCTCTCCGCCTTGCCGTTGTGGATCTCGATGCCCGGGTAGCCGTCGAACACACAGGTGTCCGGGCCCTTGTTGACGGCTGTCAGCCGTGCGCCTGGCCGGCTGCCGTCCTTCTCCTTGTCGAGCAGGACCAGCGTCCACTCCAGGGATGCGGTCCGGCAGTTGCTCCGTTCGGTGTCGTGTGCCCCCGTGCCCTGTGCCTTGGTGTCCTGTGCCTTGGTGTCCTGTGCCTCGGTGGTGGTGGCGCAGGACGTCAGGGTCAGGACGGTCATGAGGACGGCCATGCCGCCGGTCGGACGAGTCGAAGCTCGCATCGTTCCCCCTGGAACTCTGGGTGTGCGGGCGGTCATGTGCCCGGGTGGACCAGCGCGGTCCCGGTGCCGAGCTTGCCCTGGTACGGAGGAAGGTCGGACGGCATGGGTTTGTTGGCGACGGCGTGGGCGAGGAGGGAGGCGTGGTCGGACCCGAACGCCGGGGCGTAGCTGATGTAGTCGACGTTCGCGTCGTTTCCGCCGCCGTTGTAGCCGCCGAGGTTGCCGATGACGTGGCCGGTGCGGGCGTCGTCCTTGTAGTCGGTGATCCACGGACTGCCGGAGACACCGCCGTAGTAGCCGCCGCAGGTCATGGACATCTGCCGGTACCCGCGCAGCTGCTGCGTCGGGACGGTGCACTTGACGGCGCGTCCGGCGCCGTTGTGCGCGTACGACGGGTACCCGGCCACGGTGACGTTGCGGTGGGTGTAGCCGGACGGCCGGGCGAAGGTCAGTCCGCCTCCGACGGCGTCCTGGAGCTTCTTGCCGTGCTGGTTGGCCGACACACGGGCGAACGCGGTGTCCAGGTCCGACCAGGGCTTCCTGGTGGTGGTCGAGCCCCTGTCGGGGACGTAACGGGGGTCGATGAAGATCTTCTGTATGTGGAAGATGCCGTAGGGCTGCTGGTCGGGTCCGGCCCCCTTCTTGAACTTCGGTACGAAGACGTAGTCGCCCCGCATGTTCAGTCCGCAGTGCGCGGCGGTGAGCACGATGTTCTTCGACGCGGTGGCGATGACACTGCCGGTGCAGTGCCAGGCGGTGCCACGCGGGCTGGAGCCGAAGAAGGTCCCTATGAGCCGGGTCCCGGCGAACATCGTGCCCTGGGGTCCGGCCGCTGCCGCGAACCCCGGCTGCCTCGACCCGGACGGCGCCGAGCGGACCTGGTCCAGCGGCCGCGCGTCCGCCATGCGCTGCGCGGTCCAGAACCGGGCGGCCTCCCGGGCCTCCTGGCCCGCCCCCTTGTTCGGCGGCGCGGCCGCCTCGGCCCCTGCGGCCGGAGCGGCGAGTCCGAGCACGGCCGCGCTCAGCGCGCCGAGGACCGTCCGTCGTCTTCGGTACGACACCACGTGCGTTCCCCCCTGGTCATGTCTGCCGCCGGATGACGGCAGACCCGGGTGATCTTCGCACGGACGATCGAAAACGGGCCACTACTGCCGGTAGCCGCCGAGGAACCGCCCGATCCGCCCGATCGCCGCCTCCAGGTCGTCCACGCGGGGCAGGGTGAGGATGCGGAAGTGGTCGGGGGTCGGCCAGTTGAAGCCGGTGCCCTGGACGACCTGGATCTTCTCGCGCAGCAGCAGGTCGAGGACGAACCTCTCGTCGTCGTGGATCTTGTGGACCTTCGGGTCCAGGCGCGGGAAGGCGTACAGCGAGCCCTTGGGTTTCACGCAGGTCACCCCGGGGATCTCGTTGAGCATCTCCCAGGCCACGTTGCGCTGCTCGTACAACCGCCCGCCGGGCACGGTCAGTTCGTGGATGGACTGGCGGCCGCCGAGCGCGGCCTGGATGGCGTACTGCGCGGGCGCGTTGGCGCACAGGCGCATGGAGGCCAGCATGGTCAGGCCCTCCAGGTAGTCCTTCGCGTGCTGCCTGGGGCCGGTCACCACCAGCCAGCCGGAGCGGAAGCCCGCCACCCGATAGGTCTTCGACAGGCCGCAGAACGTGAGGACCACCAGGTCGGGGGCGAGGGCCGCGGCCGAGTGATGGACGGCGTCGTCGTACAGGATCTGGTCGTAGATCTCGTCGGCGAAGACCATCAGGCCGTGCCGGCGGGCCAGGTCGAGGATGCCCTCCACGACCTCCTTCGGGTACACCGCTCCCGTGGGGTTGTTGGGGTTGATGATGACCAAGGCCTTGGTGCGGTCGGTGATCTTCGACGCCATGTCGGCCAGGTCCGGGTTCCAGTCGGCCTGTTCGTCGCACAGGTAGTGCACCGCCTTGCCGCCCGCCAGGGTCGTCACCGCCGTCCAGAGCGGGAAGTCGGGGGCCGGGATGAGGATCTCGTCGCCGTCCTCGATCAGCGCCTGGACGGCCATGGAGACCAGCTCCGAGACGCCGTTGCCGAGGAAGACGTCGTCGACACCCACCTCCAGGCCCAGGTTCTGGTAGCGCTGGGCGACCGCCCGGCGGGCGGAGAGGATGCCGCGCGAGTCGGTGTAGCCGTGCGCCTGCGGGAGCATCCGGATCATGTCCTGGAGGATCTCCTCCGGCGCTTCGAAGCCGAACAGCGCGGGGTTGCCCGTGTTCAGCCGCAGCACGCTGTGGCCCGCCTCCTCCAGCGCGTTGGCGTGCTCGATCACCGGGCCGCGGATCTCGTAACAGACCTCGCTGAGCTTGTTCGACTGCCGGAACTCCATGCGTCCCTCCGGGAACTCGGGTTGATTGGTTTTACCAAGTGGGAGCTTGGAAAGTCCAACAACCCGTCTAGACTGCGCCGCATGTCACCTCGCCGAAGCTACGATCAGTACTGCTCCGCAGCCCGCGCCCTCGACCTCGTCGGCGACCGCTGGACCCTGCTGATCGTCCGGGAACTGCTGGCCGGCCCGCGCCGCTACACGGACCTGCACGCCGACCTGCCGGGTGTGAGCACGGACGTACTCGCCTCCCGGCTGAAGGACATGGAACGGGACGGGCTCGCCACCCGGCGGCGGCTGCCTCCGCCCGGTGCGGCCTACGTATACGAACTCACCTCGCGGGGCCGGGAGTTGCTGCCCGTGCTGCAGGCGCTGGGTCGGTGGGGGCAGCCGGACCTGGGGGAGCGGCGGCCCACGGACGCCGTGCGCGCGCACTGGTTCGCGCTGCCGTTGCTGCGGGCCCTGGAGGGGGAGGGGCTGGTCGAAGTCCACCTGGAGGAAGGCGAGTTCCATCTGCGGGTCGGGGCGCAGGAGGGCCCGTTGTACGGCGACGGGCCCGCGCCAGGCGAGGCCGATGCACGGCTGGTGATGGACGCAGCGGCGTGCGAGGCCATCGCCCGGGGCGAGGTGGGTCTGCCGGACGCGGTACGGGACGGGCGGGTGACGGTGACCGGGGACGGCACGCTCGCGAAGGCGCTGCGGGAGATGTGAAATACGGGCTGCCGCCGAGGTCGCCGACTGTTCGGCCGGCCGAGTCGGGCGCCTGGACGCCCGTCTTTCAGCCGACCGAGTCGGGTCGCTGGGTGGGCAGCACGGAAGGCCCGCCGGCAGGCGGGCCTTCGACTGCTTCGGCTCAGACGTTCGGCGGTACCCGGGACGGTCGTCCCGAGCCGCGCGTGAGCGCGTATCCGCCGATGCCGGCGAGCGCGGCGAGCAGCCCGCCCACCGCGGTCCACACCCAGCGGTCGGACCACCAGCCGGAGGACCAGCCGTCGTCGGGCTCGATGCTGGAGAGCACCGCCGACTTCGCGCCGTCCTTCTTCGCCGCGGACTTGACGGCCACGCCCGGGACGAGCGGTTCGGCCAGCGAGCCGTCCACCGCCGCCGCGCCGCCGATGTCCTTGGAGTCGACCCGGACCTCGGCGCTCACCGGCAGACCGAGATCGGCGGAACCACTGAGGTCCGTCACCGTCAGCCGGACGTAGTACGTGCCCGGCAGCGGGTCGTTGGCCCACGGCTCCGACCAGGCGCGCACCGTGCGCAGCACACAGACCGGCTCGACGGAGGACGCCCCCTGCGCGGCGGTGCGCGTCGCCGCGCCGTACTGGCAGGCCTGGCGGCGCCGCAGACCGTCGTACACGTCGATCTGCCAGGTCTGCCGCCCGTGCGTCGCGGGCAGCTTCACGGTCGCCTTGACGGTCGGGCGCTGCCCGGCGTCCGCGGGGAACGACCAGTACAGGTAGTCGCCCGTGGAGGCGGACGCGGTGGCCTGCTGCCCCTGCTCGATCTCGGTCGCCGTACGGAAGGAGGTGCCCGCCTGCGTGGGCGCCTTGCCGTCGGCCGAGGGACTCGACGCAGACGCTGTCGGGGAGGAGTCGGCGGCCGCCGGTCCGGCGCCCAGTCCCAGCGCCAGCAGCGCGGCGCCCAGTACTCGCGTGATACGCATCAGTTCGTCCTCCAGACCGCGACCCGCCAGCGCGACAGCCAGCCCCACAGCAGACCCGCCACGAAGCCGGTCAGCACCAGCGCGCCGAGCAGCCACCAGCCGCGCCCGAGGCCGAAGGAGGCCACGTCGCTCGCCTTGCTCGGGCCGTCCACGACGTCGACCGTCAGCTCCAGCGGCAGACCCGGGGTCGTCTTGACGCCCGAGGCGGCCGAGAAGGAGCTGGTGACCTGGAGGCACACGGTCTCGGCGGTCGCGGTGTCGTCGTCGCTCTCGGGCCGCGGGTACCTGAGGCCCGTGGAGATGACGTCCGTACGGCCGTTGCCCGCCGCCTCGCCGCGCACGATCTCGCGGCCGTGCACCGTCACCGCCCGCAGCAGCACCCCGTAGCCGGGGTTGACGGCACGGTCGTCCGCCACGCTCACCGAAGCGCGCAGCTCCTGGCCGGGGTTGACGTCCACCTTGTACCAGCGCTGCTGCCCGAACTCCTCACGGTCCGTGTACAGCCCGGACTTGAGCGACGGTGCCTTCACGCACTCCGCGGCGCCCTCGGTCGCCACCGGCGTCACCACCGGATCGGCTGCCCGGTCCACCAACTGCCCGACGCGGTCGGTCAGTTCCTCCTTGTGCTGGACGGAGGTGTAGGTGCCGCCGGTCGCGTGCGCGATGCAGCTGAGCTGGTTGCGGGTCTTGGCGTCCGGCACCAGGCCGAGCGTGTCGATGGTCAGCCCGATGCCCTTGGCCGCGATGTCCCGGGCCACCTCGCACGGGTCGAGCGGCTGGCAGGTGTCCTCGCCGTCGCTGATCAGGACAATACGGCGGGTGCCGTCGCCGCCGTCGAGATCGGCGGCCGCCTTCTGCAGCGCGGGACCGATCGGCGTCCAGCCGGTCGGCGCCAGCGTGGCCACCGCCGTCTTCGCCTCGGTCCGGTTCAGCGGGCCGACCGGGTAGAGCTGCGCGGTGTCCTTGCAGCCCGTGAGGCGGTCGTTTCCATGGTAGTTGGCGCCCAGCGTGCGGATGCCGAGCTGGACCTCCTCGGGCGTCGCGTCGAGCACCTCGTTGAACGCCTGCTTCGCCGCGGCCATCCGGGAGCCGCCGTCGATGTCCCGTGCCCGCATGGAACCGCTGACGTCCAGGACGAGTTCGACCTTCGGAGCGGCCTGCTCCGTCTCGTCGGCCACAGCCGTGGACGGGACCGCGAGCCCGGCCGTCAGGGCGGCGAACAGAGCACAGACGCCCGCCGCCAGCCGTTGTCTTCTGATCATCGGCGGATCCTATTGATCACACGCACCGAGTGCCAAAACGGGAGGCCGACCAGCAGAGGAACAGGAGTCGACATCAGTCCGTGGAGGTGAGCGGGTTGGGCAGAGTGGCCCAGATGTCCCCGACATGCCCGGGGGACAGCCGCATCAGCGTCAACGCCTTCGTGGGCACCGGGCCCTCGCGCAGCGCCGCCAGGTCGGATGTGCCCGGCAGGTCCGGTACGGCCGCCGCCAGCGCCGCCCCCAGCGCCCGGCCCGAGCCCGCCGTGCTCGCGAGCGCCCCCGCCACCAGGGAGCCGAACAGCTTGCGGCGCAGGGTCGTCACGTCGTCCGTGATCAGGCGGCCGGTCAGGGCGGGCGGGGTGATGCCGTGGCGGGTCAGACGGGCGGGGCTGATACGGAGGTCGGCGAGGTCGCGGTAGACGAGGCGGAGGGGCTCGTGGTCGGCCGACAGGACCACCAGGAGGTTCTGGCCGTGGGCCTCCAGGGCCACCCCGAGGTCCAGCAGGCGCAGACCCACCGTGAGGGCGAGGCGGGCGAAGGCGGCCAGCCAGGCGGCGGAGTCCGGCAGACCGGTGGCGGGGAGCGCCGCCACCGGCACCACCCGCTCGCCCGGGCCCGCGTACACCTCGGGCGACTCCCGCAGCAGCGCGGCCAGATCGGGGGAGTGGGCGGTGACCGCGCCCAGCGTGCGGGTCATGTGCAGCAGCCCGTCGGTGCGCGTGGCGAGGTCCGCCGCGAAGGAGGACAGCGTCGCCGCCGCTTTGACGGAGTACGTGGAGATGTCCCGCACCGAGGAGGTCAGCCGGGCGCTCAGCGCGGTCTTGACGTGCGGTCCGCCGGGCAGGGCGAGGGTGCGCAGGGCCATCAGCGGATGCGCCGGGCGCCAGGGGTCGTACGACCGCTTGAGCACATGGGCCGCCTGCCAGGGGTGCACCGGCAGCAACAGGTCCTGCCCGTCCCGCAGTTCCTCCGGCCAGCCCCCGGACACCAGGCACTCGTCGGCCGGTACGGCGACCGTGCCCAGCATGACCAGCGGGCGGTGCTCGGGCCCGTACGCCAGCTGGTCCGCCACCGAGAAACCGGGCCGGGCACGGCAGTTGGGGTGGAAGGGGTGCCCGTCGACCACCCGCTGCTCCCACTCCCAGCCCTGTTCGGGCCACTCCTTCGGATGATCCGCGTCGGCCCGCGACAGCGCCAACGAGGCCACGCTGTGCCCGAGTTCCGCCGCGAGGCCCGCCGCGTGCGGCACCGCGAGGTCCGTCATCAGCCGGGCCGGATCGTCGTAGCGCTCCTGGTCCAGGCGGATGGCGGTGACATACGCGCCGGTCGCGAACGGGTCCGCGTGCGGGCCGTACAGCGTCCGGCCGTCGGCCAGCCGCAGGGCGAGGCTGTGCGCCCCGCGGACCCGGCTCCCGACCCACGGCAGGGGCTCGTGGGCGAACGCCCGCCACAGGCGGGTCAGCACCGCCGCACGGGCGCCCGGCAGCTCGGCCGTGTACCGGGGCAGCAGGCCCGGTCGCACGGCGGCCAGCTCCTCGGCGACCTCGGCCTCGGCGGTGGGGGAGTGGCACACGGGGGCTCCTCGGGTACGGGCAGCTCAGGGCACGATTGTCAGGGACGACATTCATACTGATCGCACCGGCCCAGGACGAATGACGTACGAAGGATCGCGTGGACTTCCAGCCTCCCGCCGACACCGTCGGACAGCGCGCCGACGCATACGCGGCCGCCCCCTTGCTCAACTGCCTGCTGCGGGAGGTCGCCGAGCCGCTCCCGGACCCCGGGGAATGCCCGGTCCACCTGCTGCCCGGCACCGGCCGCCTGCTGCGCGTACGTCCCGGCCGGCTGCCCGCCGAACCCGAGGTGCACGCCGCCGGGTCCTGGCACCGGCTGAGCCACGCCGAGCTGGTCAAACTGGTCGCCGAGGAGCTGCGCCGGCACACCGGGTTCTCGGGCGGCGATCTGCCCGGCGAGATGATCGACAGCCGGGACACCGTCGCCGCCCTGCTCACCGCCCGGGCCCGGGCGACCGCGCCCGAGGACCCGTACCTGCGCTCCGAGCAGTCCCTGATCACCGGGCACCCCTGCCACCCGGCGCCGAAGGCACGCGGCGGGGGCCCGGCCGCGGCCTGGCTGCCGTACGCCCCCGAGGCCCACGCGCACTTCCCGCTGGTGCTGCTCGGCGTCCGCGAGGACCAGGTGGCCGAGGAGGGCGACACCCGCGCCCTGGACGCCCTCGGCACGGCCCCGCCCGGCTACCGGCTGCTGCCCGCCCACCCCTGGCAGCTCGACCTCGTCGGCGGCGACCTCGCCCCGGCCTTCGCCGACGGCCGCCTGCTCAGGCTCGGCGGCACCGCCTTCGACACGTGGCCCACGGCGGCGATCCGTACGGTGTACGAGCCCCGCCGCGACCTGTTCCTGAAGTTCAGCCTGGATGTGCGCATCACCAACGACATTCGCCGGCTGTGGCGGCACGACCTGCTGAAGCTGCGCCGCACCGACACGGCCGCCACCGGCGCCTTCGCCGCCATGGGCGGCCCCACGGCATGGCTGAGCGACCGCGGCTACCGCACCGCCGCCTTCGCCTTCGAGGAACTGGCCGTGCTCGTCAGGGACGGGCTGCGCGAGCACCTTCTGCCGGATGCCACCCCACTCCTCGCGGCCGGGCTCGCGGAAGGCTTCGAGGACAGCCCACTGGGCTGCGCGCCCGATCCGGAGGCCTGGTGGGAGGCGTACCTGCGCCAGGTCGTCCCGCCCGCCCTCACGGCCTTCCACGACCACGGGGTCGTCCTTGAGGCGCATCTGCAGAACTCCCTGGTCGCCGTGGACACGGCCGGTACGCCCGTGCAGGCGCTGTTCCGGGACGCCGAGGGCGTCAAGGTGCTGCCGGACGTCTCCCGTTCCGCCGGCTGGGAGCGGCTGGTGTACACCCTGGTCGTCAACCACCTCGGCGAGATCGCCGCAGCCCTCGCCGAACACCACCCCGGCCTCGACCCCTGGCCCGCCGTCCGCCGCGAGCTCGCCCGCCACGACCTGCCCGAGATCCCCGCCCTGCTCGCCTCGCCCACCCTGCCCGGCAAGACCAACCTGCTGCTGCGCTGGACGGGAGCGGACGGCGCGGACGCCCGCTATCTGCCGCTGCCCAACCCGCTGGCGGAAAACGCCCAGGTGTTTGTCGGAGACGCGGGGCAGCCCTAGCCCTTCAACTCCCGCCCCCCGAACGCTCCAGTCCCGTCCGCCTGCTGCCACCAGGTCTCCAGGCCCGTCTGGTCGAGCGTCCGCCAGTTCGGGGTCTCCTGGACCAGGGCCCGGCCGAGCCGTCGCCCCAGGTCGACCATGACCCGGCCGGCGGGCGCACGTTCGGCGTCGTACGCGGCCAGGGCATCGGACCAGGTGGCCGTCGACGTCAGGGCCGACTCCAGAACCGTGGCGTCCTGCAGCGCCTTCACGGCACCCGCGCCGGTGTGCGGGCGCGCCACCGCGGCCGCGTCGCCCATGAGCAGCGCACGGCCCACCGCGTAACGGGGCGCCGTGAAGTCGTACATGGGCTGCAGGAACAGCTCGTCGTGGGTCGTCTCCCGTACCAGGTCGCCCCAGTAGGGAGGCAGCAACTCGGCGGCGACGTACGCCAGATGGGCGCGCAGTCCGTCGCCCGCCGTGCCCGGAGGCAGGCTCGTGGGGGTCTGAAGGCCCTGGTCGAGGCCCGGCGGCGGGGCCGTGTACAGGACCCAGTTGACCCGGTGGCCACCGCTCGTCCCGTCCGGGATCCGGTACACGATGAGATGGCCGCCCTCGAAGACGACGTACGCGCACTCGTCCTCGGCCCACAGCTCCGGGTCGCGCAGCCGGGCCGACGGGTAGGCGCCGCGCCAGGCCAGATATCCGGCGTACTCGGGGCGGACGTCGGCGTACATCGCCGCGCGCACCATCGAGCGGTAGCCGTCCGCGCCGATCACCACGTCGTATCGCTCGGTGCGCCCGCCCGCGTGCACCTCGGCGCCGTCCGGTGTCACCTCGACCGCCTCGACGGCCGAGCCGGGCCGGAAGTCCGCCGTCCCGGGCACCCGGCGGCGTAGCTCGTGCCAGAGCGGGCCCCAGGTGTAGGTGCGGAACGGGAAGGCCATCACGGCGATCACGCGGCCCAGCGAACCGTTCGCCGCCGCGTCGTCGCGGACGTACCAGCGGCGGCGGACCATCCGTACCCACGGCATCGAGGCGTCGAGATGGCCGGCCGCCTCCAGTTCCGCGTAGCGGGCGTTGTGCACGGCGAGCCCGACCCCGCGGTCGGCCAGGCGACCCGACGCACGCTCGTACACCGTGATCGCCTCGGTCCCGCCCCGCCCCAGCGCGAGCGCCGCCGCGCATCCCGCGATGCTCCCGCCCACGACCGCGACCCTGCCACCACGCATTCCGCGCCCCCTCGTCGTCCCCGGCGCCGGTCCGGTGCGCCGCGCGGGACCATGCTGCCAGCCCGGCGATCACATGACCCTGGAATACGCGCCGACGGCTGGATCCCGCCCTGCCTTACGCTGGCCGGTGTGCTGCGCGATGTGACTGCCGTTCGATACGTGACCCCCCTGAGGTCCGGCGGCTCCGTCCCCGGAGTCGTCGAGGCCGACGACCTCGGCACCTACGTCGTGAAGTTCACCGGCTCGGCCCAGGGCCACAAGGCGCTGGTCGCCGAGGTGATCGTCGGCGAACTCGCCCGCGCGCTCGGCCTGCGCTTCCCCGAACTGGTCCTCGTCCACTTCGACCCGGCCATCGCCGCGGACGAGCCGCACCAGGAGGTGCGCGAGCTGCACGGCGCCAGCGCGGGCGTCAACCTGGGGATGGACTATCTGCCGGGCGCTGCCGACTTCACCCCGGAGATCGCGAAGATCTTCCCCGTGGACCCCCTGGAGGCGGGCAGGATCGTCTGGCTCGACGCCCTGACCGTCAACGTGGACCGTACGGTGCACAGCTCGAACCTGATGGTCTGGCCGACGTTCGGCACCGCGCCCCCGCGCCTGTGGCTCATCG
Source organism: Streptomyces sp. NPDC031100 (assembly GCF_055570785.1). Classification (NCBI taxonomy): domain Bacteria; kingdom Bacillati; phylum Actinomycetota; class Actinomycetes; order Kitasatosporales; family Streptomycetaceae; genus Streptomyces; species Streptomyces sp. NPDC031100. The sequence goes on from NZ_JBVIGN010000002.1 coordinate 671,947, forward strand.
ACCACGGCGCCGCCCTCGTCTTCCACCACCGCTGGGACACCACGACCCCCGGCAAGAAGTACGACTTCCGCCACCACGCCCTCGGCCACTACGCCCCCGACGTCCGGGCCGCCGACGCCGACCTGGCCCCCCGGCTCACCGAGGAGCTGCTGCGGGCCGTCGTCGCCGAGGTGCCGGACCCCTGGCTGGCCGAGGACGCCGGTTTCGCCACGCCCGACGACGTCCGTGCCGCCTATGTCGACTACCTCCTCGCGCGCGTACGGCTGTCGAGGGAGTGGCTGCCCACCGATTTCCCGAGCCGCGAGGAACTCGCGGCCGAGGAGGCCGCCCGTGCGGCCAAGACGCAAGCGGGCCGCCCGGCCTGGCTCAAGCAGGTCCCCGACCTGCACGGCAAGCCGGCGGCGGACAGGGATTGGTCGGTGCACCTGGGATGAGGCACTTCGGATGAGCCATCGCGTCCAGATCGAGTACTGCACCCAGTGCCGGTGGCTGCCCCGCGCGGCCTGGCTGGCGCAGGAGCTGCTCACCACCTTCGAGACCGAGCTGACCGAGCTGTCGCTCAAGCCCGGCACCGGCGGTGTCTTCGTCGTCCGGGTGAACGACGAGGTCGTCTGGGACCGCCGCGAACAGGGCTTCCCGGAGCCCACGGCCGTCAAGCAGGCCGTACGCGACCGAGTGGCCCCGGGAAAGTCCCTGGGCCACTCGGACAAGCCTGCGTGACCGTCAGCCCTTGAGCTGCTCGTACGCCGGCAGGGTCAGGAAGTCGGCGTAGTCGTCGTCGAGGGACACCTGGAGCAGCAGGTCGTGGGCCTCCTGCCAGTGGCCGGCCGCGAAGGCCTCCTCGCCGATCTCCTTGCGGATGGCGTCCAGTTCCTCGGCGGCGACCTTGCGGGCCAGCTCGGGGGTGGCCTTGTCGCCGTTCTCGAACTCGACGCCCGCGTTGATCCACTGCCAGATCTGGGAGCGGGAGATCTCGGCGGTGGCCGCGTCCTCCATCAGGTTGAAGATGGCGACCGCGCCGAGGCCCTGCAGCCAGGCCTCGATGTACCGGATGCCGACCTGGACGGCGTTGACGAGACCGTGGTACGTCGGCTTCGCCTCCAGCGAGTCGATGGCGATCAGGTCGGCCGCCTCGACGTGGACGTCCTCGCGCAGGCGGTCCTTCTGGTTCGGCTTGTCGCCGAGGACCCGGTCGAAGGACTCCATGGCGATCGGGACCAGGTCCGGGTGGGCGACCCAGGAGCCGTCGAAGCCGTCGTTCGCCTCGCGGTCCTTGTCGGCGCGGACCTTCTCGAAGGCCACCTTGTTGACCTCGGGGTCCTTGCGGGAGGGGATGAAGGCCGCCATGCCGCCGATGGCGTGCGCACCGCGCTTGTGGCAGGTGCGGACGAGGAGTTCGGTGTACGCCCGCATGAACGGGGCCGTCATCGTCACGGCGTTGCGGTCCGGCAGCACGAACTTCGTCCCGCCGTCGCGGAAGTTCTTCACGATGGAGAACAGGAAGTCCCAGCGGCCGGCGTTCAACCCGGCGGCGTGGTCGCGGAGTTCGTAGAGAATCTCCTCCATCTCGTACGCCGCCGTGATCGTCTCGATCAGGACGGTCGCGCGGATGGTGCCCTGGGGGATGCCGACGTAGTCCTGCGCGAAGACGAAGACGTCGTTCCAGAGGCGGGCCTCGAGGTGCGACTCGGTCTTGGGCAGGTAGAAGTACGGGCCCTTGCCGAGGTCCAGCAGGCGCTGGGCGTTGTGGAAGAAGTACAGGCCGAAGTCGACGAAGGCGCCGGGGACGGCCTTGCCGTCGGCGTCGACGAGGTGGCGCTCGCTCAGGTGCCAGCCGCGCGGGCGCATGACGACCGTCGCGAGCTCCTCGTTCGGGCGCAGCGCGTACGACTTCCCGGACCTCGGGTCGGTGAAGTCGATGTTCCGGGTGTAGGCGTCGATCAGGTTGATCTGGCCGAGGACCACGTTCTCCCAGGTGGGCGCGGAGGCGTCCTCGAAGTCGGCGAGCCAGACCTTCGCGCCCGAGTTGAGCGCGTTGATGGTCATCTTGCGGTCGGTGGGGCCGGTGATCTCGACGCGCCGGTCGTTCAGCGCGGCCGGGGCCGGGGCGACCTTCCAGGAGTCGTCCGCGCGGACGGCGGCCGTCTCCGGGAGGAAGTCGAGCGTGGAGGTGCGGGCGATCTCGGCGCGGCGCTCGGCCCGGCGGGCGAGGAGTTCGTCACGGCGCGGGGTGAACCGCTGGTGCAGCTCCGCCACGAAGGCGAGCGCCGCGTCGGTGAGGACCTCCTCCTGCCGGGGCAGGGGCTCGGCGTCGACGATGGCCAGCGGGGACGGCGCTGGTGCGGACATGAGCTGTCACTTCCTTCAGCGGTGGCACCGGGTGCCAAGTGGCACGAATAGGGCAGTCAGCGTCCGCTGTGCGGTCAGACGCTTCTGAGCAGTGGATAGTAGTTTCCTCATTGTGGAACTTCAATGGTTTGTTGATGTCGAGATTCTCTGAGTCGAGGCAAGGTGGCGCCCAGTGCCACCCCGTTCACTCAAGGTGGCTCAGGTCGGCCTCGGTGTCGATGTCATAGGGCTCGGCCACGTCCGCGCACTCCACGAGCCGGATCTCCGCCGCGTGGTCCTTCAGGTAGGCGCGTGCCCCGCGGTCGCCGGTGGCGGTCGCCGCGATGCCCGCCCAGTGGGCCGCGCCGAACAGGACCGGGTGCCCGCGCTCGCCGTCGTAGGCGGCCGAGACCAGCGAGCCGTCGCCCTCGTACGCGCCGAGTACCCGCGCGACCGCCTCCGGCCCGATGCCGGGCTGGTCGACCAGGCTCACCAGGGCCGCGCGCAGGCCCGTACCGGCGAGCGAGTCGAGCCCGGCGCGCAGGGAGGAGCCCATGCCCTCGGCCCAGTCGGGGTTGTCCACGACGACGCAGCCGGTGAGGTCGGCGCGGACGCGGACACTGTCCGACCGCGCCCCGAGTACGACGTGGATCCGGCCGCACCCGGCCGCGCGCAGCACCCCGACCGCGTGCTCGACCAGGGGGCGCCCCCGGTGTTCCAGCAGCGCCTTGGGCCGCCCGCCGAGCCGTCTGCCGCCGCCGGCCGCGAGCAGCAGCCCGGCGATCTCCTCACGATGGTCCCGCTTGTCCGTCATACGTCCTGCATACCTGACGCGGGCCGCCGAGGCCGGTTCCCTTGGGCTGAATTTCGGTCCGTGCTGTGGCGCTGCCGGACGGCGTGGCGTTTACTGACCCGCGCACGACGGGGTGCGGGAGGGGGAGGGCTGTGTTGCGGAGCTTGGGGCAGAGGCCAGTGACCGGCGGCGACGAGGACCAGAGGGTGGCGGAACTGCGGACCGCGGTCTCCCGGCTGCGCCGCGAACTCGCCGCGCTCCCGTCGGAGTTCCCCGACCGGGACATAGCCGAGGACGAACTGGCGACCCTCGCCGCGATGGCCGCCGGCGGCATACCGGAGATCCTCCGACTGCGCAGGTCCCTCTTACTGATCGCAGGCGCGATCGGCTCGGTGAGCGCGCTGGCGCGGGGGTTGTCGGGGGTCAGGGAGGCGGTGGACCTGTTCGGTGAACCACCGAGGCGTTAGAAGCGCCGGGCACGTGGTGCAACCCAAGGGGCGCGGGGCTGTGTCGGTGTGCGGCTCCGCCGCGCGGGCGCGACAGGCCGCAACGCACCCGCAGCCGCAGACGGCCCGCAGCCTCTCTCTCAGGCGCCCGAACTCGCCAGCGCCTCGGAAAGCTCAGCGGCGATCCCCTGCAACACCGGCACGATCTTCTCCGTCGCCGCCTCGGTCACCCGCCCCGCAGGCCCGGAAATAGAGATCGCAGCCGCCGTGGGGGAGTCGGGTACGGACACCGCGAGACAGCGAACGCCGATCTCCTGCTCGTTGTCGTCCACGGCATACCCCGACCGCCGCACATCCTCCAGCGCCGCCAGGAACCCCTCCGGCGTCGTGATGGTCTTCTCCGTCGCGGCCGGCATCCCCGTACGGGACAGCAGCGCCCGCACCTCCTCGTCCGGCACGCTCGCCAGCAGCGCCTTGCCCACCCCGGTCGAGTGCGGCAGCACCCGTCGGCCCACCTCGGTGAACATCCGCATCGAGTGCTTGGACGGCACCTGCGCCACGTACACGATCTCGTCGCCGTCCAGCAGCGCCATGTTCGCCGTCTCACCGGTCTCCTCGACCAGCCGCGCGAGATAGGGGCGTGCCCAGGTGCCGAGCAGCCGGGAGGCGGACTCGCCGAGGCGGATCAGCCGCGGGCCGAGCGCGTACCGGCGGTTCGGCTGCTGGCGTACGTAGCCGCAGGCCACGAGGGTGCGCATCAGCCGGTGGATGGTGGGCAGCGGCAGCCCGCTGCTCGCGGACAGCTCGCTCAGGCCGACCTCGCCGCCCGCGTCCGCCATCCGCTCGAGCAGATCGAAGGCACGCTCCAGGGACTGGACCCCGCCGCTGGCGGAGGACTTCGCGGAGTCGGTGGTGCTGGCGCTGGACGTCGGCACGGCGCGTTCCTTTCGGGGCTGGCAAGAAGGGCAGAAGCCTACCCGGCAGTCGGTTGACTCCCTGCTTGTGCGTAGCTACGTTCTGCCTGCTGGAATTCTAATTCCGCCTTGTGGAAACGTCCAGAGTAGACGCCCGAGGAGTGCTGTCCGGAAGTGTGCCCCTTGACGGCGGGGTGGCGGGAGTGAAGACTCCTTCAACAGAACGTTGAATTCCGTTACGTGGGTGTAAATCCCGTTTCCTGGAAGCGAACGGCCAGAGAGAGGGGTTCGGGTGTCCGACGCTGAACTGGTGCTGCGCTCGACGCGCGTCATCACTCCGGAAGGGACGCGGGCCGCCACGGTCACCGTGTCCGCCGGCAAGATCACGGCCGTCCTGCCGTACGACGCCGAGGTCCCGGCCTCCGCACGCCTGGAGGACTTCGGCGACCACGTCCTGCTGCCCGGCCTCGTCGACACCCACGTGCACGTCAACGACCCGGGCCGCACCGAGTGGGAGGGCTTCTGGACCGCCACGCGCGCGGCGGCGGCCGGCGGCATCACCACGCTCGTCGACATGCCCCTCAACTCCCTCCCGCCGACCACCACGGTCGAGAACCTGCGGGTGAAGCAGAAGGTGGCCGCCGACAAGGCGCACATCGACGTCGGCTTCTGGGGCGGCGCCCTGCCCGACAACACCAAGGACCTGCGCCCGCTGCACGACGCCGGGGTCTTCGGCTTCAAGGCGTTCCTGTCGCCGTCGGGCGTGGACGAGTTCCCGCACCTCGACCAGGAGCAGCTCGCCCGGTCCCTGGCGGAGATCGCCGGCTTCGACGGCCTGCTGATCGTGCACGCCGAGGACCCGCACCACCTGGCCGCCGCCCCGCAGCACGGCGGCCCCAGGTACGCCGACTTCCTCGCCTCGCGCCCGCGTGACGCCGAGGACACGGCCATCGCGAACCTCGTCGCGCAGGCGAAGCGGCTCCACGCGCGCGTGCACGTCCTGCACCTGTCGTCGAGCGACGCGCTGCCGCTGATCGCCGCCGCCAAGGCCGAGGGCGTCCGCATCACCGTCGAGACCTGCCCGCACTACCTCACCCTGACCGCCGAGGAAGTCCCCGACGGCGCCAGCGAGTTCAAGTGCTGCCCGCCCATCCGCGAGGCGGCCAACCAGGACCTGCTGTGGCAGGCGCTGGCCGACGGCACCATCGACTGTGTCGTCACCGACCACTCGCCCTCCACGGCCGACCTGAAGACCGACGACTTCGCCACCGCCTGGGGCGGCATCTCCGGACTCCAGCTCAGCCTGTCGGCCGTGTGGACCGAGGCGCGCAAGCGCGGCCATGGCCTGGAGGACGTCGTCCGCTGGATGTCCACGCGGACGGCCGCCCTGGTCGGACTGCGCGACAAGGGGGCCATCGAGGCCGGCCGCGACGCCGACTTCGCCGTCCTGGCCCCCGACGAGACCTTCACCGTCGACCCGGCCGGCCTCCAGCACCGCAACCGGGTCACCGCGTACGCCGGCAGGACCCTGTACGGCGTCGTGAAGTCCACCTGGCTGCGCGGCGAGCGCATCGTCGCGGACGGCGAGTTCACCGACCCGAAGGGCACCCTGCTCAGCCGCCCCCAGTGACCCCACGCCCCCCGCACCCGCACCCGCCGACTCCCGAAAGGAACCCCTGATCACCGTGACGGCGATACCCAGCTTCACCGGCGACGCGAACCCCTACGGAGGAGGCGACCCGTACGCGGACTACCGCACCGCCGACTTCCTCTTCACCCAGTACGCCAACCTCGCCGACCGTCAGCTCGGTGCCGGGGTCATCGCCGCCAACGACGAGTTCTTCGCCCAGCGCGAGAACCTGCTGGTGCCCGAGCCGGCCGAGTTCGACCCCGAGCACTTCGGCCACAAGGGCAAGATCATGGACGGCTGGGAGACCCGCCGCCGGCGCGGCGCCTCCGCCGAGCACCCCTGGCCGACGGCCGAGGACCACGACTGGGCGCTGGTCCGCCTCGGCGCGCCCGGCGTGATCCGCGGGATCGTGGTCGACACCGCCCACTTCCGCGGCAACTACCCGCAGGCGGTGTCGGTCGAGGGCACGTCGGTGCCGGGCTCCCCGTCCCCCGAGGAGCTGCTGGGCGACGACGTGAAGTGGACGACGCTGGTCCCGCGCACGCCGGTCGGCGGCCACGCGGCCAACGGCTTCGAGGTCTCCGTCGAGCAGCGCTTCACGCACCTGCGGGTCAACCAGCACCCCGACGGCGGCATCGCGCGCCTGCGCGTGTACGGCGAGGTCGTACCCGACCCCGAGTGGCTGTCGGTCCTCGGCACCTTCGACGTGGTCGCGCTGGAGCACGGCGGGCAGGTCGAGGACGCCTCCAACCTCTTCTACTCCCCGGCCACCAACACCATCCAGCCCGGCCGCTCCCGCAAGATGGACGACGGCTGGGAGACCCGTCGCCGCCGCGACCAGGGCAACGACTGGATCAGCTACCGGCTGGCCGCCCAGTCCCAGATCCGCGCGATCGAGATCGACACGGCCTACCTGAAGGGCAACAGCGCGGGGTGGGCGTCCGTCTCGGTCAAGGACGGCGAGTCCGGCGACTGGGTCGAGATCCTCCCGCGCACCCGCCTGCAGCCCGACACCAACCACCGCTTCGTCCTCCCGGCCCCGGCCGTCGGCACGCACGCGCGCGTGGACATCTTCCCGGACGGCGGCATCTCCCGCCTCCGCCTGTACGGCTCCCTGACCGACCAGGGCGCGACCGCCCTCTCCGCCCGCCACCAGGAGCTGGGCGGCCAGTAAACCCCCACGCGCGCGTGGGGCGCACCGGCCTGGACAGCACTGGTGCGCCCCACGTGTCCCTTTGCAGCGGGCATGGCCCTGGGGGCTCAGGCCGCGTGCCCGCCGTCCACGGCGAACTCGGCGCCCGTGACATACGCGGCCTCCGGCCCCGCCAGGTACGCCACCATGGACGCCACCTCATCGGCCGTCCCGAACCGCCCCAGCGCCGTCATCCCCGCCTGGGCGGCCGCATACGGCCCGTCCGCCGGGTTCATGTCCGTGTCCGTCGGCCCCGGATGGACGATGTTCGCGGTGATCCCACGCTCCCCCAGCTCCCGCGCGAGCGCCTTCGTCAGCCCCACCAGCGCCGCCTTGCTCGTCGCGTACAGCGTCCCGCCCGGCCCCGGCACCCGCTGCGTCATGCACGTGCCGATCGTGACGATCCGCCCGCCGGCCGGCATCCGCGCGGCCGCCGCCCGGGAGGCCAGGAACACCCCGCGCACGTTCACCGCGAGGACCCGGTCGACGTCCTCCAGCGTGAGCGTGTGCAGCGGGCCCAGCACACCCACGCCCACGTTGTTCACCAGCACGTCGAGCCCGCCGTACACCGCCGCCGTACGCTCCACCGCGCCCGCCGCCTCCCCGGCGTCCGCCGAGTCGGCGCGCAGGGCCACCGCCCGACGCCCGAGCGCCTCCACGGCCCGTACGACCTCCGCGGCCGCTTCCTTGCCGTGCACGTAGGTCACCGCGACGTCCGCACCCGCGCGCGCGAGCCGCACCGCGACCGCCGCGCCGATGCCCCGGCTGCCGCCGGTCACCAGGGCCACCTTGCCGTTCAGAGTTCCATGAGCTGTCATGCCTCCATCCCAGCGGCCACCGGGGCCGTCCGCTGGCGGCGAACGGACACCGAATCCGGTCGCCCCCGGAACTCTTCGCTCCACCTCCGGCGTTCTCCCCGCGTGACCCTTCAGCAAGAGATCGTCGGCAACGCCATGCAGATGGCGGTCGTCAACCTGCACCCCGGCCAGACCGTGTACTGCGAGGCGGGGAAGTTCCTGTTCAAGACGACGAACGTGACCATGGAGACACGGCTGTCCGGCCCGTCGGGTGCCGGGGACCGGCAGCAGAGCGGCTCGGGCGGCGGCATGGGCGGCATGCTGCGCCAGGCCATGGGCACCGCCATGCAGGTCGGCCAGCGCATGCTGGCCGGCGAGTCGCTGGCGTTCCAGTACTTCACCGCCCAGGGCGGCGAGGGCACGGTCGGCTTCGCGGGCGTGCTGCCCGGCGAGATGCGCGCCCTGGAACTGGACGGCACGCGCGCGTGGTTCGCCGAGAAGGACGCCTTCGTGGCCGCCGAGTCCAGCGTCGAGTTCGGCATCGCCTTCCAGGGCGGTCGTACGGGCATGAGCGGCGGCGAGGGCTTCATCCTGGAGAAGTTCACCGGGTACGGCACGGTGATCATCGCGGGCGCGGGCAACTTCATCGACCTCAACCCGGCGGACTTCGGCGGCCGCATCGAGGTGGACACGGGCTGCGTCGTCGCCTTCGAGGAGGGCATCCAGTACGGCGTCCAGCGCGTCGGCGGCCTCAACCGGCAGGGCATCATGAACGCGGTCTTCGGCGGTGAGGGCCTGTCCCTGGCCACCCTGGAGGGCAACGGCCGGGTGATCCTGCAGTCCCTCACCATCGAGAGCCTCGCTGGCGCCCTGAAGAAGGCCCAGGGCGGCGACAAGCAGGGCCCGACCGGCGGACTGTTCTCGACGCACGCGGGCTGAACCGATGAGTTGCAGGGGCGGGCGGGGTCTGAGCTGATGACAACGGACCCCGCACCCGGAAGAAGGCACCCGCCATGGGCAAGCTCGTCTCCACCATCTTCGTCACCCTCGACGGCGTCTACCAGGCGCCCGGCGGCCCTCAGGAGGACACCAGCGGCGGCTTCGACCAGGGCGGCTGGAGTTTTCCGTACGGCGACGACGACTTCGGCCGGTTCGTCACCGAGGTCTTCGACCGCGTGGGCGCCTTCCTGCTCGGCCGCCGGACGTACGACATCTTCGCCTCCTACTGGCCGAAGATGACCGACCCGGCCGACCCGATCGCGTCCAAGCTGAACGCCCTCCCGAAGTACGTCGTCTCGTCCACGCTGACGGCCCCGGAGTGGTCCGGCACCACCGTGGTGAGCGGTGACCTCGCCAAGGAGGTCGCGGCCCTCAAGGAGCGCACGGACGGCGAACTCCAGATCCACGGCAGCGGCGCCCTGGTCCGCTCCCTGCTGGACCTGCAGCTGATCGACACCCTCCATGTGCTGACCTTCCCGGTCGTCCTCGGCGCCGGCCGCCGCCTGTTCGTGGAGGGCGCGGTCCCCACCCGCTTCCGGCACACCGGCGGGCGCGTCACCGGCTCGGGCGTCTCCATCCAGTCGTACGACCTGCTGGGCGCCCCGGAGTACGGGTCCTACGAACTTCCCGAGAACGCCTAGAGGGGGTGCAGGGCGGCAGGTTAACTTCCCGAAAACTCATCGGACTTGAAGGGAAAATCTTCAACTTTGACGTTGACATGCCAACGTCTACGCGCGTCATCATGGGGCCCATGAGATTCCCCCCACGCGCAACTCGTACCGGCGCTGCAGCCGCCCTTCTGTCCGCGCTTCTCGTCGGCGGCACCGTCTCCGCCACCACGGCGGACGCCGCTGCCGCCTCCGTCGGCAGCATCTGCTACGGCGACCTGCCGTCGCAGGCGTACGACACCCTGAAGCTGATCGACCAGGGCGGTCCCTTCCCGTACTCGCAGGACGGCACCGTCTTCTCGAACCGTGAAGGCGTCCTGCCCAAGCACTCGTCCGGCTACTACCACGAGTACACGGTGAAGACCCCCGGCTCCTCCACGCGCGGTGCCCGGCGCATCGTGACCGGTGAGGAGTACCAGGAGGACTACTACACCGCGGACCACTACGCCACGTTCGACCTGATCGACTTCGGCTGCTGAGCCGGTCGGCAGGTCCTGAGGGAACAGCGCGACCGATGTGACACACAGGCCTCGCCCCGCGGCCGTCCCCCCACCAGGGGCCGCGGGCGGGGCAGCAGCACGGAACCACAGCAGGCCGACACGGCCGTTCCACCACGGATGCCCCGGGTTCAGCGGAACCCGGGGCATCCCGCCGTCGGGTCCACCGCGGCGCCGGGCAGGCGGGCCCCTCGCAACAGGTCCTAGCCGGACTTCCGGCTCTCCGCGGCCGCGAACAGCGCGACGGCGAGGACCACGAGCGCCACGCTCGCGTAGACCTCGTGGCCGTGGAGGAAGCCGAGCCGTTGGACGAGCCCCACATGCCAGTGGGTGAACTCGTGCACCAGGCCCAGCACACCCTGCACCAGGGCGATGAATCCGAGAACTTCCAGCAGCTTTTTCACGCTACGACCCTCGCCCTGCGTCTTCTCCCGGCGCATCGGCCGCAGGGCGAGTACCGTCCGCCGAAAGGCTGCGCCTCCGCCCGGCCCGAGCGCCGAAAGTCCACCGCGGTGCGACTTTGGTCGACGTTCCCGCGTACGGGGCTGTCGCGGCGGCCGAGGCTGCGTAGATTTGTCGACTGTGAGTGGTGAGCAGCCGGCGCGAGCGCCGCACGAGTTCGCGGGCCGCCGATGGCTGTTCCCGTCCGCCGTGATCCATGGGCTGGACCCGGACGCCGAGACATCCGGCGCGCGGCCGCGACGCACCGCGCGCGACTGGGTCGTCGACTTCTCCTGCTTCCTGCTGGCCGTCCTCCTCGGCCTGGCGGCCGCCGCCGCGCTCCCCAAGGAACACGGCCTCCAGCCCTCCGTTGCCGTCCTCGACCAGGCGCTGGGCGCCCTGGCCTGCGCGGCGGTCTGGCTGCGGCGCCGGTGGCCGGTCGGACTGGCCGTCGCGATGGTCCCGGTCGGATTCCTGTCCAACACCGCGGGCGGCGCGGCCATGGTCGCCCTGTTCACCCTCGCCGTGCACCGGCCCTTCCGGTACGTGGCCTGGATCGGCGGCATCGACCTCGTGCTGGTCCCGCTGTTCTACTGGCTGCGGCCCGACCCCGAGCTGCCCTACGCCGGGATCGTCGCCTTCACCGTGCTGCTCACCGTTTCCGTCATCGGCTGGGGCATGTTCGTCCGCTCCAAGCGGCAGCTCATGCTGAGCCTGCGCGACCGGGCCCGGCGCGCGGAGACCGAGGCGCGGCTGCGCGCCGAGCAGGCGCAGCGGCTCGCCCGTGAGGCGATCGCCCGCGAGATGCACGACGTGCTCGCGCACCGGCTCACCCTGCTCAGCGTGCACGCCGGTGCCCTGGAGTTCCGGCCGGACGCGCCCCGGGAGGAGGTCGCGCGGGCTGCGGGGGTCATCCGGGAGAGCGCCCACGAGGCGCTGCAGGACCTGCGGGAGATCATCGGCGTGCTGCGGGCGGGGGACCCCGACGGCACGGCCGACGGCGACGGCGGGGCCGGGGGCCGCCCGCAGCCGACGCTGGCCGCGCTGGACGCCCTGGTCACCGAGAGCCGCGAAGCGGGCATGAAGGTCACCCTCGACCACCGTGTCGCCGACCCGGCCGCCGTTCCCGCCTCGGTCGGCCGCACCGCGTACCGCATCGCCCAGGAGGCGCTGACCAACGCCCGCAAACACGCCCCCGGCACCGAGGTCACCGTCCGGGTCGAGGGCGGCCCCGGGGCCGGCCTGACGATCACGGTCCGCAACCCCGCCCCCGCATCCGACGTCCCGCCCGTCCCCGGCTCCGGGCAGGGCCTGATCGGCCTGACCGAACGCGCCACCCTGGCCGGCGGCCGCCTGGAGCACGGGGCCACGGCGGACGGCGGGTTCGAGGTGCGGGGGTGGCTGCCGTGGGGCGGGAGCTGAGCGATCACGCCGGAAGCGCGGGCGACCCCTCCCGTGGCCGACGGCCGCCCGCCGACCGGCCCGCACATGATTACGTAAGCCCCATGACTGCGACTCCGATCAGACTCCTCCTCGTCGACGACGACCCCCTGGTGCGCGCCGGACTCGCGCTGATGATGGGCGGGGCCGGGGACATCGAGATCGTCGGGGAGGCCGCCGACGGGGCCGAGGCCGAGGACGCGGTGGAGCGGACCCGGCCGGACGTGGTGCTCATGGACATCCGGATGCCGTCGGTGGACGGGCTCACGGCCACCGAGCGGCTGCGGGCGCGGGCGGACGCGCCGGAGGTCGTGGTGCTCACCACCTTCCACGCCGACGAGCAGGTGCTGCACGCCCTGCGCGCGGGTGCCGCCGGCTTCGTGCTCAAGGACACCGCGCCCGCAGAGATCGTCGACGCGGTGCGCCGGGTCGCGGCCGGGGAGCCGGTGCTGTCGCCCGCCGTCACCCGCCAGCTGATGCGGCACGCGGCCGGCACCGCCGCCGACTCCCGGCAGGCACGCGCGCGTGAGCGGCTCGCCGCGCTCAACGACCGCGAGCGGGAGGTCGCCGTGGCCGTCGGCCGGGGCCTGGCCAACGCCCGGATCGCCGCCGAACTCTTCATGAGCGTGGCCACCGTCAAGACCCATGTCTCCCGCATCCTCGCCAAGCTCGATCTCAACAACCGGGTCCAGATCGCCCTGCTGGCGTATGACGCGGGGCTCCTCGACGAGGACGGGCACTAAGCGGGCACCCCGCGCGTTGTCCCAGCACCGGGAGGTGCCCGGCGAGCCTCGGGGGAGTCCGGAAGGGGAGCGATGGACAGGCAACAGGTGGTCGATCTGGGGGAGTTCGGGGACGCGCTGCGTCTGGATCCCCATCCGGTGTACGCCTGCCTGCGCGACCAGGGCCCCGTGCACCGTGTGCGGCTGCCGGGATCGGACGAGAACGACGAGACCTGGCTGATCGTGGGGTACGAAGAGGCGCGCGCGGCCCTCGCCGACCCCCGGCTCGCCAAGGACGGCTCCAAGATCGGCGCGACCTTCCTGGACGAGGAGCTGATCGGCAAGCACCTCCTGGCCACCGACCCGCCCCAGCACACCCGCCTGCGCGGCCTCGTCACCCGCGCGTTCACGATGCGCCGGGTGGAGCAGCTGCGCCCGCGGATCCAGCAGATCACCGACGACCTGCTCGACGAGATGCTGCAGCGCGGCCGCGCGGACCTCATCGAGTCGCTCGCCTTCCCGCTGCCCATCACCGTCATCTGCGAACTCCTCGGAGTCCCGGACATGGACCGCGCGGAGTTCCGGAAGCTGTCCACCGAGGTGGTCGCACCGACCAGTTCGCAGACGGAGTACGACGCGGTCGTCCGCCTCGCCGAGTACCTCACCGGGCTGATCGAGGACAAGCGCCGCTCCGGCCCCACCGACGACCTGCTCAGCGACCTGATCCGCACCACCGCCGACGACGGCGACCGGCTCTCCCCGCAGGAACTGCGCGGCATGGCCTACCTGCTGCTCATCGCCGGCCACGAGACCACCGTCAACCTCATCGGCAACGGTGTTCTCGCCCTCCTCACCCACCCCGACCAACTCGCCGCCCTGCGCGCCGACATGAGCCTTCTGGACGGCGCCGTCGAGGAGATGCTGCGCTACGAGGGCCCGGTGGAGAGCGCCACGTTCCGGTACGCCGCGGAGCCTCTGGAGATCGCCGGCACGCCCATCGAGCAGGGCGACCACGTGGTGGTCGGCCTCACCGCGGCCGCGCGCGACGGCGACCGCTACCCCGACCCGCACCGCTTCGACATCCGCCGCGACACCCGCGGCCACCTCGCCTTCGGCCACGGCATCCACTACTGCCTGGGCGCGCCGCTGGCCCGCCTGGAGGGCCGTATCGCCGTCGGCACCCTCCTGGAGCGCGCCCCCGGCCTCGCCCTCGACGGCTCCCCGGGCGAGTGGCTGCCGGGCCTGCTGATGAGAGGGGTGCGCAGCCTTCCGGTGCGCTGGTGAGCAGCCGTCGAGGCTGGGGCCCGCCCTCCGGGCGGACGACGGGAACGGCCGGACAAGCCCTACTCGTGCGACAGCCGCCCCCGGTCCGGGACCTCCGCCAACCGTACGGGGCGGCGCTCCCGCCGGGACACCTCGCAGGCCTCGGCGATCCGCAGCGCCTGGAGGGCCTCGCCGCCGTCGCACGGGTTGGGCCGCTCCCCGAGCAGCACCTCCACGAAGGCGCACAGCTCGGCCTCGTAGGCGGGTCCGAACCGCTCCAGGAAGCCGCTCCACGGCTTGTCGGCCGGTGGCGGCCCGGTCGGTTCCGTGGACGCGACGGGCGTGCGGTCGTCGAGGCCTACGACGACCGTGTCCAGCTCTCCGGCCAGCTCCATGCGGACGTCGTAGCCCGCGCCGTTCAGCCGGGTCGCCGTCGCCGTGGCCAGGGTGCCGTCGTCCAGCGTGAGCAGGGCCGCACCGGTGTCGACGTCACCGGCCTCGCGGAACATCGCGGGTCCGCCGTCCGAGCCGGTCGCGTACACGTCGACCACCTCACGGCCCGTCACCCAGCGCAGCACGTCGAAGTCGTGGATCAGCGTGTCCCGGAACAGCCCGCCGGACAGCGGCAGCCACTCCGGCGGGGGAGGGGACTGGTCGGAGGTGGTCGCCCGTACGGTGTGCAGCCGTCCGAGCCGGCCCGAGCGGACCGCCTCCCGGGCGCCCGCGTAGCCCGCGTCGAAGCGCCGCTGGAAGCCCATCTGCAGCACCGTGCCGGCCGCCTCCACCTCGGCGAGCGCCAGCAGCGTGCCCGGCACGTCCAGGGCGATCGGCTTCTCGCAGAAGACCGGCAGTCCCGAGCGCGCTGCCCGACCGATCAGTTCGGCGTGGGCCGCCGTCGCCGTGGTGATGACCACCGCGTCCACGCCCCACCGGAAGATCTCGTCCACCCCGGGCGCCGCCGTCTCGCCCAGCCGGAGTGCCAGCTCCTGCGCCCGCTCCGGATCCGCGTCCGTCAGGATCAGCGATCCGACGTCACGGTGGCGGCTCAGAGTGTTCGCATGAATGGTGCCGATGCGGCCCGTACCGATGACCCCGATGCGCATGAGAACAAAGTGAGGGCGGACCCCGCACGCTGTCAATGCCAATGTCCGAACAACTGGACAATCTGACTACACAACTTCCCGTCAACCGACCACGCGGCTACGCTCGGCCCCGTGCCCAAACCAGATGTGGACCCGACCGTGTCGCTCGACCTGCGTGTGGACCGTAGTTCCCCGGTGCCGCTGTACTTCCAGCTGTCCCAGCAGCTGGAGGCCGCCATCGAACACGGCAGCCTCACCCCCGGCAGCCTGCTGGGCAACGAGATCGAGCTGGCCGCCCGGCTCGGCCTGTCCCGGCCCACCGTCCGCCAGGCCATCCAGTCCCTCGTCGACAAGGGCCTGCTGGTCCGCCGCCGGGGCGTGGGCACCCAGGTCGTGCACAGCCAGGTCAAGCGCCCCCTGGAGCTGAGCAGCCTCTACGACGACCTGGAGGCGGCCGGCCAGCGGCCCGCGACCAAGGTCCTGGTCAACACGGTGGTCCCGGCCTCCGCCGAGGTCGCCGCCGCGCTCGCGGTCGCCGAGGGCGGCGACGTCCACCGCATCGAGCGCCTGCGCCTCGCGCACGGCGAGCCGATGGCCTACCTGATCAACTTCCTGCCGCCCGGCCTGCTCGACCTGGACACCGACCAGCTGGAGGCCACCGGCCTGTACCGGCTGATGCGCTCCGCCGGGATCACCCTGCACAGCGCCCGCCAGTCCATCGGCGCCCGCGCCGCCACCGCCGCCGAGGCCGAGCGGCTCGCCGAGGCCGAGGGCGCCCCGCTGCTCACCATGCAGCGCACCACCTTCGACGACACCGGGCGCGCGGTCGAGTTCGGCGACCACACCTACCGCCCGACCCGCTACTCCTTCGAGTTCCAGCTGCTCGTCCGCAGCTGATCGACCGCCCGACTTCGTCGCAATGTCCGGACAATGCGACCGGCGAGCCATCCCCGGTCATGTCATGGGTGTTCCCCGTGTTCGATACTGGAGCGTTTGGGGCCGCTGAGATTGATCACCGGCCCCTTGCGTACGTACGAACACGGCAAGAAGGGCACGGCCTCGTGGCACGCTTTCGGACCTGGGTAGGCATCGCGCTCGCAGGGGCACTCTCGGTGTCCCTCGCGGGCTGCAGCAGCACCGGCGGCAAACGGGCCGAGGACGCCCGCAAGGCCGCCGCAGCCCAGGGCAGGGCGGCGGTGAACACCCCCCGCTGGACCTTCGCGATGATCACCCACTCCGGGGACGGCGACACCTTCTGGGACATCGTGCAGAGCGGCGCCAAGCAGGCCGCCGTCAAGGACAACATCAACTTCCTGTACTCGCACGACGACGAGGCCCAGCAGCAGGCCCAGCTGGTGGACGCGGCGGTCGACAAGAAGGTCGACGGCATCATCGTCACCCTCGCCAAGCCCGACGCCCTCGAGGCCGCGGTGGCCCGCGCCGAGAAGGCCGGCATCCCGGTGATCACGGTGAACTCCGGCTCCGAGGAGTCCAAGGCGTTCGGCGCCCTCACCCACATCGGCCAGGACGAGACCGTCGCCGGCGAGGCCGTGGGCGAGGAGCTGAACAAGCGCGGCAGGAAGAAGGCCCTGTGCATCCTGCACGAACAGGGCAACGTCGGCCATGAGCAGCGCTGCGACGGGGTCGGGAAGACCTTCCGCGGCACGGTGCAGAAGTTGTACGTCAACGGCACCAACATGCCCGACGTGCAGTCCGCGATCGAGGCCAAGCTCCAGGCGGACAAGTCCGTCGACGCCGTCGTCACCCTGGGCGCCCCCTACGCCGACACCGCCGTGAAGGCGAAGACCGACGCGGGCAGCAAGGCCGAGGTCGACACCTTCGACCTCAACGCCAAGGTCGCCGCCGGACTGAAGGACGGCACCCTCGGCTTCGCCGTGGACCAGCAGCCGTACCTGCAGGGCTACCAGGCCGTCGACCTGCTGTGGCTGTACAAGTACAACAGCGACGTCCTCGGCGGCGGCCGGCCGGTCCTCACCGGCCCGCAGATCGTCACCAAGGACCAGGCGGCCGCGCTGGCGGAATACACCGAGCGGGGCACCCGATGACCGCCACCACGGAACAGACGGAACAGGCCGAACGGACGGAACGGGCGGCTGACGAAAGGATTCTGCAGACCTCGCCGCTGCGGAAGCTGCTCTCCCGCCCCGAGCTGGGCTCGGTCGTCGGCGCACTCGCCGTCTTCGCCGTCTTCGCCTGTGCGGCCGACGGCTTCCTGCGGGCTTCCAGCCTCAGCACGGTCCTGTACGCCTCCTCGACCATCGGCATCATGGCCGTACCCGTGGCCCTGCTGATGATCGGCGGCGAGTTCGACCTGTCGGCAGGCGTCCTGGTGACGTCGTCCGCGCTGATCTCCTCGATGTTCAGCTACCAGATGACGGCGAACACCTGGGTCGGCGTAGGAGTGTCCCTCCTGGTCACCCTCGCGATCGGCGCCTTCAACGGCTTCGTGCTCACCCGCACCAGGCTGCCCAGCTTCATCGTCACGCTGGGCACCTTCCTGATGCTGACCGGCATGAACCTCGGCTTCACCAAGCTGATCGACGGCACGGTCTCCACCAAGACCATCGCCGACATGGAGGGCTTCCCGAGCGCCCACGCCGTGTTCGCCTCGACCCTCACCCTCGGCGGCGTCGATTTCAAGGTCACCATCCTGTGGTGGCTCGGCCTCGTCGTCCTCGCCTCCTGGATCCTGCTGCGCACCCGCGCCGGCAACTGGATCTTCGCGGTCGGCGGCAACCAGGACGCGGCCCGCGCCGTCGGCGTCCCGGTCGCCAAGACCAAGATCGGCCTCTATACGGGCGTGGCGTTCGGCGCCTGGATCTCCGGCCAGCACCTGCTCTACTCCTTCGACGCCGTCCAGTCCGGCGAAGGCGTCGGCAACGAGCTGATCTACATCATCGCGGCCGTCATCGGCGGCTGCCTGATCACCGGCGGCTACGGCAGCGCGATCGGCTCGGCGGTCGGCGCGCTCCTGTTCGGCATGACCAGCAAGGGCATCGTCTTCGCCGAGTGGAACCCCGACTGGTTCAAGTTCTTCCTCGGAGCGATGCTGCTCCTCGCGACCCTGCTCAACCTCTGGGTCCGCAAGCGCGCGGAGGCCAACAAGTGACTCTCGTCGAGCTGACCGACGTCAGCAAGCACTACGGCACCGTACGCGCCCTGGAAGGTGTCTCGCTGGAGGTCCACCCTGGCGAGATCACCTGCGTCCTCGGCGACAACGGAGCCGGTAAGTCCACCCTGATCAAGATCGTCGCGGGCCTGCACCAGCACGACGGCGGCACCCTGAGCATCGAGGGTGAGGAGACGACCCTCGCCTCCCCGCGGGAGGCCCTGGACCGCGGTATCGCCACGGTCTACCAGGACCTGGCGGTGGTCCCCCTCATGCCGGTGTGGCGCAACTTCTTCCTCGGCTCCGAGCCCCGCAAGGGCAAGGGACCGTTCAGGCGCCTGGACATCGACCTCATGCGCGAGACGACCCGGGCCGAACTCCTCCGCATGGGCATCGACCTCCGCGACGTCGACCAGCCCATCGGCACCCTCTCGGGCGGCGAACGCCAGTGCGTGGCGATCGCCAGGGCGGTCTACTTCGGCGCCAAGGTCCTGGTCCTGGACGAGCCGACGGCGGCACTGGGGGTGAAGCAATCCGGTGTGGTGCTCAAATATGTGGCGGCGGCACGCGACAACGGCCTGGGCGTCGTCTTGATCACCCACAACCCGCATCACGCATACCTGGTGGGCGACCGCTTCGTACTCCTGAGGCGCGGCACAATGGTGGGCAATTACACACGGGGCGACATAACGCTGGACGAGCTGACCCAGCAGATGGCCGGCGGGTCCGACCTGGACGCCCTGCGCCACGAACTGCAACGGGGTTGAGGGGCGCGGGGCTGTGCCGATGTGCGGCTCCGCCGCGTGGGCGCGACAAGCCATGACGCACGCCGCACCCGGCACAGATCGCGCACCCCCACCCCCGCCCCGCACAGCACCCACCCCCACGGTGAGGCAGAATCGACCAACGATGAGCACCTACCGCGACCTCACCGCCCCCATCGGCTCCCGCCGAGCCCCCGTGCTCCGAACGGTCGGCACCAGGGAACGCCGGTCACATCTGACGGCCCCCCGTGTGCCCACCGTCGGCATCGACATCGGCGGCACCAAGGTCATGGCAGGCGTGGTCGACGCGGACGGCAACATCCTCGAGAAGCTCCGCGCGGAAACCCCGGACAAGTCCAAGAGCCCCAAGGTCGTCGAAGACACCATCGTCGAACTGGTCCTGGACCTGTCCGACCGCCACGACGTGCACGCGGTCGGCATCGGCGCCGCCGGCTGGGTCGACGCCGACCGCAACCGCGTCCTGTTCGCGCCCCATCTGTCCTGGCGCAACGAACCGCTGCGGGACCGCCTCGCCGGCCGCCTGTCCGTACCGGTCCTCGTGGACAACGACGCCAACACCGCCGCCTGGGCGGAGTGGCGCTTCGGCGCCGGCCGCGGCGAGGACCACCTGGTCATGATCACGCTCGGCACCGGCATCGGGGGCGCCATCCTGGAGGACGGCCAGGTCAAGCGCGGCAAGTACGGCGTCGCGGGTGAGTTCGGCCATATGCAGGTCGTTCCCGGCGGTCACCGCTGCCCGTGCGGCAACCGCGGCTGCTGGGAGCAGTACAGCTCCGGCAACGCGCTCGTCCGCGAGGCCAAGGAACTGGCCGCGGCGGACTCCCCGGTGGCCTACGGGATCATCGAGCACGTCAAGGGCAACATCGACGACATCACCGGCCCGATGATCACCGAGCTGGCCCGCGAGGGCGACGCCATGTGCGTGGAGCTGCTCCAGGACATCGGCCAGTGGCTCGGCGTCGGCATCGCCAACCTCGCCGCCGCCCTCGACCCTTCGTGCTTCGTCATCGGCGGCGGGGTCTCGGCCGCCGACGACCTGCTCATCGGCCCGGCCCGGGACGCCTTCAAGCGCCACCTCACCGGCCGCGGCTACCGCCCCGAGGCCCGCATCACCCGCGCCCAGCTCGGCCCCGAGGCCGGCATGGTGGGCGCCGCCGACCTGGCCCGGCTGGTCGCCCGCCGGTTCCGGCGCGCCAAGCGGCGCCGGGTGGAGCGCTACGAGCGCTACGAGCGGTACGCCCAGGCCCGTCGCGACCGGGACACCGCATGAGCGCGTCGCTGCCCCATCAGGCCACGCCCCCGGACGAACCGCGCAAACCGGCCGAGAACTCGCGACACAAGGCCAAGCGACGGGCGCTGACCCTGCTGATCATCGTGCTGCTCATCGGCGTCCCCGCGGGCTACCTGGTGATCTCCGCCAACCAGAGTCGCAACAGCGGCAAGGACAAGGAGGCGAAGTACTCGGCCACCGGCCTCACCGCAGGCATGCCGTCGAAGGTGCAGCGCCGCCTCTACCAGGTGGCGGTCCCGCACCCCGCCGACCACGTCGCCTACTACGAGACCAACAACTGGAAGACCAGCCGCCTGTACGTGCAGTTCCGCACCAACAGCGCAGGCCTGGACAGCTTCCTGGGGACCCTGGGCGCACGCCGGGACGAGCTGAAGAAGGACGACATCACCATCGGCGCGCGCGACCAGAAGATCTCCGGCTGGAACTTCACCGGTCCCGGCCCCTGGTCGGGTCTGACCCGCAGGCAGAAGAACCCGGCGCCCACCCAGGACGTGGTCGTGAACATGTCCGACCCGAACTATCCGATGGTGTACGTCGTCTCCCGCACGGTCCCGTAGGAGGGGGCCCCGGCCGGTCGCCGGAGCCGATTGTCAGACCCCGCCCGTAGAGTCGGAGACGTCTGATCCGAGGCATGGGCGGGAGGTGGCAGGACGTATGAGCGGCGGCACGGCTGCGGTGGCAGAGCGCACGGGAGGTTCCCGGGATCCCGGGAACCCGTTTCCGGTGCGCCTCGCGTCCGTGTACCTGCCCGCGCCCCTGCCGCGCGAGGGCCGTATCGCCTTCTGGGACCCCGAGGGCGGCCCGCTGCCCGACACCGGCGGCACCGACGAGCTGACCGTCGTACGACACCACGGAGCGAGCGTGCGCCGCCGGCAGGTGCCCGCGCTGACCCTGTCGCTCGCCGAGGCCCTGCCGCTGCTGGTCCGGGCCCGCCGCGACCCGGCCGCCCACCCGGCCACGGCCTGCTGGGGCGCCGCCGCCCTGCACGCGCTGCGGCTGGTCGCCCGCGGCCGCCTGCTGCCCGGCCTGACCCCGAGCGGCCACGACGCCTGGCGGGCCGGCCCGCTGGAACCCGACGACATCGCCCACCTGCGCGCGGTGGCCGCGGCCCTGCCGCCGGAGGGCCACGCGGTGCCGCTGCCCGACCCCGGCCCGCTCCGGCTGCCCGAGCCCGAGGCCCTGATCCGCTCCTTCCTGGACGCGGTCGCCGACACCCTGCCCCGCACCCCGGCCGCCCCCCACACCGCCGGCCGCCCCTTCGCCGCCCGCGAACCCCAGGCGCTGCCCGCCGCCCACGACTGGGCGGCGGAGGTCGCCGCCGGCATGGACGCGGGCGTACGGATCTCGCTGCGCCTGGACCTGTCCGCCTACGACGTCTTCGACGCCGGTGCCGTCGAAGGCGCCCGCGCCGCGGGCGCGGCCATCGTCCAGGTGCACAGCCTCGCCGACCCGACCCTGGTGGCCGACGCGGCGGCCCTGTGGGCGGGGGAGGCCGACGCGGCCCTCGGGCCACGCGCGCGGGTGGACGCCGCCCTCGCCGTCCGGCGCGCGGCCCGCGTGTGGCCGCCCCTGGACCGGCTCGCCGAGCAGGAGGTCCCCGACGTCCTCGCGCTCTCCGAGGAGGAGCTGGGCGAGCTGCTCGGCGTGGCGGCCTCCCGGCTCGCCGCCGCCGGGGTGGCCGTGCACTGGCCCCGGGACCTGGCCCGCGACCTCAGCGCCACCGCCGTGGTCCGGCCCGCGCCCGGCTCGGCCACCGACGGCACCGGCTTCTTCGAGAGCGAGGACCTGCTCCAGTTCCGCTGGCAGCTCGCGCTCGGCGGGGACCCGCTCAGCGAGGCCGAGATGGACGCGCTCGCCGAGGCCCACCGGCCGGTGGTACGGCTGCGGGACCGCTGGGTGCTGGTCGACCCGGCGCTGGTCCGCAAGGCCCGCAAGCGCGAACTGGGCCTGCTCGACCCGGTCGACGCGCTGTCCGTCGCCCTCACCGGCACCGCCGAGGTCGACGGCGAGACCGTCGAGGCCGTCCCCGTCGGCGCGCTGGCCGCCCTGCGCGACCGCCTCACGGCGGGCCTGCGCCCGGCCGAGCCCCCCGCCGGCCTCGCCGCCACCCTCCGCGACTACCAGCTGCGCGGCCTGGCCTGGCTCGACCTCATGACCTCCCTCGGCCTCGGCGGCTGCCTCGCCGACGACATGGGCCTCGGCAAGACGATCACGCTCATCGCCCTGCACCTGAAGCGGGCCCGCACCGAGGCGACCCTCGTGGTCTGTCCCGCGTCCCTGCTGGGCAACTGGCAGCGGGAGATCACCCGGTTCGCGCCCGGCGTCCCAGTCCGCCGCTTCCACGGACCCGACCGCACCCTGGAGGGCCTGGCCGGCGGCTTCGTCCTCACCACGTACGGCACGATGCGCTCCACGGCCGCGCAGCTCGCCGAGCAGCCCTGGGGCATGGTCGTGGCCGACGAGGCCCAGCACGTGAAGAACCCGTACTCCGCGACCGCCAAGGCACTGCGCACCGTCCCGGCCCCCGCCCGCGTGGCCCTCACCGGCACCCCGGTGGAGAACAACCTCTCCGAACTGTGGGCCCTGCTCGACTGGACGACGCCCGGCCTCCTCGGCCCCCTGAAGTCCTTCCGCGCCCGGCACGCGCGCGCGGTGGAGAACGGTGAGGACGAGGAGTCGGTGGAGCGCCTGGCCCGTCTGGTACGCCCGTTCCTGCTGCGCCGCAAGAAGTCCGACCCCGGCATCGTCCCCGAGCTGCCGCCCAAGACCGAGACGGACCACCCGGTACCGCTCACCCGGGAACAGGCCGCGCTGTACGAGGCGGTGGTGCGCGAGTCGATGCTGGCCATCGAGACCGCGGAGGGCATCGCCCGCCGGGGCCTGGTCCTGAAGCTGCTCGGCGCCCTGAAGCAGATCTGCGACCACCCGGCCCTGTACCTGAAGGAGGACACGCACCCCGGGCGCCTGCCGGCTCGCTCCAGCAAACTCGCCCTCTTGGACGAGCTGTTGGACACCGTGCTCGCCGAGGACGGCTCGGCTCTCGTCTTCACGCAGTACGTCGGCATGGCCCGCCTCATCACCGCCCACCTGTCCGCGCGTGCGGTCCCCGTGGACCTGCTGCACGGCGGCACGCCGGTGGCCGAGCGCGAGCGCATGGTCGACCGTTTCCAGGACGGCGAGACCCCGGTCCTCGTGCTCTCCCTCAAGGCCGCCGGCACGGGCCTGAACCTGACCCGCGCCGGCCACGTCGTCCACTTCGACCGCTGGTGGAACCCGGCCGTCGAGGAGCAGGCCACCGACCGTGCCTACCGCATCGGCCAGACCCAGCCCGTCCAGGTCCACCGCCTGGTCACCGAGGGCACGGTCGAGGACCGCATCGCCGAGATGCTGGAGTCCAAGCGCGCCCTGGCCGACGCCATCCTCGGCTCCGGCGAGTCGGCACTGACCGAACTGACGGACCGCGAGCTGTCCGACCTGGTCTCACTGCGGAGGACCTCGTGACGACCGGCGACCAGCGCCCCGGCGACGCCGCCCGACGGGCCCTGCGGGCGGCACGGCAGCGGGCGGAGGCCGAGCGGGCGGAGGCCACGGAGGGGGCGCCCCAGCGTGCGCCCGGGCAGTCCGACTCCGCACGGCCGAGGCCCGCGGACGCCGCACGGGCCGCCCTTCGGTCGGCTGCGCCTGCCCGGCGGGGTGAGGAAGGCAGGACGGGGGAGAGCGGCGACTCCGACGGCTCTGGGGGCAGGGACGAGACGGGCGCCGGGGCGGAGTTCGGTGACCGTGATGGGGCCCTTGCCGTGGCGGAACTGTGCGACCGTGATGGGGCTGTTGCCGCGGCGGAGTCGGCTGGCCGGGATGAGTTCGTTGCCGTGGCGGGGTCTGGTGGCCGGGATGAGTTCGTTGCCGTGGCGGGGTCTGGTGGCCGGGATGAGTTCGTTGCCGTGGCGGGGTCCGGTGGCCGGGATGAGTTGGTTGCCATGGCGGGGTCCGGTGATCGGGATGAGTTGGTTGCCAAGGCGGAGCCCGGAGAGGGGGATGGGTGCGTCGCCGCGGCGGAGTCCGGAGTCGGGGATGAGTTTGTTGCCGCGGTGCAGTCCGGAGACCGGAATGACTCCTTTGCCGCACCGGAGTCCCGTGCCGAGGCGCAGTCCGGTCACGCGAGTGCCCAGGACGTGCCGTCGGCCACCCCCGCCACACCGTCCACCCCACCGTCCACCACACGGTCCATCACACAGCCCGCGGCACGCCCGGCCGATGCCGCCAGGGAAGCGCTCCGGGCCGCCCGCCGGGAGGCACTGCGCGCCGAGGCGGAAGAGTCGGGCTCCCGACGACGGATGCGCACACCTGCCCGGCCCACCGGCCACTCACCCACCTCCGCGCGCCCCGGAGAGGAACCCCGGACCACCGCCCGCGTCCAAGCCGCCCACGACATGCGGCAGTTCCTGACGAACGCCTTCCGCATGCCCTCCTGGACCGACACCCCGGAGCAGTCGGACGACCCCGGCACGGACACCTCGGCCGGCGAGACCGACGTCACCGCACCCCGGCCCCCGGCCGCGGCACCTCCGCAGATCCCCGCCACCATGGCCGCCCCCCACCGCGACACCGAACTGCGCCGCACCTTCCCGGCGTTGCCGCCCCGGGCGGACTCCCCGGAGGGGACGGCGTTCGCCGAGACCTGGTGGGGAAACGCCTGGGTCGACGCGCTCGAACAGGGTGCGCTGGACGTCAAGCGGCTGGGCCGCGGCCGGGGTTACGCGGACCAGGGGCACGTGGACGCGATCACCGTGACCCCGGGCCTGGTGCTGGCCTACGTGCGGGGGAGCCGCCCGCGCCCGTACCGGGTGCAGGTGCGGCTGTGCACGCTGGAGGACGCGGACTGGGAGCGCTTCCTGGACGCGGCCGCGGACCGGCCGGGGCACATCGCGGCGCTGCTGGACAAGGAGTTGCCCCAGTCCCTCGCCGACTGCGGTGTGCCCCTGCTGCCCGGTCCCGGCGACCTAGCCCCGCGCTGCAGCTGCCCCGATTCCGGCCACCCCTGCAAGCACGCGGCCGCCCTCTGCTACCAGACGGCACGCCTGCTCGACGCCGACCCCTTCGTGCTGCTCCTGCTGCGCGGCCGCGGTGAGAAGGGCCTCCTCGACGCGCTCTCCCGCCGCAGCGCCGCCCGAGCGGCCCGTGCCGCCCAGGAGGGATCACCGCGCTCCCTGCCCGGCGTCCGCGCCGCCGACGCCCTCGCCCCGCGCCAACTCCCGCCGCTGCCCATGCCGTTGCCGGTGCCGCCGCACCCCGAGCAGCCCCCGGTGTACCCGGCGGCGCCCGGCGGACCGGACCCCTTCGCCCTGGACCAGCTGGCGACCGACGCCGCCGCTCGCGCGCACGCCCTGCTCTCCACCGGCCGCGACCCGGTCGGCGAACTGACCCTGTGGCAGGACGCCGTACGCCTGGCCGCCGCCCGCCCCGGCTCCGGCCTGACCGCCACCACCCGCGCCCTGTACGCCACGCTCGCCACGGCCACCGACCGCTCCCCGGCCGACCTGGCCCGCGCGGTCGCTGCCTGGCGCCAGGGCGGCCTCGCGGGGCTGGCCGTCCTGGAGGAGCCGTGGGACCCCCCGGCGGGCCGCTTCGACCGGGCCCGCCCGCTGCTGCTCGCCGCCGACCTCCCGGCGTTCCGCCCCTGGCGCAACCGCCTCACCCACCCGCGCGGCCACGTCCAGCTCCGCCTGGGCCGCGACGGCCTGTGGTACGCCTACGAGTCGGAGCCCGGCCACGACGACTGGTGGCCCCGCGGCACCCCCGACCTGGACCCGGTCGGCGCCCTGACGGGCCTGGGCACCCCCGACGACAGGTAACCAACGCCCACTGACCGTCCAAGGACGACCGCCCGATCCGGGACAGGTGCTTGATGCCAGGTCAGGGCCACCTGGTCCGGGGAAAGCCCCCCACAGCCCGTGAGACCTGTGTGAGAGCGCGTGAGACGGCGAAGCCCCGCCGGAATGCTCCGGCAGGGCGGGGCCGCTGGGCGCAGCGGGTCGGAACGGCGGGCGACAACGGGGCTCGGCGCGGGCGTCGCCCCGTCGACACCCTGGCCCCGTCGATCCTCACCAGCGTCGGCATCCTCACCGTCCTCACCGTCCACCCGCGCACCGGCGGCATCAGCACCGGCACGACCTGGCACAGGTTCACGACGAACCCCGTCGACTCATGCCGTGGCTGCGGTGTCCTGGCCGCGTTCCGCGCCCGCTGTGTCGTGGAAGCTGCGGAGCGGTGACCCGCCGTCCCCGGGATTCCGGTCGGCCGGCTCGGTGTCGGCCTCGCCCTTGGCCCACAGCGAGCGCACATGCCCCAGGTGCCGGGTCATGCACTGCTCGGCCGCTTCGGCGTCGCCGGAGAGCATGAGCTCCAGCAGCTCCAGGTGTTCCTCGGCCGAGGGGATGAGTTCGCCGCGCTGGTCCAGGGCGGTCAGGCCGTACAGGCGGGAGCGCTTGCGCAGATCGCCGACGGTTTCGACGAGGCGGTCGTTGCCGGCGAGTGACAGCAGCGAGAGGTGGAACCGGCGGTCGGCCTCCAGGTAGCCGATGAGGTCGTGGTCGTGTGCGGCGCGCACGATCTCCTCGGCGACCGGGCGCAGCGCTTCGAGGTCCTTCTTCGACGCGCTCTTCGTGATCCGGCCGACCGTGGGGACCTCGATCAGAGTGCGGATCTCGGTGTACTGGTCGAGGTCGCGCTCGTTGACCTCGGTGACGCGGAAGCCTTTGTTGCGCAGGGGCTCGACCAGGCCCTCGCGGGCCAGGTCGAGCATCGCCTCGCGGACAGGGGTGGCGGAGATGCCGAAGTCCTCGGCGAGCGTGGGGGCCGAGTAGACCTCGCCGGGGCGCAGCTCACCGGAGATGAGGGCGGCGCGGAGCGCATGGGCGACCTGGTCACGCAGCCGTTCCCGGGCGGTGATGAGGTTGGGTGTCTTCAGATGCCCCATGCTGTTTCCTCCGTGCCCTGACCGGAGCGCCAGCGTACACGTGCAATGTCACGTTGTTTTCGCGGGTGCCAGAGTGTAGGTGCGGCTCGCGGTGTAGAAGTCCAGGGCCGCTCTGCCCTGCTCTCTCGGGCCGTGGCTGGATGCCTTGGTGCCGCCGAAGGGCAGGTGGAAGTCGACGCCGGTGGACGGTGCGTTGACGCGGACCATCCCGGTGCCGAGATGGTCGAGCCCGTCCAGCACCGCGTCGAGGCCGGCCGTGTGGACAGAGGTGACCAGGCCGTAGGGACTGGAGTTGGTGATCCGTACGGCGTGGGACAGGTCGTTCGCGGGCAGCAGGGCCGCGATGGGACCGAAGACCTCCTCCCGCAGCAGCCGGTGGTCCGGCGGGACCTTCTCCACCAGGGTGGGTGACGTGTACCAGCCGTGGTCTCCTTCAGTGGGGCCGCCGGCGAGCACGGACAGGCCGTAGGAGGCCCCCTCCACCTGGTCGCGGGCCTGCTCGCTGATGAGCGGGCCGCACACCGTGGCCGGGTCGGCCGGGTCGCCCAACCGGAGCGTGCGCAGTGCCTCGGTGAGGGCCTCGCGCAGCGGGTCGAGGGCGGTGCCGACGGCGATCACGCGCCTGGTGGCGGTGCACTTCTGCCCCGCGTAGCCGGCGATCGCCGCGGCGATGTGGGCGGCGGCCCGGCCGATGTCGGCGTCGGGGAGGACGATCGCCGCGTTGAGCCCGCCCATCTCGGCCTGGACCGGGACACCCCGGACGGTGGCGGCACCGACGACCGCGTTGCCGACCGCGGTGGAGCCCGTGAAGGAGATGACGTCGGCGGCACGGACGATCGCCTCGCCTTCGGTGGCGCCGCCGGGGATCACGGTGAACACACCGGCCGGCAGCGTCTCGCCCAGGATCTCGGCGAGCCGCAGGGCGCACGCGGTGGCCTCGGGCGCCGGCTTCAGGACGACGGAGTTGCCCGCCGCCAGCGCCGGGGCCGCCTTCCAACTGGGAATGGCGAAGGGGAAGTTCCACGGGGTGATCAGCCCCGCGACGCCGTGCGGGCGGCGCCGGGTCAGCAACAGGCCCGGACCGCCCGCCGTCTCGTGGACGGCGCCGGTCGGCTCGAAGGGGGCCTGGGCGTAGTAGCGCCAGATCGCGGCGGTGCGTGCCACCTCGGCCCGTGCTTCGGTGAGCGGCTTGCCCACCTCTCGTACGGCGAGGGCGGACAGCTCATCGGCGGCGGCCTCGATGGCCTCGGCGATCGCGGTGAGGGCCGCCGAGCGGGCAGCGGCGCCGCCGGTGAGCCAGTCGGGCTGGGCGGCGCGGGCCCGATCCACCGCGTCGGCCGCGGTGGTGGCGCCGGGGCCCGGGATCCGTACCAGGACGTCGGAGGGGTCGGCCGGATTGCGGGAGATGACGGAAGGGGACTCAGCCATGGCGGTCACAGGAGGAAGCCTCCGGGGAAGGGGTCGTCCGGGTCGAGGAAGTACTGGGCGGTGCCGGTGATCCACGCGCGACCGGTGACGGTCGGCACGACGGCCGGCACCCCGCCGACCCGGGTCTCCTCGACCAGGCGGCCGGTGAACCGGGTACCGATGAAGGACTCGTTGACGAAGTCGCGGTGGAGCGGGAGTTCGCCGCGGGCGTGGAGCTGGGCCATGCGGGCGGAGGTGCCGGTGCCGCACGGCGAACGGTCGAACCAGCCAGGGTGGATGGCCATGGCGTGCCGGGAGCGGTGGGCGTCGGAGCCCGGCGCGGCGAGGTAGACGTGTTTGACGCCGGTGATCTCCGGGCGTTCGGGGTGGACGGGCCGGTCCGGTGAGGCGTTGATCGCGCCCATGACGGCGAGACCGGCGGCGAGGAGGTCGTCCTTGTGGCCCCGGTCGAAGGGCAGCCCCAGTGCTTCGAGTTCGACGAAGGCGTAGAAGTTGCCGCCGAAGGCGAGGTCGTACGTCACCGTGCCGTACCCCGGGACTTCGGCCTTGCGTTCCAGGCCCACGCAGAACGCGGGCACGTTGGTGAGTGTGACCTCCTTCGCCCGGCCGTCCTCGACGTGCACGTCGACGCTGACCAGCCCGGCCGGGGTGTCCAGCCGCACCGTGGTGACCGGCTCGGCGACCGGCACCATCCCGGTCTCGACCAGGACGGTGGCCACCCCGATGGTGCCGTGCCCGCACATCGGCAGCAGGCCGGAGACCTCGATGTACAGGACCCCGTAGTCGGCGTCGGGACGGGTCGGGGGTTGCAGGATCGCGCCGCTCATGGCGGCGTGGCCGCGCGGCTCGTACATCAGGAGCGTGCGGATGTGGTCCAGGTGCTCGATGAAGTGGAGCCTGCGCTCGGCCATGGTGGCGCCGGGGATCACCCCGACACCACCGGTGATGACACGTGTGGGCATGCCCTCGGTGTGCGAGTCGACGGCATGGAAGACGTGACGCGTACGCACGGACGTCCGTCCTTTCGCGGGTCGGTTGCGCGGAGTCGGTACGGCTCGGTCAGTGGTGGCCCTGGGCGAGGGCCTTCTCGGTGGCCGCGCGCACCCCGGCCTCGATCTCGCCGGTGAGCGGGGAGCGCGGCGGCCGGGTGGGGCCGCCGTGCCGGCCGGCGATGTCCATGGAGAGCTTGATGGACTGCACGAACTCGGTCTTGGAGTCCCAGCGCAGCAGCGGGTGCAGCGACCGGTAGAGGGGCAGCGCCGTCTCCAGGTCCCCCGCGACGGCGGTGTGGTAGAGCTGGGCGCAGGTGGCCGGGAAGGCGTTCGGGTACCCCGCGATCCAGCCGACGGCGCCGGCGATCGCGAGCTCCAGCAGGACATCGTCCGCGCCGATCAGCAGATCGAGTCCGGGGGCCAGTTCGGCGATCTCGTACGCCCTGCGCACATCGCCGGTGAACTCCTTGACCGCGACCACACTGCCGTCGCCGTGGAGCCGGGCGAGCAGCGCCGGGGTCAGGTCCACCTTGGTGTCGATCGGGTTGTTGTACGCGACGACCGGCACCCCTGCCTCGGCGACCTGGGCGTAGTGGGCGCGTACGGCGTGTTCGTCGGCGCGGTAGGCGTTGGGCGGCAGCAGCAGCACGGAGCCGCAGCCCGCTTCGGCCGCCTGCTCGGCCCAGCGGCGGGCCTCGCCGCTGCCGTAGGCGGCGACACCTGGCATCACCCGGGCGCCGTCGCCCGCGGCTTCGACGGCGGTGCGCACGACGCGGGCGCGCTCCTCGGCGGTGAGCGTCTGGTACTCGCCGAGCGAGCCGTTGGGGACGACGCCGTCACAGCCGTTGTCGATGAGCCAGCGGACGTGCTCGGCGTAGGCGTCGTAGTCGACGGAGAGGTCCTGCCGCAGCGGGAGGGCGGTCGCGACCATGATGCCGCGCCAGGGGCGGTCGGGGTTCCAGGAAGTGGTGGTCATGTCGGGTAGGGACCCTTCTATGATGTGTGACATTTTACATCGCATCGTGGCGTCTGATGAGATGCCGTAGCGGTCAGTGGTCGGGGCTGTCGGGGCTGTCGGGGTCGCCGAGCGAGGCGAGCACCCCGAGCGGCACCGGCACGGCGAGCGGCCGTCGCTCGGCGGACGGCGGCACTGTCCCGTCGCCGCCGCTCGCCGCGAGACAGGCCACGGCCGCACCGCACATGCGGCCCTGGCACCAGCCCATGCCCGCTCGGGTCAGGAGCTTCACCGCACGGGCGTCGCGGGCGCCGAAGTCGGCGACCGCTTCGCGGATGCGGCCGGCGGTCACCTCCTCGCAGCGGCACACGTCCGTGTCGTCCGTGAGCCACTCGGTCCAGCCGGGGCCGGGGGCGTGCGCGACCGCCATGGCGTCGGCGAAGGCACGCATCCGGTCCCGGCGGCGGCGCAGCTCCCGGGCCCGCCGGGTTCCGGCGAGGGAGGGCTTGCCGTGCAGCCGGGCGGCGACCGCGACGCCCGCCAGCTCTCCCTCCGCACGGGAGAGTTGAGCACCGCCGATGCCGCCGGTCTCGCCGGCCGCCCAGACGCCGGGGACCGAGGTCTCCTGCAGGTCGTCCAGGACGAGGGCCGAGGTGTCGTCGGGTGTGCGCCGGGTCGCGCAGCCGAGGCTCGTGGCCAGGTCGATCTGCGGGACCAGTCCGTGTCCCACGGCCAGCGCGTCACAGGCGATGCGCCGGCCCGTTCCCGGAACCGGCCGCCACCGCGGGTCCAGGCGGGAGACGGTCACGGCCTCCACCCGGTCCGTGCCGTGCACCGCGGTGACCGCACTGCGCGTGCGCAGGCGCACGCGGTGACGCAGCAAGGCCGAGCCGTGGATCACTGCCTCGGCGAGCTTGCCGGGGTTGGTGGCGAGGGCACGCGCGTGGCGGGCGTACCGGAGATAGCCGGATGCCTCCACGACGGCCGGGACGCGTGCCCCGGCCGCGGTCAGCGAGGAGGCGACGGCGAGCAGCAGCGGCCCGCTGCCCGCGACGACGACGCGCTTGCCCGGCAGGACGAGCCCGGACTTGAGCATCGCCTGGGCGCCCCCGGCCCCCACCACCCCGGGCACCGTCCAGCCGGGACAGGGCAGGTGTCGTTCGTACGCCCCGGTCGCGAGCAGGAGTGCGCGGGCCCGCACCCGTACCGGGCGCTCGGCTTCGCCGTCGGCGCCGGTGACGGCGTGCACTGCCCACAGTTCCGCGCTCTCCCGCACCACGCTCCACACGTGGTGCCCGAGCAGCGGTGCGATGTCACTCGCTTCCAGTCGCCGGCGCAAGTCGTCGAAGGCGGCCCAGTCGTGGTGCAGGGCCTGCGACCGTACGGCGCCGAGGGCCGGGCCGGGGTGCCGGTAGAACTGGCCGCCGATCTGGGCCGAGGCGTCCAACAGGGCGACGGACAAGCCCCGTTCCGACGCGGCGACGGCACCGGCGAGTCCGGCGCTGCCCGCGCCGATCACCGCGAGGTCGTACGGCTCAGACGGTGAGCCCGGCATGGCCGTGTCCTTCCTGGGTGGTGATCGCGTCGCCCGGACGCGCGGGAAGCAGGCAGACCCGTCGGTTGGGTTCGCCGTTGACGGTGGCCAGGCAGTCGTAGCACTGCCCGATGCCGCAGAACGCGCCGCGTGGGCGGCCGGTGGTGCGTGTGGTGCGCCAGGCGAGGATGCCGGCTGCCCACAGAGCGGCGGCGATGGACTGTCCGGGCAGGGCGGCGACGGTACGGCCGTCGAGGGTGATCTCGAACGGCGGACCGGGACGTGCCCCGACCAGTTCACCGGGGGTACGGGCCACTGCGGCCTCCTCTCGAAGAGCGGACGGATCAGGAGACGGACGTGAAGCGGCCGGGGCTGAACGGGCCGACGTCCACCGGAGGCTGCCGCCCGGTCAGGAACTGGGCGATGAGCAGGCCGGTGACCGGAGCCAGGCCGATCCCCGCGCCTTCGTGGCCGCAGGCGTGCAGCAGTCCCGGCACGCGGGGATCGGGGCCGATCGCCGGCAGGTGGTCGGGAAGGTAGGGGCGGAATCCCGCGTAGGTCCGGATCGCCCGGACCCCGGCCAGTACCGGGAACAGGGCGGTGGCCTGGGCGGCGAGGCGGCGCAGCACCTCGATGGACAGCGTGCGGTCGAAGCCCACCCGCTCCCGGCTCGCGCCGATCAGCACCGGGCCCGACGGGGTTCCCTCGACCACGGCCGAGGTCTGGAGCGCTGCCGACCCGCTCGCCACGTCGGCGACGTAGTCCGCCGCGTACACCTTGTGCCGCACCACGCGCGGAAGCGGTTCGGTGACCAGGACGAAGCCGCGGCGGGGCAGGACGGGCAGGTCCCCACCCGCGCGGTGGGCCAGTTCGCCACCCCATACGCCGGCCGCGTTCACCACGTGCGGGGCGTGGAGGTCGCCCTCCGCCGTACGCACACCTGTCACCTTGCCGTCCGGTCCGGTGAGGAGGCTGGTGACCTCCTCGCCGAAGCGGACCCGGGCCCGTGAGGCGTGCAGCAGGTGGGCTGCGGCGAGGGCGGGCTGGACCTGGGCGTCCTGGGGGTAGTGGAATCCGCCCGCCAGCCCGGGAGCGAGGTGCGGCTCCAGTTCGGTGAGCCGCTCGGCAGGGATCTCCTCCGTCTCGGCCCCGGCCTTGTGCTGTCCGGCCGCGAAGTCCCGCAGGGCGTTCATTCCCGCCGGGTCGGAGGCGACGACCAGGCCGCCCTTGGCCTCGTACTCGATCTGCGGTGGGAGGGATTCCGCCAGTTCCCGCCACAGATGCGCGGACAGCAGGGCGAGTTCGAGCTCGGGGCCGGGTTCCTTGTCGGAGACCAGGAGGTTTCCCTCCCCGGCGCCGGTGGTCCCACCGGCGACGGCGCCGCGGTCGACCACGGTGACCGAGAGGCCGGCACGGGTGGCGTAGTAGGCGCAGGCCGCGCCGACCATTCCCGCCCCGACGACGATGACGTCCGAGGAGTTTCTCGTGGGCACGGGGAGTAATATTTCACATTGCACTGCGTCTGCCAAGCTTCTCAGGGACTGTGGTCCAGATTCACGTGTGACATTTCATATAGGACTGTGATGTCCCGACCCCTGCCGGAAGGCCGCCGTCGCTCTTTACGATCCGCGCCATGGATCTGGAGGTACGGCATTTGCGAGTGATCTGCGCGATCGCGGAGGCCGGAAGTCTCACCCGTGCCGCCGCGTCGCTGCGTATGACCCAGCCGGGACTCAGTGCCCAACTGCGGCGCATCGAGGCCATGCTGGGCGGACCGATCTTCGATCGCGGGCAGGCCGGAGCCGTGCCCACCGCCCTGGGTGAGCTGGTGCTGCCCCGGGCGCGGGCCATCCTGCCGGGCATCGACGGCCTGCTCTCCGACACCGCCCGCGCCGCCCGCTGCGGGACGGCTCCCGGGCGCGTCCGCCTCGGGTCGGTGGGCGCGCCGCTGCTGGCCGATCTCATCGTGGCGGTACGGGAGTTGATCCCCGGGTCGGAGGTGACGACCCGTTGCCAGTATTCCCCGTCGCCCCTGGTCGACGACCTCGCGGCAGGACGCCTGGAGGCGGCGGTCCTCGGCGACAACCCCGGCCACGAGCTCCCGCCGCGCGAGGGAGTCGTCCTCCGCCCGGTCGTCACCGAGCCCGTCTTCACCCTGCTCCCGGCCGGCCACCCGCTGGCCGGCCGCGAGGAGGTGGGCCTGACGGAGCTCATCGAGGAGGACTGGGCCATGCCCCACCCGGACAGTGACCGTACGCGCGAGTACTGGGCGTCCGTCTTCTCCTTGATGGACCGTCAGCCGTACGCCCCCTACGAGGCGGAAGGCCGACAGCTGATCGACGTCGTCCGGGCGGGGCTGGCCGTCAGCCTCTGCCAGGCGACCTTCATCGAGGTGCCCGGCGTCGCGGTGCGCCCGCTCGTGGGCAATCCGCTCCGGTACCGCCATGTGCTCGCCTGGCGTCGGGACGGGCCCGTGGCCGAGCACGGCGACGAGATCGTCCGGAGGGTCGCCGAGGGGTATCTGGACACCTGCGCCGCGGCTCCGGCCTACGCGCGGTGGCGCGAGCGTCATCCGGAGTGGCTGCGGATGACGGAGTGAGCCACCGTGCACGCACCCGGTCTCAGCTCTTGGTGATCGAGATCTTGTCATGGAGAGGGCTGCTGCTGTCGACGTCGATCCGGACTCCGGCCGAGGGGTCGGTGAAGGACTGACCGGCCTGGAAAGCGGCCATGTCCAGGGCTCGGCAGCCCGAGGGCGGGGTGGCGTCCGCGTTGCCGTTCACGACCTGGATCGGGCCGTAGCCGGTCTGGGCGGAGGAGTCCACCTTGTAGATGATCACGCCGGTGGAGCAGGCGTGGCTGTCCGCGCCGACGGCTCTGCGGGACTCGGCGACGTAGGCGGTGGTCTCGCCGGTGCGGATCACCGCGATCTTCGTTCCGCCGGGGCTCTCGACCGCCTTCAGACGGACCGTGTGGCTCCCGGCCGAGGGAAGGCAGGCGACCTGGCGGTCGTCGATCCAGCCGAGCTTCCACCGCTCCCATCCGAGGTGCTGCGGGGCTGCGCCGGCGATGTCGCCCATGAGGTCCCAGCCGCCGACGAAGCGGTGGTAGTCGGTGCCGGTGAAGGCGTAGAGATCGGGCAGGCCGAAGGTGTGGCCGGTCTCGTGGTCGGCGACCTTGAAGCCCCAGTGCCACATGTCCTGCCCGAACGTCACCCCCCACTTGACGCGTGTGCCGTCGGCGGTGATGCCCGCGGTGGTGGGGTCGTACAGGTACGTCGGCGAGAAGCTGATCGCGGAGGCGGACCTGGCCGGGACGATGTAGACCATGTCGTACCGGGAGAAGTCGGCGTACGGGTCGGCGGCTGCTACCGCCTGCCGGACGTACGCCTCGTGCTGCTCGAAGGTGATCCCGCGCTGGAAGCCGTAGCTGGTGGAGTCCTGCGGCATCCGTATCCACCGGCCCAGCGGGGTGATGTCGAGCGCGGTGCGTCCGTAGGAGTCGCGCTTCATCCAGTCGGCGGCCGGGGCGAGTTGCCGGTAGTAGTCGGCCGTGGAACCGGAGGCCTGGGCGTCGGGGAAGTCGACGAACAGCATGAGGACGTGCTTGGTGCCGAGGGGCCGCTGGAACTGGGTGTAGTCGGTGGTGTGGCCCTCGTCCGTCCAGCCGGTCCTGCCGGGAAGGGCGCAGTCCGTGGCCGGAGCGGTGGCGTGCGCCGGTTCGGGGGCCGCGCTCGCGGCCGGGGCGGCGGCGGTGAGGGAAAGGAACGCCGTCGCGGCGGCTCCTGCGGCAAGGGCTCTGAGTCTTTGGGGGGATGCGGACATGTCTCCTCGTCTCTCTTGTCGGGGTTGGGGGGATGTCAGGCCCGGTCGGCGGCCATGTCCATCAGGCGGGACAGCACGCCTTCGCCGGACGCGGTCACCCCGTCGTGCTCCCACTCGTTGGTGACCCAGGCGCGCAGCGCGCCGACCGAGCGCGCGGTCGGGAGTGACAGTTCTGTGGGGACGTACATGTCGTCGTGGTAGATCGCGGCGGCCACCGGCACCTGGTTGGCCGCCAGCCGCGCGGGGGAGTACAGCTCGGGCCAGTCGGTTCGCTCGGCCAGCAGCTGGACCGCTTCGCGGAACGGCCGCAGCCCGGCGATCTCCTCGAACATCCACGGATAGAACATCTCGCCGGTGAACAGCAGCGGGTCGGCGTCCTCGGCGAACTCCGGCCGCTCGGCGAGAGCGCGCGCGGCGGCCCAGTCGGTGGGCTTGTCTCCTTGCGCGAAGATGGATTCCTGGAGTGCGGCGAAGAGCGGGTTGTCGACGAACCCGGTCAGGCTCATCACCTGGTGCAGGAAGGTCGCCGAGAGGTCGCCGTCGGCGTCGAGGGCTTCGTCCAGCAGCCAGTGCAGACGCTCGGCTCCGTCTCCCATGCCCAGCATCAGGCCGAGCGTGCGCAGCCGCCGGACGGTGAGCCGGTCCGCGTCGGGAAGCCGCACCGCCTGACGGTTGAGCAGGTCCGCGATTCGCTGTACGACTTCGCGGTCGTCGGGGTAACGGGCGTAGAACGCGGTCACCTTGTCCCTGACCCGGGGATACGTGGCCGCGTAGACGTCGTCGGCGGTGGCGTCCAGGCCGGGCAGGCCGCCGGTGATGTAACAGGCACGCAGTCCCGCGGGGGCCCGGGAGAGGTAGGTGAGGGTGATGAAGCCGCCGTAGCTCTGGCCGAGCGTCTCCCACGTGTCGCCGCCGCACAGCTGATGCCGGATCAGCTCGGCATCGGCGACGATCGAGTCCGCGCGGAAGAGAGCGAGGTGGGCGGCCAGTTCCCGAGCAGTGGAGAACCGCCCGGCCGACTGGGCCGTGACCGGGGTGCTGCGGCCGGTGCCGCGTTGGTCCAGCAGCAGTACCCGGTGGGTCTTGAGGGCACGGGCGAGCCACCCGGTGGTCGCGTTCAGCGGCCGGGGCGACTTGCCTCCGGGTCCGCCTTGCAGGTACAGCAGCCAGGGCAGTTGCTCGCCGGCGAGCGCCGGGTCGGACAGTTCCCGGGCGAACACCTCGATGGAGGGTCCCGCGGGGTCGGCGTGGTCGAGCGGCACGGTGAACTCGTGGTCGGTCACGGCGAGGCCGGGCATGCGGTAGGCGCGGCTCATGAGGTCCTTTCCTCGGCGGCCGGAACGGACGACGGCCGGGTCAGCGGCTCGGGGTAGTGGCAGGCGACCTCGTGGCCCGAGGCGATCGCGCGCAGCGCCGGCCGCTCGGTGGCGCACGGGTCGGCCGCCTTGGGGCAGCGGGTGCGGAACGGGCAGCCGCTGGGCGGATCGAGAGGACTGGGCAGGTCGCCGCGCAGGACGATCCGCTCGCGCGTCCGTTCGGCGTCCGGGTCGGGCAGCGGTACGGCGGAGAGCAGGGCGTGGGTGTACGGGTGCGCGGCCCGGCCGTAGAGCGTGTCCCGGTCGGCCGTTTCCACGACCGTGCCCAGGTACATCACGGCGACGCGCGTGCTGATCTGGCGGACCGCGCCGAGGTCGTGCGCGATGAACACGTAGGCGAGTCCGTACTCCTGCTGCAAGTCCTTGAGCAGATTGAGGATCTGCGCCTGGACCGACACGTCGAGCGCCGAGACGGGCTCGTCGCACACCACCAGCTTCGGCCGCAGCGCCAGCGCCCGGGCGATCCCGATGCGCTGCGCCTGGCCGCCGGAGAACTCGTGGGGGTAGCGGGCGGCGTGCTCCGCCCGCAGGCCCACCCGCTCCAGCAGCTGTTCCACCGGTTCGCCGGGGGGCAGCCCTTGGTAGCGGTACGGGGCCGTCAGGATCTGCCGGACGGTCTGGCGGGGGTTGAGCGAGGAGAACGGATCCTGGAAGATCATCTGCAGGTCCCGGCGCATGGGGCGCATCACCTGCTCGTCCAGCGTGGTCAGTTCCCGTCCGGCCACGGATATCGTGCCCGAGGTGGGCTCGATGAGCCGGGTCAGCAGCCGGGCGACCGTGGACTTGCCGCAGCCGGACTCGCCGACCAGCCCCAGCGTCTCCCCGGCGTCCACCCGCAGTGACACCCCGTCGACGGCCCTGACCTGTCCGGCCAGCCGCCGGGTCAGGCCGTGCCGTACGGGGAACCGCTTGACCAGGTCGCGCGCCTCGAGCAGTGGTGCGTTCACGCGGTCACCTCCGGTGCCGACAGGGTGGGCAGCCGGTCGGGCAACGGCCCGTCGACACGGGGCACGCAGGCGAGCAGGCCCTTGGTGTAGGTGTCGCGCGGGCGGTAGAACACCTCGCGGACCGTGCCCCGCTCGACCGCGCGGCCGCCGTACATGACCACCACCTCGTCGGCGAGTCCGGCGACCACGCCCATGTCGTGGGTGATGAGCATGATGGCGGTGCCGGACCTCTCCCGCAGTTCCCGCAGCAGGTCCAGGATCTGGGCCTGCACGGTCACGTCGAGGGCGGTGGTCGGTTCGTCGGCGATGAGCAGGTCGGGCTCCAGACACAGAGCCATCGCGATCATCACGCGCTGGCGCATGCCGCCGGAGAACTCGTGCGGGTAGGCGCGGGCGCGCCGCTCGGGTTCGGGGATGCCGACCCGGTCCAGCATCCGTACCGCGACCCGGTGCCCCTCGCGGCGTCCGGCCCGGCGGTGCGCACGGTAGGCCTCGGCGATCTGGAAGCCCACCGGGTAGTAGGGGTTCAGGCAGGACAGCGGGTCCTGGAAGATCATCGCGATCCGGTCTCCGCGCAGCCGGCGCAGCGCCCGCCGGTCCAGGCCGGTCAACCGCTGTCCGTCGAACCGGACTTCACCGGTGACGCGGGCATCGGACAGCAGGCCCATGACGGCCAGGCTGGTCACGGACTTGCCGCTGCCGGACTCACCGACCACGCCGAGCACCGCCCCGGCGGCCAGGTCCAGATCGAGTCCGTCGACGGCGCGGACGCCGCTCGCGAAGTCCACGGTCAGATCGCGTACGGTCAGCAGGGTCATCCCACGGCCCTCACTCTCGGGTCCAGGACCGCGTAGACCAGGTCCACGGCGACGTTGGCGAGCACGACGAAGGTCGCGGCGAACAGCGTCACCCCGAGGATCACGGGCTGGTCGGCGCTGTTGATCGCGTCGGCCGCGAGCTTGCCCACACCGGGCAGGCCGAAGACCGACTCGGTGATGAGGGCGCCGCCGAGCAGCGCGCCGAGGTCCATGCCGAAGATCGTCACGATGGGCATCAGCGCAGGCCGCAGCGCATGGCGGCGCAGCACGGTCGGCTCGGGCAGGCCCTTGGCGCGGGCGGTGCGCACGTAGTTCTGGCCGAGGCTGTCGAGCACCTCGCCGCGGGTGATCCGGGCGTAGACCCCGGCGTAGAGCATCGCCAGCGTGATCCACGGCATGATCATGGATTCCGCCCAGCCGACCGGGTCCGCGGTGAGCGGGATCGCCTGCGGATAGGGCAGCAGCGAGAGCTTGACGACGAGCAGGTACTGCAGCACCAGCGCGGTGAAGTACACCGGCAGCGAGACGCCGCCGAGCGCGGCCGTCATCGCTGCCCGGTCCCACAGGCTGCCGCGGCGCAGGGCGGAGATCACCCCGGCCGTGACGCCGACGATCAGCCACAGCACCGCCGCGCCCACGGCGATGGAGATGCTGACCGGCAGCCGGTTCGTGAGCATCCGCCACACCGGCTGATCGGTCTGGAAACTGAAGCCCAGGCACGGAGCGGGGCAGTGCACGGCCTGCGCACCCGTGCCGTAGCTGCGGCCGGCGACGATGCCGACGAGGTAGTCGCGGAACTGCACGAACACCGAGTGGTTCAGGCCGAGCGTGGTGCGGATCTCCGCGATGCGCTCCGGGCTGCATGCCTTGCCACAGGCGCCCTGGGCCGGGTCGGCGGGCATCAGGTAGAAGATCGCGAAGGTGGCCGCGCAGACGACGAGCAGGATCGCCGCCGTCACGGCCAGTCTGCGCAGGGCATAGAGGATCATCGGCGTCGGCTCCGGGGGTCGAGCGCGTCCCGTACCGCGTCGCCCAGCACGTTGAAGGCGAGCACGGTGACGAACAGGAAGGCGCCGGGGACGAGGAAGTAGACGGGGTCGGCGGCGTACCACGGCACCGCGGAGGCGATCATCTGGCCCCATGAGGGGGTCGGCGGGCGCACCCCGATGCCGAGGAAGGACAGGCCCGCCTCGGTGGCGACGTAGCCGGGGATCGACATGGTCGCGACCACGAGGACGGGTCCGCTCAGGTTGGGCAGCACCTCCCGCACCAGCAGGGCGCGCCGGGAGGCGCCCAGCACCCGGGCCGCGGCGACGAACTCGCCGCGGGCCAGCACCATCGCCTGCCCGCGCACGATCCGCCCGACGTACGGCCAGCCGAAGAAGCCGAGCACGACGACCAGCAGCAGCTGCCGGTTCACCCCCGGTGCCGCGGAGATCAGCGCGATCATGAAGATCAGGGCGGGGAAGGACATCAGCAGGTCCATCAGCCTGCCGACGACCGTGTCGGTCCAGCCGCCGAAGAATCCGGCGGCCAGCCCGAGCGCGGTCCCGAGCGTCACCGACAGGACGGTGGCGAGCAGGGCGATCAGCAGGGAGACCCGGGTCCCGTAGACGACGCGGGCGAGGATGTCCCGGCCGCTGCCCGGCTCGACGCCCAGCCAGTGCGCGGCGCTGATTCCGCCTCCGGTGCCGCGAGGCAGTCCGCCGAGCGCCGGGTCCACCGCCTCGGAGTGGAACTCGGTCGGGGACGTGCCGGTGGCCCAGGCGATCAGCGGGGCCGCGAGGGCGATCAGCACCAGGAGGACGACCACCGTCAGCGCGAGAGCTGCGGAGCGCTGGGCCAGCAGCCGGCGCAGCAGAGACGTCTCCTGCGGTCCGACGCGCGGCGGTGCGTCGAACGGCACCGGGGCGGGGAGCGTGGCGGTCACTTGCGCAGCCCCAAGGAGACCAGATCCAGTCGCCCGACGTAGGCCGTGTGCCCGTAGGCGCCGGTGACTTGAGGTCCGGTCAGCACGGCCGCCTTGTCCCACAGGAACGGCACGACCGGCGCGTCCCGCATGATCTGCCGGGCCAGTGCGCCGTAGGAGGCCGCGGCGGCCGCCTGGTCCTTCATCCCGGCGATCTGGTCGATGCGTGCGTTGACCTTGGCGGAGTCGTACTGGGCGTGGTTGTTGTTGCCCTCGGGGGTGATGAGCCGGCCGTCGAACACGAGCGGCAGGTAGGTGGAGGCGCCGGGCCAGTCGGGTGTCCAGCCGTCGATCACCAGGTCGTGCTCCTGGGAGGTGTTTCCCACCGTGCTGTAGAACGCCGACGAACTGATCGCGTTGATCTTCACCTTGATCCCGGCCTTGGCCAGGGATGCCTGCATGGCCTCGCCCTGCGCCTGTCCGCCTGGTGTGGCCGGGGTGTCGAGAGTGAGGCTCAGGCCCGAGGCGTGGCCCGCCTGCGCCAGCAGCGCCTTGGCCTTGGCCGGATCGCCCTTGCCGCCGGGGCTCGGGAAGGGATCGTCGGGGACGGAGCCGGGCAGCGACGGCGGCAGCAGGGTGGTGGCCAGTTGGCCGGCGATCGGGCCGCCCCGGGCGGTGCGCAGGGCCTCCTTGTCCAGCGCGTAGGCGATCGCCTGCCGCACCCGGACGTCGTCGAGCGGCTTGTGCCGGGTGTTGAT
This sequence comes from Streptomyces sp. NPDC031100, assembly GCF_055570785.1. Lineage (NCBI taxonomy): Bacteria > Bacillati > Actinomycetota > Actinomycetes > Kitasatosporales > Streptomycetaceae > Streptomyces > Streptomyces sp. NPDC031100. Next base: position 713,882 of record NZ_JBVIGN010000002.1, read on the forward strand.
GCTCAGATACCGCGTGTTGATCGACTCGCCGGTGACCAGCCGCCTCCGCACCGCGGGGTTGGCCATCACCGGCCCGACCGAGGCCGGCCCGACCGGTTCGAAGGAGACGGCGTCCGCGTCCTGTCCCTGAGCGGCGATGAGCCGCTGGTCGACGACGGCCGGGTCGAGGTTGAGATCGATCACGATCTTGTCCGGCAGGCCCTTGCGTACCGTGTCGGTGGCCCGGCTCCAGTGGGTGTTGCGGACCAGCGTGAGCCGCTTCTTGGGTTCGAAGGTCCCGATCTTGTACGGGCCGGAGGAGAAGGGCCTGCTGTCGTACCGGACGCCGGTGTCCTTGCCCTGCGGAACCGGGGCGAAGACCGGCAGCGACACCGCGGAACCGAAGTCGGCCACCGGGCGGTTGAGCTTGAAGACGATCGTCCGGTCGTCGGGGGTCCCGATCGATGCCAGCCCGTGCCTGTCCTTGTACGGTCCCTTGTAACTCCGGCCCCCCGCAAGCCACATCCGGGCGTACGGCGGTCCTTCGGGGAGTTCCGCGGCGAACGACCGCTCGACCCCGTACTTGATGTCCCGGCTGGTGATCGGCCGTCCGTCCTCGAACTTCACCCCCGCCTTGAGCGTGAAGGTCCAGGTCCGGGCCCCGTCGCTCGGGCGGCCGGTGTCCGTCGCCAGATCCGGCACAATCTTCCCGCCGGCCGGCCCCGGTGCCGTCGCGTAGGTCGTCAGCGTCCGGTAGATGAGGCGGCCCACGTCTTCGGAGGAGGTCACGTAGTTGCGGGCCGGGTCGAGATGCTCCAGGTCGAGGCTGGAGAGCACGTGCAGCGTGCCCCCCTTGCTCGCCGGCCCGCCCGGCCCGTTGCCCTCGTCGGCTCCCCCGCAGCCGGCGACGGCGACGAGTCCGAGGGCGGCGGCCATGACCATCCCGGAACGTCGTGATCTCACGATGGACTCCCTATGCGATGTGACATTTCACAGCGGCTCGGATCAAGGGTGGAGGCGGCCGGCCCTCACGGCCAGCTCTCGGATTCCCAGAACATCGGGTTATGGACGCCGGTCCCGCCGGCGTGAAGCCGCCTGCCGGTGCCGGCTGAAGAGAGGCGCGGGCGGTGCGGCCGACACATGCGCGCGGACCGCACCGCCCGTTGCCTGGAAGCATCCGGCGCTATGGCGCTATGGCGCTATGCGGTATGCGGTCACCACTTGTAGGTCCAGACGGTGTCGGTGTACGCGTCGGAGCTGTTCACGTAGATCCGGATGCGGGCGGTGCTGTCCTGGAACCACTGGCCGGGCTTCCAGGTCTGCATGTCCAGCATGGTGCAGTTCCCGGTGGGGGCTGCGGCGTCGGGGTTGGTGACCACCCGGACCGGACCGCTGCCGGTGACGGTCGAGGTGTCGACCTTGTAGATGAGGACGCCGGTGGCGCAGGCGCCGGAGTCGTTGTCGGCGGCCTTGCGGGACTCGGCGACGTAGGCGGTGGTGTCGCTGGTCTTGATCACCGCCAGTTTGTAGCCACTGCCCCCGTATTCCACCCCGTTCAGGGTTGTGGAATACGTGGTCGCCGTGGACAGGCAGGAGACCTGGGAGTCGCTGATCCAGCCGAGCTTCCACGCCTCCCAGCCGAGGTATTGCGGAGCCGGGCCCGAGACCAGGCCCATGAGGTCCCAGCCGCCGACGTACTGGTGCTGATCGCCGCTGAAGGCGTAGAGATCGGGCAGGCCGAAGGTGTGGCCGGTCTCGTGGTCGGCGACCTTGTAGCCCCAGTGCCACATGTCCTGACCGAACGTCACCGCCCAGTGGACCACCACCCAGCTCCCGGTCGCCCGGTTCCACACCTCGGTCGGCTGGGCCGGGTCCTGGACGAAGGTGGGGGTGTGCCCGATCGCGGCCGCGGTGCTGGTGGGCACGATGTAGAACATGTCGTACGGCGAGAGGTCGACGCCGGCGTCGGCGGCGGCTCCGAGCGCGTCCTTCACATACGCCTGGTGCGTGGTCCAGGAGAAACCGCGCGCCCAGTTGTAGTCGGTGGAGTTCTTCGGCATGTGCACCCAGTTGCCGTACGGGGCCCGGAGGTCGAGCCACGTCCTGCCGTGGGAGGCGTTCCACATCCAGTCGGCGGCTCCCGACAACTGGTTGTAGTACGGCGTCAGGGGCAGGGAGGTGCCGCCGGCGTCGGGGAAGTCCACGTAGATCACCGCCACGTGCTTGGTGCCGACCGGGCTCTGGAACCGTGTGTAGTCGGTCTGTTGGCCCTCATCGGTGTATCCGGTCGTCCCTTGAAGCGCACAGGCGGAGGTGCTCCCGTTGTACGCGTCGGCGGGGTGCGCGGCGGAGATGACGATCGCGAGCAGGGCGGACAGGAAGATCAGGAGTGGTGTCGAGCGCGGTGGGCGCCTGGTCCTGGCTGGGGAGGGCATGGAATCTCCTGGACTGGGTGTTTCGAGCGTGGGGAACCGGGCGGCGCCGAGCCGAGGAAACAACCGAGGGCAGGCTCGTGGCTGTTCGCGGCCGTGTGGGGTGATGGATGAGGGCGTCGCGACCGGTCTGTGTATCGGGGGGAGGGGCTGTTGCCACCTGGTGCAGGGGCGTGTCACGGCCGGAACTGTCGCGGACCGGGCCTCGTCGGCGGTGGTTCCCGTCCGGCCGTCCGTGGGAGCCGGTCGTTTTGCCTGGCCTGGGCCGCGCGCTTCCGGAACGTGGTTGACGTACGAAGGATTATTCGGCCGGCTCCTTGCGGTCCGGGAGACGTCAGAAATCCATAACTCAGGGTTATGGTCAAGGAGTCGAGGCTCCGGCGGCGCCCGAGGTCTCTGCGCGTGCCGTTCCTCACCTGATCCAGCGTCGCGTACGCCAGTGACACCGGGTCGTCGTCGGCGCCCCACGGATGGAACGTCAGTGTGGCTGGTCACCCAGCGCGGCGGCCCGCTCCCAGCCGGACCTCCTCTACCAACGCGTTCAGCTATCGGGTCGTATTGTTGGCGGACACCGACTCCTCGTCGCTCCGGTGCGCCCGCAGGCTGTGGAACTCCCGGTGCATCTCCCGCATGAACTCAAGGAAGTTCGCGTGCCGCTCGGGCGGCGCGGCCCGCCAGCTCGCCCACGTGTAGACGGCCCACTCACCGTCCCCGTCCACGTCCTCGGGATCCAAGAGGACGTGGGTGATGTCGGACTCCACGTCGAGCTGCAGCCCACGCCGCCAGATGTCCGCCTCCCGCCGCTCCTCGGGCCCGGCATCCTCGTCCAGAAACTCCTCGAACACGTCCGCGAGTCCCGACTCGTCGTTGTGCCAGCGCGTGTCCTCGGTCCCCGCCAGCAGCCACACGAACCCGCCCGCGTGCCGCCACCCGTCGCTGACCTTGAGGAACTCCCGGTACGACGGGGGCATCCGTCGGCCGAGGCGCTCCTCCATGGCTGCTATCCGCTCCTCGGACGCGGGCGGGAACCCCAGCCACCGCGCCTGCCGGGCGGTCTCGTCGTCCTCGCCTCGCGTTTCGCCGTCCGGCAGGGAATCTGCCCACTCCCCGCTCCACTTGAGCAGGAAGGACCGCCAGTCGAATGCCGTGGTGTCCGTCATGGGCCCGATGCTGCCACCTGCCACTGACAGCGCTCCGCTGCTTGCAGCAGCACGGTTCCGACCGCCCGCCCAGCTTGGTACAGGCCCTCGATGTCGTTCGGTCGGGAGGCGAATGCCCATGGCCGGCTTGCTCACCGCTCCAGCAACGTGCCCGCGGCCGTTGACCGCGGGGGAGGTCGTCCTCGGGGTGGACACGCACCGGGACGTTCATGTCGCCGCCGTGCGGCAGCTATGGCGCGGGGCTGTCCCGCTAGCTACTGGCCCGACACAGCGAGGTGAACGACGTGAACCGGCCCGACCGTGCGGCTCGCCGCAGGAACGGGAAGCATGACCCGGTCGATGCGCAGGAGGCTGCGCGGGCGGTGCAGCAGGTGGTCCAGAGCTCGGCGCGCAGCTGCGGGCCGTGATCACGGCATTGCCAGAGGCGACGGTCGCCGGCCTGCCCCGCGGCGCCGCCGAGGCGCTTGCCCGCTTCGTCGCGCAGCCCGAATCGCTTCGCTGACCTGATAGCTGACCATGGCGCTACCCGGCACGCCGCTGGTCAACGGACGGCACCTGGCAGCAGATCCCGGGCGGCCGTGGAGCGACTTCCCGCGCGGATCGCGGGCGCCGGCCGGCCTTCGACAAGGTCGCCGATCTGGCGGATCCCGAGGAGCCGTTCGATGTGGCGATGGCGGTGCAGCTGTTCAACTACGCGGCCGACATCACGGTGATCGAGCGGATGTGCCGCAGGATCCGGGCGTCGTTGGTGGCCGGGTCGCCGCTGGTGATCTTCGCGCAGAATCCGGACTACCGGTTCGACGGGCCGAGCCTGGACAAGTACGGGTTCCGGGACATCCAGTGGATCCCGCTGGGGATCTCGCAGGCCGGGATCGAGAAGTTCGGGCATGCGTTCTGGGACGACTTCCACGACAACCCGCCGCTGACGCTGCCTTTCCTCGATGCGGTCTTGGCCGTGTGCGGTGTGTCGAGTTGCGGTGTGTTCGAAAGCCCTTCCTGCCCGTCTCGGGTGGGGAGGCTGTTTTTGTCCCAAAAGATCGCAGGCCTTCTTCCGTGCTGCGGAATATTAAATTCAGGTGGCGGCAGAGTTCGCTCCATTTGTAGAGATTATTCGGACAATTCTGTAGATACCTGATTGTCTGGGTGTTTTCGATCGACGAGTGCGTGTTCTCAGCCAGTAGCGTGCTTCTCACCGCCGCATGACGGAAGCCAACTTCCGCATTGCGGAAGGAAGTTGAGCGGCGGCAGTACCGCCACACACGTTCCGTAACTCAAGGGGGAAACGGGGACATGAGTACGCGCAGAAACTTCATAGGCGCTGCCGGCACCGCCGCAGCGGCCACTCTCCTGACCGGCACCGCTTCACAGGCGGCGCACGCCACGGCTGCCGATGCGGCCACTCCTGCCGGGAACGGCGACGCCTCCACCGGCAAGACGACCGCGAGGAACAACATCCTCCAGGTCGACACCGACATGCGCGCCAACTACGACAAGCTGCGGGCCAACGTCCTCCAGCAGCTCGGCCCGGTCATCGTTGTGGAGAACGGCATGCAGGGCGGCCACTACACGCTCGTCCACCAGGGCCAGCAGTTCATCGAAGAGCCGATCTCGCAGATCTTCCAGCTGGCGAAGTCCATCGCCCACGTCCCGCTCGGCATCTTCTCCGTCATCGCACCGTCCCTGGACCCCACCGTCCCGGCCGGGCAGGACAACATGGACGCCCGCGATCTGCAACTGGTCGCCTACGCCGGACCCTCGAACACGGACTGGATCACCCCGCTCCAGACGTTCGGCACCGACCTGGACACCGCACGGCGCACGCTGGAGGACGCCGACCTTCCCACCGACCTGAAGGTGTCCTGCGCCCACATCCTCGACGCCGGTCTGTCGTTCATCAGCGACGCCACCCGCCGGCGCACCTTCGACATGCCGGGCTTCCAGAAGTTCACCGGGCAGATCGCCGACGACATCAAGACGAACATGTACTGGGCGGCGAAGGTCCAGATCGAGGCCGTGAAGGATCTGTTCGGCCGCTGGAAGGACAAGGTCGGTGCGGACGCCTGGCACGAGCTGTACGTGGTCGTCCTGTCGATGTGGACGACGTCCGAGCTGAACCAGAACTCCATCATCATCAAGCACCTGATGGACAAGGACATGGTCGACAGCCACCTGATCGACCTCGTCTGTGAGACGCCTTCCGTCCCCAACGCGGTCCACGTCGCGCTCGACAACCTCGCCCGCATCGTGATGGACAACATCGCCGCCGAGATGGTGTTCTCCAGGGACCAGCAGCTGGCCGACGCCCTCAAGGGCAAGCCCGACCTGCTCAGCCAGGAAATCCTCACCCTGCTCGGCGACACGAACGCGCCGGCGAACGCAGCAGCCCTCAACGCCTGCCCGTTCCACACCAAGACGAAGGCGAAGCAGGCCCTCGCCGTCTGACCCGTCCCTGCCGCACCAGGCGGCTCCGCAGTACCCGGCGGCTCCCCTTCCACCATCCCACCTCCGGATGGGGCGGGGGGCCGCCGCCTTTTCACGGGGGAACAGTGAAAACCATCTCGGCCACGCCTCGCACGAGGCAGGCCTGGCTCACCTTCGGCCTGATCCTTCTGGCCGTGAATCTACGCGCGGCGATCACCGCCGTCCCGCCCGTCCTGGGCACCCTGACCGATGTCTTCCACCTCAGCTCCACCGGCGTCAGCGTCCTGACGACACTGCCCGTCATGTGCCTGGGTGTCTTCTCCTGCCTCGCTCCCCCCGCGACCCGGCGGCTGGGAGAGACCGGCGCCGTCATCGCCGCCCTCGTCTGCATAGGCAGCGGATGCGTCCTGCGTGCCCTGGCGTCGCCCGTGTTCCTGTACGCCGGCACGATGCTCGCCGGGGCCGGGATCGCCCTGGGCAACGTGCTGATCGTCGCCGCCGTCAAACGTCACTTCCCCACCCGGATCGGGCTGATGAACGGCCTGGTGATGATGGTGATGGCCCTCTCCGGAGCCATCGCCGCAGCAGCTGCCGTTCCCCTCACCCACGCCGCCGGCTGGCAGGGCGCCCTGATGCTGTGGGGACTTCCCGCCCTCGTCGCCGTCCTGGTGTGGACCTGGGGCCTGGTCAACCCTGCGCCACGGGACAGGGCGGCCGTCACGGGAGAAACCCGTCCACAGCCATCCGGCTCCCTGCTCGCCTGCACGATCGCCTGGGCTGTGATCGTCTTCCTCGGCCTGATCTGCCTCGCCTTCTACACCCTGATCGCGTGGCTGCCCGCCATCATGGCCTCCCACGGCTACAGCGCGGCCACGGCCGGCGTGATGGTCTCCGCCATGCTCGCCCTGGGTATCCCCCTCGGGTTGGTCCTGCCGCTGGCCGCTGCCCGGATGCGTCATCAAGGCCCCCTCGTCGGGGTGATGATCGCGGCGAAGATCACCGGGCTGGCCGGCATCCTCACCCTGCCCTCCCTGAGCTGGGTGTGGGTACTGATCCTCGGTATCGCCACCGGGGGGTCCTTCCCCCTGGCCATGACGATCCTGAGCCTGCGCGTACCGGACGCGGCCACCGCCGCGAAACTCTCCAGCCTTGCCCAGGGCGGCGCCTATCTCCTCGCCGGGATCGGCCCGTTCGCGATCGGCTCTCTGCACGCCCTCACCCACGGCTGGAACCTGCCCCTGGTGGTGCTGATGATCCTCGCCGTGCCCGAGGCGGCGGCGGGAATGTTCGCCGCACGACCCGTCCTCGTACGGGCACGCAGCGCAGGCCGCCACCGCAAGAACATTCCCGCGCATCGTGCGGTGCTGCCCCGCCAGCGCGACACGCCCCGCATGCAGGACACGCCGCACCGGCAGACGGTGGACTGATCACGGAGCGGACAGACCGGACGGTACTTCACGAACGTGTCGTCCACCCACGCCGGGGCCGTCCAGGGCGGTGACGTCGCATCCTGCCCGCTCGGCGCGCCAGGCGAGACGGCGGTGGCCCCGGTCGGTTCCGTAGGCGGTGACCGGGGCTGCACGGCCGCCTGACGCTGCGCTTCGATGGCGGCCCAGGCGGCGAGACGCGTGAGGCGTTCCTCGCCGTAGGCGTCAATTCACGCGGAATCCTTGTTGCGCCAGTAGTGGCGGGAGGCACGGACCCGGTTGCCGCAGGCGGAGTGGGCGCACCAGCGGCGCCGGGGGTTGCGGCTGTAGAAGTACAGGCCGCAACCGTTGTCACAGGTACGGATCCGGTCGGAGTTCTCCGCCAGCAGCGTCAGGTAGTCGTCTGCGGCGAGATAGCCGACGAGGTGCGCCGGGTCGTCTATGTCCAGCCGGTGTTCTATGCCGTGGAGCGTCAGTTCCCGACGCGGATGGGCGTGGGACAACAGCGCGTTGAAGGGCTCCAGCGCCTTTGGGGCGTAGGGCTGCGCGAGAAGCTGGGCGAGGATGTCACGGGCGCGCCGGACGTGGGTGTAGGTGTAGCCGTCGACCAGGCGGTACAGGTCGGGATAGTCCGTCAGGTGCGGGGAGGTGGCCAGCCAGCGGTTGAGAGCGGCGCGGGTGTCGATCAGGTCGTGGTGGCCGGCGGGATCGGTGAAGCGGGTGTTGACCAGATCCAGGCAAAGGGGTTCGCCGGGCAGCGGACGCGGGTCGGTGAGCGACGCCATGGGTGTGTCCTTCGATGTGGGTAAGGGGTGTCCGCACGGGAAGGGAGGGCTGCACGGTGGCCGGGGAGAGAGGCGCAGCCCTCCCGGCTTTACCCGGTCACAGCCTGGGTGACCTGGGGAGATGCCTCGAAACGTGCCCGCAGCGGAAGACGGCGCAGTTTCCCGATGCCGGTCTTGGGGACGTCGTGCTTGCCGACGGCCAGCACCAGCACCCCAGTGATACCGAACCTGTCGTACAGCAGCGTCCGCACCGCACTGACGTCGTCGTCGGTGAGGGCACCGCTGCGCGGATGGCAGAACACGGCAAGCCGATCGCCCTGGGCGGTGCTCACTTCGGTGGCGACCGTATAGGTGGGGGTGATGAAGCCGAGGGTTTCCACAGCGGCCTCGATCTCGTGCCCGTGGTAGACGCTCCCGGAGACGGTGACGCGGTCGTCGGCGCGGCCGGTGACGGTCAGGATGCCGCCGCGTATACGGCCGAGGTCGCCGGTGATGAACCAGCCGTCCTCGGTGAACGACCCCTCGTTCGCGGCGGGATTGTTCAGGTAGCCGGCCGTGATGGTGGCGCCCGTGACCTGCACGAGCCCCAGTTCGCCTTCGGGCAGCACGGCATGGGCGTCGTCGGTGATCCGTACACGAGTGCCGGGCTGCGGGCGCCCCACCGGCACGTAGCGGCCCGCTGCGGTGCTTTGGCGGTAGCGCATGTCGGTGACCCCCGAAGAGGTTTCCGACATGCCCCAGCCCGGATACATGGCGTCCGTGGGCAGCCCGTGCGGGGCCAGCAGCGCCATGAAACGGTCGATGACCTCCGCGTGCAGGGGTTCCCCGCCGTTCATGATGTACGTCAGCCGGGAGAGATCCCACGGCTGTCCCGACAGGTGCGGCGCGGCGTCGTTGACGAGGGCGAACGCGTAGTTGGGGGCCCACGTGCAGGTGATGCGGTGGGTGTGGCACGCCTCCGGCCAGCGCGCTGGGGCGTCCAGGATCCACTGCTGGGGGGCGTGGACCTGGTAGGCGCCCAGGTACACGTCACGGGTGTGGAACATGACCAGGCCGCCGATGTGGGTCAGCGGCATCCAGTTGAAGGTGCGCTGGCGGTGGTCGAGATGGTTGACGTGGGCGGTCGCGGTGGTACGGGCGAGGATGTTCGCGTGGGTGAGCCGGACCGCCTTGGGCACACCGGTGGAACCGGACGTCAGCAGCAGCAGCGCGAGATCCCCGGGAGCGCCCTGGTGGTGGGCGGTGTCGGGAGTGTGGCCGGTGAGGTAGTCGAAGGTTCCCGTGCTGTAGGGGGTCAGGCCGGCCGGGATGGTGCGGCCGGTGCCGGTGATGATGCGGGGATGTCCGTAGTGCTCCCACACCTGCTCCAGCAGGCCGGCCGTGCCGGGGACGGGCAGGGGGACGAAACCGCCCAGGATGCACGCCCAGTAGGCGCAGATCAGTTCGGCCGGGTCGGGGATGTCCAGCACGAGGATGTCGCCGGGCCGGTTGAGCGTCAGGCGCAACCCGGTGAGGACACGCTGGGCGCGCTCCAGGAGCTGGGCGTAGGTGAGGGCGGTGTGGGTGCCGTTCTCGTGGAGGTGGACGATCTTCTGCTGCCCGTGGCGCTGGGCGGCGTAGGGGAGGACACCGGCGAGGGTGGGGACACGGGGGACGAGGGCCGGGCCGCCGTCGAGGAAGGACCGGCCGTTCATCGTGCGGCCCCGGTGGACACGGGGGTGAGCTGGGCGGGGGTGGGTTCGGGGCGTGCGATCACAACGAAGGAGAAGACGGCGGCGACGCCCAGGGCGCAGGTGGTGATGCCCATGGGCAGCGCGGAGGTTTCCCCCGCGAGTCCGACGAGGGGAACCATGGCGGCGCCGATGATGTGCTGGAGGAACCCGATCAGGGCGGCTGCCGCTCCGGCGATCTCGCCGTGGTCGTTCATCGCCAGAGCCATCGAGTTGGGCAGGACCAGGCCGACGGAGGCGACGATCACGAACAGGGAGACCAGCAGCGGGGCGAGAGGGGCGTGGGCGAGGGCGCACAGGAGTGTGCCGGTGCCGCCCAGGGCCGATCCGGTGACCCCGAGTCCCAGCAGGCGCCGGGGGCTGGTCTTGTGCACGATGCGGCCCCCGACCTGGGCGGCGATCACCAGACCGAGCGCGTTGACGCCGAAGACGTAGGAGAACGCCTGCGGGGACAGGCGGTGAATCTCTTGCAGGACGAACGGGGAGCCGGCTATGTAAGCGAACATCGCGGCGAAGGAGAAACCGCAGGACAGCATGTAGCCGACGTACGGGCGGTCGGCGAGCAGGGTCCGGAAGGCGCCCTGGGCGGCGTTGTCGCGGGCTGCTTTGCGGGCGGGAGCCGCGTGGGTCTCGGGCAGTCCTACGGTGCAGGCCAAGAAGATCACGGCTCCGGCCGCCGCGAGGGCGAGGAAGATACCGCGCCAGTCGGTGGCGCGCAGGATCTGACCGCCGGCGACCGGGGCGAGGATCGGGGCCAGACCGGTGACGAGCATGAGCAAGGAGAAGAGGCGGGCGGCCTGCGCTCCCTCATGGCGGTCACGGACGATCGCGGAGGCGATGACGATACCGGTGGCCCCGCCGATGCCCTGTGCCAGGCGCAGCAGCACCAAAAACCACACATTGGGTGCGTAGGAGCAAGCCAGCCCGGCGAGGGTGAACAGCGCCAGGCCCACGATGAGGGGACCGCGCCGTCCCAGACGGTCCGAGACGGGTCCGGCGATCATCTGCCCCGAGCCGAGCCCGATCAGGCAGGCGGTCAGCGAGAGCTGGGTGGCCGACGCGGACGCGGACAGGTCATCGGCGATCTGCGGCAGCGAGGGAAGGTACGTGTCGTTGGCGAGAGGGCCGAGCGCGGTCAGCGCGCCCAGCAGGATCGCGAAGCGGGCGGTGCCGCCCGTGCGTGTCGTCATCGTATGTCTCCGGGAAAATGCCCCCGGCCCGCACGGAGCGGAGCCGGGGACGTCAGTCGAAGGGGGAGGGCCGTCAGTAGGCGAGCGAGATCCGGGCACGCAGAGCGCGAGGCGTTTCGATCTCGTCCACGAAACCGATCGCGAAGTCGGGGATGCTGATCCGCGACTCGCCGTTCTCATCGCTCAGCAGCTGGTCGCCGCCGCGCCGGTAGGTGCCGGTGCGCTCACCGGGCTCGATCAGCTTCGGCGGGGAGACGAACGTCCAGTCCAGGTCGAAGACCTGCCGGTACAGCTCCAGCGCCTCGCTCTGGGCGAGCGCGTTCGCCTTCCACAGGGCGGGGAAGTGTGGGGAGTCGATGACTTTCACCCCGGGAGCGGTCAGCAGGCTGCCGGCGCCGCCGAGGACGACGAGCCGCTTGACACTGCTCTGGCGTACGCCGGTGATCAGGGCCTTCGTGGCGCCGACGATGATGTCGCGGTCGTCGTCGGATCCGTCGTGGCGGGGGCCGACGGCGGAGACGACGACGTCATGGCCCTCGGCGAGCGCGGCGACGGACGCGGCGTTGCGGACGTCACCGGCCTTGGCGGTGTAGGTGGTGGTGGTGGTGGTGTTCCCGCCGCGGGTGACACCGGTGACGGTGTGCCCGCGTGTGATCAGTTCATGGGTGATCGTCGAGCCGATCGCACCGGAAGCACCGAACACAAGGACCTTCACGGTTTTCTCCTTCGTATCGAAGACATGGGGGGGGAGCGGAGTCGCTTAGTTTTCCTGGAGGAAATCGGGCTGCTCGTGAGTGATCTCGTCCATGAGCAGCTCGAAACTGAACCGGGCCAGCTGTGCGTCACCGAACCCGGCGGCGGCGGCCTCGGCCTGCTCGGGGGTGAACGCCTGCGGAGTCCCGGCCGCCTGCGCGAGCAGCTGTACCTTCGCGCAGGAGTCGTAGGTGAAGAACCAGTGGACAGCCTCTTCCAGCGAACCGCCGACGGTGATCAGACCGTGGTGACGCAGCAGGATCGCCCGGTCCCGTCCCAGCGCGGTCGCGATGTCCCGCCCCTGCTCCACCGTCACCGAGGGGCCTTCGTAGTCGTTGTAGAGGCTCTGACGCCCGTAGAACGCAGCCGATTCCTGGTCGATCGGGGTGAGTACCCTGCCCAGGGACCCCAGGGCGCGGGCGTGGACGGTGTGGGCGTGGGCGGCCGCGTGGATGTCGGGGTGCTGGGTGTGGATCGCGGCGTGGATGACGAATGCGGACGGATTCACCCGGCGGTTGCCCCACACCACCTGCCCGCTGGTGTCCACACAGATCAGGTCCTTCACCGTGACCCGGTTGAAGGACACCCCGAAGGGGTTCACCCAGAACCGGTCGTGGTGTTCGGGGTCGCGGACGGAGATGTGGCCCGATATTCCCTCCCCGAAGCCCTCGCGGCCGAACAGACGCAGCGCGGCGGCCAGGCGCTGCTTGACGTGGCAGCGGTGCTCGGCCGGCGTGGCGAACGTCTTGTCGTCGGGGATCGGCAGCCCCGTGGCGGTGTCCGCCAAAAACACAGGAAAATCTTCGCTGGTCACGATGGGTGTACTCCCTACTGTTTCAAGCGCTCAGCAGCGCGGGCGAGACGGGGAGCGCCGCATGATGGGCGCCGATCGCCGCGGTGATGTCCCTCGCCCGGTCCACCAGCGAGGGAATCCCCCAGGTGAACAGCAGCGCCCCGCCGGCCAGATCTCCCAGCGCATACAGGCGCGGATCGGGCTGGGAAGCGACGGTCAGACGGCTGGTGGCCCGCTCGATCGTGAGCCCCCCGTAGGGGTTGACGGCCGCGTTACGCGAACGCAGCAGGGAGGCGACCAGGCGCTGCGCACCGTGCGGGATCCGCTGACTGGAAGGACTGATCGTGTTGACGATGGTGTCGGCGTGGAACTCACCGTTGCGGGTGGCCAGGGTGAAACCGTCTTTTCCCTGGGCGTCGATGCGGCGCAGCCCGGCCCGGATGTGGAGCTGCCCCTGCTCGGCGAGGTCCAGGAGCAGTGCTGCCGAGGCGGGCGGCATCGGGCAGCACAGACTCATCAGGGTGCGCGTGTGGGTACGCAACAGCTGTGTCTTGTCACCGTCACACAGCTGCGGCCACAGATCCGGTCCGGTGTCGGGAAGAGCACGCTGCACGATCCGCAGGCCCAGATCCGGGCAGTCGACCAGGCCGAGCTGACGGCGCAGCCGGTCGAGGGGCTTTTCCGTGAAGACGGCCGCGATCTCGGCGCTCACCCGACGCGGGTCCCCGCCGTGGTCGAGGATTTCCCGGCGGAAAATCTCCGCCAGGTCGGCGACGGTGAACTCCCTGCGGCCGGCGGCAAGCGCCCGCATGGAGGACTGAGTCGCACGGCGCACCGTGAACTCGGCCGGACGCTGGCGCACCCCGGGAAGCACCCCGTGACGGGAGACCAGCGTGATGACACCCTGATGCCCCATCGCCGCCAGATAGCGGACCGTGTCCACCGCCGTCAGGCCCGACCCCAGCACCGCGACGTGGTCGTACATGCCGATCGCGTGCAGCCGGTCCACCGCCGGATACGGATCCGGAACATAACCGTCCGCACCGTCCAGGCTGTACACGTCCTCCGGCGCACCGCGCCCCACCGCGAGGACCGCATAGTCGAAAACCCGGGCCCGGCCGTCCTTCGTCTGGAGCATCACCCGCTCGGCACACCGCGACGCCGACGTCACCGGCGCCCCGATCAGATCGACCCGCCAGCCCCTGCGCCGCAGGATTCCCATCGCCGCGTAGGCGGTCTGCTCCAGATATTCCCCGTACACCGTACGGGGGGCGAACCGGGCCCCCGAATACGGATCGGCCGGCGTGGGCGTACCGGTCACCTTGTCCCGGCCCGCAAGCCAGTACGCGAAATGCTCCGGATCCCCGCCGCGCACCGACATGTCCTCAGGGACCATGTTGATCGTCAGCGTGTCGGCGTCGACCTGATAGGGCCTGCCCCGCCACAGGTGAGGGGACGGCTCGAACACGGTCAGCGTGCCCCCCACATGATCCGTACGCGCCAGCGCGTCCAGAAAGCACACCGCAGCAGCGCCACCGCCGACCACGGCGATGGAAAATCCCCCGTTCATCGGCTAGTCACCCGCCGGAGCCGGATGGAAATCCTGAAGCGACACGGTGAAGTCGTCCCGGCCCGGCCGGTAGTCGATGCAGTACGTGCGCGGGTAGAACCCCGCCTGCTGCCACGCGGCCGGCTGGTTGATGCGGTAACAGCCGTTGGCGTTGGTGCCCGCCGCCAGACCCTCGAACCACTTCTTCGTGATCATCGGCTCCTGGAACAGCAGCTTCCCGTCCCAGTCCCCGTACATGAAGGTGTGAGTGAACGGCTGCCCGTGCCACTCGGGGGAGTCGGCGGTGTCCATCAGGTGATTGCCCATGGCGCCCTCGACCGCCTCACCGTGATCCATGTACCCGGCCGGCATGTACTGGTCGCCCAGCGGCTTGGTCGCGGTCGCGTAGTCGTCGCAGTTGATGACGAGCCCGCACGGCCCCATCCGGATGCCGTCACGCACCGACTTGGGCTGGAGGTAGAAGTGGAAATCGAAGTGCGGCACATCGTAGATGCCGGGCAGGCCGTGCCCGAGCGGGTTGTAGTTGACCAGCACCCACTGATGCGGCACACCTGGCGCCGCGACGTTCGAGGTGTCCGGCAGTGCCAGAGGGTGCTCATAGCCGCCCACGCACTCGGTGTTCTGGTCGATCGTCCCGTCCCCGTCGACGTCATAGCAGTGATGCCGGTCGTTCATGTCGTCGGGCAGGCCCTCGAGCGCGTCATGGGTGAACGTGACACCCACCGCGTACGGCGTACCGTCCGTGGTCGTCTGCGTGTAGGACCGCAGCGAGCCGTTCCCCAGATCCTGCGCGGGCCCGAACGCCGCACAAGGACCCTCGTACGAACGCGTGCGCGCCTCCAGACGGGCAGCGGCCTGAGGAGAGACGGCGGCGGTCTTCCCGCCGTCCAGGCTGTCGGTGACGCACATGACAGGTGCCGGGTCACCTGCGGCATGCGCGGCAGGAACGGTCAGGGCGCCCGTCGCACACAGAGCGAGAGCAGCGGTGAGAGTACGGGACAGACGACGGCTCACGATGCGGCACTTTCGGTGTCGAGGCGGCGAAAACGACCGCCGAGGAAAATCAGAGGAACACTGGTCGGGTCATCGGCCGTACCCAGAGCGACGGCCTCGCCGATGACCTGGACGTGATCACCGACCGTGTAGTGGTCGTAGTAGCGGCACTCCAGCCACCCGGCCGCGTCGAACAGCAACGCCCCAGTACGCACCCCCACATGGGTCCGCGTACGACGCAGCTCCTGATCACGTTCGGGACGACGCCCGGCGAAGACACGGGCAGTCTCCTCGGCGTCGGCGCCCAGGATGGAGACGGTGAACACCTGCGAGGCAAGGATGTCCGCGAGGAACTCGGAGTCCTCCCGCAGACTCAGCGCGACCAGCGGCGGCGCAAGAGAAAGAGAAGTCAGCGAATTGACAGTGATCGCGTTGTGACGGCGGGCACCGGACCGGGTGGCACGCCAGGTCGCGGCAATGCACACTCCGGTCGCGAAATGCCGCATCACAGCGCGCAGATCGTCGGTCACAGCAGACCTTCCGGTCAGGTGGCGCCGGATACCGGGCGGGGGACGCACCGGTACCCGGCGCCGTCCAGGAAAGAGGCACGCCCCCTCAGGCGTCGGCAGCCCAGCGGCCGCGGGTGAAACCATCCAGGTCGTAGTCACCCATCGCCTTGTCGACCTGGGCGCCGTAGGCGTCGAGCAGACCCATCGCCCGCGCACCCGTCACCGTGTCCAGACGCACCTGGTCCGGACCGCCCGCGTAGTTCAGCTCATACAGCTCGTGGCGGGCACCGAACTCCGAACCGATCGCGTCCCACGCCAGCTTGAACAGCTTGATCCGCTCCTCGGCACTGCCCGCACTGCCCCGGTAGTACCGCTCCAGCAGCGGGCGCAGCTCCTCGCTCCGCAAGTCCTCGACAGACGAACCGGTCATCAGCAGCGACCCTGCGAGGTGCTCCTCGAAGAAGCGGTGCGTGCGCTCCCACGACAGCGGAGCAAGGACACGGTGGCCGGCCGCGTACTCCAGACGCGGCAGAACCGTCCCCCCGGGCCCCGGCTCGGGGTCCATCGCCATCGCCGTGGTCATCGCCCACGTCAGATGCCGCCACGCCAGCAGCTCGCCCAGGCCGGCCTGCACACCACGGAAGACATGCGTGCCGTTCATCCGGGTCCCCTTGTCGAGGATCCCCGCCATGAACTCCAGCTTCACCGCCATCCGGATGGCGCCCTGGAAGAAGCCACGGCTGAGCAGCCCCGAACGCGGGAAGTACTCGTGGATCTTCTCGGTGTCCCGGTAGATCAGCACGTTCTCCCACGGGATGAACGCCCGGTCGAACAGCAGCACCGTGTCGTTCTCGTCGAACCGCGACGACAGCGGCGCATCGAACGCGGACGCGGCCTTCTTCTCGTACGAGGTACGACAGATCACCTTCATGCCCGGCGTGTTCATCGGCGCGATGAACGCCAGCGCCATGTCCTCGGCCTTGCCCTTTTCCAGGTTCGCCAGGTGGATCTGCCCGACGAACGCCGCGTTCGTCAGCGCGGACGCGGTCGCCATCAGCTTCGCGCCCTCCACCACGATGCCGTCGTCGCGCTCCTCCACCACCTTGATGAACACATCCGCGACCTCGTGCGACGCCTTGTTGCGGTCCACCGGCGGATTCACGATCGCGTGCGAGACCGCCATACCCTGCTTGACGTACTTCTCGTACCAGGCACGCGCGTTCGCATCGTAGGGCGCGTAGAAGTCCTCACTGGTGACCAGACCGGCCATGAACGACGCCTTGTAGTCCGGCGTCCGGTTCATGAACCCGTAGGACAGACGCGCCCAGTGCTCGATCGCATCCCGGGCCTTCAGCAGCTCCTCGGCCGAGTGCGCCGGGGTGAAGAACCGGTGGACCCGGTGGCCGGTGTACCGGTCGACCGTCGTCATCAGGTCCTTCGTCTGCGGGTCGTGCAGCGCGTCGTACAGGTGCGCCGAGGACTTCGCCGCGTTCGCGAAGGCCGGGTGGACGGTGACGTCCTTGACGAGTTCGCCGTCCAGGAACACCTGGCGTCCATCACGCAGGCTCTCCAGGAAGGAGTCGCCCGTCATCAGCTCGTTGGGTGCCTCGCCTGCTGCCGGAGAAGTGCTCACAGATCAGTCCCTTCCGTAAAAAACGGGCATGCGGCAGCGAAGAGCGTTTTCCGGCAGGCCGGAAGGGACCACAAAGCCGTCGGCGTCCCCCGTGACGCACTTCCCCCCGCACAGGTGCGGTCGACCCCGAGGGCGGCCGATGCCCCCCCTCGGGTGTTTTCAAAGCTAACACACGACGTAAGCATCGGTAACAGAGGTGTGGACACCTGGAGCTTCCTCCCGGCAACAAAAAAGCCCCGTCCTGAACGGACAGGGCCCCACGCGCCGACAAAGAATCACCCCCCGAGCGACCGCGCCACCGCCTCGATCACCTCCTCCTCCATCACCACCGTCCCCGTCAACGTCCCTACCAGTGCACGTGCCAGTACCGCTGCTACCACCACCTGCTCCCCCTCCCCCTCCATCTCCCCGGTCACCTTCCCGATCACCGCGTCACGCACCACGTCCGACATCTCCGCCCCCCCGAAAAACTCCGGAAACGTCAGCATCATCAGGCAAACCCCCACGTTCGCCGCCAAAATCGCCTGCCCCGCACGCTCCAGCGGCATCCGCAACCGCCCCGCCGCCTCGCACCGCGCCAGCGCCGACAGCAGCAACGCCTGCGCCTCCTTCACCGCCACAGGCTTCGGCTCCCCTACCGGCGTGAACATCAACCGGTACAGGTGCGGATTCTTCAACGCGAACGACGCGTGACTGTTCCACGCCACCCGCAGATCCCTCACCGGATCATCCGTCACCGGATTGCGCCGCTTGTTCGCCAGGAACTCCTCGAACCCCTGATCCGCCACCGCGGCCATCAGCCCCTGCTTGCCCCCGAACTGACGGGAAATCTCCGGAGCCCCCACCTTCGCCCTCGCGCAGATCGCCCGCGTGGAGATCTCCTCCGCGCTCAGCGTCCGCAAAAGCTCGGACGTAGCGGACAAAATGCGCTCTCTCGCAGTCGACATGAAGCCATGCTAACACCCCATGAACAGACCGCTAACGCTCCTGACCAGGGAAAATGCGCCACGCCCCTGGCCGGGAACACCCCTTCGCGTGAAGCAATGCTTACGCCCTGTGTTAGCGTTGCCAACACCACGGGGCGCCCATCAGTGCCCCCACCCGCACATATCCCGAAGAGGACTCCATGACCACCACCACCCTGCGCCAGCTCAACAACTTCGACGAAACCCCCGCCTCGCTCGCCGACGCCACCGTCATCCTCATCGACTTCCAGAACACCTACACCCACGGCACCATGGAACTCGACGGCCATGCCGCCGCCATCGCCGAAGGCAAGAAGCTCCTCGAAGCCGCCCGTGCCGCAGGCGCCACGGTCATCCACGTCCAGGACCAGGGTTACGACGTCGACTCCGAAGACGGCAAGATCATCGCCGATCTCGCCCCCATCGACGGCGAACACTCCGTCATCAAGTCCGTCCCCAACGCCTACCACAACACCAACCTGGCCGAACTGGTGGACAAGGCCGGCAAGAAGGACGTCATCCTCGCCGGCTTCATGACCAACATGTGCGTCCTGTTCACCGCCCAGGGTGCCTTCCTCAACGGCCACCGCCCCACTGTCGTAGCCGGCGCCAGCGCCACCCGCGCACTCCCCACCACTGCCGCAGGCCAGCAGCACATCAGCGCCGCCCAGATCCACGAGGGCGCCCTGGCCACCATCACGGAGCTGTACGGCGTCGTCGTTCCCTCCGTCGCCGACCTGAAGTAACCCACCCCCAGAACCAGGGCGCCCGGAAACCCCCGTCCGGGCGCCCTATCCCATGCCCGGACGTTAGATTCGCGCGTGACACCTGACAGCACGACGAAGCCCCGCCGGTCTGGTCCGGCGGGGCTGCCGGCTCGCCGTCTCGAGGACGCGGAGGAGTGAGGCGGCGACGACACGGGCTGTGCTGCCGATCGGCAACACTGCAGGGGAAGTCCCTGCGACGCACAAGGTCGTAGCCCTGGGCGGAGACCGGAGAAGTGCAGTTGTGGGCGCGCCTTGCGGAGTTCGTTCTCAACGCTTCCGCCGACGTCCGCCCCGGCCGGCAGGTGCTCGGCCAGTAGCCGGCGTGCCCGCTGTGGCCGTGTCCGTCTGCGGACCGGGCCGGTCTGCCGAGACGACCAGGGCGGCGAGGAGCGTGGTGACCGGGACTGAGGCGACCAGGCCGATCGACCCGACCAGCGTGCGCACGATCTCTTCGGCCACCAGCTCGCTGTTGGCGACCGTGGCAACGCCGCTCTGCGCGATGGAGAAGAGGAGCAACAGGGGCAGCGCGGCTCCCGCGTAGGCGAGGACGAGTGTGTTGACCACGGAGGCGATGTGGTCGCGGCCGATGCGGATGCCTGCCCGGTACAGTCCGCGCCAGCCCATTGTCGGGTTGGCGTCGTGCAGCTCCCAGACGGCGGACGTCTGGGTCACGGTCACGTCGTCAAGGACGCCTAGCGAGCCGATGATGACGCCGGCGAGCAGCAGGCCGCTCATGTCGAGCTTCGGGTAGAGGCCGTGGATCAGGCCGGTTTGGTCGTCGGTGTTGCCGGTGAGCACGGCCCAGTCGATGAACTGTGAGCCGAGGATGCCGATCAGCGCCAGTGAGGCCAACGTGCCGAGTACCGCCACCGATGTGCGGGCGGACAGGCCGTGGCACATGTACAGGGTGATCAGCATGATCGCGCTCGACCCGATCACGGCCACGAGCAGCGGGTTCGAGCCCTGCAGGATCGCCGGCAGGATGAAGAAATTGAGCACCATGAAGCTGATGGCCAGCGCCACGAGTGCCATCACGCCGCGCAGTCGGCCCACCACCACGACGGCGAGGGCGAAGATCCCGGCCAGCAGGCCCATCGGGAAGCGGCGGTTGACGTCGGTGACCGAGTACTGCAGGTCCTTGGGTGCGGAGGGCTCGTATGCGGCGACGACCTTCTCGCCTTGGTGCAGTTGTCGCGCCTGGTCGGGCTGCACGATCTCGGTGAACGTACGGCCTTTGTCCTTGCCGGTGTCGACGCGGATCGTGGCCTTGTGGCAGGTCCCGTTCGCCTCTTGCGCGGCCGAGTTGCCCTCGGCGGTGGAGGTGTCGCCGGTGGGGGTTTCGCCGGAGGCGTTCACCGACTTGCAGCTCACCTCGACGACTTTGGTGACCGTGGCCTGCTGGGTCTGCTGGTCGAAGCCGACACCGGTGCGCTTGTGTGGCGGGGCTCCTCCCGGCCACAGCACGACGAGTCCCACCACGACGGCGGCGGTGAAGGGGATCAGGATCGCTGCGATGACCTTGCGCAGGTGCTGGGAGACCGGCGCCGTGGGCCCGTGGTTGTGACTGTGGCCGTGGGTGTGCGCGTGTCCGTGACCGCCGGCTCCCGCTTCGGGGCCGTGACCGGAGCCATGTCCGGCACCGGTCACTGGTGCGTGCCCGTGGCCTACCGCCTGAGAGGGGAGGCGGCCTGCGCCGGCATCGGGTCCGTAGCCGGGGTGAGGTATCGACTCAGGAGGATTCCCGTACCCATGGTCGTGGCCGTACTCGCTCGCACGACCACCTCTGGGTCGGGGCGGGTCGCCGACCCGGTTCCAGTCTCCGGCACTCTGCGGGTCAGCGGTTCCCATGCCGTCTCCCTCGCGGTTGTCCGTGCCCCTCCGGAGCCGGTCCTGCGCGGCGGCTCCGAGGAAGAGTACGGGAACGGTTGTGCCGTGGTCTCAGCCCGAGCATCGTCAGAAGATCGAGCGTGCTTCTCCCTATGTCTGGATCATGAACCTCTTCACCGGCCGCGTTTTCCGCACCGCCCCCGGTGTGTGCCGCGAAACTCCCGTTGCCATTGGCGCGAAGGGGCGTGCTCGGGCCGTAGGTCCTTTCGCGCCCGAGGCTGGAGAGCCCCTTCGGTGCGTTCCAAACGCAGGTGGCCATAGGCGGCGCGGCGGTGCGCGGCCGGCTGACGTCATTTGGCTCGTCGAGGGTGTCGTAGGAGCTGGGCGACGGTGAAGGGAGCGTTTGCGGTTGCTATGCGGTCCCGGAGGGGACTTCAGGCTGACCAGCAGGATGAGCCCCCACCACGGAAGAGGCCATCGAGACCCACCGGGGCTGGCGCTGGGCCCAGCACGCGTGGGCCCCCATGAGGGGGCCAACCGCATTCTATGGAGAAGCAAAGAATTCGGCCCGGTACTGCCCGGTAGGACCGGTTCCGGTCTACGTTCCCCTCGCCCTGTCATGTCACGCCCACTCGGCATGCAGGAGTGTCATGCTCATGACTGCGCGGTCCTGCCGCCGCTACGCGCAATCACGGGCCTGCCCATCCAGTGCGATACCCCACGTCTTACCGGAGGCAGTACCCATGCGTGAGTCACGCCCGAGCGGGCGGAGACGGAGTCTGTGAAGATTCGTCGCCGTCGCCTTCCCCGCCCTCACTCTGACCGTCGCCGGATTCACCGCCGCACCGACGGCCGGCGCTCAGCCTGCCGCGGCCCACCCGCAGACCTCCAAGGTCACGCAGAACGACAAGGCGCTGACCGCCCCCGAGCGGCAGACCTACCATTCGACCGGCAAGGCCGGCCAGAAGGTGCCGACCCAGCACCTGTGCGCCACCGCCGAGCCGGGGCACGCGTCCTGTTTCGCCCAGCGCCGCACCGACATCAAGCAGCGCCTCGCCTCAGCGCTCGCCGCCGCGGCACCCTCGGGCCTCTCCCCGGCCAACCTGCACAGCGCCTACAACCTGCCCACCACGGCCGGTTCGGGCATGACCGTCGGCATCGTGGACGCCTACAACGACCCCAACGCCGAGTCGGACCTGGCCACCTACCGCTCCACCTACGGCCTGTCCGCCTGCACCAAGGCCAACGGCTGCTTCAAGCAGGTCAGCCAGACAGGCTCCACCACCCAGCTGCCGACCAACGACAGCGGCTGGGCCGGTGAAGAGGCCCTCGACATCGACATGGTCAGCGCGGTCTGCCCGAACTGCAACATCATCCTGGTCGAGGCCAACGCGCCCACCATGGCCGACCTCGGCACCGCCGAGAACGAGGCCGTGGCACTAGGCGCCAAGTTCGTCTCCAACAGCTGGGGCGGCGGCGAGGATTCCTCCCAGACCAGCGACGACACCTCGTACTTCAAGCACCCGGGCGTCGCGATCACCGTCTCCTCGGGCGACTCCGCCTACGGCGCCGAGTACCCGGCGACCTCCCAGTACGTGACCGCCGTCGGCGGCACCGCGCTCACCACCGCCTCCAACTCCCGCGGCTGGAGCGAGTCGGTGTGGCACACCAGCTCCACCGAGGGCACCGGCTCCGGCTGCTCGGCGTACGACCCGAAGCCGAGCTGGCAGACCGACACCGGCTGCTCCAAGCGCATGGAGGCCGACGTCTCCGCGGTCGCCGACCCGGCCACCGGCGTGGCGGTCTACGACACCTACGGCGGCTCCGGCTGGGCGGTCTACGGCGGCACCAGCGCCTCCGCCCCGATCGTCGCCGGCGTCTACGCCCTCGCGGGCACCCCGGGCTCCAGCGACTACCCGGCGAAGTACCCCTACCAGCACACGAGCAACCTGTACGACGTCACCAGCGGCAACAACGGCAGCTGTTCCCCGTCGTACTTCTGCACCGCGGGCACCGGCTACGACGGCCCGACCGGCTGGGGCACCCCGAACGGCACCACCGCCTTCACTTCCGGCTCCACCGGTGGCAACACGGTGACCGTCACCAACCCCGGCAGCCAGTCCACCACCACCGGAAGCTCGGTCAGCCTGCAGATCAAGGCCACGGACAGTGCGGGCGCGGCCCTCACCTACAGCGCTACCGGGCTGCCGACCGGTCTGTCCATCAACAGCTCCACCGGTCTGATCTCGGGCACGGCGTCCACCGCGGGCACCTACCAGGTCACGGTCACCGCGACCGACACCACCGGCGCCACCGGCTCGACCTCCTTCACCTGGACCGTCGGCTCCGGCGGGGGCGGCTGCACCTCCTCCCAGTTGCTGGCCAACCCAGGCTTCGAGTCGGGCAACACCGGCTGGACCGCCACCAGCGGTGTGATCGTCAACGACACCGGTGAGGCGGCCCACAGTGGCTCGTACTACGCCTGGCTCGACGGCTACGGCTCCTCGCACACCGACACGCTGTCCCAGTCGGTGACGATCCCGGCCGGCTGCAAGGCCACGCTCACCTTCTACCTGCACATCGACACCTCGGAGACCACCACCAGCACCGCGTACGACAAGCTGGCGGTGACCGCCGGTTCGACCACCCTGGCGACCTACTCGAACCTCAACCACAACTCCGGGTATGCGCAGAAGACCTTCGACTTGTCGTCCTTCGCGGGCTCGACGGTCACCCTGAAGTTCAACGGCGTGGAGGACTCCTCCCTCCAGACCAGCTTCGTCGTGGACGACACCGCCCTGACGACCAGCTGATCTTCCGGTACGGCCCCGGGTCCCGCACGCGGAAGCCGTCCGCGTGCGGGTACGCCGTACCCACCTGGTCGTTGCAGAACGCCGCAAGCCGGTGCCGCCGGCCGCCGCCCGCTATTCAGAGCGGTGGAAGGCGTGTTCGAAACCGGGTACAGATTCGGGCTGCGTTGCCGGCGCGCCCGTTGTGAGCCCCTGGCGTGCCGGGTCACCAACTGCTGTTGGTCACGCCAGGGAGCTCGCCCGCGTGAGCCATCTCGCGGACCCGGATACGGGAGAGGCCGAAGGCGCGCAGGTAGCCGCGGGGGCGTCCGTCCACGGAGTCGCGGTTGCGCAGGCGGGTGGCGCTGGCGTCGCGGGGCTGTCGGCGCAGTTCCCGCTCGGCGGCGGCGCGGTCCTCGTCGGAGCTTCCGGGGAACGCGATGATCGCCTTCAACGCCGCGCGGCGCGCGGCGTAGCGGGCCACGACGAGGCGCCGCTGCTCATTCTTCGCGATTTTGCTCCTCTTCGCCATCAGACCTTCCCTCCCCGGGCACGGATGCGCGCCACCGCGGCCTCGATGCCGATCGAGTCGACCGTCTTGATGCCCTTGGCCGAGAGGGTGAGCCGGACGTGGCGGCCTTCGCTCGGCAGCCAGAAGCGCTTGCCCTGGATGTTGGGGTCGAAGCGGCGCTTGCTGCGCCGGTGCGAGCGGGAGATGCGGTGCCCGAAGCCGGGCTGACGGCCAGTGAGTTGGCAGTGGGCGGACATGGCTGTTCCTCCTTGGGGGTGGATGCAGCAGCACACTAGCCCTTGATGAAAATGAAAACCAATCCTATGTATGGTTTGTTCATGGCCTGTAACGAGCGCGAAAGGTACGCGTGGAGAGTGACGGCGCCCTGGGTGCAGCTCTGCTGGCGGGCTTCGACGTGGCAGCGGCCGCCGCCCGCGTGCATCCTGCGTGCGCGCTGCTGCCGCAGGAGTGCGACGAGCACGGCGTGAGCACCTTCGTCTGGCGGCGCGAACGACCCTTCCACCCGCAGCGCCTCTATGCGGCGCTGGAGGACCTGACGTGCGCGGCCGCCCGCGGCCGTGGGCGGTTCTGGCTGGCGGACCGCCCCGACACACTGCTGTCCTGGGACGCCGCCGGCGGCGCGCTGTGCGTGGAGTCGGTCGGCCCCTGGCTGGCCGCCCTGCCCGACGCCGCCTGGGAGATGGTGCCCCCCGAGCGGCGCATCGCCGCCTCCGTGGACTGGCACCCCGAACACGGCGACCGCTGCCAGTACCTCACCTTCACCTCACCCGGCCTGGACCGCGACGGTCTGCCGGCCCTGCTCGACTCGTGCCTGCTCACCGACGACGAGTACGCCGCGGGCAGGGACCGCTGGAAACAACTCCCGTACGCATTCGACGACTTGCTCGACCCCGTGACCTGAAAGAGAGCACCGACCTCACCATGACCCGACGCACAAGCACCCGGCGTCAGACCGCCAAGCGTCAGCGCACCAACCCGCTCGACGCCGCCGGCATCACCTACATCGACTACAAGGACACCGATCTGCTGCGGAAGTTCATCTCCGACCGCGGAAAGATCCGCAGCCGTCGGGTGACCCGCGTGACGCGTCAACAGCAGCGGCAGCTGGCGCAGGCCATCAAGAACGCACGAGAGATGGCGCTCCTTCTCTACGGCTCCCGATAGAGCGATGGCCACCCGCCGGAGGCAGCAGAACCACCACAGCTTCTGATTGTCATACCGGTGGTCTCGAAGGTGCCGACATCTTGCGCTACGCCCTGTACCGGTAGCGGATCCGGCCGCGGGTGAGGTCGTAGGGGCTGAGTTCCACGAGCACCCGGTCGTACGGGAGGATCTTGATTCGGTTCTTCCGGATCTTCCCGCTGATGTGGGCGAGCACCGTGTGCCCGTTCTGTAGCTCCACCTTGAAGGTGGCATTGCGCAGGCACTCGATGACGGTGCCTTCGGCTTCTACGCCCCCTGCTGTTTTGGCCATGGTCTCTCACTTCTTTCGTTCTGCGTCGGTGTATTCGGCTTCGCTCGGTGTGGTGTGACGGAGCGTCAGTGGCGGACGAGTTCCAGGGTGCCGGCCGTGCGCCGGGCACCGATGCTCTCGAACAGGGCGGTAGCCGCCGCGTTGGACTCGTTCACTTCAGCCCATGCCGAAGCGGTCCCGGAGCGGTGCAAGGAACCGAGCGCGTGGGCCAGCAGCGCCCGGGCGATGCCGCGGCGGTGCCGATCGGCCCGGACGGCGATCAGCCCGATCCGAGGCTGCCGGGTCAGCGGAGCCACCCGGACCAGTCCCACGTACTCGTCCACGTGCCTTGCTACCGCGTACTTCGACGGGGCGAGCAGGGTGGTCCCCGCCGGGCGGGGCAGCACCTCTGCCGGCATCGTCTGCCAACCGACGGCGGCCTCGACCTCGTCGCGGATGAGACGGTCGAGGGCGCGCAGCGGGCCCTCCTCCGCCTGACCGGCGGGCACGATCGTCACGCCCGACGGGGGCCGGACCGAGCCGAGCCCGGTGATCTGTGGGTCGGTGGGTACGAGATAGCCCCACTCACGGCGTGCGGTTGCGAAGCCGGCCCGCTCCCAGGCGGATCTCGAGTCGTGGTCGGCCTCGTCGACGACGGTGTAGGGCGGTGTCGGCAGGTCTGCGAGCATCGCGTCGGCGATGCGGTCGAAGACCGCGCCGTGCCACGCGTCGATGCTGATGAACAGCCGCCCGTCGGGGCGGCGCGAAGCGTGGCCACCTCCTCGCGTTCTCTCACGGCTGCCCAGACGGTATCAGCGGGGGTCGGTCGGCCCAACGCATTTATCCGGAGCTCTTGGTGCCCATGCCGGGCCGGGCGGCGCCGTGGCTGCGTTCGCCGCCCGGCCCGGGGTCATCAGACGCCCGCCACGAGTTCGGCGTGTTCGTGATCGCAGGTGTCGTCGATGCCGTAGGTGTCCCAGGCGGGGAACGGGTCCGTGGACGGCAGGCTCTCGCAGTCGGCCATGAGGCAGTCGGTCAGTGCCGCGTGCAGTGCGTCCGCGTGCAGGTGTGTGCCGATAAAGACCAGCTCCTGGCACTCGGCGCTGTCGGTGTCGCGTGCGGCTGAGGGCTCGAAGCGTGCGACGGAGCCGGCCTGTGACCACAGGCCCGTTACGTGCGGGCGGCTGGCGAGGGTGAAGAAGCCCTTGGAGCGCAGGATCTGTCCGTATGCGCCGCTGTCGAGTTCCTCGGTCACGAACGTCCACAGTCGGCCGGGGTGGAAGGGCAGTTCGGAGCGGAAGACGGTCGAGGAGATCCCGTACTCCTCCGTCTCGGGGACGTGGTCGCCGTTGAGTTCCCTCACCCAGCCGGGGGCCTGTTGGGCGCGTTCCAGGTCGAACAGCCGGGTGCCCAGCACGTCGCCCACCTTCACGCGGCCGTGGACGGCCGGGACGAGACGTGCGGCCGGGTTGAGGCGGGTGAGCGTTGCCCGCAGCCGGTCGGCCGACTCCTCGTCGACGAGGTCGAGCTTGTTGAGCACGATGACGTCGGCGAACTCGATCTGGTCCATCAGCAGGTCGCTGACGGTGCGTTCGTCGTCCTCGTACTGGTCCAGGCCGCGCTCGACGAGTTCGTCGCCGCTTGCCAGCTCGGGCAGGAAGCCCGCGGCGTCCACGACCGTGACCATGGTGTCCAGGCGGGCCAGGTCGCCGAGAGTGGCGCCGTCGTCGCGGGCGAAGGCGAAGGTCGCGGCGACCGGCATGGGTTCGGAGATGCCGGACGACTCGATGAGCAGGTGGTCGAAGCGGCCCTCGCGGGCCAGCCGGTCGACCTCCTGAAGCAGGTCGTCGCGCAGGGTGCAGCAGATACAGCCGTTGGTCATCTCGACCAGGCGTTCCTCGGTGCGCGACAGGGCCGCCTCGCCGCCCCGCACCAGGGCGGCGTCGATGTTGACCTCGCTCATGTCGTTGACGATGACCGCGACGCGCAGGCCCTCGCGGTTGCCGAGGACGTGGTTGAGGAGGGTGGTCTTGCCCGCGCCGAGGAATCCGGACAGGACGGTGACGGGCAGTCGGCCGGAGATGTCGGGCGGCATCAACGCTCAGCCCTCGGGGCGCAGGAGGCCGCGCTGGTACGCCTTCGCCAGCCGCTGGGGTACCAGGTATGACACTCCGTCGACGGTGATGGGCACGAGCGCCGGCGTGGTCGCCTTCCACTGGGCGCGGCGGTGGCGGGTGTTGCTGCGGGACATCTTCCGCTTGGGAACGGCCATGGGAATCCTCCTGGTTGGGATGGCGAGTAGAGGCTACATGAAAATGAACACCATTACGAAGTGGGCATGGTTCATGTTTCCCTGAATTCAGAGACCTGTGTACCGTTGTCGGTGTGCTGACTGTTGCCTCCGACATCGAGGTCCTGGTCCGGTTCGGCCGGGTGCTCGCCGATCCGATCCGCTGCCGCATCCTGCTCGCCCTGCGGGAAGCACCTGCCTATCCCGCCGACCTTGCCGACGCACTGAACGTCTCCCGCACCAGGCTGTCGAACCACCTGGCGTGCCTGCGTGACTGCGGCCTGGTCGTCACCGTCCCCGACGGCCGTCGCACCCGCTACGAACTCGCCGACGAACGCCTCGGCCACGCGCTCGACGACTTGCGCACCGCCGTGGTCGCCGTCGAGGGCGATCGGATGTGCGTCGACGCCGACGGCAAGGGGTGCTGCTGACCGTGAGCGCAGAGACATCCATGTCCTTCGGCCCCGACCCGGCCAGGCGCGGCGCGCTTGCCCGGCGGATACGGCTGCTGGTCGCCGCGACCATCACCTACAACGCCGTCGAGGCGGCCGCCGCCCTCACGGCCGGGACTCTGGCTTCGTCCACCGCGCTGATCGGCTTCGGCCTCGACTCCGTCATCGAGGTCTCCTCGGCCGCCACCGTCGCCTGGCAGTTCTCCGCCCGCGAGCACGCGGTGCGTGAGGCCCGGGAGAAGACCGCGTTGCGGATCATCGCGCTGTCGTTCTTCGCGCTCGCCGCCTACGTCACCGTCGATGCCGTACGGGCCCTGACCGGCACCGGTGAGGCCACGCGCTCCCTGTCTGGGATCGTGCTGGCTGCCCTCTCGCTCGTGGTCATGCCGGTCCTGTCGGCGGCCCAGCGCCGCGCCGGACGTGAACTCGGCTCCGCCTCCGCCGTGGCCGACTCCAAGCAGACCCTGCTGTGCACTTATTTGTCGGCGGTGCTGCTGGTGGGCCTGGTCGTCAATGCCGTGTTCGGCTGGTCGTGGGCCGATCCGCTCGCGGGCCTGGTCATCGCCGCGGTCGCGGTGAAGGAGGGGCGCGACGCCTGGCGTGGGGAGGGGTGCTGTGCGGTACCGGCGGCCGTTGCACCGGGCGCGCCCGGGCGGAAGGCGGGTGCCTGCGGTTGTGCTCCGGGGTGCGACTGCTGCCCTTGACGGTGACCACTCCGGAAGGGAGTGGCGCCGGAGTTCACCGGCGCTCGTCCGCCGCCAGCCGTCGGCCGCAGTCCGGGCACACCCCGGACAACTCCACCGTGTGCCGGACGTTCGCGAACCCGGAGGTCTGCGCGACGGTGTCGGCCCATTCCTCCACCGGGCCGGAGTCGACGGGTCGGCTCAGGCCGCATTCGGTGCAGATGAGGTAGTGGCGGTGTTCGGGGCCGGGGCGGTAGCGGAAGAGGCGTTCACCGCTGGTGTCGCGCACCATGTCGGCCCGGCCGACGTCGGCCAGGCCGGCCAGCGTGCGGTAGACCGTGGAGAGGCCGACCGGTGAGCCGGCGGCGGCGAGTTGGTTGTGGAGGGCCTGGGCGCCGACGAAGCCGTCGGCCCGGATGAGAGCCTCGACCACGATGGTGCGTTGCTGGGTGAGGCGGCCGATCAGCGTGACGTCGTGCGACGGAGTGGGGGTGCACTGGCGGTCGGGTGCCATCGGGTGCCTTCGCTCATGTGCGGGTGGGGACGGCGGTTCGCGTACGAGGACCGTGGACCGGGCGTCGTATCAGGAAGGTCGCGGCGTAGACGGCCGTGGCGGCGGCCATGATGGCGAAGCTCGGCGGCATCTTCGGCACCGCGTAGGAGGCGAACAGCCCCGCCCACATCTCCAGCACCGCCAGCCCTGAGGAGAGGGCAAGTGCCCGGAAGGGGCGGTCGGTGAGGCGGATCGCGGCGCCCGCGGGAGCGGCGAGCAGGCCGAGCAGGAGCAGGGAACCGACTGCCTGGGTGGCCTCGGCAGCGCTGATGCCTGCCAGGGCGAGGAAGCCGTATCCGAGCAGCCGGACCGGTACCCCGCGGGCGGCGGCCACGGCCTCGTCGAGCGTGGCGAACAGCAGCGGCCGGGCGATGAGGACCACCAGCAGGCCGACTCCTGCGGCCACCAGGGCGGCGACGGCCGCGCTGCTGGAGGAGATGCCGAAGATGGAGCCGAACAGCACACTCACCCCGGCGGTGCCGTTGGTGGTGCTGCGCGAGGTCGTGTAGAGGGTGATGAAGAAGGCGCCCAGGCCCAGGATCCAGGAGAAGACGCTCCCGATGACCACGTCGTCGGGTCGCGCCTTGCGGCCGAGGGTGCCGAAGAGCAGAGCCATGGCGATGGTGGCGGTGAACAGCCCGAGGCGAAGGTCGGTGCCGAAGGCGAGAGCGGCCATCGCACCGGTGAAGGCGACATGGCTGAGCGCGTCGCCGGTGAAGACCTGGGCCCGCAGCACCAGGAAGTAGCCGACCAGCCCGCAGGCCGCGGCGATGGCGGTACCGGCGAGGAAGGCGTGCAGGAAGAACGGGTGGGACAACGGGGACGCGGCGAGCAGGACGGTCATGCGACCACCTCCTTGGAAGCGGGCGTGGCCCCGGCTCGGGTGCGAGCGGGTACCTCGCGCAGCGAGCGCCGGCCCAACGCGAGCAGGTATCCGGCGAAGGCGATGGTCGTCACGAAGAAGCCCAGAGGGTAGGGCCAGTAGTAGGCGGCGGTCAGCCCCAGCCAGGTCGCGGCGAAGGCCAGCAGGACGGCCAGGGCCAGACTCAACGCCGGGCGGGCGGTGAGGACTTGCGCGGTGGCGGCCGGAATCACCATGAGGGCGAAGACCAGGAGGGTCCCGGTGATCTGGCTCGCCTCGGCGGTGGCCGCACCGAGCAGGACGAGGAAGACCACCGACAGGGCGCGGACCGGCACTCCGCGCCCGGCCGCGACCTGCGGGTCGACGGACGCGAACAGCAGCGGCCGTCCGATCAGCGCCAGCACCGCGAGCACCACCGCACCGACCACCGTCAGCACGGTGACCTGGGAAGAGGTGATCCCCAGGAAGGTGCCGAAGAGGATGGTCTGCGGCCCCTCCAGCAGCCCTCTGTACAGGGCGGTGAACAGGAAACCGGACGCGAGCAGGAACGCCTGCACGGTCCCGGTCAGCGCCGACTCCTCGTGCTCACCGCCACCCCGCAGGGCGGCGATGACCAGTGCGGCGGCCACACACAGCGTGAAATAGCCGTAGACCGCGCTGAACCCGAGCAGGAGCGCCCCGGCGGCGCCCGGGAAGGCGACGGCGGAGACGGTGTGCGCGGCGAACGTCTGCCGCCGCAGCACCACGAACCACCCCACGATCGCGGAAACCACGGCCACGACCGCGCCCGCGCGGAACGCATTGACCATGAAGGGGTAGGACCACATGTCCTGGAAGTCGGCGAGGAGGTTCCACGACCAGGCCGGTGCCGCCGTCTCAGCGAGGGTCATGACCGCTCCCCGGAGTGTTGTGCCGGTCGGTGTGCACGGCGGGTGGCTCCGGCTGGCCCACGACGACCAGCCGGCCGTCCGAGGTCCGCAGTACTTCGACCGGTGTGCCGTACAGCCGGGTCAGTGTCTCGGAAGTGATGACCTCCGCTGGGGTTCCGGTGGCGGCGCCGCCCTCGGCCAGGTACACCACCCGGTCCAGGTGGTGGAGTATCGGGTTCACGTCATGGGCGACCATGACCACCGAGACACCCTCGTGATGGCAGATGCGCCCGATCAGCGCCGCGACGGCGCTCTGGTTGGGCAGGTCGAGGCTGTCCAATGGCTCGTCGAGTAGGAGCAGTTCGGGCCTGCGGACCAGGGCCTGGGCGATCAGCAGCCGCTGCTGCTCGCCGCCGGAACACTGCCCGATGGGCCGGTGTGCGTAGACCGACGCCCCGACCAGCTCGATCACCTCGTCCACCCGCGCACGGGCGGCCCGCCGACGTGCGCTCGGGAACGGCAGCGGCACCCCCCATCGGTCACCGTCCAGGCCCATGCGCACCACATCGACACCGCGGATGCGCAGATTGGCGTCGAAGCTGCGCCGCTGCGGCAGGTAGCCGATGCGGTCGTTGGCCTGCCCGGGCCGGGTGCCGAGCACCCGAACCTCACCGGCCGCCGCGGGCAGGGCACCCAGCAGAACCTTGATCATGGTGGACTTGCCGACGCCATTGGGGCCGAGCACGGCGGTGAACTCGCCGGCCCCGATGCGAAGGTCCACCCCCGACCACAACGTACGGCCACCGACCCGCACGGCGGCCCCGCGCAGGGCGACCACCGGATCGTTTCCCGCTCCTGTGGCCGTGTCGTGACCCCCGCTTCGGCGGCCGGGCACGGTGTGCCCGCTCGTGTGTGTGACGGCTTCGCGGGCCTTCGCTATCGGGTTCATGGCTCTAGTTCACTTCCCGGTGGCCTTGGCCAGGGCCTGCTCGATGCCCTGCAGCTGGGTGGTCTGCCACTGCTGGAAGGTGGCCCCGGCGGGGGTGAGGGTCTCGGTCACCGTGGCGACCGGGATGCCCTGGGCCTTGGCCTCCTTGACCTGCGCCTGCACGTCCGGCGTGGAGTTCTGGGAGTTGTAGACGTAGATCTTGATCTGCTTGTTCTTGATCTGCTGGTCGATGGTGGCCTTGTCCTTGGCCGTGGGGTCGGAACCCTCGCTCATCGCGTCCAGGAACGTCTCCGGGGTGAGCATCTTCAGCCCCAGGCCCTCGGCGAGCGGCGTGACGATGGACTCGGAAGCACCGATCGGCGTGCCCGCGTACTTCGCCTTGATGTCGGCTATGAGCTTGTTGTAATCGCCGAGCGTCTTGGTCTCGAAGGTCGTCTTCTGCTGGTCGAAGTAAGCCGCGTCGGCCGGGTCGATCTTCTTGTAGTCCGCGGTGATCTTCTCGATGACCTGGTGGACGTTGTCCGGGGAGTACCACCTGTGCGGGTTGCCGCCCGGCTTGATCCCGACGAGGTCGCCGACCTTGAGCTGGGTGCGTCCGCTGCCGGGGTTGGCGGCCAGCAGCTTGTCGGCCCAGGCGTCGTAGCCGATGCCGTTGACGATCGTGTACTGGGCGCCGGCCACGGTGCGGGCGTCGGCGGCGGTCGGCTCGTAGTCGTGCGGGTCGGCATCCGGGTTGTTGATGACGCTGGTCACCTTCACATGACTGCCGCCGAGCTGGGAGGCGATGCTGCCCCAGAAGTTCTCCGCCGCCACCACCTGGATCGTCTTGCCCGACCCACTTGCGCTGCCGGTCGCGGCGGTGTTGCCGGTGTGCGAGGAGGAGGTCGAGCAGGCGGTCGCCGTCGCGGCCGTCAGGGCGGCTGTCGCGGTGACGAGCGCGATTCTCGTGGACGGGCGGGCGAAGCGGGAGGCGGGGGCGGTGGACATGCGGGAGCTCCTTCGGGCGATGCCGGGCGCGCGGCGGTCACGCACCGGCCGTATGGCGACACCTTCGACGCTAGATGGAAATGATTTTCAGATCAATGCTAGATGAAAACCGTTGCCATCTGTTGACCGGGCGTACGACGGCGCCCATCCATCGCTTTCCGCCCACTCGGGGAGGTTCAGGGGGTAAACCGACTGGAGGAGGGGAAGGGTTCTACGGCGCGCAGCGGGGAGTGGGAGGCCGTGCCCGGACGAGCCGGGCCCGACGTGCTGGGGGAGGGCCGGGTATGGGCGGGCAGCCCTTGTATCTCGCACCGCGGCTGGGTGAGAGGCTGCGCTCGCTGCTGGAGTCCGGCGAGCTGCTGCACACCCTTACCGACGCCCTCGGATCTCCGCTGAACATGGTCGTGCCCGATCAGCTCGCCGCCAATGTGGAGCAGTTCCGGTCGGTGTACAGGCGGCATCAGCTGTCCGGGCAGGTGTTCTTCGCCCACAAGGCGAACCGGTCCAGTGCCCTGTTGCGGCGGCTGGCCGCCACCGACGCCGGCGTGGACGTCGCCTCGCTGGGCGAGTTACAGCACGCGCTCGGTGCCGGCATCACCCCCGACCGCATCACGGCCACCGGTCCGAAGAGTCCGGAGTTCATATGGCTGGCCGCGCGTACCTCGGTCGCCGTCGGTGTCAACGGCCGGGACGAGCTGGAGCAGCTGGCTGCGCTGGTACGCAAGCATGCCCTTGCCCGGACGCGGGTTCTCCTGCGGCTGTCGGGTTTCGAGACGTCCGGCGTGCGGGTGTTGAGCCGACGCAGCCGTTTCGGCACGCCCGTACGGGAGTTGGAGCCGCTACTGGAATCGGTCGAGCGGCATGGTGACGTGGTCGACCCGGTAGGCGTGGCGTATCACCTGGACACGACCAGCCTCACCGAGAAAGCGATGGCGCTGGAAGGCTGTCTGCGGGTGCTGGAGGAGTGCAGGAGCCGAGGGCTGCGGCCGGCAGCCGTGGACGTCGGTGGCGGATTCGGCGCCGACTACCTGGCTGACGGGGAGCAGTGGGAGCGGTACACGACCGAACTCACCCACGCCGTCCTGGGCACCCGGCCACCCCTGACATGGTGCGGGCACGGCTACGGGCTGCGCAACGAGGGCGGCACACTGCGTGGGTCGCTGGGCCTGTATCCCGCCCACCGTCCGGTCGCCGGGCCCCGCTACCTCGACGAACTGCTCGCGCATCCGGCGGCGTCCTTCGACGGCCGCCCCCTGGCCGCGCTCCTCCTGGATCATCTGTACGACCTGCACATCGAACCCGGACGGGCCCTGCTGGACCAGTGCGGGCTGACCCTGACAAAGGTGCTGGAGGTGCGCACCCGGGAGGACGGCGGGGAACTCCTCGTACGGCTCGCGGCCAAGGCCGACGACGTGGCCCTGGAGGAGCACGGGGTGCTCGTGGACCCCGTCGTCGTTCCCCGGGATCCGGCCCGGCCCAGTGAAGGCCCGGTCGCCGTCCATCTCTTGGGCAGCCTCTGCCTGGAGACCGACCTGGTCACCCGCCGGACGGTCTTCCTGCCCCGCCGCCCGGAGCCGGGGGACCTGCTGGCGTTCGCCAACACCGCTGGATACTGCATGGACTTCCACGCCACGCACGCCCAGCGACAGCCGGTCGCGCGCAAGGTCGCCGCCTGGCAGGAAGGAGGCGCGTGGCGCTGGTGCCTGGAGGAAGAGTACTGGCCGATCACTTCTGTGGGGGGAGCGCAGTGAGGTACGACAGCATCACCGAGGCCATCGGCAACACCCCGCTCGTGCGTATCGACCCGGCCGTGCACGGTCTGGCGCACATCGACCTGTACGCCAAGCTGGAGCTGTTCAACCCGTTCGGGTCGGTCAAGGACCGGGCCGCCTGGAACATGGCCCGTCCGCACCTCGCCGACGCTGCTGCACGAGGCAGCCAGGTCGTCGAGCTGTCCAGCGGCAACACCGCCAAGGCTCTGGCCGTCCTCGCCGGCATGCACGGCCTGACCTTCAAGAGCGTCACCAACCGGATGCGGATCCCGGAGATCAAGGATCTGCTCCTGCTGCTCGGTGCGGAGATCGAGGAACTGCCCGGCCAGAGCGAATGCCTGGACCCCACCGCCACCGACGATCCCCTGACTCTCTTCCACCGGACCCTGTCCGAGCCCGGCAGCGCCTACCTGCACACCGACCAGTACTTCAATCCGCGCAACACCGAGGCCCACCTCACCGGCACCGGCCCGGAGATCGTCAAGGACCTGGACGGCCGCGCCCCGGACTGGTTCATCGCCTGCGTGGGCACGGCCGGTTCCTCCACGGGCGTCGCCCACCTGCTGCGCGAACACGACCCCGCCGTACGGGTCCTCGGTCTGGTCGCGGCCAAATCCGACTTCATCCCCGGCATCCGCACCATCGACGAGGCACACGAGGTCGGCCTCTTCGACCCCGGCACCTACGACACGATCGAGGCCGTCGGCTCCGATGACGCGATCGAAGGCATGCTGACGCTGAACCGCCGGTGCGGCATCCTGGCCGGACCGACCGGAGGCGCCGCCTACTTCGGCGCCGTGCGCCGGCTGAAAGCCGTCGACGCCGAGGTGTCGCAGCGGCAGACGGCCGTCTTCATCGTCTGCGACCGGGTCGAGAGCTACCTGAGTTACGTACGCAAGCGCCGTCCGGACCTGTTCGGCCGCCCTCGCCGCCCGACCTCCCCGGCCGACCTGTCCGAGGCCGAGATACAGGCGGCTCCGGCGATCGGCGTCGCCGACGCCCAGGCGTGGATCGCCTCCGACGGCCCCCTCGTCGTCGACCTGCGCAGCCCCTTCGCCTACGCCGCCCTGCACATCGACGGATCGGTCAACATCGTCGACGAACTCTTCGAAGAACTCCTCCACGGCGGCCTGCCCTTCAGCCGCAGCCACCCCGTGCTGCTGGCCTGCCCGGTCGGCGAGAAGTCCGCCCGCTACGCCGCCCTGCTGACCCGGATGGGACACCCGGACGTCCGCAGTCTGGCCGGCGGCATCATCGCCTGGCGGGACGCGGGCGCGCCCCTGGTACGGGACTGAACGCCATGGCCATGTGCGCCGACAGCACAGCCGTCATAGCGGAGTTGAGGGAGTGGCAGCGCACGCTGCGGACCCAGTTCCCGATCGTCACCGGGCACCCGGACCTGGCGTACCTCGACAGCGCGGCCACCTCCCAGAAGCCCCGAGCGGTCCTCGACGCCGTGCAGACCTACCTCACCACGGCCAACGCCAACGCCGGGCGCGGCACCTACCCGTGGGCCAACCGCACCACCGCCCTGGTCGAGCAGACCCGCGACCGCGTCCGGCGGTTTCTGGACGACCCTGCACCGGAGCGGTCCGCCGTGCGTTTCACCAGCGGCGCCACCGAGGGGCTGCGCACCATCGCCCGCGACTGGCTCCCCGGGTTCCTCACGGACGGCGACGAGATCGTCGTACCCGCCGCCGATCACCGGGCCAACATCGAGCCCTGGCTGGAAGTCCATGAGCAGCTGGCCCGCCAGGGCGTGCACGTCCGCGTCCTGCCGATGCCCTACCAGCAGGCATCCGGCGACTACGACCACACCGCTCTCGCGCACCTCGCCGGTCCGCGCACCAGGTTCGTCGCCGCCACCCATGTCCACCACGTCTACGGCGGGAACATGAACATCCACCGCATCCGGCAGGCGGTCGGCCCGGACGCGGTCATCTGCCTGGACGCCGCCCAGAGCGTCGGTCATCTCCCGGTCTCCGTGGCCGGCCTGGACGTCGACTTCGTCGTCTTCTCGGGGCACAAGGCCCTGGCCCTGCCCGGCACGGGAGCGGTCTGGGCCCGCCAGGCACGTGGCCCGGCCTTCAGCCCGGGCGGCTGGTCCGGCACCCCCAACACGGTCGGCATCGCCTCCCTGGCCGCTGCGCTGGACTGGCTGGACGGCGCGGGTACGGACCGTATCGGACGCTGGACGGTCGCACTGGCGGCCCGCCTCACGGACGGACTGCGCCGACTGGACTCCTACGAGGTCCTCGGCTGCCAGACCAGCCTTGCCGTGGACTCTCCCGTTCAGCAGCGTCAGGGCATCGTCGCCTTCCGGCACCGCGACATCGGTTCCGGTGACCTCGGCTTCATCCTCTTCAGCCACGGCTTCATGGTCCGCTGCGACCACCACTGTCAGGGCGCCGCGGGGGAGGGCCGAGAGTCGGTGCGGGTGAGCTTCCACGTCTACAACACCGTGGAGGAGATCGACCGGCTGCTGGATGTTCTTGCCACCCTCGGGTGACAGCGCACCAAAACCCGTAATGGAAACCGTTTCCACCTGTAGGGTCCGGGCGAGGAGTCCCAGAGGGGACGCAGGTGCGAGACGGCAAGGTGGCGCGAGCGATGGGGCTGAGCCTGGCGGCGGCCGAGAAATGGGTGGAACGCTGGGAACTCCAGCAGCAGCGGTACGCCGTCGACCGCGAGGACCGCTTCACGGTGATCGCCGATGTCGTCGAGCACATCACCGCGGGACGCACGAGCCGGCCCCTGATCGTCGACCTCGGCTGCGGACCGGGCTCGCTGGCGGCGCGACTGGCCCGGCGGCTGCCGGCGGCGGAGATCGTGGCGGTGGACCGGGACCCCTTGCTGCTGGAACTGGCCCGCAGCCACCACGCCGACGCGGCCCGCTACCTCGACGCCACGATCGGCGAGGACGGCTGGACGCAGGCCCTGGCCCTGGACCGCCCGCTGGACGCCGTCGTGTCGACGACCGCCCTGCACTACCTGGACCCGCGCACGCTGGACCGGGTCTACCGGGAACTCGCCAGGCTGCTGCGGCCTGGCGGCGTCCTCGTCAACGGCGACCACTTCCCGCAGGGCGATGCCGTGCTGGCCGAGCTGGCAGCGTGTGTCGGCCGCCGCCGGGCCGAGCGGCGGCGCGCCTTCGCCCACGAGGACTGGACCTCCTGGTGGTCGGCGGTCGCCGAGGACCCCGAACTGGCCGACCTCCTCGCCGAACGCCGCAGCCGGCAGCCGGTGACCGGAACCGGCTGTACGGCCCGGCTGCCCCTGTCCGGCCACATCCACCTGCTGCGTCAGGCGGGGTTCGGACGGGCCGGCGCCGTCTGGCAGTACGGCGACAGCCACGTCGTCGTCGCGATCCGCTGACCCCGCGAAGGGCTCAGCAGTCCCGGAACTCCGGTGACTGGTTGAGGATCTGGGCGCGCAGGGAGGTGAAGCGGGTGTGGGTGGCGCCGCCGCGCGCCTCGGGGCGGAAGGCGGCGACCCGGTGGCAGTTCTGGAAGGCGAGGGCGATGCCGAAGTGCCGTTCCAGGCTGCCCCGGATCGCGTCGCTGGACAGGGCGCGCAGGAGCTGGCCGCGCTCCTTCTCGGAGGGCGGCGGGGTCTGGTTGTCGGCGAACTCCGGCGTGCCGGACCGCAGTTCCTCAGCCAGGCGGGCGATGAGGTCGTAGGCGTACGGCAGGGAGGTGCGCACCGTTTCCACGAAGTCCTGCTCCCGCACCTCGCCGTTCTCGGCTTCGGCGAGCAGCTGCGGGGAGACATCGAGCGACATGAAGGGCTGTCCTGTTCTGTGGTTCTGTTCTTGAGGGGGTGGCGTCAGGCGAAGGCGGTCAGTGCTGCGGGGCCGTGCCGGAAGTCCGGGTCGACCTGGGTGGCGAGGTCCTGGCCGGTGGCCTCGTTGGCCCAGGCGGCGGCGTTGCGCAGATGGAAGTCGACGGCGTGCTTCTGGAAGGCGGCCCAGTCCTTGGTGCGGGCATCCACAGCTGCGCGCAGCCGGTCCAGTGCGCGGGCGTTGTGGGGCTCCAGCTCGCCGTGACCGTCGCGGCCCTGCTCCTGGGCGCGCACGTACGACGACTGCTCGCAGTGGGCGATCAGATCCACGCCGACGTGGCCGCGCAGGAAGGCCAGGTCGTCCTCGCCGGTGACCTTGTTGCCGACGACGGCGACCGGGATGCCGAACTCGGCGGCGTGGTCGCGGTACTGGCGGTAGACGGAGAGGCTTTTGCGGGTCGGTTCGACGACCAGGAACGTCATGTCGAAACGGGTGAACAGACCCGAGGCGAAGGCGTCGGCGCCGGCGGTCATGTCGACGACGACGTACTCACCGGAGCCATCGATCAGGTGGTTGAGGTAGAGCTCGACCGCGCCGAGCTTGGAGTGGTAGCACGCCACGCCGAGGTCGCTCTCGCCGAAGGCGCCGGTCACCATCAGCGGTACGCCGCCGACCTCCTGCACGTGGTGGCCGTGGATCTCGTCGTCGCCCAGCAGGCGCAACAGCCGGGAGCCGCGGCCCGGCGGTGTCGTCTTGACCATGGCGTCGCGGGACGGGATCCGCGGGTTCGTGCCCCGCAGGTAGTCCTTGATCTCGCCGGTGCGCGCGCTGAGCGGCGGGGCGGTGAACAGCTCGTCCTCGTCGAGGCCAAGGGCGTACGCCAGGTGCTGGTTGATGTCGCCGTCGATGGCGACGACCGGCGCGCCCGAACGCGCCAGATGACGGGAGAAGAGCGCGGACAGCGTCGTCTTGCCGCTGCCGCCTTTGCCGACGAATGCGACACGCATGGCTAGCCACCTCTATTGGAAATGGATTTCATGAGCATATGCTTGGGGTGCGAGAGGGCGGTGTCAAATCGCTCGTTTCCCAACTTGCTCGCTTCCCACGCGAGTTGGGCTGCCTCTGGCGCAAACAGGAGACTCTTTGACCCATACGGAGGAGACGCGGAGATGAGCGATGCCGCAGGCGGCCGTCGGGGCCGCCCTTTCACCCTTGTCGTCTGCGGCTCATGTGACGCCGCCGCGACCGGACGGCTGATGGACGGCCTGCGGCGCGCGGTCCGAGGCTGCCCACACGGGGTCATGGTCTCCACCGGTTGCCTGGGGAAGATGCTGCACTGTCGGAGCGGCCGGGGCCTGCATGCCGCCGTGCAGCCGTGCGGGGTCGACCGCACACCCCGTGGGGTCGCCGTACGCCTTGGCCCGTTGGTGACGGAAGCCGACGCCGAGGTGGTCGGGGCGTGGCTGCGGGCCGGGATGCCCGACGACGGCTCGCTGCCCGATCGGCTGCGCGCGGCCCCGGCGCCGCAGCAGGTGGCACATCTCAACTGACGAACTGTTCCTGGATGCTGTGCGTCAGCCGAGGTCGCGTACGCCGAGGCGCAGGTGCTCGATGTGATGGACGGCCTGGTCGAGGAGCTGGGCGACGTGGTCGTCGTAGAGGCTGTAGACGATGCGGCGGCCGTCGCGACGGCCGGTGACCAGGCCGAGGGCGCGCAGCAGGCGCAGTTGGTGGGAGACGGCAGATTGTTCCATGCCGACGGCGCGGGCGAGTTCGCCGACGGGGTAGGGGCGTTGCCGCAGGGTGGTGAGGATCAGCAGGCGGGACGGTGTGGCGAGGGCTTGGAGTGTCGTGGCGACGGAGGCGGCGGTGGCTTCGTCGAGCCGGGCGGCCGCGAGGACGTCGCGGCCGCCGGCGTCGAGGTCATCGGCGTGCACGGGCGCGGGCCTCGCGCGGTGGGCGGATCAGCTGGAGGGCCAGGGTGGCGGGCGGTTCGGCGATGCCGGGTCCGCCCGCCTGCGCCCAGCGCAGCAGGTCGTCGGTGCTGTCGTCGTCCAGGGCGAAGCCCACCCAGACCGCGCGGCCTCCGGCCCGGCGCCCGGCGGTTGAGGGCTGGACGACGATGACGTTGGCCTGGTCACAGGGGCCGAGGCAGTCCGTCGTACGGACCTGGAAGCCGTGTTCCGCCGCGCCGGCGCGCAGTCGGTCCAGTTGCCAGGCGTGGTCGGTGCCGGGGTGCTTGCGCGGATTGCCGCAGCAGCAGCCCCGGCACACGACGAGCGTGCAGGGGCGGGGAGCGGCCGCCCGGATGACGGACCGGTTCACAGCGCGGTCCGGGACGGCACGCCGTACGTCCGGATCCGGCCGTCCCGCCACGCGACGGCCAGCAGGTGCGGGCCTGCCCAGGCCAGTGCGGCGACCGCCGCGCCCGTGCCGTCCAGTTCACGCACGGGCCGCAGGCGCGCCTGGGGCCGCCCGGCCGTGGCGTGCCACAGGGCTACGGTGCCGTCGGCGCCGCCGCTCGCCAGATGCCCGGCCGCGCCCGGCCGCCAGGCCAGCGCGGTCACCGTCTCGTGGCAGCGGAGCGAACGCGGTGCGGTGCCCTCCGGGCCCTTGCCGGAGAAGTCCCACACGGTCACGTCCGGTGCGCCGTCGGCGGCCAGCCAGAAGCCGGTGTCGTCGAAGGCGAGCCGGGAGACCTTCTCCGGGTAGCCGGACATGGTGAGTTCGCCGCCGTCTCGCGCCCTCCAGATATGGATGGAGGCGTCCTGGTTGCCGCTGCAGATCCACCTCCCGGTGGGTGCGACGGCGAGTGCGAGGTGCGAGCCGACGTAGGGGTAGGTGGCGACCGGTTTCTCGGTGTGCCGCTCGTGGCAGCGCACGGCCCCGTACGCGGCCACGGCCAGGCGCCGCCCCTGCCGCATCCAGGCGAGGTCGGTGACGGTCGACGCAGCGGGCTCAGTACGCCACAACTCGCCGCCGTCCGCGTCGAGTACGAGTGCGCGGCGGCCAGAGGCGACCGCGACCCGGGTGCCGTCGGCCCAGGCGGCGGCCGCCGACCAGGCGCCGGACTCCCGCACCGTCGTGCGCCCGTCGGAGCGGCGCCACAGCGCGTACCCCATCGGTCCGGTCGCCACCACGTGCCCGGCATCCGGGGAGAGCGCGACCGCGAGTGCACCTCCGGGAACCTCGAACGCCCCGATCTCGGCGCCCATCGCCGCGTCGAGAACCTTCACGGCCCCCTCGGCCCCCGCGACGGCGACCAGATCACCTCGTGCACTGAGCGCGACGGGTGCATCGTCGACGCCGGCCTCCCAGGCGAGCGGGGACTGAACCGTCGTACTCACGCGGCCGCTCCCGCCGTGGCCAGGCAGTCGGCGAAACCGCGTTCGAGGGCCTCGCGGTCGAGGTTGCGGCCGATGAACACCAGCTTGTTCGTGCGGGGTTCGCCCTCGCACCAGTCGCGTCCGAAGGTGCCGTCCAACAGCATGTGGACGCCCTGGAAGACGTACTGCTTGGGCGCTCCGGCGATGGCCAGGATGCCCTTGGAGCGGAAGAGGTCGACGCCCTTGGTGCGCAGCAGGGTGCCGAGCCAGGTGTTGAGACGGTCCTCGTCGAGCTCGCCCGCCAACTCGATGCCGACCGAGGTGACGGTGGTGTCGTGCTGGTGCTCGGTCTCGGTGAGGAAGGCGGGATCGTCGGCGAGTACCCGCTCGAGGTCGAACGCGCCCACGTCCAGCACTTCGTGCAGATTGATGCGCGCGTGCTTCGCGGGGATGATCCGCACTCCGCCGTTGATGGCCCGGATGCGGCGCACGACCTGTCCGATGGTTTCCTCGTCGGCCAGGTCGGTCTTGTTGAGGACGACGCGGTCGGCGAAGGCGATCTGCTCGACGGCCTCGTTCTCCACGCCCTCCGGCTTGATCTCGTCCAGGTGCTGGAGCACGTGGGCGGCGTCGACGAGCGTGACGATGGCGTCCAGCCGCAGCTGGGCGGCGATCTCGTCGTCCATGAAGAAGGTCTGCGCGACGGGCGCGGGGTCGGCGAGGCCGGTGGTCTCGATGAGGATGTGGTCGAACTTCTCGCGGCGCCGCATCAGCGCGCCCAGGATGCGGATCAGATCTCCGCGCACGGTGCAGCAGATGCAGCCGTTGTTCATCTCGAAGATCTCCTCCTCGGCGTCGAGGACGAGGGCGTCGTCGATGCCGACCTCGCCGAACTCGTTCTCGATGACGGCGATCCTCAGGCCGTGGTTCTCGGTGAGGATGCGGTTGAGGAGGGTGGTCTTGCCGGAGCCGAGGAAGCCGGTCAGGACGGTGACGGGGACCCGTTCATCGCGTGGCTCTTCGGTTACGGGGGTGGTCAAGTCGGTCTCCTAGTCGTGCTGTTCAGCGGCGAGCAGGGCGGCTCGCAGGTCGTCCTCGGTGATCTGGTCGGCGGGGCGGTGCAGGGTCCAGCGGCGGGCGTCGCCCTCCATCGGCAGCACGACGACGACCGTTTCCAGCGGCGGGCAGCCCGGTTCGGTACAGGCGAGCTGGCGGATCAGGACGGCGGTGTCGTCGTCGAGATCGAGGAGAGTGCGCACGGTCTCCTTCAGCTCGCGCAACTGTGGACTGGGCCCCGGGGGCCCGGGGCGCGATCCCAGTGGCATGGGGGTTCTTCTCCTTCGTTCCCGGACGGCCGGCCTCCGTCTGTGCGGGCCAGACAGTCGGCGCAGACGCCGGTGAGTTCGACGGTGTGCTCGACCGCGGTGAAGCCGGTGTCGGCGGCGATCCGGCCCGCCCACTCCTCGACGACCTCGGAGTCCACCGGCCGGCTGCGACCGCAGTCGCGGCACATCAGGTAGTGGCGGTGTCCGTCGGCGGGGCGCAGCCGGTAGAGCCGCCCGCCGGCCTCGTCGCGTACGACATCGACGCCGCCGTCCGCCTCCAGCTCGCGCAGGGCGCGGTAGACGGTGGTCAGGCCGATCGCGTGATCGCCGGACACCAGAAGGGCGTACAACTCCTGGGCCGAGACGAAGTCCTGGCAGCCCGCGAGTGCGCGCGT
Source organism: Streptomyces sp. NPDC031100 (assembly GCF_055570785.1). Classification (NCBI taxonomy): domain Bacteria; kingdom Bacillati; phylum Actinomycetota; class Actinomycetes; order Kitasatosporales; family Streptomycetaceae; genus Streptomyces; species Streptomyces sp. NPDC031100. The sequence continues at coordinate 757,834 of NZ_JBVIGN010000002.1, forward strand.
GACGGCCTTGCGTTGTCGGGTCATCCGGCCGCCCATGGCGCATCACCCCCTATGGCTTGTGCCGGGTCGGCACGCTCCACCGTAGATGGAAATGAAATCCATGTCCATATGAACGCCCGGTCATGTGTGGGTGGGTGGCATCGCCCGGGTTCAGCAGTGCTGCCGGAGCAATCAGACGGCAACGGCCCGCCGCACCTGCGCGGGTACGGCGGGCCGTGGGGCTGGGCGAGTCAGGGCTGGCCCTCCGTGCGGGCCCGGGTCCAGGCGGCCTCGCGCAGGAGCCGCAGGCCGTTGAGGCCGACGATGACGGTCGAGCCCTCGTGGCCGAGGACGCCGAGGGGCAGGGGGAGGGCGGCGGTGAGGTCCCAGACGACCAGGCCGGAGATGAACAGGGCGGCGATGGCCAGGTTCTGCACCACCAGGCGGCGGGCCCGGCGGGAGAGGGCGATGACGGCGGGCACGGTGGCCAGCTCGTCGCGCACGATCACCGCGTCGGCGGTCTCCAGGGCCAGGTCAGAGCCGGCTCGGCCCATGGCGATGCCGGTGTGGGCGGCGGCCAGGGCGGGCGCGTCGTTGACGCCGTCCCCCACGACCAGGACCTTGCGGCCGGCCTGCTCCAGTTCCCTGACCGCGGCCACCTTGTCCTGCGGGAGCAGTCCGGCGCGGACGTCGGTGATGCCGACCTCGGCCGCCAGGTGGGCGGCGGCGCGGGGATTGTCACCGGTGACCAGCGTCGGCGGCGTTCCGGCGAGTGAGGTGAGCGATGAGATGGTGGCGGCGGCGTCCGGCCGCAGTCGGTCGGCGATGCCCAGAACCCCGGCCGGCGTGCCGTCGGCCACCACCAGGACCGCGGTACGCCCGCCGTCCTCCATTTCGGCGGCGACGGCGGTGTGCGCGCCCTCGGCACCGGACAGCAGTCGGGCGGGGGAGCCGACCGCGATCTCGCGGCCGTTCACGGTGGCGGTGACTCCGGCGCCTGGGGTGGAGGTGAAGTCCTCCGCGACGGGCAGGGCGAGACCACGGGCACGGGCGGCGTTCACGACGGCGCGGGCCAGCGGATGCTCGCTGGGGTGCTCGGCCGCCGCGGCGAGCCGCAGCAACTCTCCCTCCGTCAGCCCGGATCCGGACAGCGGACGGACGTCGGTCACGCGCGGGGTGCCCTCGGTGAGCGTGCCGGTCTTGTCCAGAGCGACCGTATCGATCTGGCCGAGGCGCTCCATCACTACGGCCGACTTCACGAGGACACCGTGCCGTCCGGCGTTGGCGATCGCGGACAGCAGCGGCGGCATGGTCGCCAGGACGACCGCACACGGCGAGGCGACGATCATGAAGGTCATGGCCCGCAGCAACGACCCGGTCAGCGCGGCGCCGAACGCGAGCGGCACGGCGAACACGGCGAGCGTGGCCGCCACCATGCCGATGGAGTAGCGCTGTTCGACCTTCTCGATGAACAACTGGGTCGGCGCCTTCGTCTCCGACGCCTCCTCGACCATCTGCACGATCCGGGCGATCACCGAGTCCGAGGCGTCCCGCTCGACCTTGATCCGCAGTGCGCCGGTGTCGTTGAGGGTGCCCGCGAACACCTCGTCGCCCGGTTCCTTCGCCACGGGCAGCGGCTCGCCCGTGATGGTGGCCTGGTCCACCTCGCTCGCCCCGTCCAGCACCCGCCCGTCGGCGCCGATCCGCTCGCCGGGCCGCACCAGGACCGTGTCCCCGACGGCGAGCCCGGCGGTGGGCACGGTCTCCTCGGTACCGTCGTCGTGCAGCCGGGTCGCGGTGGCCGGGGCGAGGTCGAGCAGTCCGCGAACCGATTCGGCGGTGCGGGCGGTGGCCAGGGCCTCCAGGGCGCCGGAGGTGGCGAAGATGACGATCAGCAGGGCGCCGTCCATGACCTGTCCGACGGCTGCCGCCCCGAGTGTGGCCACGATCATCAGCAGGTCGACGTCGAGGGTCTTCTCCCGCAGCGCCTGCAGTCCGGCCAGCGCCGGCTCCCAACCGCCCGCAACGTAGGCGAGCCCGTACAGCGATCCCCACATCCCGGCGGGTGCGCCGGTCAGCTGCAGCGGGAGTGCGAGCAGGAACAGCACTGTGGCCGCCGCGGCCCAACGGGCCTCGGGCAGTGCGAAGACCCGGGTTCGCCGCCGGGAGGGGGCGTCCGGGCGCGAGGTCGCGGCGGGCGCGGGCCGCTCGGTCAGGGTGGAAGACATGACGAAGAACCCTTCGGGAGGGCAGGACGGTTCGACTCGACCACCATACAGGTACATATGAAGACCTCTTCAAGTGTTGCTTGTATGATGGCCACCATGGGCCATGGAGCAGCTCCCGCCGACAACCCCGTCCCGCGCACGCGCCTGGACGCGGACAGCGCCGACCGGGTGGCCACCACCCTTCAGGCCCTGGCCACCCCCTCCCGGCTGCTGATCCTCTCCCGCCTGCGGGAGGGTCCGTGCCCCGCCACCGAACTCGCCACCGAGGTCGGCATGGAACAGTCCGCCTGCTCCCACCAGCTGCGCCTGCTGCGCAACCTCGGCCTGGTCGTCGGCCGACGCCAGGGCCGCTCGGTGATCTACGCGCTCTACGACAACCACGTCGCCGAACTCCTCGACCAGGCCGTCTACCACATCGAGCACCTGCGGCTCGGACTCAGCGATGCCGCGGACGCGGACCCGGCGGAGGAGGCCACGCTCGGCGTGAGCCGTTGATCAGAGGCGCGGCGGGCGGCACAACTCGGCTGAGAGGGCGATGCCTGCTGGAGTATCTGGGGCCCCGCGGGCGCTCACGCCTTCGATACCCCAATGACGCATCGTGTGACGCGCATCGCCAAGGAGGCGGGGACTCGCCCTCGGCTGCTGACGCCCGCATCCGCCCGTTGGCCAGCCGGACCGGTTGAGCTTCCGGCGACCGTCGGCGCAGGGAGGGCCACCGGGTTCACAACCGCAGCGCGGGAGGCACGCCTCGTCCTCGCGGCGGGCTGGGTCACTGACCCGGTGCCGTTCGACGCGAGGACGAGGTTTTCACGGGGTGAACGTCAGAACTGGAGCGCCCAGGAGTCGATCTTCCCGGTGTCCAGGGCCGCGTTGTCGCTGACCCTCAGCTTCCACGTGCCGTTGGCCACCTCGGAGGAGGCGTTGACCGAGTACGTGGTGTTGATGTCGTCCGAACTGCCGCCGGTGCCATACGCCTTGAGGGTGTAGGCCGTGCCGTCGGGGGCGATCAGCTGGACCTGGAGGTCGCCTATGTAGGTGTGGACGATGTGGACCTCGACGGCGAGGGCGGCGGGCGCGTTGCCCGTCACTCCGCTGACCGTGACCGGGGACTCCACGGTCGAGTTGTCGTTGATCGCGTAGTCGGTGGTGTTCTCGAAGCGCGGGCCGGGCGGGGTCGTCGTGCCGCCGCCGACGTTCAGCAGGCGGTTGGGTGAGCCCGTGCCGGGGTTGCCGACGACGCCGGTGGAGGCGGCGGCGACGAGTCCCGAGGCGACCTGCGCGGGGGTGGAGCCGGGGTGGTCGGCCAGGTAGACAGCTGCTGCTCCGGTGACGTGCGGTGTCGCCATCGACGTACCGGAGATGGTGTTGGTGGCGGTGTCGCTGCTGTTCCAGGCCGAGGTGATCGAGGAGCCCGGCGCGAAGATGTCCAGGATGGAGCCGTAGTTGGAGAAGCTGGAGCGAGCGTCGCTGGAGGTGGTCGAGCCGACCGTGATGGCCTCGCTCACCCGCGCGGGGGAGTAGTTGGAGGCGTTGGCGCTGTCGTTGCCCGCCGCGACCGCGAACGTGACACCGGAGGCGATGGCGTTGCGGACTGCGGTGTCGAGAGCGCTGTCGGCGCCGCCGCCGAGGGACATGTTGGCGACGGACGGGCCCGAGTGGTTCTGGGCGACCCAGTCGATACCTGCGACGACCTGGGCGGTGGTGCCGGAGCCGGAGTTGTTCAGCACGCGCACGGCGACGATCTTCGCCTTCTTGGCGACGCCGTAGGAGTTTCCGGCGACGGTGCCGGCGACGTGTGTGCCGTGGCCGTTGCCGTCCTGGGCGGTGTTGTCGTTGTCGACGGCGTCGTAGCCGTAGGAGGCGCGCCCGCCGAAGTCTGTGTGCGTGATGCGGACACCGGTGTCGATGATGTACGCCGTCACGCCCTGCCCGGCCGAGTCCGGGTAGGTGTACTTGCTGTCCAGCGGGAGGTTCTTCTGGTCGATGCGGTCCAGGCCCCAGGAGGGCGGGTTGGTCTGGGTCGCGTCGATGTGAAAGGTGCGGTTCTGGACGACGGACGCGACGGCCGGGTCGGCGGCGAATCGTTTTGCCTCCGCCTTGGACGCCTCGATCGCATAGCCGTTCAGGGCCTTGCGGTACGTGCGCTCGATCGTGGCGCCGTAGCGCTTGGCCAGGGCCCGGCCCTCGGCGGAGCCGGCCTTCGCCGCGTTCGCCTTCAGGGTCACGAGGTAGCTGCCGGCGACGGAGTTCGCCGCCCCCTCGTACTGGATGCGGCCTTCGGGAGCGGCTGGAGCCGCGTCGGCGGGGACGGCGGAGACGAGGCCTGCGACGAGCATCGCGGTGGCCGTCGCGCTGATCGCGGCCAGTCTTCGCCTGGAATGACGCATCACTGCCATCTGAGGGATCCTCCTCAATCGGTGGTGCGCTAGTGGGGGTAGTGCGGGCACCGAAACGACACGGCGAGTTAATCGGTCGTGAGCATGTCAAGTTCAGGGACTTCCATCGGGCCCTCGCCTGTGCTTCTCCTGTGCGTCAGTCGAAAGATTGAGCCCTCTAAAGGAATCGCACAAGGGCTCTGCGTAGACGTAACAGACGTGTCACACCGGACATGACACCCCATCGGTTGGTGTGTGTGGGGAAAGTGCTGGTGACAGTCGCTTGTTGATGACCGACCGCGGTCGGCACGGTCTCCAGTCCCGCCTCCCACCTCGCGAGGCCGCAAGCGAAGGTGCGCCGGCACGGCCCACCGCTGACCCCTTCGGTGCGTCACCAGCGTTCGGACCGGTCTCGATGAACCGGCCGAGGCGCAGGAGGTACGCCGCAAGGACCGCTGCGCCCTGCCCGGTTCGGCCGCGCGCTCGCCGACCCGATCTGCTGTCGTATCCTGCTCGCCCTGCGCGAAGCTCCGGCCTGCCCAGCCGATCTCGCCCATGCGCTCGGGATCTCCCGCACCCGGCTGTCGAACCACCTTGCCTGCCTGCCTGCGCGGCTGCGGCCTGGTCGTGGCCATCCCCGATGGACGTCGCACCCGCTACGAGCTGGCCGACGAACGAGTCGATCACGCGCTGGACGACCTGCGCACCGTCGTGGTGGCCATCAAGACGGACCGGACATGCGCCGATGCCGACGGCCAGGGGTGCTGCTGATGACCGCGACATACCTCGAACCGCCCCCGGCACGCCGCGATTTCCTCGCCCGCCGCATACGCCTCCTTGTGGCCGCGACGCTCACCTACAACGTGATCGAGGCGATCGTCGCCGTCACCGCCGGCGCTCTCGCCACTTCCACCGCGCTGATCGGCTTCGGCCTGGACTCCGTCATCGACGTCTCATCGGCTGCCGCTTGCCAGGCAGTTCTCCGCGGCCGACCACGCGGTGCGCCAGGCCCGCGAGAAGACCAGCCTGCGGATCATCACGGTGTCCTTCTTCGCGCTCGCCGCCTGTCTCAGCGTCGACGCCGTCCGCGCCTTGGTCGGCACCGGCGAGGAGGAACGCTCCATCCCCGGCGTCGCCCTCGCCGCCCTGCCCCTGGCGGTCATGCCGTTGCTGTCCGCGGCCCAGCTCCGCGCCGGCCCGGCCGGGAACTCGGCTTTGCCTCGGCGGTCGCCCCGGGCGGTCGATGCGGCGGCAGTGACGTGGTCGATCGGGGCCTGGGCAGGCGGTCCCCGGGAGCGGTGCAGGAATCCTGCCCGAGCAGCCGACCCGCCGCACGGCGGCACGCCCCGGTGCGAAATACTCTCCCGATGAGTTCACGCACTTCCCCGATCAGCCAGCCGATCACGATACGGAGGGCCGTTGCGCGGGATGCCAAACGGCTCACGCGGCTCGTGCGTGGCTCAGGCGCCTACGCGGGTAAGTACGCAGCCGCAGTCGCGGGCTACCGAGTCGGGCCTGATTACATCGAGGCCCACCGCGCCTTTGTGGCCGTCGGCGCCGACGAGCATGGAGGCCGGGTCCTCGGGTTCTACTCGCTCGTCCTCGCTCCACCGGAGCTCGACCTGCTGTTCGTCGCTGACGAAGCGCAAGGACGGGGTATTGGACGGCTGCTCGTCGCGCACATGCAGTCCGAGGCCCGTGCCGCCGGGCTCGACCGTGTCAAGGTCGTGTCGCATCTGCCCGCCGAGGACTTCTACCACCGCGCAGGTGCAGTGCGGATCGGGACCGCGCTCGCGAATCCGCCCGCCGTGCCGTGGGACCGTCCCGAATTCGAGTTTCGCGTGTCTTCGGAATGACGCGGTTTGCCGGTTTGCAGGGCACCCGGCTTCGCTTGCATGGTGGCCGGCATGCAGAGCCGTTGGACGAGCCGATCAGCGAAGCAGCCGCCGGGACGATCCGCAGAATGGCCATGTCCCGAATGCGTGCTGGTGCGATCGGGAGATTTGGCGTCGGGGTGAAGAGCGTACTGGTTGTCGACGATGCCGTCGTGCCCTCAAGGAGCGGGACGACTGATGCTTTCGGCTTGGAGAAAACAGAGGCTGCCTACAACGCCGCATGCGACACACTGTTGGAGTGTGAAGCAGCGGGCGGGCACGAGGTCCGCCGTGAGACGACGACAGAGCGCCGTGAACGGGACGACGGCGCGAGACGGGCAGTTCTCAGGCGCAGCGAAGGCCGTTGTGAGAACCCGGAGTGTCTTCTGCCGGATCTGCCGTATCGCACGACGACGGGAGAACCGCTCCTCGAAGTCGATCACATCGACAACCATGCGGCAGGTGGGCGCGACTACCCGAGCGCGATGATTGCCCTCTGCCCTAATTGCCATGCCGACAAGACTCGTGGCGCAGACCAGGATGAGCTGAGGGAGCGGCTCCGGGCGGTGGCTCTGCGACGTCACCAAGCGCTGCGGGGCAAGGGCCGGGACTGAAGCCGACTGCCCGAGGCCGCGTGCCTCGGGCAGCAGCGACGCGCCCGCTCGGGACACGTGCGCCGGAAGTGCTGCGTCTACTGCTGGAGCGGCGCAGGGATCACGCGGGCTTGGCCGCCGGACATGCGTACGACGGTCCAGGTTGGCCTGGGCCCTTGTGGCTTTTCCGGCCACAGCGACCGGCTACCGTCGGCTGCTCGCCCGGGCCCGCAAGCTGGGTAAGGTGCGCCGGGCCGGTGTGGAGGGCACCGGCACCTTCGGAGGGGTCCTGTCCCGTTACCTGCTGCTCAGCAGGTCCAGGTGTATGAGGTGAACCGGCCCGACCGCACCGCTCGCCGTCTGCTCGGGAAGTCGGACCCGCTCGACGCGCAGGCTGCTGCGCGGGACGTGCTCAATGGCCGCGCCCGGGCCAGGGCCAAAACGGGCGACGGTCCGGCGCACAGCGCCCGGTTGTTCAAACTCGCCAAGGATTCCGCGGTCAAGGCTCGCACCGCACCCAGGCCATCAATCAGCTCAAGGCTGTCCTGGTCATAGCCCAGGTCACCCGTATGACCCTGCGCATGCTCGCCGAGCGCATCGAACAGCTCACCGGGCAGATCGATGAGCTGAGCCAGCGCCTGACCCGGCTCGTCGAACGCCACGCACGCAGCTGCTCATACCGGTGGGTATCGGCCCGGACAGGCCGTCACTCTCTTGATCACCATGGGGGGCAGTCCCGAGCGGCTGAGCACCGAAGCGTCCTTTGCCGCTTGGTGCGGAGTCAGTCCCATCGAGTGCTCCTCCTGCCGTCGTACCTCGCGCCGGCTCAACCATGGCGGCGACCGGCAGGCCAACGCTGCCCTGCACCGCATCGTGTTCACCCGGCTGCGCGTCGATCCCCGCACCCAGGCGTGCTACAAACGCCGTACCCAAGAGGGCAAGACCGGGCTGAGATCATCCGATGCCTCAATCGACATGCCGCCCGAGAGGTCTTCAACCTGCTCAGAACGGTACCTACCGATCCCCCGTTATAGGGGCGTGTGAGAGAGGCGTTCGACGGCAAGCCCCTGCAGACGCGGCCGGCGGGGGCTTCCGGGCGGGTGTGCTGCAGCCCCGGCGTCGGCACCGTTGCCCCTCGGGTTCTCCTCCACCGAGCACTCGACACGAGGGCACAGTGATGACGCACGTCTTACGGCAAATCCGGCCGGGGCCCTTGGCGACAACAGTCATAGCCTTCGCCCCCGCAAAGCCGAACGCCCCTGGAGGTGTCTGAGGCTATGCCTGCCCCCGCCGAGGGGCGCACGGGCTTCTCGTCCGCAGGCTGTTCATTCGCGGAAGCTGCGACCTGTTCTGCCTGATGGACGCTGCCGACCGACATCGTCCGCCCCCCTGCAGGCCCGCGAGGTGCGGGTGGACCGCGAGATGCTCGCCCTCGGGTACGCGGGCGTGTACTCCGGGTTCCTCCGGCACGCCGTTGCCGCGGCGCGCCGTCACGGCCTGGACACCCGGGCGATCCCTATCGAAACCGGCCGGCGCAGGATGGTCGGCGGCCAGGCGGGCATGATCACGGACATTGCGCTCGACCTCGCGGCGGCCGGTTGCGTCGACTGACGCGAGTGATCGGTGCGGTGGCTGTGGTGGCCCGGCGGGGCCGGTGCCACCGCTGTCCACGTCAGAGGACGGACGGCGATATCAGCGGTTCGTGTCGGCGTCACCTTCGTCATTCGGAGGGTCTCCTTGTCTCCTGCCGCCCGGAGGGGAGTCGTCCCCGTGCTCTTCCAGCAGTTCGAGGAGCGCGGCATCCGCTCTCCTCTGGTCTTCCTTCGTCAGCTCGACCGGTGCGTTGTTGTAGACGGTGTAGCGACCTGGATCGATGATGTTGGCGGCCCTCAAGCTGAACGTCAGCAGGGGCCGCCAACCCTTGCGGTGGCCGACCCGCACCTGTATCTGGGCCTTGTAGTCACGGGCCTCCGGGAGGAATCCGGAAAACGGTGCCTCGAACTCGAGGAAGAGTTGTTGCGCTTCTCTGCCGGACACGACGAATCCGGCGGGCAACTTCGCCTCCTCGTCCGGCCCCGGTTGGAGCCGGGACGGGGAGGACACCCACAGGAGTGGCAGATGAGAGGCGGGCTCATCGGGGAAGGTCAGGATGAGGTCCTGCACGACGATCGGTTTGGGACCGGTGTTGTGCAGGACGAGCGGCAGTCGTAGGCGTGCCGTGGAACCGTGGACGATGGCCGCGAAGGAATGAGGTTCCCACGCCTGCAGGCGTCCCTGTCGGGCGTTGAGCCACCAGAACGACGCGACGGTGAAGAGCAGTGCGCAGACTGACACCACACTGGCGCCGGTAAGCGATGAGGACGCGATCTGATCCGCCGCGACCATCAGCGGAACCACAGAGTCAGTCTGCCAGCCCCGCCGTGGGCTCGCTAACAGGACGAGTGGCCGCCGACAGTCTCCCGGAACGGGTCAGAGGCCGGCGAGGAGTACGAGATACCAGGCGACCAGGGCCGCGCATGTCACCGCGGGGAGGAGCTTGGTCAGCCCGTCGCCCTTGCGTACGTGCGTCGTCACGGCACCGGCGAGCAGCATCAGCAGCCCGATACCGGCCAGCCCGCCGCACAGCGGTACGACCGGGCCGAGGGCCACGCCGATGGCGCCCGCCAGCTCCAGCCCGCCGATGACCCGGTAGGCCGCGGTGGTGAAGCCGGCGTGGGCGGCCAGCTCGGGCATCGGACCCAGGGCCAGAATCTTGGCCGCGCCCAGCAAGGCGAAGATCAACGCGATGAGACAGGTCAGCGAGGTGGAGAGGATCACGAGACGCCCTCGGGGGTGTGCGGACAAGGGGCCTGGCGGCGTTTGGCTCCCAGGCCGGCGAAGTAGGCGATCAGGTCGGGGTTGTCGACCGCGGAGGGATTGAGGACCTGCTCGGCGGGCGCCCCCTGGAGCAGGCGCTTCACCGGGACCTCAAGTTTCTTGCCGGTCCTGGTGTGCGGGATGGCCGGTACGGCGAGGATCTCGTCGGGGACGTGGCGGGGTGAGGCGCCGGTGCGGATCGCGTCGCGGATTTTCTCGCGCAGGGCATCGTCCAGGACGTGCCCGTCCGCGAGGACGACGAAGAGCGGCATCCAGTAGCCGCCGTCGGATTCCTCCGCGCCGATGACGAGGGCTTCGGTGATCTCGGGGAGGCGTTCGACGATGTCGTGGATGTCGGCGCTGCCCAGGCGCACGCCGTTGCGGTTGAGGGTGGCGTCGGAGCGGCCGTGCACGATCACCGAGCCGTGACCCGTGATCGTGATCCAGTCGCCGTGCCGCCACACGCCCGGGTAGGCGGTGAAGTAGGCGTCGCGGTAGCGGGTGCCGTCGGGGTCGTTCCAGAAGTACAGCGGCATGGAGGGCATCGGGCGGGTGACGACCAGTTCGCCGACCTGGTCGACGACCGGCCGTCCCGCGCCGTCGTACGCCGCGAGCGCCACGCCGAGGTTGGGGGCCGACAGCTCACCCGCCCATACCGGGGTGGTGGGTGCGCTTCCGGCGAAGGCGGAGACGACGTCGGTGCCGCCGCTGGTGGAGGCCAACTGGATACCGGCGCCCACGTGGTCGCGGACCCACGGGTAGGTGGATGCGGGCAGGGTGGAGCCGGTGCTGCCGATGGCGCGGACGGCCGACAGGTCGTGCACGGAGGGTTCGATGCCCAGTTTGGCCATGGCCAGCAGGTACTGGGGGCTGGTGCCGAAGACGGTGACCTTGTGGCGGGCCGCCAGCTGCCACAGGATGTCCGGGCGCGCCTGCGGTGCGGGGCTGCCGTCGTAGGTGCAGGTGGTGGCGCCGGTCAGCAGGGTGGAGACGACGAGGTTCCACATCATCCAGTGGGTGGTGGTGTACCACAGCAGGCGGTCCCCGACGCCCAGGTCGCAGTGCAGGCCGAGGGTCTTGAAATGCTCCAGCAGGACGCCGCCGTGGCCGTGGACGATGCCTTTGGGCAGGCCGGTGGTGCCGGAGGAGAAGACGATCCACAGCGGGTGGTCGAACGGGACCGGCGTGATGGCGAGGTACTCGGTGCGGGTGGCCGCGTCCTCCCAGGGCACCGTCAGCTGCGGGTGCCGAGTCTCGGGCCAGGCGAGCCCCAGGTGATCCACGAGCACGGTGGCCTTCAGTGTGGGAAGGGCACCGGCAAGTTCGAGCGATGCGGCGCGGCGGTCGTGGCGGGTGCCGTTGAAGAGGTAGCCGTCGGCCGTGACGAGCACCGTCGGTTCCAGCTGGGTGAAACGGTCGGCCGCAGCCTTGGGCGCGTAGTCCTGGCCGCACACCGACCACACCGCGCCAAGACTTGCGGTGGCGAGGAAGGCGATGACGGCGTGGGGGGTGTTGGGCAGGTAGCCGACCACCCGGTCGCCCTGTCCGACGCCCAGGTCGCGCAGTGTGGCGGCGACCGAGGCGACCCGGGCGCGCAGCTGTCGTCCCGTGATCTCGTAGGCGGCTCCCGTCTCGTCCAGCGCGGTGATCGCGGGTGCGTCCGGGTGCAGGTTGCGCAGGGCGTGGTGGGCGTAGTTGAGGGTGGCGCCGGGGAACCAGCGGACGCCGGGCATGGTCTCCTCGGCCAGCACCCGCTCGTACGGTGTGGCGGCGTCGATGTCGAAGTACTCCCACACCGCGGCCCAGAAGCCTTCCAGGTCGGTGACGGACCAGTGGTGCAGGGCCTGGTAGTCGGTGGGGTCCTGGACGCCGTCGGCGCCCTGGTGCCGGGCGGCCCAGCGGGCGAAGTCCGCGATGCGGCTGCCGACGGCCGCTTCGGGGTCGGGCGGAAGGAAGGGCTCCGGACAAGGCGTGGCGTGCGGGGTGGTCATGGTGTGGTGTTCCTCGTCAGGGTGCGGGCGGGGCTTCGGCGGGGCGGCGGGCCGTGTGCAGCAGGGGAGCCCAGGCGGCGGCGTCCGTGAAGTGGCCGGTGCCGGTGGGGACGGTGTCCAGTACGACGCGGTCGGGGCGCAGCAGGGCGGCGTCGGCCCGGCCGCGTGCCAGCCAGGCGGCCAGGGTGCCGTCGTCGTCCAGGTCGTCGACATGGATCACGGAGGCGTCCAGGGCCGTGGCCACGCCCGTCATGCGCGGGGTGGGCGGCACAGCGGTCAGCAGGGCGAAGGAGTCCCCGAGGGTGTCGTCGAGGCGCTCTCGCCTGCCGTCGTACAGCACAGAGGGTTGTGGGCAGAAGGTGCCGGCCAGTGAACGGCCGGTCAGCCGGGGGCGGCGCCGTACCAGCGGATTGGCCGTCAGTGCGGGGCTGAGGTCGCGGCTCACCGCCGCGGTCACGCCGGGGACGCGGCATACCGCGCCCACCACGGCCCGTCGGAGGGCCGCACCGCGGTCCTGCCCCCCGGTCATGGCCCAGCCGACGGCGACCGCTACACGGATCACGTGGCGGGCGTGCGGCTTGCGCTCCTGCTGGTAGGTGTCCAGCAGACGGTCGTCCGCGCCCTGCTGAAGGACGCGGGCGAGTTTCCAGGTGAGGTTGCGGGCGTCGCGCAGTCCTGCGCACAGGCCCTGCCCGATGAAGGGCGGGGTGAGGTGGGCCGCGTCGCCCAGCAGGAAGACGCGTCCCCGGCGCCACCGGTCGGCGAGGCGGGCCCGGAAGGTGTACCGCGCCTGCCGGATCACCTCGAAGTCGTCGCCCCCGTGGGCAGCGGACGGCAGGTCGACCCAGGGGGCGACCAGCTCGTGCAGCTGCTCCCGCCCCTGCGGGCCGTCCAGGCACTCGTCGTCGTCCAGCCGGAACTCCCAGCGGTAGCGGTCCTCGCCGACCCGCATGAAGGTGGCCGGCCGGGTGGGGCAGCAGATCTGCTCGGCGCCTTCCCAAGTGCGCACCGGGAGGCTGGTGCGTACGTCGATGACCCGCCAGCTCTCCTCGAAGTGCAGGTCCTCCCACACGGCGCCGATGGCGTCGCGGGTGAGGCTGCCGGCGCCGTCGCAGCCGAGGACGGCGTCGGCCCACACGTGCTCGTCCTCGTCGCTGCCGTCGCTGCGGAAGGTGACCCGGACCGGAGCCGTTCCGTCGGTGTCCTGGTTGACGGACACGACCTCCACCCCGCCCCGCAGCTCGCACTCGGGGCGACGGGCCAGGGCGTCGCGCAGCAGCCGTTCCAGCTCCGGCTGGTCGAACATGCTGGTCTGGGGGAAGCCGTGGTGGCCGTGCAGGGACCGCGGGAACTCGGCGATCACGCGGCGCCGGGCGTCCAGCAGCCGCAACCCGGGCGCCGGCCGGGCGAGGGCGGCGAACTCCTCGTGGACACCGACGCTCTGCAGGATCCGGCGAACCTCGTCGTCCACGACGACGGCACGCGGCAGGGGGTAGACGTCCCGGTGACGTTCGAGGAGCAGGCTGCGCACCCCGTACCGGGCGAGCAGGAGCGCGGCCGTGACTCCGACGGGTCCCGCACCGATGATGACCACCGGCCTCCGGGATGCGGCGCTCACGTCGCGTCCGCCACAGCGGTCCGCTGCTCACCCAGGTCGATGCGCCCGTCGGGGGTGGCGATGGTGGCGGTGACGAGGTCACCGTTCTGCAGGTAGTGGGGGTTCTTGGCCTGGCCCTTGAAGAACGCCTTCCACTTCAGTGCGGGCGGCAGCAGGGCAGCGATCTTCTCGACCGGCTTGGGCGGGGCCTTCAGGGCGGTGCCGCCGGGTGTGCCGGTGAGTAGCAGGTCGCCCGGGTCGAGGGCCTGGAAGCGGGCGAGCAGGGTGAGCGCCTGCGCCGGTCGTACGATCATGTCGGCGAGGGTGCGGTCCTGGCGCGGTACTCCGTTGACGTTCAGCCGCAGTCGCAGGTTCAGCAGATGGGCGAAGTCCTCGTCCTCCAGCAGGGCCAGGTAGGGACCGGTCGGGGTGAAGGTCGGGTAGGACTTGCTCTCGTAGAACTGGGTCTTGGTCAGCTGGACGTCGCGGGCGCTGACGTCGTTGGTGAGGACGAGGCCGGCGACGTGGCGGGGGAGGTCCTGCTCTTCGACGACGGTGCCGACGGGCAGCGGCGCGCCCATGACGAGGCCGAGTTCCACCTCGTAGTCGAGGAACTTCACGTGCGCGGGGCGGATGATCGGCTCGTGCGGACCGCTGACCGAGCCCGACGCCTTGCGGAAGAAGGTGGGCGGGATGTCGCCGGTGAACCCCGAATCCTTGGCGTGGCTGCGGTAGTTGACCATCTGGGCGACCACCCGGCACGGGGTGGTGACCGGAGGCAGCGCCACGAGGTCGGCGACGGGTGTGCCGCTGGCGCCGGAGGCGGCGGCGTCGCGGACCGCGTCCCGGTCGGCGATCAGCTCGGCGGTGGTGACCGCCTTGGTCTCGATGCGGACGGCGCGCTCGTCCCGGACGGCCCACCAGCCGTCGGTGGTGCGCAGAACGTTGGTGCTCATGAGCTCATCGCTTTCATCAGGCCCAGCAGGCGTGCGGGGTCGAGTTCGTTGTCGCCGCGCAGGGCCGTCATGACCTCGCGGAGCTTGGCGGGGGACGGGTTGGCGCCCAGGAAGTCGCGGGTGACCGGCGGCCCCCACTGCGCGAGACCGCTCGCCGACATAGGCGCCCATCCGGGTTCGAGATCGCAGGAGAACAGGTCGCCGTCGGCGAAGTGCTCCAGCATGAAGCGGTCGGGGTCGCGCCAGTAGTCGAAGAGCTGGCTGCCCTGGATGTGCCGGCCGATCCCCCAGCTGCGCCGATAGCCGCGCTCGGCCAGGTACTCCCCGCCGGCGGCGATCGCGTCGAGGTCGGTGACCTGGTAGGCGGAGTGGACATAGCCGGTGCCGGGCCCGAGGTGCAGGGCGAGGGTGTGGTGGTCCACGGGCGTGCTGTCCTGGTCACAGCGGATGAAGGCCATGGTCGGCCCGCGCCGGCGCTGCCCGTCCAGGAACAGGAAGTCGGACACGATCATTCCGAGGGTGTCCAGGTACCAGTTCAGGGCTCGCATGAACACCCGTGTCTCCAGCACCACGTGCCCGAGCCGCTGAATACGCGACGGCTCGCGGGGCGGGCGCTGGGTGGCGTTCGTACGGCGGCCTTCGACGCCGGTGTTGAGGATCAGCGGCTGCTGCTCGGGCAGGGCGGGCAGCTGCTGGACGCAGTGCACGACCCGGACCGGGAAGCCGGAGGGATCGAGCAGGGTGACCGACTGTCCGCCGCCGGGTACGTCGATGTCCCGGACCTCACTACCGGTCGCGCGGGCGAGCCGGTCCAGATCGCCCCGTTCGGCCGCGCGGAACGCCGGCCCGATGAAGCGGGATGCCGACCCGGAGCGGATGACCATGCAGGGGGAGCCCGCGAAGGTGCCGCGCAGCCACAGTTCCCGCTCGGTGCGGGCGGCGACGGCGAATCCGAAGTCACGGGCAAACACCTCGGCCCGGTCCAGGTCCGGCTTCTCGAACTCCAGCCAGGCCAGATCCGCCACCTTGATCACCGGATTCCGGGCTCGTCCGGGGTGTTCACCGCGCAGGGCGCCCTGCTCACTGTGGAGGTCTTGGTGGGGCGTCAGAGGACCGCCCTTGTCAACGGGGATGTGGGACATGGTGTCCTCCAAGCAACACTGCCGTAATGAGGAAATCATCAACTCTGCCGTTTCTCGTCGTCAATAGGTGCAGCCCAAATAATTGAGGATCTCATCAGTAATGGCAGTGTCATCGCTGCGGCGGTTACACTGGGCCGTATGCCGACGTCAGCCCCGCCCAAGAACCGCTTCGAGCGACGCCGTGCCGAGACCCGCCAGGCGCTCGTTCGCGCGGCCCGGCAGATCCTTGCGGAAACCGGGGACACGAGCGCGAGCATCCAGGCCATCGCCGAGCGCGCCGATGTCGGCTTCGGGTCCTTCTACAACCACTTCGAGTCGAAGACGGAGCTGTTCGACGCGGCGGTGACGGACGCCCTGGAGGAGTTCGGGCAGGTCATCGACGCGTGCGTGGAAGGCATCGACGACCCGGCCGAGCTGGTCGCGGCCGGTTTCCGGCTCACCGCCCGGATGGCCGACTCCCACCCGGAACTCATGCGGATCCTGCGCGACCGCGGCCTGGCGCACATCCACGCCGACCGCGGCCTCGCCCCACGCGCCCTGCGCGACCTGGAGATCGGCATCGCCTCAGGTCGTTTCACCTGCGGCAACGCGGCCACCGCCCTGTCCGCCCTGGGTGGCACCCTGCTGTCCCTGGTGGCTCTCCGGCTGGACCGCCCGGACCTCGACGGCGACGAGGCCGCCTCCGACCTGGCCGAGATGGTCCTGCGCATGCTCGGCCTCGCTGCGGACGACGCGCACGAGGTCACCCGTCGCCCGCTGCCCGGTCTCGCCCGATGACCTCCTGCACCTGAAGCGCGGCCCTCTGTGGTGCTACGCCGGCGGCGACGAGGAACGCGGTTGCCGCGGCCTCACCAGTGGGGTCCGCCCACGGGCATGCGGCGTTCTCCTCGGCGAGGGCCAGCATGAGTGCCTCCAGTGCTTGGGCGAGGACGGGTGCTGGAAGGTGGTCCGCGAAGACGCCTTCACGCTGACCGCACCATAGGGTTGCGACGGCTTCTGCGCGGGCCGGTGCCAGGGTGGTGCGGATCTCGTCCTCTCCCAGATGGCGCCGACCCAAGGTGATGAGCATGCGGTAGTGGTCGCCCGCCGTCCATGCCGCCAGCACCATCCGTGTCATCGCCTCGACCGGGTCGGCATCCGCGGTACGGGCTCTGGCGAACGCCTGCCGGAGTTCATGGCCTGCTTCCTGTGTCAGGTCGGCGATCAGCGCATGCCGGCTGGGGAAGTGTCCGTAGAGGGTGCGCCGGGCGATGCCGGCCGCCTGAGAGATGCTGTCGAGGCTCGCGTCCGGGTCCTCCCGCAGTTTCCGCCGGGCGGCCGCGAGGATGCGTCTGCGGTTGGAGTGAGCATCCTTGCGCTGCACAGTACGGCCCGGGGTGTCGGTCGTCTGCATGGTTCTGTCTCTCCACGGTTGCCGGAAAGCCGTGGGCGCCGGTGCTCCCTCACGCACCGGCGCCCACTCACCCCTGCCCAGGGTGGCTTGTCGTCCTGCTGACGGGCGTCAGGGGACGAGGATGAGGCGAATCGGGTCGCCGATCTTGTTCTCCAGTCGGTGGACGGCGTCGGCGGCCTCGATGAGCGGGATGTGGTCGGTGATGGACGGGGCCAGGTCGAGGCGTCCGGCCGCGGTCAGCTGCACCAGCTCGGAGACGGACTCGGGGAAGCCGCCGTAGTGACCGCGCACCTGCTTCTGCAGGTAGTTGAAGGTCAGGCCCTCGGTGATGGTCAGTGGCCGGGGCGTGATACCCACCAGGATCAGGGAGCCGCCCAGGCCGAGCACGGAGGCGGCCTGGTCGCGGACGGCGGGGACGCCGGCGCAGTCGAAGGCGAAGTCCAGGCCGCGTCCGCCGGTGGCCGCGCGGACCTGGTCGGCGAAGTCGGGGGCTGCCGGGTCGAGCGCGAGGTCCGCGCCGAAGGCCAGGGCGCGCTCGCGTGCGCTGGGCAGCGGGTCGACCGCGATGATCGGGGCGGCGCCGACCAGGCGGGCGAGGCGTACGTTGTGCGCGCCGACCCCGCCCACGCCCCAGACGCCGACGGACTGGGCGGCACGGACGCCCGCGGTGGCGACGACGGCGGCGTAGGGGGTGGAGACCGCGTCGGGGATGATCGCGGCCTGGTCGAAGGGGAGGCTGTCGGGGATGGGGATGAGGGTGTCCTCCCGGGCGACGACGTACTCGGCCCAGCCGCCGTCGTAGTCGATGCCGGCGGTGAGCATCTGGGTGCAGGGGCGGTGGCGCACGCACCCGGCGCACGTGCCGCAGCTCTTGCCGGCCTCCAGGGTGACGCGGGTGCCGACGGGCAGGCCGCGCTTGAGGTCGGGGCCGAGCGTGTGGATCACACCGGAGACCTCGTGGCCGACGGTGATGGTGTCGGAGGTGGCGAACAGCGGGACCAGGGAGCCGTCGAGCAGGTGGACGTCGGAGAGGCAGACGCCGGCGGCCTTGACCTCGATGAGGACCTCGCCCGGGCCCGGCACGGGGATCGGGACCTCTTCCACGGCGAACTTCTTGCTGTCCAGGTGGAAGCGTCCGGCGAGCATGGTGTCCATGGTGATCTGCTTTCTGTGAGCGGCACGGCCCCGTGGTTCGAGCCATGGGTGCCATGGGGTGTCTGAATGGCTGGTGGGGCCGGGAGGCGTGCGGGGGAGGCAGGACGTCCGCACGCCTCCCGGCGGCTGGGGGCCGACGCGCCTTGACGGCATGCGACAGTCAGGCGAAGACGTCCTGCTGGTAGCGCTCGTCCGCTTCGAGCTGGGCGAGCCACTGCTGGGCCCTCTCGTCGTCGCTGCCGGTCTTCTGGCGGTGGATGGCGGCGAGCGCCTCGCGGACGGCGGGGGCCATGCGGCGGCCGTCACCGCAGACGTAGATGTACGCGCCGTCCTCGATGGCCTGCCACACCGCGTCGGCGGCATGGGCGATGGCGTTCTGCACGAACCGGGCCGGGTGGCCGGTCACCGCGGAGAAGGCGGTGTGGATCTGCGCGATCCCGGCCTGCTCCCAGTCCTGCATCTCCTGCTTGTAGAAGTAGTCGTGCTCCGGGTGGCGGCAGCCGACGAACACCTGGGACAGGCCCACCTGAGTGCCGTTCGCGTGCTGTGTCGCCCGCTCCTCCAGGAAGCCGCGCAGCGGCGCGATGCCGGTGCCGGGGCCGATGAGGATCAGCGGCGTGGCGGGGTCGGCGGGCGGGGCGAACGTCGGGGAGGGCACGCGGACGTAGCCGTAGACGACGTCCCCGGGCTCGAGGCCGGCGATGTAGGAGGAGCAGGTGCCGCGGTACTGGCCGTCGCCGGACAGGGCCGGGCCCTCCAGCAGGCCGACGGTCAGGCGCACATGGCGCGGGTTGGCCGACGGGGCGGAGGAGATGGAGTAGAAGCGCGGGCGGATGGGGCCCGTCATCTCCAGGAACACCGCCAGCGGCAGCTCGATCGCCTCGAAGCGCTCCAGCAGGCCCAGCACCGAGATGCGCTTGCCGAGGATCTCCTTCTGGTAGCGCTCCTCGGCCTCCTGGGTGTCGGCGGTGTACGCCTGGAGCTGCGGCCGCGTCCACGGGCACTCGGTGTACTCGGCCAGCGTCTGGATCTGGGACCGGGTGGCCACGTCCTGCAGCTCCAGGAACTCGGTGAGCAGGATGCCGGCGGTGACCGGGGTGCCGACCGGCAGATGCGTGCGGCCACCGGCCGGCTGGTCGAGCCGGAGCACCTGGTCGTAGTCGACGCCGAGCCGCCTCAGCGCACGCTCCACCAGGGCGAGTTCGTTCTTGGCGAAGACGGCCAGGTGGTTGCCGGTGTCGTAGGTGACGCCCTCGGGCAGCTCGAAAGTGATGGACTTCGCGGACGGGCGCGGCGGCTCGATACTGAAGTCCCACAGGCCGGTCGCGTCGGCCACGAGCTCCTCGTTGGCCACCACGGTGAGCGGGTACGCCTGCTCGGAGACGATGGCGGGACGCACGTCGGACTCGGTGAGCAGCTGGACCTGGTAACGGGGGCCGCTCGCCTGGGAGGTGTCGGCGGCGTACTCCTCAGCAAGGGTGGCCCACAGGTTGTCCATCCACCGCGTGGCCATGCCGTCGAAGTCACCGGCGGCGTCCGCGATGCCGCGCTCGACGATGGGGGTGGCGCCGGCCGCCAGCAGACCTTCCTCGATCCGCTTGGGGAATGCCTGGTAGGTGGCCACCCACTGGGTGTTTCCGGCGCCCAGCAGCGCGTACCGCACGTTCGACAGTGAACCCTCAGGCAGTCCGGCGGCCAGCAGGTCGTCGAAGCGCTGGGCGTTGTCGGGGGCCTTGCCGTTGTAGCTGGCGGCGACGACGGCGAGCAGGCCCTCGGAGGGCAGGTTGTCACCCAGCTCGTCCAGGCTGACGAGGGTGGTGCCGAAGCCGGAGCGCTCGCCGCGGTCGGCGATGGTGCGGGCCAGGTCCTCGCACGAGCCGAGGCTGGAGCCGTAGGCGACGGTCAGGTTCACACCGACACCGCTGACCGCTGCCTGCGCCTGCGTGTCGCCGGTCTGCAGGTCCGTGGCGCCGAAGACGGTCCGCTGGTGGTCCGGACGCTTACGGACGACCAACTGGAAGTCGCCGGGCTTGCGCGTCAGCGCCTCGCGGACGTCCATCTTGTAGTCGGTGGTGTCGGAGAACCTGAACTTCTGCAGCACGAGCGCAAGCGCCAGGCGGGCCTCGGTGAGCGCGAACTGCCGGCCGATGCAGGCACGCACACCGTTGCCGAACGGCTTGTAGGCGTGCGGGTGCTGCTGGGCGCGGTTCTCCGGCAGCCACCGGTCGATGTCGAACTCCTCCGGCCGGTCCCACGCCTTGGGGTGGGAGTGCAGCGCGCCCATGAGGATGTTGGCCCTGGTTCCCTTCTTCAGCTCGTACCGGTCGCCGATGACGGTGTCGTCGATGGGCGCCTTGGCGATCAGCGGGATCGGAGCCCACAGGCGCAGGGTCTCCTCCAGGATCCGCGGGATCACGTCCAGCTGCATGATCGTGTCGTAGTCCGGGACCGTGTCACCGGGCAGCAGGCGGTCCACCTCGGCGTACGCCTGCGCCAGCACGTGCGGGTTGCGCATCAGCGAGTACGTGGCGAACGACAGCAGGCCACTGGTGGTCTCGTGACCGGCGATCAGGAAGGTCACCACCTGGTCGCGGACGTTGTCGTCCGCCAGCAGCTTGCCGGTCTCCGGGTCGGTGGCCTCCAGCATCAGGCCGAGCAGGTCCTCCTCGCCGGTGCCCTTCCCCTCGCGGCGCTCCTTGATCACGCTCTCGACCAGGTCGCGCATCAGCTGGATGTTCTGGCGGTACTTCCTGTCGTCCGCCTTGCGGAGCTTGGTCATCATCGGCAGCTCCTGGGAGCGCCGCATCGACTCGATCAGCGCTTCCAGCAGCGAGTTGAGGAAGGGGTGCAGTTCCTCCTTGTCGAAGGACTTGAACCGGTAGCCGAAGCCGGACAGGGCGATGGTGTCCAGGGTGAGCCGGGTGTAGTCGTCGGTGATGTTGACCGGCTGACCCTCCCGGCGCTCCCACTTGCCGACGAGGTTCTGGGCGATCTCCAGCATCTGCCCGAAGTAGGTCTTCATGGCCCGCTGGCTGAAGGCCGGCAGCAGGATCCGGTGGGCCATGGCCCATTCCTCTTCGTGCTGGTGGGCCGTGAACAGGCCCGCCCCCGTGTAGTCCCGCACATGGCTCAGCGGCGTCTTGTCGATCTGCTTGAAGAACCGCGTCTCGTCGCAGACCTCGGCCACCAGGTCCGGGTCGTAGACGAAGACCTGCTCGATGCCGGCGATGTCCATGCCGTAGATGCCCTCGGGGAACTGCTTGGACAGCTCACCGAAGTACTCCACCGGATTGGTGTCGGGGATCTGCGGCGTGTTGCCGAGGAGGGGGATCCCGCGCGGGGACCGGATGGGGCGAAGGTCGTTCGCGGAGTGCGTGGTCATGTCTTGCTCCTCTGCGGAGGGGTGGAGGGGGTGGGCAAGGGCGCGCTGCGCAGGTCGATGCCGTGGCGCCGTACGGAAACATACGCCGTATGGAATTGGAACCATACGCGGTACGGAAAGTGGAGTGCAACCCCGGGACTCCAGGTGGGACCGTGATGAGGCTCATTTCCATACTGCGTACGGAACTGGTACCGTACGAGGTATGGAAAAGAAGGTGAGACGTCCTCCGCGGGGAACGAGGAAGAGAGACGTGCCTCTGACCGAGGCCGGGATCTACGCCGTCGCCCTGCGGCTCATCGACGCGGACGGTGTCGAGGCGCTCACCATGCGCAAACTCGCCACCGAGCTCGACGCGAATCCGATGTCGCTGTACCACCACGTGCCGAACAAGGAAGCCGTGCTGCGTGGCGTGACGAGAATGGTCGGCGCCCAGTTCCGCACCGTGACACTGGAGGACGCGCCCTGGCAGGAGCGGATCCGCCTGCTCGCCACGGACTTCCGGACCCTGGCGCACCGTCACCCCAAGCTGATGGCCTACTCGTTCAGCCACCAGCCGGACTTCATCCAGCCCGACGACCCGTTCTGGACCGCGCTCACCGCGATCGTGGCGGCCGCCGGGGTACCGCGGTCGAAGGCCCCGGAGATCGCCGCGCTGATCGCCGCCGTCGTCGTCGGTGTCCTCGCCGCCGAACTCAACGGCGCTCTCCACCAGTGGTCGACCCTCAAGCCCCACGGCCCTGAAGCCGACGAAGACGGGGCCGCGGACGCACACCCTGGCTCTACGAGTGCGGCCCCTGAAGGCCCTGACCAGGACCACATGTTCCGCCTCGTGATGGACACGCTGATCACGGGCCTGGAAAGCCGGCTCGCCGGCGATCCGGACGGCCGGGGCGCCGACCTCTGAGCCAGTCATCCTGAGGCGCTGCGCCCAGGCACTGCCGCCTGAGGCGCGCCCCGCAGTCGGGCGATCTCAGGCTGCGACACACGGGAGCCCCCCGTCACATCGGGTGAGACCGCCCGGCGGGGTGGTTCCACATCCAGCCTCTACACGGCAGCCGTATGCCGACGCTGAACCGTGAAATGACCATGGTCGTTGGCTTGTTCCTGGTCTCCCTCCTGGAGGGGGAGACCGTCGGCCTCGTCGAGCTGAATCACCCGCGTTCACCGAGGCGGCTACGCCGCCGAGTGCTCCCGCCCGTGAGCGCGAAGTGGCGCCCCGTACCGGATGAGCCCTACCCGATCTCTCGATCCCTTCTTTTCTCTCTTCCTCCATCCCCCATCCGCTGTCCGGAGGGCTGCCCCCATATCCCAGAACGCCACCGTCGCTGCTTGCGGCGCCGAGACCACACCTGAGAATGGGCCCGACCTGTCGCACCGGCGTCGCTGGTGGATTCTGTTGGTCATTTCCCTGTCGATGCTGATGGGTGTCCTCGACGGCACCATCGTGAACATCGCCCTGCCGTCCGCCCAGCACGACCTGGGCTTCTCGGGCGCCGACCGGCAGTGGGTGGTGACCGCCTATGCGCTGGCCTTCGGCAGCTTGCTGCTGCTGGGTGGCCGGGTCGCGGACCTGGTCGGGCAGAAGGTGACGTTCCTGGTGGGTCTGGCCGGCTTCGCGGCCGCTTCCATGGTGGGAGGCGCGGCGAACGGTTTTGCCATGCTCGTCATCGCGCGCGCAGTTCAGGGCCTGTTCGCCGCCCTGCTGGCACCGTCCGCGCTGTCGCTCCTGATGACCACCTTCACCGATCCGCGCGAGCGGGCGAAGGCCTTCACCGTGGCGGGCTCGGTCGCCGGTGCCGGCGGAGCCATCGGCCTGATCCTCGGTGGGGTGCTGACCCAGTACCTGGACTGGCGCTGGACCATGTACGTCAACGTGGTCTTCGCGGGGGTGGCGTTCGTCGGTGGCGCGGTTCTGCTGCACCGCACGCCGCGCGACACGTCCTCGAAGCTCGATGTCCTCGGCGCCCTTCTGGTCTCCACCGGCCTGTTCTGCCTGGTCTACGGGTTCTCGAATGCCGAGACGCACGGCTGGGGTTCGGTTGCGACCTGGGGCATGCTGGCGGCCGGCGCCGTACTGGTGACTGTCTTCGTGTGGTGGCAGAGCAGGGCGGCGTATCCGTTGCTGCCCCTGCGGGTCTTGCTGGACCGTGACCGCGGCGCCTCCTTCGCCGCCCTCTTCGTCACCGGCGCGGGCATGTTCGGCGTGTTCCTGTTCCTGACCTACTACCTGCAGCAGAGCCTCGGTTACAGCGCTCTGAACACCGGCTTCGCCTTCCTGCCCCTGATCGTGGCCTCGTCGTCCGCCTCCGCCGTGGCCAACAACGTCCTGGTGGCGCGCATAGGACCGAAGCCGGTGGTACCGCTGGGCATGGCCATTGCGGCCGCTGGGCTGATCTGGATGACCACGCTGGACCTGAACAGCGAATACGTGACACAAGTACTGCCGCAGCTGGTGCTCGTCGGCATCGGGCTGGGCACGGTCATCGCGCCCGCCATGAGCCTGGCCACCTCCGGCGTGGCCGCGGCCGACGCAGGGGTCGCGTCCGCCGCCGTCAACACCGTCCAGCAGGTCGGCGGTTCCATCGGCGTCGCCCTGCTCAGCACGATGGCCTCCGACGCCGCCACCAACTACCTCTCCGGCCGTGACCCCAAGGACCCCGGCGTCCTGGCGCAGGCCGGTCTCGAGGGTTACTCCACCGCGTACTGGTGGTCGGCGGCCGTCTTCGTGGTGGGTCTGGTGGTGACCGTGCTGCTGTACCGCCGTGGCGTGCCCCAGCAGAACGAGAACGCTGCATCCGTCGTGCACATGTAGCGGGACAAGCAGCGCCTTGAGGGCCCACCTTCGAGAGGGGCGAACAGGGTCTTCGCGGCTCCCCTCCCCTGCTCAATGGATGCCCCATAGGGGCAGCGACTCGAGTTCTACCAGCGGAAGGTGTACCAGGTGGAAGATCGAACAGATCCGCGTCTATTGCGCAGTCGCGAGGCCATGGTCGCGGCGGCCACCGCGTTGCTCACGGAAGGTGGGCTGGAGGCCGTGACACATCAAACGGTTGCGACTCGTGCCGGCGTCGGCAGGGCAACCGTCTACCGGCACTGGCCGAGCCTTCTCGACCTCCGCCTGGCCGCGCTGGAGGCCGGCATGCCCCCTCTCCCTCCGGTACCCGAGGAGCTTCGGGCCGCTTCGGGCAACGATCCGCGAGCGGAGCTCATTTTCCGTCTGAACGTGCTCGCCGAGCGTTGGGACGACGAGCAATCGGGGGCCGTCCTTGCCGTGGTCCTCGGGGGCTCACGGCACGACGAAGGTATGCGCCGCCTCCGGGAGTCACTGCTGAACCAGATCGCCGACGCCCTGCGTCCCGCGGTTACCACAGCCGTCGAGCGCGGCCAGCTCCGGCCCGACGTCACCCCCGAGACATTCGGCATGGCCACCGCCGGGCCGCTGTTCTTCGGGCGTTTCTTCGTCGGGAACCACCTGGGGCGCGACACCGTGAACGCCGTCGTGGACGCCGCTTTGCGGGGTTGGTCCTAGGTGTAGCGGCTTGCGGCCGCGAAGCAAGCCAGGCCATCCGTCCGACAAGGTCTCCGCCCTTCAATTCTTCGCAGCGGGTTACGCCTTGCTTCCGCAG
The DNA here is from genome assembly GCF_055570785.1 of Streptomyces sp. NPDC031100. NCBI lineage: Bacteria > Bacillati > Actinomycetota > Actinomycetes > Kitasatosporales > Streptomycetaceae > Streptomyces > Streptomyces sp. NPDC031100. Next base: position 782,981 of record NZ_JBVIGN010000002.1, read on the forward strand.
CGGCTTCGCCGACCATGTTTGCCGATGCTCTGCTCGCCTGGACGGTGTAGGCAACTCGGCCGTCGTCCACCAGCGGGCTTGCGGGGCGAGCGCGAAGCGGACAAACGGCGGCCAGACTTCTGTCGGTGGACTTCGAAAAGGCGTGAGATCAGAGCGCCGCGATGGCCTGTGGGGGCCGGCTGCGCATTCGACAGTCGACGCCAACGACCGAAAACGAGCACACGGTACCGTGGCCCGCCCCTGACCCCGGTCGTCGCCGCCACAGGCCACCGAGAGCCAGTTCCTCGGACTCGCCGTGTACGCGGCGCAGCTCTCCGACGGTTTCCTGACTGTGCCTCAATTACTGGCGGTAGCAGTTGATTTGCCGCTTCGACCGGCAGGCACGTACCAACATGTTACGCGCGTAAATTCTGCCCCCGGCTTCTTGTTCGCCGAACGCGGGGCACGGAATACTCCCGTCCGGAACTTGTCAGGGACACGCTGTCCGCGAGGGCTCGTGTGCCGCCCTGACGGGTCTCCCCTGTCCCCACCCAGGAGGAACGAGTGAAGGTCAAGACCCTCCGCACCGCCAGACGCTCCGGGCTGATCGCCTTGGCGTCCGGGCTCCTCGCGGTGTCGCTCACCACGCCCACCGCCCAGGCCGCCCCCTCGGCCAAGGCCTCGCCCGAGGCCGCGGCCACGCTCACCAAGACCCTCGGCACCACCTCGACGGCCGGCTCGTACTACGACGCCGAGACCAAGTCCGTGGTGGTCAACGTCACCACGCGGAAGGCCGCGGAGGCCGTCCGCGAGGCCGGTGCCGTGCCGAGGCTCGTCACCCACAGCTCAGCGCAGCTGGCCAAGGCCGGCGCCGCCACCAAGGCTGCCGACATCCCCGGCACCGCCTGGGTCGTCGACCCCAGGAGCAACAAACTCGTGGTGAGCGCCGACAGCAACGTCTCGCGCGCCGACCTTGCCGAGCTCAAGTCCGCCACCGCCTCCTACGGCGACGCGGTCACCGTCAAACGAGTCAGCGGCACCTTCAGGAAGCTGCTCAACGGCGGCACCGCCATCTACGCCGACGCCGGCTGGCGCTGCTCCGTCGGTTTCAACGTCCGGAGCAGCAGCGGCGCCTACTACTTCCTGACCGCCGGTCACTGCACCGACGGTTACCCGAACTGGTACACCAACTCCGGCCTGAGCACCTACGTAGGCCCGACCATCGACTCCAGCTTCCCCACCAACGACTACGGCATCGTCCGCTACGACAACACCGGCGTCAGCCACCCCGGCACCGTCAACCTCTACAACGGCACCAGCCAGGACATCACGTCCGCCGCCAACGCCTACGTCGGCGAGTCGGTCAAGCGCAGCGGTTCCACCACCGGCGTGCACGGCGGGACCGTCCAAGCCCTCAACGCCACGGTCAACTACGGTGGCGGCGACGTCGTCTACGGCCTCATCCAGACCAACGTCTGCGCCGAGCCCGGCGACTCCGGCGGTTCGCTGTTCGACGGCACCAAGGCGATCGGTCTGACTTCCGGCGGCAGCGGCGACTGCACCTCCGGCGGTACGACCTTCTTCCAGCCGGTGACCGAGGCGCTGAGCGCGTACGGCGTCAGCGTGTACTAGGTCCTCCTCCCTCTCCCGAGCGTTGACGACGCACGTGACCGCCGCCCGGAAGGCGGCGGTCACACGCGGCCTGTGGGTGCGCCGTTCGGCCAACCCGCCCTACGCCTCCTGGGGGACGTTCGCGGGCGGCAACGGTGAGGACAACGCCGCGCACACGCCCTGGGCCTGGGACGACGGGGACGACGGCAGCGATCTGCAGGACGGCTCGATCGCGCCTGAGCCCGCGTACCTGATCTCGCAGTACTTCGCCAACACCGCGGCCCCGCACGACCACCGACTCCTCGCTGGCCACGACGTTTTCGATCAGGACACCTTCGACCTGGTGAAACCACAGGTCTTGGAGGAGCACATGACCCACGGCCGTTCATGATCGCGGTTGCGGTGACCCTGCGTGGCCATGGCACGGAAAGTGATCCAGAACCAGCTTTCGAAGACCGCCGACAGACTTCCGCTGCAGGTCGCACCACGACCACGTAAACGCCTTCAGGTGCGTCCCTGCGGCAGAGCCTGCCGATGAGCGGCGAGCTACGGAGCGCGGGAAGGTGGGCGACGCGACGCAGGTAGCGGGGTGCCGCGTGGCGGCTGGTCTCACCGGGGCGGGTCGGCCGCGGAGTCGCGCGAACATCCTGACCGAGGCCGGCTTCGGCCCGGCCGCCTCGACGCCACGACTGCGGACAGCCACTCATCATGGCGGTGAACACCGAGGCGCAGACGTCCGTGTGCCTGCCTCAGGTCGCACCCTGACAGGACTCACCTTTCGGCGAGGAAGTGCGCCAGCAAGCGGTCGCATTCGCTGTGGCCGAGCTCGGCCCCCCGGGGCACCACTGCCTCCGTTTCCTGCAGGAACGCCTTGAATTCCTGCGCTGGGGCCTTGAGCAGGGCCGTACCGGACGGCGGGTTGAGAAGGATGTACAAGTCGCGGCAGCCCTCCTCGCCGGTGGGCCATATGCGAACGTCTCCCTCGCCGGCAGGGCCCTCCAGGCCGTCGATCAGCAAATCGCGCCCGATGATCCATTCCACCGGCTCGTCGCTGTAGACCTCGGTGGTGAATGCGGCATGGACTACATAGGGATCACTCGGCTCGTACCGCAGATTCATGATCACGGGCAAGGACGTCGCATGCACGCCAACAAGCTTCACAGGTAGCCCCTGGATCACAGTTCTCAATGACTTCATTGGGTCTTACTCCTGGTGCTTCGAGTCATTCGGGGAGGGTCATCGGAAGGGCTGTCGTCGGATTCAAAGGGGCTGTACAGAGACGCGGTTACTGCGAGGACCGGTGGCGGTCGGCACGAGGACACCCGCAGGAGCAGTTCTTCGTGCCGTCGCGAGGGCGCCCGGCCGACGGGAGCAGGCGAGGCCACTGCCGGCCGGGGCCATCACGGAGATGTGGCCAACGGTGGTTGCCGGACAAAGGGCGCCCTTGGCCTCAGCGATCGACGCTGTACCGGTCGTGGTTGTAGTGAACCGACTCGTCGCCGTCCCCACCTCGACGCCGGCCTTGGTTGCCGGGGCCCGGTCACGCAGTGCAGAGCCGTCCTTGGACCGGAACGGCACGCTGTCCGAGTCCGAGGAGACGCACATGACCACACAGGTGCCCTGCTCATGGGTCGTTATCGATGCCAGCAAGGGCCACCACTGGTGGGTCGTCATCGACGACACCGGAACCACCATCGCAGGGCCGCCGGATACCGGCCCTTCTGGCCGCGTCACTCGTCGCAGGCCGACCGTCAGCGCAAGGGTGAGTCCACGGTGGGAGTCAGGAGGGTCTCGTCGAGGCCGACGATCTGGCTGATGTCGAAGCCCTCCATGTCCGCGCGGAATTCAGGACTCGACAGGTATGCCTCCAGCCGCTCCTGTACGTCGTCGGCGTCCTTGTAGGAAACGAGGGCGTACAGCCGGGGAGTGTCGCTTCCGGGCGCCGCGGGCACCGTCCAGACGCCGTGGGTGGTGATCCGGTGCTTGGCCATACCGGGAATGTGCTGGGCCCAGATCTTCTCGTAGGCGGCGAGCGAGTCGGAGCTGCGCAGGGTGTAGACGCGAAGCTGGTACTGGGACATGACACTGGTTCCTTTACTTCTGAGCATGGATGGTGGGCGGTCAGCCTTGGGGGAGGAGGTGTGCCAGTTCGGCATCCCAGTCGATGAGTCCGGACTCGGTACCCCGTGGCACCAGAGCCTGGGTGTCCTGAAGGAAGGACGAGATGTCCTGCACGGGGACCTCGAGCAAGGCGGTGCCTGCGGCAGACCCGAGGGCGATGTAGATCGACTCGTCACCCCGCCCTGCGGCCGACCGGATCCGGACGTCCGCGTGGCCTGCGGAACCCTCCAGCCCGTCAGCCAGAAGATCCCGCCCCAGGATCCATTCGACCGGCTCGTCACAGTCGACGAAGAAGGCGGCACGGACGACATAGGGATCAGCGGGCTCATAGCGCAGACGTACGCAGAGGGGCAACGAGTCGACGTGCGAGACGACCAGTTGCACGGTCACCCGCCGTTCTACGGCTCTCAAGGACTTCTTCATCGGCTTCCGCTCCTGGGTATGGCTCGGCGGTGCCTCACTCCGGCCTGTGGCGAAGAGGCAGCGCGGGCGGAGGCGGTACAGCAGGGCGCGGGCGCCGGACGGCACCGGCGCACCGCATGATGGGTGGCGCTGCACTCACTCGGCCGGCAGTCGGGGACGCCGCCCCCGGACCGCCAGATGGATCTCCGCCGTCGGCAGGGACAGGGCCGAGGGGGACTGCTTGCGCGCATGGCCGATACCCGTCTCACCGGTCGTCGCGGCTCAGGTCGTGGTGGTGCCTGCCCCCGCCGTCGTGCTCGCAGCGGTTCCCGTCGTGGCGGTAGGACCTGTCGGACGTCCAGCCGTGTCCCTCGCCCTCCCAGCGGTAGAAGTGGCCATCGCGGTAGTAGAGCCCGTCGCAGTCGTGCCGGGTCGAATCGGTGCCGTGGCGGTCCTGGTGCCAGCCGCGGGTCTCGTCGCAGGAGTAGCCCCGCTCGAGCAGGTAGCCGACACCGTGGTCCCAGCTGTAATCAGCGGCCACGGCCCCGTCGGTCGGGTGCTGGGTGTGCGTGGACGCAAGGGGCGCGGCCGAAGCGGTGCCACCGGCACCGAGGACGGCGGCACCGGCAACCGCGACGGAGGAGACAGTGAGGGCGATGCGCTTCGCAAGCTTGTTCATGATCTTTCCTTCCCCAGGGGGTGATCTGCGCCAACGGCGTTTCTGTCAGGTGATGTGTGAAGCCCGGTGTGGTCCGAGCGAGCAGTTCCATACGTCGTATGGAAGCGCGTTTTCATTGTTACCATACGTTGTATGGAAATGTCGAAGTGACGAAGGTAACCGTTGACCGGCTGGCACAAGCGCCAGCAGATGTCGCTCTTCAGCGCGAGCTGTCCGTCGCCGTCCCCTCGGCACGCCGGCCTTCCTCCCCTTGGCCGCGGCGGTGTGCCCTGGTGATCGGTGGCTTCAGTGGCCCGAAGATCGCCTCAGCCCGGGGAGTTGAGGGCTCGAAGTCACGGATGCATCAGTTCGCCGCAGAGGCGGGTTTGCGATCGCCGGAAGGCGGGACGAGTATTTTTTTAGGGCGTGATGACCGGGGCACACCCTGATGCCGACACCGTCGATGCAGCGCCCCCTTCTGGTTACGCCCACGCTCACGTTCACAGCCGACAAGCGTCACCGTGAAGGAAGCGGCGCAGCGAACTGGACCGAACCCGCTCATTCGGTGGCCTGACCGGGGCGGCGGGTGGGGTATCCGGCCCCGTCGCCTGACGGGAGGCTTGAGAAACCGGCCCTGGGCTTCATGATCGAGGCTGCATGACCGGGTCGATGGTCGCCGTGGGGCGGAGGCAGAGCGGAAGGAGTCTGCCCATGCGGATCGTCGTGGACCTGAATCGGTGCCAGGGATACGCGCAATGCGTGTATCTGGCGCACGAGGTCTTCAGGTTGAACGGCCAGGAGGCGCTCACCTATGAGCCGAACCCCGACGACGAGCGGCGCCTGCAGGTCGAGCGAGCCGCTGCGGCGTGCCCGGTGCAGGCGATCGTGATCGACCGCTTGGACGGCGCGAAGCGGGGCGAGGCGCCATGACTCTGCGGGCAACGGTCGCGGAGCTGGTGCGGGAGTTTCGGGCCAGCGGCCGGATCGTCATCGTGGGTGCCTCCCTGGCCGGGCTGCGGGCCGCGGAGACCCTGCGCGAGGAGGGCTTCACCGGTTCCCTGACCATCATCGGGGACGAGCCGTACGAGCCCTACGACCGTCCCCCGCTGTCCAAGCAGGTCCTCAAGGGCTGGGTGCCGGCCGACCACACCAAGCTGCCCCGCATGCGAGAAGTGGATGCGGACTGGCGGCTCGGGGTGGCCGCCGTTGGGCTGGACCGGGTCACCAAGCAGGTGCGCCTGGCCGACGGCGAGCAGGTGCCGTACGACCGGTTGCTGATCGCGACGGGCACCCGCGCACGACAGTGGCCGAACCCGGCCGAGGCCGCACTGCAGGGGGTCCACACGATCCGCTCGCGTGATGATGCCGCGCAGCTGCAGAAGGAGCTGGCCGAGCCGCCGTCGCGGGTCCTGGTCATCGGCGCCGGGTTCATCGGCTCGGAAGTGGCCTCCGTCTGCCGGGAGCTCGGCATCCCGGTGGCCGTCGTCGAGCGGGGTTCGGCGCCGCTGGTCGGCGCGCTGGGCGGGGTGATCGGGGAGATAGCCGCGCAGATGCAGCGTGATCACGGTGTTGACCTGCGCTGCGGGCTGGGCGTGTCGTCGCTGGAGGGCGACTCCGAAGGGCATGTGCGGCGGGCGCACCTGTCCGACGGCACCACTGTCGACGCCGATGTGGTGGTGGCCTCGCTGGGGTCGATCCGGAACGTGGAATGGCTGGAGGGCTCGGGGCTGGCGGCCGGTTTCTGGGGTGTCGGGTGCGATGCCGGTGGCCGCGCCTTCGACATCAACGGTGTGGTCACCGACAGCATCTACGTGGCAGGGGACGTGGCGCGTGCGCCGCATGTGCTCTACGAGTACCAGTTCCTGGCGATGGAGCACTGGGACAACGCTGTTCTCGGTGCGGAGGTAGCGGCGCACAACATGGTGAACCTGGAGCCCCACTATCGTCCGCATCTGCTGCTGCCCGGCTTCTGGTCCGGTCAGTTCGGCGTGAACATCAAGTCCGTCGGCGTGCCGCCTTTCGGTGACGAGATCGTCTTCACTCAAGGATCGGTCGAGGAGCGCCGTTTCGCCGCGGCCTACGGTCACCGGGGCCGCATCGTCGCCGCCGTCACCTTCGATCACGGCAAGTGGCTGGAGTACTACGGGAAGTTGATCGAGCAATCAGGGCCATTCCCGCCTCCACCGGCGGGCTGGGACCAGCCCGCCGACACGAAACCGATGCCGGCCGAGTTCCCGGACCCAAGGGTCCCGACTGCGATCCCCGACGTCGTCCTGACCGGACACGCCCCGAGTGAGCGGACGGCCGAGTTCCGGCCGCGCCGCCACTGACGCGCTCGCCGGGGCAAGGCGGACAGCATCGACTGGAGAAGGAGTGAAGTCTCGTGGTCGAGGAAACCCCCTGGCAGCAGGCCCTCCGCTACGCCAACCGCGCCAACCCGTACCCGTTCTACGAGGAACTCCGCAAGCAACCGGTGGCGCGGCAGCCGGACGGCACCTATGTCGTCAGCACCTACCGGGAGATCGTCGCGCTGCTGCACGATCCCCGGGTCAGTTCGGATCCAAGGAAATGTCCCGTCCCGGCCGTGACCCAGGCAGAGGGCTCGGCGGAGCCGGTGGCCGAGCCGATCAGGGAAGCGCTGACCGAGCCGAACATCATCACCTGCGATCCGCCCGAGCACGATCGGGACCGCCGGATGATGATGCCGCACTTCGCCGGCCCGCCCCACGCGCCTCACCTGATATCCGACCTGGAGCCCGAGATCCGCCGCATCGTCGGCGGCCTCCTGGACGACATGAGGGGCAAGACCCGGATCGATGCCGTGGACGACTTCGCCTACCCCCTGCCGGTGACGGTGATCTGCAAGGTGCTGGGCGTGCCGCTGGAGGACGAGCCGCGCTTCCACCAGTGGATCGAAACGGCTCTGGACGCTTTGGACTTCGGCCCCGAGGCCGCCTCCGAAGAGATACGGAGCAGGCAGGCCGGGGGCCGTGATGCCGTGCGGGAGTTCGGGCAGTTCGCCGGTGAGCTGCTCGACAGGTACGCCCAACAGCCCGGCCCGGGCATGCTCTCAGCCTTGGTGAACGAGGACGGCCCGGAGGGACAGATGTCCAAGGGTGTGCTCGCGAGCAACGCCCTGCTCCTGATCTTCGCGGGACACGAGACCACGGTCAATCTCATCGCCCACAGCGTGCTCACCCTGCTGCGCCACCCCGACGCGCTGGAGACGCTGCGGCGCCGGCCCGACCTGATCGTGCCGGGGGTGGAGGAACTGCTGCGCTTCGAGTCGTCGGTGCAGTTCTGGCACACCCGCTCCGCCGTGGAAGACATCGACATCGCCGGCACCACCATCCCGAAGGGGGCGCCGATCTTCCTGGCGTATGGCTCGGCCACCGCGACCCGGAACGGTTCACCGACCCCGACGCACTCGACCTCGAACGCCCCGACAACCAGCACCTCGGATTCAGCCAGGGCATCCACTTCTGCTTCGGCGCCCCGCTCGCGCGACTCGAGGTCCAGATTGCGGTCGGTGAGTTCGTCCGCCGGGTGCAGAACCCCCGGCTCGTCGAGGACCCGCCGCCGTACCGGCACAACCAGATATTCCGCGGCCCGCGTCACGTCCTGGTCGACTTCGACGGCATCCGCGACTGACCAGTGTGCGCGTGAAGGATCGCTATGCGGGCTTTTCAACTCGTCGGTTGGCGGCGGCCGCCCGAACTGCGCGAGGTGCCGGTGCCCGAGCCCGGCGCGGGCCAGGTCCTGGTGAAGGTCGCAGGTGCCGGTGCCTGTCACTCCGATCTGCACATCATGCAGGCACCTGCACCGCTACCCGGCTTCACGGATCCGCCCTTCACGCTCGGCCATGAGAACGCGGGATGGGTGGAGCGGCTGGGACCGGGCGTCACCGGGTTCCAGCCCGGGGACCCTGTGATCGTCTACGGCTCCTGGGGTTGTGGCATCTGCCCAAGCTGCCGTCAAGGCCAGGAGAACTACTGCCAGAAGCGCGCGGGTGAGGGACCGGGCCTGCGCGGTGGACACGACGGCGGCATGGCCGAGTACCTGCTGGTCCCGGCGGCGCGCTACCTGATTCCGCTCGGCACCCTCGATCCCCGCCAGGCCGCCCCGCTCAGCGACGCCGGACTGACCAGCTATCACGCTGTGAAGCGGTCGCTGCACCTGCTGGGACCGGGCTCGACCGCGGTCGTGATCGGGGCCGGCGGTCTGGGCCAGATGACCATTCAGATCCTGCGCGCGCTCAGCGCGGCGACCACCGTCGTCGCCGTGGACACCGACGCCGGCAAGCTGGAGACCGCCCAGCGCTTGGGCGCCGAGGAGGCTCTGCTCTCGGGCGACGAGGCGATCGCGCGCATCAGGGACATGACGGAGCAGCAGGGCGCTCAGCTCGTGCTGGACATGGTGGGCACGGACGCGACCCTGCGAATGGCTGCCCGGGTGGCCAGGGTGCTCGGGCACCTGACCATTGTCGGACTCGGCGGCGGAGCCCTGCCCGTCGACTTCTCCAGCCCGCCGCACGAGTGCTCGGTCGTCTCGCCCTACTGGGGCTCCCTCACCGAACTGATGGATGTGATCACGCTTGCCCAGCAGGAAAAGATCAAGGTGCTGGTCGAGTACTTCCCCCTGCAACGCGCGAACGAGGCTTACCAGCTCCTGCACGACGGCAGGATCCAAGGACGTGCCGTCATCACCCCCTACGCGTGAATCCCGTCGTTCACGCGAACGGGACACCACGACTGTGCCTGGCCGCCGGCATCGGACGGTCCGGCGGATACGCACCCCGGCTCCCGCAGGACGGAGGAGCTTGCCCGGAACACCTCATGCGCCACGGTCCCCTGCCCTTTCCGCCGAGCGACATGAGGCTGATCGGGTGACGATGGACATGTAGTGACGTGACCACGCTGCTTACAGAAGGAGGTAGGTGCCATGACATCTCCTTCCGATTCCTCCGGTTCCGTTCCGCCACGTGGCACCGAACCACAAGAAGGTCCTGCGGTCGAAGGCATCACCGCTCTGGCGAACATGGGCTGGCAGATCCTGCTCACCATGGGCCTCGCCACCATCGCCCTGGGCGTCATCGCCCTGGTCTGGCCGGGCGAGACGCTCCGCGTCGTCGGCGTGCTCTTCGGCGTCTACCTGCTGGCCACCGGTGCCTTCCAACTCGCCGCCGCCTTCGGCACCCACGTCCCCCGGCATCTTCGCGTACTGCACTTCATCACCGGCGCGGCCTCCGTCCTGTTGGGACTGGTCTGCTTCCGGGGCCCCCTCGAGTCGGTCTTTCTGCTCGCCCTGTGGATCGGCTTCAGCTGGCTGCTTCGGGGCACGTTGGAGACGGTTGCGGCGGCCTCCGATCAGACCATGCCGGCGCGCGGCTGGCACGTGGCCTTCGGCATCATCGGCACCATGGCCGGCATCGTGATGATCGTCATGCCGTTCGCCTCCATCGCGACACTCACGCTGGTCGTGGGCGTCATGGCCATCGTCGTCGGTCTGACCGAAGTGGTCCGTGCCATCAGGACACGCGTCGAGATCGGCCGTCTGGCTGCCGGCACGGCCCCTCAGCGGCGCCCCCTGTTCCACGCACGTCCGCACCCCCAGCACTGACCGGCGAAGCCGGATCGACCGGACGCCGGCGAGCGGCGACATCCCGCCACCTCCGCTGGCCGTCGGCCGGCGAGCGGTCCTTCACGCGCATCTCGGCGCGGCTGTGATGGCGACGCAGGCGGCAGCCGAGGTATTCGGTCAGTCCGACGTCCAGGTCCCGCTCGAACACTGACCGGGCGAGGGCGATCAACAACCCGCTCTCACCCCGGGTCCTCGCTGTCTGCCAGGTCCGTCCGTTCAAGCTGTGCCTGCAACCCCGACCGGCCTGTCAACGATCTTTCGCCTGACGAGGAAAGGCGCAGCCGTCGACCCGGGCGAACTCCTCGCTGCGCTTGTGGCGGCCGGCTTCCACGGGGCCGTCAGCCGGGGGCGTCGGACCGGTCGGCCGTCTCGGGGCCGTTGTCTGCCCGTGTCGGCAGCCCCAGTGGCCGACCGCCGCGGTGAGCCCAGATGTCACCGAGGACGACCTGGATGATGCCGGTGAGGGGAATCGCCAGCAGGGCACCGAGTATCCCGGCGATTTCGGCGGCGATCAGGGTGGCCAGCAGCACGGTGAGGGGGTTGAGTTTCACCGTCCGAGACAGGATGACCGGTTGCAGGAGGTGGTTTTCGGCCTGCTGATAGACGATGAAGAAGATGATGGCCCCGATGCCGGCCGGCAGGGAGTGGACGAACGCCACTGCGGAGGCGACGACAGCTCCTATGGTGGCTCCCACCAGGGGAATGAGGTCGGTCACGGCGACGAAGAGGGCCAGCAGGCCGGCGAACGGCACTCCGGAAACCAGCAGCACGACGTAGGTCAGAAGCCCGCAGATGACGCTGATCAGCAAGTTCCCGGTCAGATAGCCGTTGACGGTACGGGCGCACGCGGCTCCGACGCGGCGTATGCGGGCCGCGGGCGCCTCGTCCACGAGGGCCAGGGACCGGTCTATGGCCTTGGGGCCCTCCAGCACCATCAGATAGGCCGGCACGAAAATGGTGAGAGCGCCTGCCGCGGTGCTCGCTGCACCGCGGAGGAACTTCGCGACGGGCGTGCTCAGTCCGGTGGCGAACGCGTGGATCTGCGCCTGATGGTGCTGGACATACTGCAGAGCGTGCGTCCGTTCCAGCAGGTTGCCGACTGGCCCGCGGCCGGCCTGGGCGTCCCTGATCATCGCGGGTAGGCGACCGGCGAACCGGCTTCCCTCCTGGGCCAGGGGGATGACGAACAGGGCGATCACCGCGCCGACGGCCGCGGCCGCAACCAGGAAGACCAGCAAGGTGGCCACCGACCGTCGGCACCGCGGCGCCCGTCGCTGCAGGGCTTCGACCGCCGGATGAAGTGAGACGGCCAGGAACAACGCGATGACCGCCCAGATCAGGACCCGGCGAGCCTGGACCACCAGCTCGAGTACGACGTAGGTGGCGAGCACCAGGCCGATGGTGGCGAGGATGGTTCGCACCGGAACCGGACGCGTCGCCATGGGCATCGGCTGCCCAGCCCGGTCACGGGAAAACGAGGAGATCTCTTCGCGTCCGTCACGTCCTGGGCGTACTCGCCTCGGTGCGGCTGGCGCTGGAGAAGGGCCCCGGTCGGACTCTCAACCGGGGAGACGGTCGGCTTTGGGGCACGAGGCACCGCCGTATCCCAGGTGCGGATCCCCAGGCCGAGTTGCAAGCTGATGCCGCAGGCCGTAACTGTCGAAGGAAGTGTCATCGCCGGGCTGATGCATGCGGCTCGGCTTTCGGGCACGCGCCGTGAGCGAGAACGCGTCGCGGCCGACGACAGGCGCGCGGCGGCCCCGGCTGATCGTGAATCCGCGTTCGGGGGGAGGGAAGGCGAGCCGGTTCCGGATCGCGGAACGCGCCCGCACGCTCGGAGCCCAGGTGTTCCTGATCGATCATTCCCTGCTCCGGGACCTGGCGACGGTCGCCCGACGTGCGGTGGACGACGGTGCGGATCTGCTGGGCGTGGCGGGCGGAGACGGTACACAGGCGCTTGTCCCCGAGGTGGCCGCGGAGAGCGGCCTGCCCTTCGTGGTCATTCCGGCGGGTACCCGCAACCACTTCGCCATGGATCTCGGCCTGGACCGTGGGGACCCCTCGGCCGCGCTGGAGGCCCTCACGGACGGCGTCGAGGTGCGCGTGGATCTGGGGTACGCAGGCGAGCGTGCGTTCGTCAACAACGTCTCGTTCGGTGCTTATGCCGCCCTGGTGCAGGACCCGGCATATCGAGACGACAAGCTTGGCACGGCAGTGCGCATCCTTCCGGAATTCCCGGCCCGCCACGAAGGCCCGGATCTGGTGGCGCCCGCCGGGCCGCTCACCGTGGACGGGCCGGATGCCGTGCTGGTGAGCAACAACCCTTACCAAGTGGATGACCCGACCGGGCTCGGCAGGCGTGCGCACCTGGATTCCGGCCTGCTGGGAGTACTGACCGCCAGGGCAGAGACGCCCGCCGAGACGGCCGCGAGGCTGCGCAGTGGACAACCGCACGGCCTCACCTGTCTCGCCATGCCCGACGACGACGTCGTCTACGCCGCCGCCCCGGCCCTCCCCGCCGGGCTGGACGGCGAGCCGTCAGCCTGCCGACTCCCGCGCGGTGCCGCATCAGCCCTCGGGCACTCCGGGTAATGGGTTCCCCGGCATCGTCCCGGCGCCCAGCCTGCCGAGCGGTCGCCAGGGTGGGCCGCGCCATCCGGCGGGTGGTCTGAACCTTGGGGAGCCGCTCCCACCCACCGCGCATGCTCGGCGGAACCCGCTACCCGTCCGTTCACCTGCGAAGCCGTGACCTGGAGCCCCAGCATCTGACTTTTCGATCACCTATGAGGGTCTTGACGTCCAAGCCGTTACATCTGATGATTTCATCAGAAAGGGCGAATTGCTCTGATATGACACATACCGCACCGTGTGCCGCTCACCAGGACATCGCCGTTCACCACCGCTGCACACAGGGCCGCCGGACCACAGGCCGACGCTCCCACTTCCGCACCGATGGGATGGACCGCGATGACCAACATTGACCACACCCTCCTCGCCGAGCCGGTGAGCCTCCCCGAGGTGCCCGATGCCGCGATAGCGATGATCGATGCCGAGGGCATCGTCGTGGGGTGGACGCACGCCGCTCAGCAGCTCGTCGGTTATGCGGCCGGGGAGGTGGTGGGCCGGTCCGCCGCACACGTGCTGCCGCCTCCCGAGGACGCCCGGAGGGCGTTGGCGTTCGCCGAGCAGTGCCGTGCGCGGGGCGGCTGGTCCGGCACCGTCGCGATAGGCCACCGCGACGGCCACACGCTCAGGATGACGCTGCGGGTCTCGCTGCTACGGGGACAGGGTGACGACACCCGGTGGCTGGCGTCCGTGACGGACATAGGCTCCCTGTCCTCGGGGGCGACCGGGGGACCGGTGCGGGAGTCGCTCCTTGCCCGAGCCCCGATCGGCATCGTCGTTTATGACGCGCAGCTGCGCTGTGTCTGGGCGAACGACGCCATGGAGCGGCACGACGGCGTGCCTCGTCACCGACGCTTCGGGCGCGGTCTGAAGGACTCACTGCCCGCCGTCGAGGCCGAAGCGCTCAAGGTCGTGATGCGACAGGTGCTGGAGAGCGGCACGACGACGGTGCACGAGTACCGCGCGTGGCCGCCTGCGGACCGGCCCCGTGAGCATGCGTTCTCCGCCTCCTTCTTCTGTCTCCAGGGCGCGGACGGCACCCCGTTGGGCGTGTGCTCCATGACCGTGGACGTCACCGGAAACAAGCGGGCGCGCGAGCGCCTCGCCATCCTCAGCGAGGCCAGCACGCACATCGGCAGCACCCTCGACGTGATGCAGACCGCCCAGGAACTGGCAGAGCTCACCGTGCCCCTGCTGGCCGACCACGCCCTGGTCGATCTCGTGGAGTTCGTTCCGTTCGGCGTCGAGCCGCCTGCACGAACCGGCACGACGAGTGGCCGACCGCAGCTGTTGCGCCGTGCCGGTCTGGCCTCCGTCGACCTGGGTCTCCTCGAGTTGCCGTGGGTGCGTGAAGAAGTGGTCCACCCCCACCCGGACTCGCCGTTCTTCGCCGCCATGCGCACGGGACGGTCGTACCTGGAGCCGATGCTGGACACCCATTCCGGCCCATGGGTCGACCATGACGCGGTGCGGGCGCAGAAAGTACGCGACAGCGGCGTCCACTCCTTGATGGTCGTACCCATCCGTGCCCGGCGCTGCGTGCTGGGACTGGCGCTGTTCGGCCGTTCCACGGAACAGACGCCGTTCCAGGAGGACGACCTGCTCCTCGCCGAGGAGCTGGTCACCAGGGCCGCGCTCTGTTTGGACAACGCGCTCCAGTACGCGCGCGAGCGCACCGCCGCTCTTGCGCTGCAACGCGACCTGCTCCCTCACCGGGTGCAGGGCGGTGCCGCCGTCGAGGTCGCCTCGCGCTATGTGCCCGCCGACATGGACCACGGTGTGGGGGGCGACTGGTTCGACGTGATCGAGCTGTCCGGTGCCCGGGTGGCCCTGGTCGTCGGTGATGTGGTGGGACACGGCATCAACGCCGCGGCGACCATGGGCAGGTTGCGCACCGCCGTGCGCACGCTTGCCGACCTCGACCTGCCCCCGGACGAACTGCTGGCGCACCTTGACGACACGGTCCGGCGACTGAACGACGAGGACGCCGACGACACCGACCGGGTTCCCGCGGTCGTCGGTGCCACCTGTCTGTACGCCGTCTACGACCCGGTCTCCCGACGGTGCACGCTGGCACGGGCCGGGCATCCGCCGCCCCTGGTCGTCGACGCACAGGGCGGGGTCACCGTCCCCGACCTGCCGGCCGGAGCCCCGCTGGGCCTCGGTCTCGGCCTGGTGCCTTTCGAGTCCGTGGAACTGGAACTGCCCGAAGGAAGCGTGCTCGCCCTCTACTCCGACGGCCTGGTGGAGTCCCGCGGCGAGGACATCGACGTCGGCCTGCGGCGTCTGGGCGCCGCCCTGGCACAGCCCGGTGCCGCCCTGGAGGACCTGTGCTCGCGGGCGATGGAGACCTTGTCGGCGCAGGCACCGGCCGACGACGTCACCCTGCTCCTTGCGCGGACGCGCGCCCTGCCACCCGCCCAAGTCGCGTCCTGGGATCTGCCGAACGAACTCGTCACCGTTCCGAGGGCCCGGCGTCTGGCCGCCCGTCAACTCCGTGAATGGGGTCTGGAGCCGCTGGTGACGGCCGTGGAGTCGCTCGTCAGTGAACTGGTCACCAATGCGATCCGCCACGGCGACGGCCCGATCCGCCTACGGCTCATCCAGCACCGGGTGCTTACCTGCGAAGTCTCCGACACCAACACCGGTCAGCCACGCTCCCGCCATCCCGGCAATCTCGACGAGCACGGCCGCGGCCTTCACCTGGTCGGTCGGCTGTCGCGCAGGTGCGGTTTCCGCTCCGTAACAGACGGCAAGGTCGTCTGGGCCGAACAGGACCTGCCATCCCCAACAGGTGCCCGCTGAGCGCCGACAGCCGCCACAGGACCCCCATCTGCCGTAGTCGCGGAACTCGTAATGAAAGCCAGAGACATGGACCCATCGGATGTTGAAAACGCCGACCCGGCAGGCGCCTTTCGAGGTGCGACGAGCGTCTTCGGCGCCGGCCCCGGCGGCCGGCCGCCCGCCTTCGACGGTCTGGCCGCGGCAGTGCTCGACGATCGGGGCACGGTGGTGGGGTGGACCGGCACAGCACAGGACCTGACCGGGTTCTGCGCCGACGAGGTCCACGGCCGCCCCGTGCGGGAGCTCGTGGCCGACCTCCCGCACGACCCGCGCAGGGCCGCCCAAGTGCCGGCGACCGGCCGGGTACGACTGCGTCACCAGTGCGGCAACACGATCGACGTCACATTCCGGACCACACGGGTGAGCGGCTCGGCGAACTTCCTCGTGCTCGCAGCCCCCACTCCTCACGTCGCCGACCACCGGCACGGCGCAGCCCTCCTGCGCGCACTGTCCGCACAGAACCGGATCACGATCGCCCTGCACGACACGGATCTCACCACCGCGCAGACGAACGCCATGCCGGACACTCCCGACGGCCGTCCCATACAGCCCGGCGCCCGACTGAGCGACGTGCTGTGCGCCGAAGACGCCGAGAGCATCGAGGCGGTACTGCGGCAGGTGCTCGAGACGGGCGTCCCGCTGATCCACAGGAACCAGCGAGTGAGCTGGCGACACCATCCGGCGCGGCGGCACGCGCTGTCGCTGTCCGCCTTCCGACTGGAGGACGCACGAGGACGCCCCGCAGGAGTCGCAGCCCTGTACACAGACGACACCGACCAACTGCGTGCCCGCCGACAACTGGATCTCGCCCACGCGGTCGCCGAGCGGGTGGGGGGCTCCCTGGATGTCGTGCGGACCGCCCAGGATCTCGCGGACGCCCTTGTACCCACCTTCGGTGATCTCGCAGCAGTCGAACTTGCGGACGCCGTCTTCGACGGTGACGAACCCGCAGAGCGGCTGGGTGGCGGAGATCCGCATCTGCGCAACGCTGCCCTGGCGCCGGCCACCGCGGACTGGCCGCCCGGCATCCAGCGCGGAAACCTCGTCCCATCCCTGTCCGACCACCCCCTCCTGCGCCGCTTCCAGCACGGCGAGACGGTCGTCTACGGCCGGGACGACTACCTCGCCCTGATCGACGGCCCACATCCGGTCGGGCAATTCCTCCCGCACGACACCCACGCGGTGATGGTGGCACCGCTGCACGCCCGCGGCCTCACCCTCGGAGCGATCGTGGTCTGGCGCACCGGTCCGTCCGAACCGTTCACCGCGGACGAGGTGGATCTCATGAGGCAGATCGCCTCACGGGGAGCACTCGCCATCGACAACGCCCGCCGCTACACGCGCGAGCACAGAGCGGCCATGGCCCTGCAGCAAAGACTCCTTCCCCCGGCCACGACCGACACTCCGGCAGCCGAGACCGCCGGCGTCTACCTGCCCACAAACCGTGGGGGCGGCACCAGCGGCGACTGGTACGACGCCATACCCCTGCCCGCTCTCCGGCTGGCCCTCGTCGCCGGAGACGTGATCGGCCGCGGCATACCCGCCAGTGCCACCATGGGCCGTCTGCGCGCTGCCATCCAGACCCTCGCCGACCTCGAACTGGAGCCGG
The DNA here is from genome assembly GCF_055570785.1 of Streptomyces sp. NPDC031100. Classification (NCBI taxonomy): domain Bacteria; kingdom Bacillati; phylum Actinomycetota; class Actinomycetes; order Kitasatosporales; family Streptomycetaceae; genus Streptomyces; species Streptomyces sp. NPDC031100. The sequence continues at coordinate 800,470 of NZ_JBVIGN010000002.1, forward strand.
ACGAGTTGCTCACGCGTCTCGCTGACCTGGTCCAGCGCCTCGCGGCGGAAGCACCCCCTGGCGACCACGACGTCATGGGCGCCACCTGTCTGTACGCGGTCTACGACCCGGTCACCCGACGCTGCGCCATGGCCAGTGCCGGGCACCCGCCGCCGGTGCTCGTGCGGCCCGACGGGAGTGCCGAAGCCGTCGGCATACTCCCGGGGCCGCCCCTCGCCGTCTGCGGCATGCCGTACGAGACGACCACGATCGACCTCGAGCCGGGCAGCGTCCTCGTGCTCTACACCGACGGCCTGGTCCAGCAAGCCACACACGACGTCTGTGACGGGCTCCAGCGGCTGACCGATGCCCTTGCCACCTCCTGCCGCCCGGACCGCGCGCTGGAGGAGACCGGCAGGACCCTCCTCGACCATCTGGTGGACGAAGCACCACGTGACGACGCGACCCTGCTGCTGGCACGCACCCGCGCCGTACCGGCCGAGGACACCGCTCGCTGGCAGATACCGGCTGATCCGGCTGCTGTCTCGGACGCTCGGGCATGGGCGACCTGCCAACTCACCGCGTGGGGGCTGGACGACCTCCTCTTCCCCACCGAACTCATCGTCAGCGAACTGGTCACCAACGCGATCCGCTACGGTCGTCCGCCGGCGGAGCTGCGACTGATCCGCCACCGCGTTCTGGTCTGCGAGGTCACCGACTCCAACACCGCCCAACCCCGTCTGCGCCGCGCTCGCACCACCGACGAGGGTGGACGCGGACTGTTCCTCGTTGCCCAACTCGCCGAGCGCTGGGGCTGCCGCCACGGCCAGAACCACAAGACCATCTGGTCCGAACAGCCCATCGCGCGCGCCCACTGATCACGCCCTGTGGCCATCTTTTGCTCTTTCTGACGGAACGTGACCTCCCGAGAGCGGTTTGCCGGAACTTGAAGAGAATTCGGCTGGGTTCCCCGCTCCGCTGATTGCGGTGGCAGGCGCGCTGCCGCCGTAGTTCGGCGGGCCGAACGTTTGGCGGAGCGGGCGTTCAGCAGGTGGGGCCGTAGGGGCTCCAGTGCCCGAGGAAGGGTTTCAGGTCGTCGGCCTGTGGGTTGGGAATGTCGGGCAGCCGGGGCGGTGTGTTCAGTGGGTCGAGGCGGTCCACGGTGGCTGCTGCCCAGCTGATCCATGCTTCGGCTTCGGTTCTGGTCTGCCCTGGTGGCATGGCCTCGACTCGTGTGCGTACCGCGCTCACGTAGTCGGTCAGTCGCGTGGCGTGGCGCCATGCCGCTTCCTGGGTTTCAAGGTGCGTGACGCGGTACGCCTCCGCGTACTGGATGCGGGCTTGTTCCATGGCGGCTTCCCAGCGGATGCGCTTCTGGCGTGCCGCTTCGGCCTCGTCCTGACGTCTGCGTTCGGCGGCTTCGCCGCGAAGTGTGACCTCCTGTGCGATCTCGGCGAGCTGCTGTTCGAGGGGGCGACCGGGAGCGTCGGCCCATTCGCCCGCCCGGTGTGGCTGGCCGCCGCTGACGATGAAGCGGAGACGCTCGGATGGGGTGTAGTCGAAGCGGGGAATTCTGACCCAGGAGTGCTTCTCGGCCTCGGCGAGTTCCTTCTCGGTGGCGACGTGCTCGGCCCGGTCCTGCTCCTGGAGGACGAGAAACCCCACTGGCTGGCCCTGTGCGGTGATGGTGAAGTGGGGATTTGCCCTGCGGCGGCGATGAGACGGGGGTGCGAAGCCGGTCTGCCCGGCCGCGCAGGTGTGTCCTTCGGCCTCGGCGGTGGTGATCAGTGCCTGGATGAGCCGGAGAGCGCGTCCTTGGACGGGCTTGGTCAGGCCGAGCGGCAGGCGTTCGTTCTGCATGGCCCGGATAACGGCGTGCGGCCGAGTGAGCCGCGACGGCACGGGGACGGGTTCGAGGACGTCAAGACGCCAGGCGGGGATGTCGACGAGCTTGATCTCGTACCCGTCACGGCACCAGCTTCCGTACAGCTCCTTCGTCTGCGGAATCCTTCCGGATCTGCGTGCGGCGGCGACGCGGGACGGCCACTTCTCCAAGTCGGGACCGCTGCCGCTCTTGACGATCCTGCCGTCGGACTCCGCGAGCTCCTGCAACAGCTGCTCCGTGAACGTCACATGAGGCTGTGAGGGAGGGTCTGGCTTTCGCCCGGCGGCCGGAGTCGCCTGCCCTCGGGTGGACTGGGGTCGTGGAGCGGCGGCCTGAGTCTTCCGCTGACGTGATCCGCGGGGAGGGTACGCGCCGTGCGCTAGGTAGTGCCGGCCTGCACTTGTCAGGGCGACGCTCCACTGCCCGGCCTTCCGGGAGACCGTCACCAGGCCCCGGTGGTGCAGTGCCTGACAGGTGGTCTTGTAGGAGCTGGTCTCCCATACGCCGGCAGGGCACCCGGCGCCTACCCACTGCAACACCGAGAGCTGCCGCTCATTGACCCGCCGTTCCAATGGCCCGCCTTCGACTCGCAGTGACGTACGACGGCGGCATGGTGCCAGTTCCGTTGGTAGGCGACCGGTGCTTCGACTCAATTCGTCCGAACGAGCGAGCTGACGTGGCTGCAAGCCGGATAGAGGGAGAACAGTAGGTGGGTGCTGTCCTGCGGTGAGGTCTGACTCCTGAGATGCCTGACCGGAAGTGTCCTGCTCACACTGTGTCGACCACCGGCGGGGGCGGTGCGTTGCTGGTCTCGGGCTGACCGGGCGTGTCTCGATAGGGGCTTGCCGGACAGGCGTCATCACGATTCTGACCGTCCGCACGGCCCGGTGCCGGCTAGCGATAAGCCGTCGGCCTGAAAGGGAACGAGCGTGATCGGCACACCCTCCGCTTCGCGTCCTCGTCGGCGCCGGCCGAGGGGGGAGGTGGTCCTGGGAGTGGACACGCACCGGGATGCCCATGTGGCTGCTGTGCTCTCCCTGGTGGGGGAAGTGATCGGCACCGAGGAGTTCCCGGCCAGCGCGGCTGGATACCGAGACCTGCTGGGGTGGGCCAGGGCGTCGGGTACTGGTGCGACGGGCCGGTGGAGATCGCCCGGATGTACAAGCTGGCCAAGGATTCGGCGGTCAAGGCCCGCACCCAGGCGATCAACCAGCTCAAGGCCGTCCTCATCCGGGCCGATCCGCAGCTGAGGGAGGAACTGACCGGGCTGGGCAACGCAGAGCTCTTCCGCACCTGCGCAGGGCTCGTCGAAGACAGCCTGAACGACGAGGCCGGCGAGGGAGCTGTGCTTCACGCCACCCACGTGACCCTGTGTCTCCTGGCCCGGCGCATCAGGCAGCTCAGCGAAGAGATCCAGGACCTTCAAGGCCGCCTGACCCGGCTGGTGGAATCCCACGCTCCGCATCTGCTCGAGGTGGTGGGCCTCGGTCCGGACACGGCCGTCACTTTGCTGATCACGATCGGGGACAACCCGGAACGCCTGGGCAGTGAGGCGTCCTTCGCGGCGCTGTGCGGGGTCAGCCCCGTCGAGCGTTCCTCGGGCAGTCGGCACTACCGCCGCCTCAACCGGGGCGGCGACCGGCAAGCGAACGCGGCCCTGCACCGGATCGTGCAGACCCGCCTGCGCGTCGACCCGCGCACCCAGGAGTGCTACGAACGCCGCAGCAGGGAGGGGAAGACCCGGCGCGAGATAGTCCGCAGCCTCAAGCGCTACGCGGCCCGGGAGGCCTTTCACCTGATCAGACCTGTGCAGTCGCAACCCCCGTCATAGGGGCAGTCCGTGAGACATGAGAGGGTCTGGGGCGTGAGTGAGACACCCCCGAACACCCTGCAATACCGCTTTGACGGGCCAGAAGACGCTCCGGTCCTGATCCTGGGTCCCTCACTGGGTACCACATGGCACAGGTAGGCGGAACCGTCTTCTGGCGTCCGTGTGGTCCAGGGCGGGAGCGTTTGGCCTGGTCAGCACCTTGTGGTGCAACTGCGTCGACCCTGTTGGTGACACGCATGTGACTGCGGTGACTGACGTGGACCCCTGTCGGCTCGTTCCGGCGGGGGTCTCGGGCGTTCAGGATGGTCCCGGGTTAAGCGGTAGTCGATGAGGTTTGCTCTGCTCCGGTTCGCTGTTCCGGGCTGCGAGGCGCGCGTGGCTGTAGCGACGTCGCGCGAAACGGGGCACTGGGCCAGCACTACGGCAACACCGACGATGATGGCGGTGCCAAACGACGGGTGCTCGAAGGCGACGTACTCGGTGCCGCAACCAACGAGCATGAGCAGTGCAGTCCGTTGATCTGACGGCCCGTTCATCGGCGAGGCCCTCCCTGTATCTACGCCGCCACGGTTGTCACAGGGAAACGATGACTGGAATTTAGACAGAGAATCCAAATGGCTCAGGGGTTCTTTTGATCTTGCGCTAGTCCGCCGCGCTTTCCGGTGGCCCGATCTGCAGACGGCACCCTCTGTCTAGTCCTGACCGGGCACGATCAAGATTCGATAGCGCGGCCCCGAGTCCGGCAGGCGGCATGGCTAAGACTTGATGCCGCAGGATGCTGGCAGATCGGCGGGCGAGCAAGAAGTCTTCAGGAAGAGATTCGAAATTTCGTTCGCATGATGCTGTGGGGGTGAGGATCGGGAACGATCCGGAATCCAGATCTGTACGCCCTCTGGCCTGCTGCCTTCCTTCCCCGGGGCTGCCTGTGAACCATCCGGTCGCCTGTCCTGCGAATCCCCGTTGTCAGTGGTGGGCTCTACGGTTCTTTGTGGCCGGCACGGAATGCCTGTGCGCGGCCGCGCGGGCATGAGTGCCTGTCGGGTGGGGCTTGCGTTCTCGCTGTTGGTGGGGAAATGCGGTCGTACCTCCTGGGGTAGTGAGAGGGGAGGATGTATGGAGTTGGACTACGACCGCCTGGTCGCCTTGCGGAAGCAGAGCGCAGCGTGGCGGCTGCTGACGGCCAACAACGCGGCGTTGATGCTGAGCTTCCTCAACAAGGTGTTCGTCGAGCAGGGGGCGCGCTCGGTTGCTGGTGCGGAACTTGTCGAGCGGCTGGATGACGAGTTGTTCGCGCTCAATGAGCGGCTGGGGCACGGGACGTTTCCCCAGTCCGCCAAGGCGTATCTGGACGACTGGTCGGCGCCAGGGAACGGCTGGCTGCGCAAGTATTACCCGCCGGATTCGGACGAGCCGCACTATGACGCCACGGCCGCGGTCGAGAAGGCCATCTCGTGGATCAGGTCACTTGAGGAGCGTTCGTTCGTCGGTACGGAGTCGCGCCTGAATACGATCTTCGATCTCTTGCGGCAGATGACGTTCGGGACGGAAACCGATCCGGAGGCGCGGCTGGCTGAACTCAGGCGGCGCCGTCACGAAATCAACCTGGAGATCGAGCGGGTTGAGGCCGGCGAGGTGGACGTTCTGGACAGCGCGGCGCTGCGGGACCGTTATCAGCAGGTGACCGATACGGCGCATGGGCTTCTGGCCGACTTCCGTGAGGTCGAGGCGAATTTCCGGGATCTGGACCGCGATCTGCGCAGCAAGATCGCGGCTTGGGACGGGGCCAAGGGCGAACTGCTGGATGAGGTGCTGGGCAGCCGCGAGAGCATCGCGGAGTCGGACCAGGGCCGGACCTTCCAGGCGTTCTACGACTTCCTGCTCGCGCCGAGCCGTCAGGACGAGCTCAAGACGCTGCTGGCCGAGGTCGAGGCGATGGAGGCCATCGACGAACCCGATCCGCGCATGCGACGCATGCCCCGGGACTGGCTGGAGGCCGCCGAGCGCACCCAGGCCACCGTGCGACAGCTGTCGGATCAGCTACGCCGATTCCTCGATGACCAGGTGCGCTCGGAAGACCGCCGTGTCCTGGAGCTGGTACGCGCGATCGAGACCCACGCACTGGCGCTGCGAGACGTGCCGGGCGTGGATCTGGTCGCCGAGATCGACGCAGCGGCCCCGGCCATCGCGCTTCCGATGGAACGGCCGTTGTATACGCCGCTGGTCAAGACACCGATCGACAGCACTGGCATCGAAGCGGGGGACGAGGAGTTCGCCGCCGACGCGCTGTTCGAGGCGGTCTACGTCGATCCCGCCCGGCTCACGGCAGCCGTCCACGACGCCCTCGGCGCGCGCACGCAGGTGTCCTTGGCCGAGACGCTGCGTGAGCACCCCCTGGAGCAGGGGCTCGCCGAGCTGGTCGCCTACTTCGCGCTGCCCGACGACCGGTTCGCCACGGTCTTCGACGACCACCGCCAAGAAGAGATCACGTGGATCGGCGAGGACGACGTCCAGCAGGTCGCCACCGTGCCCGTCGTTACCTTCGCCCGCATCAACCCCGGCATCGCATGGGCCACCGACCAGAAGAAGGAGGGGCGATGACGACGCCTTCCACTCCCGCCCCACAGCCGTACACCCTCTCCTTGCCGGTCAACCAGCTGCTCAAGGGTCCGGTCTTCCGGGACCAGCACGAGCGGGCCTGGGACGCGCTGGTGCACCTGAGTGCTCGGGTGAAGGACTACGTCGAGGTCATGGGGCTGCGCGTGGTGATCGACGAGATGGAGGGCTACGCCTTCCTGCAGTCGATGCCCGACGACGAGGACGCTGTCCGGGACCCTCGCATGGCGCCGCCGCGGTTGATTCCGCGCCGTTCACTGTCCTACCCCGTCAGTCTGCTGATCGTGCTGCTGCGCAAGCGGCTCGCGGAGTTCGACGCCGGCGCCGACGGCACCCGCCTCATGATCACCCGGGACGAGATCGTCGAGATGATCCGTACGTTCCTCCCGGCCGGCAGTAACGAGGCGCGCCTGGTCGACCAGATCGATGGCCACATCAACAAGGTGGTGGATCTGCAGTTCCTGCGCCGCGCCCGCGGACAGGAGCAGCTGTTCGAGGTGCAGCGGATCATCAAAGCTTTCGTCGACGGGCAGTGGCTCGCCGACTTCGAGACCAACCTGGCCCAGTACGCGGCCTCCCACATCGTTCAGGAGAAGACGCAGTGATCCCCGTTCAGTCTGGCCCTGCCGACCCGCCCATCCCCGCCACATTCGCCGCGGCCGGGTTTCGGTTGGAGCGCATGGAGGTCTACAACTGGGGCACGTTCGACAAGCACGTGTGGTCGTTCGGCCTCGCCGGCGCCAACGCGCTGCTGACCGGGGACATCGGTTCCGGCAAGTCCACCTTGGTGGACGCGATCACCACCTTGTTCATGCCCGCCCGCAAGATCGCCTACAACCGGGCCGCCGGAGCGGAGAGCGGCGAGCGCAGCCTGCGCTCCTATGTGCTGGGCCACTACAAGTCCGAACGCAACGAAGAGACCGGAGCCACCAAGCCGGTGGCGCTGCGCAAGCCCGGCAGCTACTCGGTCATCCTGGGCGTGTTCCACAACGCCGCGCTGGAATTGACCGTCACGGTGGGCCAGGTGTTCTGGCTGCCTGACGCCAACGCCACCAGCCCCGAACGGCTGTTCCTGGTCGCGGATCGGGTCCTGTCCGTGGCCGGTGACTTCGCGGACTTCGGCACCGAAGTGCGAGCCCTGAAGAAGCGCCTCGAAGCCAGCGATGTCCGTGTCCACAAGTCGTTCCCGCCCTACAGCAAGGACCTGCGGCGCCGGATGGGCATCGAGTCCGAACAGGCCCTGGAGCTCTTCCACCAGACGGTGTCGATGAAGTCGGTGGGCAGCCTGGACGACTTCGTGCGCAGCCACATGCTCGAGCCGTTCGATGCGGCCGCGATGACCGATAACATCGTCAGCCACTTCGACGCCCTGACCACCACCTACAACTCCGTGCAGCGGGCCCGAGCCCAGATCGAGGCCCTCACCCCGCTGCTCGCGGACTGCGACACCTACGAGGGCCTGGCCGCCCGGATCGAGGAAGCCGATGCCGAGCAGGCTGCGCTGCGGTACTTCATGGCCGCGCGTACGGCGGTTCTCCACGAGGCCGAACGCGCCGAGCTGGAACGGTCGCTGATGCGTCTGGAGGATGAGAAGAAGGCTGCCCAGGAGGAGCTGGAGCGGCTGCGCGGCCAGGAACGCCGGCGGGAACTTGAGCGTGAGGGCCTGGGTGGCGGGCGCCTTGGCGAACTGGAACGCCAGATCGAGGAGGCGGAGCGGCTGCGCATCGCGCGCGAAAGGCTCGCCCGCGACCACGCCCACCTGCTGGAACAGGCCGGGCTGGCCCCGGTCAGTGATCAGGCTCAGTTCACCGACCGCCTTGAGGAGATCTCCCGGGCCCAACACGACGTCGCCGCGGACAAGAAGGAGACGCGAGCGGCCCTGGAGGAGCTCGCCGTTCAGGCCGATCGCCTTCACCAGCAGGCCCAGGACATCAACGAGGACCTGGTCAGCCTGCGTTCCCGCCGCAGCAACATCCCCCGCAAACAGCTTCAGGTTCGCACCCTCCTGTGCCAGGAACTCGGCATCGAAGAGAGCACGCTGCCCTTCGTCGGCGAACTCATCCAGGTCCGCGACGAAGAACAGACCTGGGCCGGCGCCGCCGAGCGGCTGCTGCGCGGCTTCGCACTGTCCCTCGTCGTCCCCCAAGGCCAGTACGCCCGCGTCTCCGAGTGGATCAACGACCACCACCTGGGCACGAAGCTGGTCTACTTCCGTGTCCCCGACCACACCCCGGCCCGGCGCACCCAGCCGGCCCCTTCGACCGCGCTGTTCACCAAGCTCGAAATCCGCGGCGACTCGCCCTTCGCCGAGTGGCTGGCCGGCGAACTCGAACGCCGGGCCTCGCACACCTGCGTGGCCACCATGGACGACTTGCGGCACGCCGAACTCGCCATGACCGCACAGGGATTGATCAAGGGGGCGCGGGGCCGCCACGAGAAGAACGACACCACCCGCATCGACGACCGCAGCACCTACGTGCTCGGCTGGACGAACCAGGCAAAGATCGACGCCCTCCTGGACCAGGCCAGCAAAGTCCATGCAGCCCAGCGCGAGACGGCCGACACGAAACGCGGCCTGGAAGCCGCCCACGAGGATGCCATCAGCCGCGACAAGGTCCTCGACCGGCTGGCGGCCATGGGGGAGTTCAGCGAGATCGACTGGCCTTCCGTCGTGCGGCACATTGCCGAGCTGACCGAGGAGAAGCAGCGCCTGCAGGCCGACTCCAAGGACCTGAACGAACTCACCCGCCAACTGGACAAGATCGCCGGTGAGATCAAGCAGCAGGAAGCGGCCTACGCGAGCGCGACCCAGAGCTGGGGCCGCATCGACGGGGAACGGGACGCCGCCGAACGCGCCCGCGACGAAGCACGCGTCATCCTCGCCGAGCCGGCCGCCACCGACGCCCAGGCCCACTTCCCCGCCCTCGAACAACGCCTGACCGAAGCCCGACTCACCTGCGCCACCGCCAAGGAGTGCGCCCGCGCCGAGACCCGGCTGCGTGAGGAGGGGACGGCGCGAAAGAACCGGTGGAGCAAGGAGCAGACCCGCCTCGCCCAGGCGATCGCCTCCCAGATGCGCACCTTCCGCACCGACTACCCGGCCGAGACCAACGAGCTCGACGACTCCGTCGCCTCCGCCGCTGGCTACCGCACCCTGCACCGCCAGCTCGTCGCCGACGACCTGCCGCGCTTCGAAGAGCAGTTCCGCACCTACCTGAAGACCAACGTGATCCGTGAAATCGCCGGATTCCACGCGCAGTTGAACAACTGGGCCGATGAGATCGGCGAACGGATCACCACCATCAACGAGTCGCTGGCCGACATCGACTACAACCCGGGCCGCTACATCATGCTCCAGCCCGAGAAGACCCCCAACACCGAGATCCGCGACTTCACTGCCGAACTGCGCGCCTGCACCGACGACGTCCTCTCGGGTGACGACTCCGACCTGTACTCGGAAGAGAAGTTCCACCAGGTCCAGCGCCTGATCGAACGCTTCAAGGGCCGCGAAGGCCACACGGATGCCGACCGAGCCTGGACCAGGCGCGTCACCGACGTGCGCTACTGGTTCGTCTTCAGCGCCAGCGAACGCCGCCGCGAGGACGACAGTGAGTACGAGGTGTACTCCGACTCCGGCGGCAAGTCCGGCGGGCAGAAGGAGAAACTCGCCTACACCATCCTGGCAGCCTCCCTCGCCTACCAGTTCAAGCTCGACACCACCGCCAGCAGGAGCCGCACCTTCCGTTTCGTGGTCATCGACGAAGCCTTCGGGCGCGGCTCCGAAGAATCCGCCCGCTTCGCCCTGGACCTCTTCAAGCGCCTGGGCCTGCAGCTCCTTATCGTCACCCCGCTGCAGAAGATCCACGTCATCGAGCCGTATGTGTCCGCCGTCGGCTTCGTCGACAACCCCACTGGACACCACTCCCGCCTGCGTACCCTGACTGTCGCCCAGTACCGCCGAGAACGCCTCGCCCACGCCCTGGCCGCCGGACAGCCCGCCACCGGACAGGACCACTGACATGGCGGCCACCTCCACCCCCACCTGGACCACACCCCGCGACGTCGTCGCCCGCCTGCGCAAACGCTGGGAGCGCGGCGAGTTCCTCAGTCAGCTCGCCGCCGGTACGGACTTCGACCCACTTGCCATCCCCCTGCGCGGCCCGAGGGCAGGCGACATCACCCAGCACTACGACGACGTCCTCGCCTGGGCCACCTCATGGGCCCCCGACAAACACCGGCACCTGCGCATCGAGTACCGGAAGCTCGGCGGACGCCTCGCCGGCGTGAACAACGCCCCCGCCCGGGTCTGGATCGACCACCGCGACGACCTGTTCCAACTCCTCGGCGTCACCAACACGGTCACCCGCTACACCTCCCTCCTGGCCGCCGCCCGCGAGAGCCTGCCCCCGCTGGCCGCGTGGATGGCCGACCACCCGATGAAGGTCGCCCAGCGGGAAGCCGACTGGCCCCGCCTCCAGGCCACGGTCCGGTGGATCACCGACTACCGTGGCCCGGCCGTCTACCTGCGCCAGCTCGACGTGCCCGGCGTGGACACCAAGTTCATCGAACACCACCGTGCCATCCTGACCACCCTGCTCGAGCACTGCATGCCCGAGGACCGCATCAACACCGAGGTCGCGCGCACCGACTTCGCCGCCCGCTTCCGCTTCCTGCGCAAGCCTGCCTACCTACGGTTCCGGATACTGGGCAGCGCCTCGCCGAGCGGCTTCAGCGAACTCACCGTGCGCGCGGACGAGTTCACCGCGCCGCCCCACGGCATCACGACCGTGTACGTCGTCGAAAACGAAACCACCTACCTCGCCTTCCCCGACCAGCCGCACAGCATCGTCATCCACGGCGGCGGCTATGCCGTCACCCAACTGTCCGCCCTGGCCTGGCTGCACGACGTACGCCTGGTCTACTGGGGCGACCTGGACACCCACGGCTTCACCATCCTCGACCGGCTCCGCCGGGCCTTCCCGCACACCCAGTCCATCTTGATGAACAGGCGCATTCTCCTGGAGCATCGAGGGCAGTGGGTGAAGGAAGATGTCCCCGCCCACGAGCACCTCGGGACGCTCACACCGGACGAAGCCGACGTCTACGACAGCCTTGTGGACGGGGAGTTCGGCCATCACGTGCGCCTTGAACAGGAACGCGTCCGGTTCCACCTGCTCGAGGACGTCCTGGATGGGCTTCGCTAGGCGCCAGGCTTCAGCCGGGGCGCTGCCGAAGGGGAGCATTGCCGACCACATGTCAACACTGGCGCATCAGCGAACACGGAGGCGGCCGCAGCATCGGGGCGGACCTTGCGCTGCGCGGACGCACGGCAACGCAACGATGTGAGGAACCAGTCCGCACGAGTGGCGGCGCGCTTCACCTGGCCACTGCTCGAGGCGCGGGCCGTTGTCAGGGGGGCGCTACTGTCCGGCGCATGCCGAAGAAGAGGAAGAAGAAGCCGGCGTCGCGGGCCCGGCACACCGGTGGGGTTGCCCCGCACGAGCAACTGCCCTCCGTGATCAAACTCGGTGGCCCGTGGGTGCCGTCGCGCGGGTGGACCTTTCAGGCGTTGATCGACGCGGGTCGGGAGTCCGGCCAGCCACTCTTGGAGTTCACGGCGCAGCCTCCCGCCGGATACTCATCCGATTTTGTCCCGCAGGTCGATTCCCCTCGGGCGCCGCTCCAAGCGGGGTGGTACCTGCGGTCCGATCTGGCCGTTCCGGTCTACCTGTGGGTGTTTTCCGAGAGTCAACTCGCGGATGATCCGGGCGCGTTGGATCTGCGGCGACGGGGGTTCGCCTTCTATGTGGCCCACTCGGTGTGAACGCACGGAGGAAGTGACGGCGCTTAGAACTCCTAACAGAATGCGCCGGCCTCGGGTTCTCGCGTGGCAGGGCGAGGCGAGCACGAAGGAAGATCACTACTCTGCATGAGTGCTCTCATACGACGAGTTGACTTCACCAGAGCGTGAGCTATGGGATGCGTTCCCCGAGGGACGCCGCGTGGATCTGCGCACGGGTGTGCTCGAGGACGATCGTGTCGCCGAAGGTGGGCAGTGGGGCCCCGGGCGGACGGTTCGGGCCGCCGTGATCGTGGCCCTCCTCCAGGGCGCGAACACCGGACAGTCGGGCGCAGTCCCGTGCCTGAGGCTCGCGGGGGCTCGGATATCCGGGCACCTCTACCTGGCCGGCGCGCAGATCGCTCACGCCTTCTGGCTTGAGGACTGCTGGTTCGAGGAGGGCGTGGACCTCTCCGGAGCGTCGACCCAGTCGATTGCGATCGTGGGCAGCCGGGTGCCGGGCATGGAAGCCGGCTTGATCCGTATCGAGGGGCGCCTCGACCTGCGGCGCTCTCGCCTGGAAAGCGGCTCTGCCTCGCCCTTCCACCGCAGGGTCACCGCCTTGTCGCTCATCAACGCCCACGTGAGCGGCGCCGTGAACCTCAGCGGCGCCGAGATCACCGCACCTGGGGAGTGGGCAGTGTCCGCTGGCGGAATGGTCGCGGAGGGCGGCGTCTACTGCGTGGACGGATTCATCGCGCACGGTGAAGTCCGTCTCATGGGGGCACAGATGCCAGGCGGACTGCACATGCGGGGCGCACTACTGGAACGCCCCGGCGGGCGCGGGGTGGCGCTCGCCCTGGACAACGCCGTGGCCTCGACGCTCGACTTCTCGGACGGGTTCACCGCCAACGGGACCGTACGGCTGCGGGGTGCCCGGATCTCGGACAACTTGACCTTTGAAGGAGCCGTCCTGAACGGACCGCCCGACGGCCATGGCCCGTCACTGGTCGCCCTATTGATGCAGGCCGTCGACTTCGACTTCACCCTCGCCCGATCGCCGTCCGGCACCGTGGACCTGCGGGGCGCGCAGGTGTCCTACCTTCACGACAGCGCGCACAGTTGGCCGGATGTGGTGGAGCTGGACGGTTTCGCCTATGGCTCCATCAAGGTGGACGAGGCAGGCGAGCGGCGGGAGGCAGTGGGGCGGCGGGACTCCGTGGCCCGCCGCGTGGCGTGGATACGACGCAGCCCGGGCTACAACCCCCAGCCCTATGAGCAGTTGGCGAGCTGGTACCGGAAGGCCGGCCACGACGACGACGCCCGCCGCGTACTCCTGGCCAGACAGCGCCACCGGCGCCAAACTCTGCCCCCGGCCGCGCGTGCGTGGGGGCACCTGCTCGACGTGACCGTCGGCTATGGCTACCGCCCCTGGCTTGCCGGCGTCTGGCTCCTCGTGCTGACCCTGCTGGGCACGCTGTCCTTCAGCACTCATGCCCCCACTCCAGTCCAACGAGGCGAAGGCGCCGCGTTCCAGCCGCTCGTCTACACGCTCGACCTCTTGATCCCCATCGGTGGTCTGGGGCAGCGCACCGCCTGGTACTGGCCGAACGACACCCTCCAGTGGCTGGCCTACCTGCTGATCGCCTTCGGCTGGGTGCTGACGACCGCCGTCATCGCGGGTGTCACCCGCACCCTGCAGAAAAACTAGCGGGCGACAGCTGAGCTCAGGCGGCGCCAGCAGATGAGTGCGCATCCGATGGTGAGGAATGCTTCGTGGATGTCGTCGCGTATCTCCCAGCGGATCGGCAGGCGGCGGAACCAGTGCAGGTGAGCGAAGGCGCGCTCGACGACCCAGCGTTGGGTGCCAAGTCCGGAGCCGTGCTCGGTTCCCCGGCGGGCGATCAGCGGCTTCACGCCGAGATCCCAGACCAGACGGCGGTACTTGTCGTGGTCGTAGCCGCGGTCGGCCAGGACCACGGTGGGGCGGCGACGGGGACGGCCGCGCTTGCCCCGTACCGGCGGGATCGCCTCCAGCAGTGGGATCAGCTGGGTGACGTCGTTGCGGTTGCCACCGGTCAGGGTGGCGGCCAGAGGGATGCCGGTGGCATCGGTGATCAAGTGGTGTTTGCTGCCCGTCCTGCCCCGGTCGACGGGGCTGGCTTCGTCCAGTCTTGGACCCCCTTTTAACGCCCGGATGTGGGAGCCGTCGACGGCCGCCCGGGAGAAGTCCAGGGCGTCCACACTGCGCAGCTTGGCCAGGAGGGCCTTGTGCAGCCGGGACCACACACCGGCCTTAAGTCCACTCAGCCAGTCGGCGCCAGCAGGTCATGCCCGAGCCGAAGCCGAGTTCCTGCGGCAGGTGTTCCCAGGCAACCCCGGTGTGCAGGACGAACAGGATGCCCTGGAACACCAACCGGTCCGGATGCCGCTTGCGCCCGGGGTGCCGGGCCCGACGCTCGACCTTGGGCAGCAGTGGCTCGATCACCGCCCATAGCTCGCCGTCGACTTCCCATGGCTTCGGCCGTGCCACCCAGCACCCCCGGATCATCAGTCCCGGAGTGATCCAACCACCTTGAAGATCATTTCGTTAGGAGTTCTAACTGATCGTTTCAGAATGACAGTTGCGTCGGGCTCCACCTCACGTCAGGCGGGGTCCCCCAGTAGTTCTGCGACCCGCCGGGCGGCTTCGTCTGGTGACAGCTCGGCCGGCCAATGGAGTTGTTCAGCGCGGCTCGGGATTGGGTTCTCATCGCGATCTAGGGGGATGAACTGCCAGTCGTGGCCGTGCCGCCAGAACACGACGACCCCGTGGGGCCATGCAGGACGGCTGTTGGTCCACCAGAATGCTGTCCCGCGAGCTTCCTCGTGACGCTCATCGGGGCCGTGTCCGATTGCGGCGCAAGCCGCGGCGAAAGCGGCATCGGCAATACGTCGATCCTGCCAGAACGAAGTCACGGGCCGATCTTGCTGATGGCCTCAGAGACTTCGCGATCTTGCGTCAGGCGATCTTGTTTCGCCAGGCTGTGCGGATGCGCGCTGATCTTGTTCCGGATGCCCTGTGGGAACGCGTGGCCCCGCTGCTGCCGCCCGCTCCCGAACGGCGCCGTCGCTACCCCGGACGTCTGCGTGTTCCGGACCGGGCGGCGCTCGCGGGCGTGCTGTACGTGCTGCGGACGGGAGTTGCTTTGCGCGACGTGCCAGCAGAGAGCGTGGGCTGCTCCGGAGTCACGGCGTGGCGCAGGCTGCGGGACTGAACCGAAGCCGGCGTGTGGCCCCGCCTGCACGCCGCCCTGCTGACCGAGCTCCGGCGAGCGAACCTGCTGGGCCTGGACGACTGTGCCGTCGACGGCTCACATGTCCGGGCTCTGAAAGGGGGGATCGTGTCGGCCCCGCACCCGTCGACCGCGCCCGCCCCGGCTCCAAGCACCATGTGATCGTCGACCGGCATGGTACCCCCGCTGGCCGTCACGCTCACCGGCGGCAACCGACACGACGTCACCCAGCTCCTGCCGCTGCTGGACGCCGTCCCACCAATCCGAGGACTGCGCGGACGCCCGCGCCACAAGCCCCGACGCTTGTATGCCGACCGAGGCTACGACTTCGACAAGTACCGCCGCCTGCTGTGGAAGCGCGGTGTCAAGCCGATGATCGCCAGGCGCGGCATCCCCCACGGCTCCGGATTGGGCAAGGTGCGCTGGGTGGTCGAGCGCACCTTTGCCTGGCTGCACCAGTTCAAACGACTCCGCATCCGCACGAGCGCCGGGCTGACCTTCACCAGGGCCTTCTCGTGCTGGCCTGCAGCATCATCTGCCTTCGCTGTCTCTGAAGTTCATTCTGAAACGATCAGTAAGAGCCCCCTCGTCGGACATCTCTTCCCCCAGCCTCGCACCACCGCAGGAGCCGCACCAAGCGAAGACCGGGGCGACACCGGCTGTCGCGGCAGATTTGGCTTCCGTTCGAAGATCACGACTGGGTAAGGTGCGGCAGACCGAACACAAGTCCTCCACAAAGGAACAGCCATGCCCACAAGCTCCGCACGGCCCTCCCGCCGTCATGTGCTGACCGGTGGCGCCGGTCTGGCGCTCGCCGCGACCGCCGGATCGGTGGTCTCCCCAGCCCGGGCCGTCGCGGCCGAGCCGGCGGCCGCCGCCGGATACCCGCTCAAGCCGCCGCACCTCTTGGAGGCCGAGACGCTGGTGGAGTACCTGCGACTAGGCAGCGACCACTGGAACCACAACCGGTACAACCTGGTCGACGGCAAGAGCCTGGGCACGACGACGGTGAAGTGGGGCCGGCCAGGACATCCGGAGGAGTTCGAGAACCTCTCGCGTTGCTCCTCGTTCCTCACGTCGCTGCTCGAGCACACCTACGGCACCGGCAGCGCCTACGGGTGGGCCACCCCGGACTACTTCAACCAGTACTTCCCGCCGAAGGACGGCTCCCCCCGGGGCAGCGGGTCGTACCCGACCGCCGAGGACCTGCAAGCGGGCTTCCTCAACGCCGCCAATGTGCCGCACTTCGATCAGGTGACCAAGCCGATCAACCTGCGTCCGGGCGACATCGTGGCCTGGGACATCAACACCGATCCGGACGCCACGGGCGAGGCCACGGGGCACACGGTCATGATCCGCTCCTACCTGGGAACCTACGCCTCCTCCTGGGACAGCAAGCTGAACATTGCGGGCGTCGTCCCGCACCTCTTCCAGATCGTCGACTGCACCAGTCACCCGCACGGCGACGTGACGGTGACCAACCAGTCCAGCATCGACCGCTACCTCGCCTATCCCGACACACGGGGCATGTACACCGAGAACCCGGACGTCGGCTACACCCCCATGCCCGGCGTGGGCTACGGCCACATGGTCTTCTACGCCGACCCAAGCACCAAGCTGTTCGTCGGCTACCGTTGGAGCCTCAACTACGAGACGCCGAGGCCCGCGGTCGCCCAGGCCGTCGCCGGCAAGGCCCAGATCGCCGCGGGCCGGGTGAACGCGTTCGTGGTTTAGCGCACGTCCCATCCGCGATACACCGAGCGGCCTCGAACTCGGTGGGTCCGTAGGGGCGTCGTGCTGGACAGAGGGCGAGGGGGTGGTGCCGAGCCCAGTCTGCTCCTTGGCTCCGGGTTCGGCTCCGGCAGGCACCTGCTGCCAGGCCGCTTGGGGATCTTCTTGGCCAGGGCATCCGCGCGGGACTTTCCGGCCTGGATGATGATTTCGTGGTTGCGGACACTAACTGATCATTTCAGAATGAGGTTCGGAGTCGTCTCAAGCAGATGATGCTGCAGGCGAGTTGGAGCAGTCCGAGGTGGACGTCGGCTCGTATCTCATAGCGGGTCCGCAGGCGTTTGAACTGGTGGAGCCAGGCGAAGGTGCGCCCGACGACCCACCTGGTCCTGCCCAGGCCGGAACCGTGGGCGGTGCCTTTGCGGGCGATCTTCGGCGTGATGCCGCGAGCGCGGAGGAGCCACCGGTGCTTGTCGTAGTCGTAGCCGCGGTCGGCGAACAGCCGCCGTGGTCGGTGACGTGGTCTGCCCACCAGGCCGCGGATGCGGGGGATCGCGTCCAGCAGGGGCATGAGCTGGGTGACGTCGTGACGGTTTCCGCTGGTTACCGACACTGCAAGGGGCGTTCCGTGCCGGTCGGTGATCACATGGTGTTTGCTGCCCCGGCGGCCGCGGTCGACCGGCGAAGGTCCGGTGTGAGCCCCCCTTTGAGGGCCCGGACGTGCGAGCCGTCGACCGCGGCGTCCTCCATGTCCAACAGTCCGGCCTTGCGGAGTTCCGTGAGGAGGGTCTCGTGCAGGCGGGGCCAGACGCCGGCTTCGGTCCAGTCCCGCAGGCGCCGCCAGCACGTCACCCCGCTGCAGCCGATCGTCTCGGTCGGCACGTCCGCCCAGGTCACACCCGTGCGCAGCACGTAGACGATCCCGCGCAGAGCCGCACGGTCATCCGCCGGCAGCCGACCCGGGTACCGCCGACGCCGCGGCGGGCGAGGAGGGAGCGGCGCAGCGACACGATCCCACAGATCATCAGGCACAAGATCATCCGACACCCGCAGAACTCTGCCGCCCACCAGCCCAACTGCCAAGCCTGAGAGCCAACCTCATTCTGAAATGATCAGTAAGTGGGCCAGCATCCGCAGGGCTTCTCTCCGACCAGATGCCCTGAAGCGTTACTGGCGGATGCGAAGGAGTCAGGCCCCGACCCTCGAATCCAGCCGCACAAGGCAATCTGCACCTACCTGTGCGTACCGGGGTCGGACGGTCCGCAGTTCAGGAACACTGATGAGCCACGGCGACATCCTCACGCAGAAGGCCCGCTACCGCTCCCGCTGCACTGGCATCGGGCACCAGGCCAGCCTCCAGCACCTCCAATTCCTCCATGGACAAGACCCGGTGCCAGCCGCCGCCAGCCGAGACCAGACCCGTCTGGAAGCCGCGGTGTTCGAGCGATTGGGCGGCACTAGCGACTACTGCGCTCACCCGGCCGGCATCGCGCACGTCCGTCCCAGCACTGACCACCTGGCCGTGGAGATCGATCCCAAGCTCGGTCCGAAGCACTCGCTACCGGAACACTGCCTTCAAGCCCTCCTGCCCACCCAGTACACAGGGTCTGACGAGCACGAGGGACGGGAACCACATGCTCGAACACGGTGCGGTCGGGGACCCTGCGGCGGTGGCAGCCGAGGGGGTGGCCCGCAGCGAACTCCGGCCGTGCGGGCAGGAGAGCGGCGAATTGGTCCCAGAGGGGTTCGAGCAGGCAAGATGGCAGCGCGGGCACGCCTGTCCTTCGTGATCACTGAGCGTAGAGAACTCCATGATCGCGTGGACCCGTGCCCGTTCTGCCGTCAGGGCCACCTCACCAGCGCCTATTGCCGGTCGACCTTAGAAGCGACATCGATGAAATGGCTGTGGTCGATCACCGAGGCGCCGGAAGGACGACTCGTGCGGGAGGTCACCGCCGTGTGGCATGGAGCGGTGTACGGCCGGACGACCAACGGCAATGTCGTCCTCGACGCCCGCAGCGGCGCCGACCGGGCAACCCCGAAGCTGGCTCCGTTCCTCGTCAACACCTGTGTGGGCATCGAGAACCGAGGACGCAGCGTGACCCTGATGCGCTCCACGGGGTAGCGGGATGCCCCGGTTGCCGGAGCGCCCCTCATGGCTGCAGCGCGCGCAGGAAGGTCAGCGCGGCACGTGCGGTCGCGTCGTTCTGGCGGAGGCTGGCGGCATTGGCTCGTGGCCGCGGGAGTCCCACTGGGATGCGGGCGTTGGTGAACGGTCCGAGCGCGAAGCGCCGGGGGTGGGGCCGACCGTCGCGGTCGAGCACGCGTCCGTCGGCCGGGGCGACAACGAGCAGTCCGCGAGGAGTCACGCGGGCGTGTGCACCAAGAGAGCGGAGCAGGGGTTCCCGGGCGCGCGGGATGGACGGTGGCGGCTGCCTGGCCTCGACGAGCGTCCGGGCCTCGGTGACGCGGCCGGGCAGGCTTGCACTGTGCGCCCGGAAGACACCGCGCACCGGGTCGGCCTCGATGGTCGTGCCCGCACCGAGGAACCGGACCACCCCGGCACGCGAGAGCGCGAGCAGCTGCCGCAGCCGCGGAGCCGGCGGGCCGGATGCCAGGTAACTGAAGAAGCCGTACCACCAGGGGCCGATGCCTTCCAGCCGCCGGAGCTGGCGGTGCACGGGGAACAGACGGCGGATCACCGCAAGATCGGGGCTGTGTCGAGGATCGTCCCTGCGGGTGAGGTCGGCCTCGATGTAGGCGCGCAGACCACGTTGGAGAGACTGGGCGTCAGGGAACCTGACGCCGACGAGCGGCTGGTCAAGGGTGTCGAGGTCGAGCCGGTCGTTCGGGTCGGGTACCGAGGACTCGACCAGCGCGCGGAGTTCGGCACTGCCCGGCGCGCAGGCGGCGTACTTCACGTCGAACGCGTCCCAGGTGAGGCGGGTGCGCTCGGGGTGTGCGGCGAACAGTTCGTGATAGTGGGCGAAGCCCAGCTCTTTGGCGACGAGGGGACGCACGTCCTGCGAGAAATCGATGCGGTCGGGGCGGCGCAGTAACTCGTCGATGGCAGCCGGCCCCAAGTAGCGTGGCGGCGGCAGTGGTCGACCGAGCATCCCGTAGCCGATCTTCGCGTGATAGGGCACTCCGCGCCTGGAGCCGACGTGAAGGACGGGTTCGCGGCCGGTGGGGTGGTAGGTGAGCTTCCCGGAGCCGTCGTCCGTGTAGCGCCCGCCGCGGCCTTCGGTGAGCAGCACCATCAGGTCGGTGAAGGCGAGACCCAGGCCGCGTACCAGGACAGAGGTGCCGGGCAGCAGGACGCTCAGGTCGGCCTCGGACGTGAAGTCGGGGGGAAGGTAGACCAGGCCGTGGCGGGCAGCGAAGGCGGCGAGCGTGGTCTGTTCGTCGTCGGGTTCCGACGCGAAGTGACCAACGGCGATCACGACGAGGTCGGCGGTCAGTGGGTCGGCCCGGCCGTCGAGCCAGACCCGCTGGCGCCCGGTGCGCGGGCCGGCCAGGCGAACGGCAGTCGCACGGTGTTCGTGGACAGTGATGCCCGGCGGCAGAGCGGCGATCGCCCGCACGTACACCTCGCGCAGGTAGGCGCTCTGCAGCCGGCGGCTCGCGAAGCTCTGCGCGGTCAACTCCCTTGCCTCGGTGGTGAGCTCGGGGGACGAAAGGGGCGGTGCGGCCCGGGCTGCCCACTCGGCGAGCGTGGGGCCGGGCCTGACCGGGCCCTCCATCGTCACCGAGTCGTCGGTGTACATGGTGACGTCCTTGGCCCTGGAGTTCATCCAGAGCAGTGGTGACTGCTCGTGCCTCCAGGTCCGGCCACCGCCTGGTGGATAGGGGTCGACGATATGAAGATCCAGCTGTTCGGGGCCCAGAAGCTCCGGTGCGTTGGCGGCGATGCGTTCGACCACTCCGGTGCCGCGGGGCCCAGCCCCGACGATGACGAGGGACGGGATGCGGCCCGCCGGCTGTGATCCGCTGGCTGAGATCATGTCCTCTTGTCTGCCGAGTGCTGCGCCGAGTGGTGTGCTGCCGACCGCGTCCCGAGAAGCGCGGGCACGATCGTCGGCCATGCTATTCGGGACGGCGCGAACCCAGTTGGGCCTTGTCGCGGATCTCCGCCGACTGTAGCCCCGTGGGGTGAATCGAGTCACCCGCAGAGGGGAGGAGACGGACGCTCGCCAAGTCCTGCGGGGCGCCCTGCCCGTTACATACTGCCGGGCTGAAGCCGCCGCGGACCAGGGCAGGAATTCGGCCATGGTCGGCTCACCGCTGAAGCAATCCGGCTGCCAGGGCCCGATGCGTTCGATTGGGATGTGTGACATGCGAGTTGTTCTGCTGGGCGAACATCGTGCGGACCGAATGGTGCCGCCGCTGGCGCGCGTCGGCGCGGAGGTGGTGGTCCTGAGCTTCGTGGATCTGGACGAGCTGCTGGGCGGGGAGGCCAGCTGCGCGAAGCTGCCGGCCGAACTGACGGACGCCGGGCTGCTGTCGCTGCTGCGCGAGCACGACGCGGACCTGGCCGTCGCGAACCTGGGCCAGATCGGCCAGGAACGCATGCTCCCGGTCTACGCCCGGGTGGGGGCCGCCTGGCGGGCGCGTGGGCGTCGGATGCTCGCGCACTCCGGGGAGTTCGCGCGACTCGCCACCGACAAGGTGTGGTTGCACACGGTCGCGCGGCAGCGGCGCTGGCCGACCCCGCAGGGAGTCGTCTGCGACGGACCGGCGGCCGTTCTGGCTGCCGCCGAGACGATCGGACTGCCCGCGATGGTCAAGGAAGCGTGCAGCGAACCGTTCGCCGGCCGTCACTACGTGTCGGACGGCCGGTCCCTGCGACAGGCGTGCGAGCAGGTGCGGTTCCCGGTCCTGGTCCAGGCCGTCGTGGCGGGGGAGGAATTCGGCGTCGAGCTGCTGACGACCCCCTCGGGCACGGTTGTCTGGCCGGTCGCCTCCATGGGGCGGCTCGACAGTGACTGCTCACCCGGGAAGCGGGCCCGGGTCGCGCCAGCGCCGATGCCGGACGAGGCGCACCGGGAGTTGCTGCGGGTCGTCGAGGACATCGCGGCGGGCTTCGGCCCGGCGGGCCCGTGGCAGATGGACCTGGCGGTCGGCGATGACGGGCGGCTGCAGATCATCGAGATCAACGGCCGGCTCAGCGGCATGTCCAATCTGAGCTGGACGAGCTCGGGCGTGGACCCGCAGACCGCACACGTCGCCGCCGCCCTCGGCGAGCCCGTGCCGCCGTGCCGGGCCGAGCAGGTGGCGCTCGAACTGCCGGTGCGCAACGATGCGGTCCTGCCGCCGGCTCCGGTGGGGACCGAGCTGCGTTGCTTCACGGGCAACTCCGCCAACCGCGGGCCCTTCCACCTCGGGTACTACCGGGCCGTCCTCGGCGTCCCGGCCGATCGCGCGGAGAGCGCACGCGACTGGTTGCGGTCCGTGCCGCCGCAGCTGCTGCTGGCGCCCCCTCGAACGGCGGTCGATCAACTCGCCCGTGGCACGCGTGCGCTCGAGCAGAGTGCGCCGGGTGCAGCCTGAGCCAGTACCATCACTCCTCGAAATTGATTGCCTACCTAAAGTGTCCGGGGTTCGTATGCGTGTCGTGCTGGATTCGGTGGTTCCGTCCGCTGAGGTCGCCCACCGTTATCGCGAGCGGGGGTGGTGGCGCGATGCGACGTTCTCCGACGATCTGCGCGCTGCGGCGCTCGAGCGACCCGATGACACGGCGTTGCTGACGTGGCGCCATCTGGAGGACAGGCTGGTCACGCTGTCGTTCGGAGAGTTCGATGCGCGCGCCGATGCTGTCGCGGGGGCCTTGCGGGAGCTTGGGGTTCGTCGCGGCGAGGTCGTCGCGTACCAGCTGCCGGCCTGGTGGGAGGCGGCCGTCCTCGCGGTGGCGTGTCTGCGGGCCGGCGTGGTGGTGGCCCCGATGCCGTTGCTGTTCGGGCCGCAGGAAGTGGAGCGGATGCTCGCCGCCACCGGGGCGGTGGCATGCGTGGTGCCGGACAGCTGGGACGGCGTCGAGTACGGCCGCCGACTGGCCGAACAGGCCGGCAGGCTGCCGGCGCTGCGGCATCGCATCGTCATCGGTGACGCGGCGGCCACCGCGGCGGAGAGCCTGCAGGGCGCCTTCAGCGGCGAACGTCCCGCAACGGCTCCCGGCGAGCCGCTCGGCGCCGACGAGGTGTGCGCACTCCTGCTCACCTCCGGCACCACGGGCGACCCCCACCTCGTCGCCCACAGCGCCAACACGCTGAACGCCGGATCGCTGCTGAGCGCGCCCACCGAGGCCGAACGGCTCCACGCGACCAGTGCGGGCATGACGTTCATCGGAGGGTTCAGCCGGGTGCTTCGTACGACGGCCCGGCACGTCCCCACGCTCTACAGCGACAGCCGCGAGGCGGGGTGCTGGCTGCGGCTCATCGAGGAGGTCGGCGTCACCCAGCTGTGGACCACGCCCGGCGCCCTGCGGGCCCTGACCGAGGAGCAGCAGCGCCAGGCCCGTGACCTTTCCAGCCTGCAAGCGGTCCGCTGCTCGAGTGGCCCGCTGTCCCCGGCGCTCGTGGCGCAGGCGCGTGGGACGCTCTGCCCGGTCGTGCTGAGCATCTGGGCCACGACCGAGTGCGGCCACGTGATCTCCACCTCGGCGGATGATCCCCAGCATCAGGCGGGGCATCGACTCGGCCGCATGAGGGGCGCGGGAGAAGTCCGGTTGGAGCCGGACGGCCGGACGCGGGACACGGACGCCTTCCGGTTGTACGTGCGCGGGCCGGGCGTGTGTCTGGCGACCATCGGCCGTGCCAGCCGGCAGGTCATCTGGTCACCGGCCGACGACGAAGGATGGCTGGACACGGGCGACGTGGTGGCGCCCGACGAGCAGGGCGCGCTGTGGTTCATCGGACGGCGCGCCGGACGCGTCGGCCGGGCATGGCAGATTCCGGTGGCCGACGTCGAAGAGGCTCTGTGTTCCCACCCCGGAGTCGACGACGCGGTGCTGCTGCCCTGGCCGGACGCCGAGGGCGGCGAAGTCCCGTGCGCGGTCGTGGTCGGCTCGACGCCACCGGACCTCGGCGAACTCCGCGACCACGTGGCCGGGCTCGGCTTCCACGAGTCGTACCTGCCCGTCCGGGTCGAGCACGTGAGCGAGTTCCCCCGCACGGAGCTTGGCAAGGTGCGTCGGCGGCTCCTGATCGACCGGCTCAAGGACCGGGTGCGTGCTGCCGAGGAGTTGCCCCCGCCACGTCATGGGATTGAGAACGGCAGCCTGCCACACTGATGCGCCACCGCTCCACGTCACCGGTGCGCGCCATCCGCGATGCCCTGACCGCGGTGTGCGCCGTCCTGCTCGCCATCGCCACCGCGGTGGCGCTCGCGCACCTCGTGGGCTCGCCGGTGGCGCCCTTGGCCGTGCCGGGAGCCGCGGCCGCGTTCCTTCTGAGCGGGCGGCGAGGTGCCGAGCCGCGCGGTGAGGGCCTCGCATCGGCTGCCGCGTTCGCGGTGCTGATGGCGGTCGGCACCTGGGTCGTCTGGTGGATGCCGCGTCAGCCCGTCGTGGGCGCCGGCCTGTTCGTCGCGCTGATGACCGTCTCCGCCTGGGCGCGGCGGTTCGGGGCCAGGGCCGTGCGGCTGGGCGCGATGGTTCCGCGCGCGTTGCTCGCGTCGCTGATGACTCCACACGGTGGTGCGACCCGGGGGTGGTGGCCGGCCGGTTCCTGGGTGGCCGTGATCGGCTTCACGGCCTTCTGGTGGGTGCACGCGGTGCAGTGGGCAGGCCGGCGGGTGGCCGGCAGGTCCGGGCCGGCTCGGCGGCCGGTGGCACCGCTGCCCCAGCGGCGCCCTGCCGGCTTGTCGGTCAGCACGAGGGCCGCCGTGCAGACCGCTGTCGCTCTCACCGCTGCGTTCGCCGTCGGCCACCGGCTGTTCGGACATCACTGGCGGTGGACGGTCGTGACGGCCCTGGTGGTGGGCCTGGACCGGGGCGGCCGCGGCGATCTGGCCCTGCGGGGCGTCGAACGGGGCGCCGGAGCGATGGGCGGCGCGCTGCTGGCCGCCGGTCTGGCCGCCGTGGTCCAGCCGCACGGGACCCTGGGCCTGGTGGTGATCTTCGCGGTCCTCGCCACGGCCGCGGGGTTCCGCGCCAGGAGCTACGCGCTCTTCACCGCCACCCTGACCACCCTGATGTCCCTGCTGCACGAGTACTTCGGCCACTCGGCCGCGCACCTGCTGCTGATCAGGGTTCAGGCCGTCGCCATGGGCGCGGCGCTGGCCGTTGCCGTGGGCTGGTTCGTGGCACCCGTGCGGGCCGGCGAGGTGCTGCGACTGCACCTGAGCGCCACACTGCGCGCGCTGGCGGCGCTCCTCGACGCCCACCACAGCGGCACCCCGGTCGATGAGGCGCTGCTGCGCTTCGAACGCGCCGCCGACGCGGTGGAGTCCGTCGCCCGGCCACACCGCCTCCACCGGCGCCTGCTCGGCACACGGCACGGACGACCCCATCGCGCCGACCTGGCAGACGCCCTGCACGACTGCCGCGCGCCGGTCCGCGCCCTCACCGCTCTCGGCGCGGTGCCCGGCCACCCACCGGGAGTGGCCGCGACCGCCGCCACCGTGACGGCGCTGTGGCACTGGCTCGCCGACCCCGGCACGGCGCTCGGTCTGCGGCACGCCCCGGCCGCTGAGTGGCCGCTCGCCGACCTCGACGCCGCCCTCGCCCGCCTGGGCCGCGCACTGCCCGCGCTGGCCCCGCGCCAGGCCCAGCCCGCCGCCCGGTCAGCGGATCAGACCGAGCCGGACGCGGAACTCGAGTCCTCGGGCAGCCGCGACCGCGGGTGACTCAGCGGAAGAAGCAGTAGGAGTCGTCGAGCACGCCCTGGGACTGGACGAACCGGGCCAGGCGCCCGGCAGCAGCGGCCGCCTGTCGGTGGTGGCGGCCATAATCGCGGTCGTCATGATCCCCGGGTCTGGAGGTCCTCGTTGTCCGCGCTGAACGACTTCGCCACCTGGGAGCCGCTGTTGCGGCTCCTGCGGGATCCAGGCGATGGCCGGGGCCCACTCATCGGCCGACCCACAGCCCTCTGACCTCTCGACCTCAACTACGGGGATCGGCGACAAGGCGTCCGGGCATCGCCATCACAGTGATCCGTGTCGTCTTGTTGTTCGTCACCGTGCAGTGAGCATCGACGCCCCGTTCATCCGCCGTCGAGCACCAGGGCGCCGGCAAGCCCGGCCACTGAGAATCGGACTCATTCATCTAGGGCGGTGAGCAGGGCGTGGACGATGGGTGCGGGGGTGGCACCGATGACCGTGAGGTGCCACACACGATTCGAGACGGGACTTTCGTAGGCCGCCACGGTCCACGCGGTCTCGCGCGGGCGGGCTTCATGGACGCGCTCAATGCGCAGAACTTGCGACTCGTGGATCGCGTGAGTGGTGTTGTCCGACCAGGTGCGTTCCCTGCGTGTTGAAGATCAGAGGCCCTGTGGAGGTGATCCACAGGGCCTCTGGCTCTTGCCTTGACGGCAGTGTTGGAGGGCAACCGCCTGGCGCTCGATCTGTCAGTCGGCGATGCGGGCGTACTGGTAGCGGGTCGGGCCGTTCTCGTCGCCGGAGTGCTGCCGGCCGACCATGACCTCGTACTCGCCCGCCTTGGAGAAGCTGTTGCTTTCCCTCTGCTCCGGGCTCCAGCGGTCCGAGGTGAGTTCGACCTGACGTCCCCCGACGGACATCGAGGCGGTGGCGTACCGGGTCGGGCCGTTCTCGTCGCCGGAGTGCTGCCGGCCGACTAGGACCTCGTTGGGCGGGGCCGCAAAGAAGGAGTTGCTCTCCCTCTGGGAGCTGCTCCAGGTTGGCGCGCTCACCTGGACCTGTTGTCCGTCGATGAGGATGAGACCGCAGTAGTACGTGGTGTTCCCGTTCTCGTCGCCGTAGTGCGCCCGGCCGAGCAGGACCTGGTTGGTGGGACACGCGACCGGGGTTCCCGACGATTCCCTCACCGTCTGGGTGTAGCCGTCGATGATGATGATCTCCGACGCCGCGGCGGCGTGCGCTTCGGCGGCCGTCGTCGTGGCAAGCCCCCCGGACAGGAGAGCGGCGCTCACAAAGGCCAGGGCCCGCCTGGTGGTGCGCGAGAAGTGGCTCACGAGTGTCCTTTCACTTGTTGAGCGGGGCAGCGGCTTCGGCCCCCAGTCGTGCTCTTCATCCCCCTCACCTGCACTAATAACGCAGTGCACTTGATCTGTGACTAGAAGTGGCTGACGTGGCCGGGGACGCACCCTTGCCGCCGCCAGACGGGGGTATCAGTGCCGTGACCTCGACAAACGCCGGACTGGAGCCATCTGGAAACGCTGTGATGGAGCTGTGGACCTTCGCTCAAGACACCCGCTGGGGCGCACTGGAAGCACGGCGCAGAGCCGCCGCCGGGCGCACGCTCGGGGGCGCGTCCGTGCAGGCTGCGCACCACGGATGCTTGCCATGGAGCTATTCCTGTATCCGGTGCTGGAGTTGCCCTTGACGGAGAACTCAGACGTCTATGAGGGCGTCCGCCCCGGCGGATGCCCCTCGTCGCGGGTGCGGGCGAAGCCTGCACGGCCGAACATCTCACGCTTGAGCATCACGTACGCAGCCAGGTCTCCCCGGCGGCGCCGGGCCGGAGGGTGCGGATGTTGCGTCGCTGTTCGGCGAGTTGCTGGTGGAGGTTCCGGTTCTCCGTGATGGCTTGGTGGAGTGCTCCGACGAGTGCACCACCCCTGTTGCATCAGCTTCAACACGCTGATTCAACAGGGAAACTGGGCCACTTCTCCCAGTCTCCGTGTGTGGCGAAGAATTCGTCGAGGATGGCGTCGTGGTCGCCTGGGTCGGCGGCGTAGG
The DNA here is from genome assembly GCF_055570785.1 of Streptomyces sp. NPDC031100. Lineage (NCBI taxonomy): Bacteria > Bacillati > Actinomycetota > Actinomycetes > Kitasatosporales > Streptomycetaceae > Streptomyces > Streptomyces sp. NPDC031100. The sequence goes on from NZ_JBVIGN010000002.1 coordinate 828,441, forward strand.
CCGGCACGACTTCCGACTCTGGCGCTGCAGGTGCGGGCTCGGTGGCCGGTGCGCTGAGTGAGGTGCGGACGTGTGCGTCGATGGGGGTGTCGTCACGAAGAGGGTCCTCCCTTCTGCCGGTGGCCGACGCTGTTGGGACACGACCACCGGCGGGTTGTGGGTCAGCGGGAGATGCGTGCAGGTGTCGGCGTGGTGGTCTTCGGCGGTCCGGCCCGGGGCACGGCCTTGGCGCGTCCGGACGTGGCTGCTGGGGCTGGGGTGGGTGAGGTGGCGTGGTGCCAGCGGGTTCGTACGGCGGTCAGGTCGGCGAGGGCGCGGCGGCTGCCGACGACGAGTTGGTAGGGCGTGTTGGCCGGCTCGTCGGTGAACGCGTGGATGAGCAGGGCGGTGTGGTGGGCGGTGGCGAGGACGGAGCGGTTCAGGATGCGCTCGCCCCAGTGCTCGGGGGAGCCGGCTGTTTGGGAGAGGAGGCCGAGCAGTTCTTGGGGCTCGGGCCCGGCGTCCAGCAGGGCACGCTGCCCGGCCTCCCACAGCACCGTCACGGGGTCGACGGGAGCGCGGCGGCGGACCAGGGCGGTCAGGCACTGCCACAGCCCGGCGTGCAGGGGGTGGGTGAAGTCGGTGCTGCTCAGCCACCGCATCTGTTCGACGTCGCTGGGGTGCGCGGTCGCGGTGGCGAGCAGCAGCCGCTCCTCGTCGGCCGCTTCCGTGTCGCCGAAGGTGGCCATCGGCAGCAGGGCGGGGGCCCGGGGCAGGGACCCGGAGTGCGGCGGGAACGCGGCGGCGATGTCGTCCACGACCGAGGCCAGGGTGTCGGCTTCGGCGAGGGTGGTGGGTACAGCCGCCGCCGATCACCGCCACGTGCCGGGCCTTGGCGAGGGCGGTGTCGATGTGGCGGGCGTCGGCGAGGGTGCGCAGCATCCACACCCGCTCGGAGTGCAGCGGGGCGCCGGGCAGGTGGCGGGCCTCTACACCGGAGGCGATGACCAGTCCGTCGAACGGGAGATGTTCGCCGCCGGGCAACAGCAGCTCGCGCCCGTCGATGTCCAGGCCGAGGGCGCGGGTGCCCAGCCGCCAGGAGGCGTCCAGTTCCGTGTGGGTGACCAGGGCCAGGTCAGGGGGCTGGCGGTCGCCGGTGAGCAGCTGCTTCGACAGCGGGGTGCGGTTGTAGGGGCGGTGGGGTTCCTCGCCGATCATGGTGATCTCGCCGCGCCAACCGAGTTCGCGGAGACGCTCGGCGGCGGACAGGCCGGCAAGGCCGGTGCCGACGACGGCGATCCGGTTGGTGGCCGGGCTGGTCACTGCTTCTCCCGGGTGGTGAGGGTGATGGCCTGCATGGGGCAGCAGCGGGCGGCCTGACGCACCGCCGGTGTTTCCGATGCGGCGGGGGTGGCGTCGTAACGCAGACGGCCGTCGGGGCCGAGGTCGAAGACCTGTGGGGCTTCCTGCTGGCAGATCGCGTACAGCTCGCAGTGGTTGTTGTCGACGCTGACCTTTACCGCCGGGCCGCCGGGAGCGGGATGGGCTTCGGCGGGGACGGTGATGTGGGGGCCGAAGGCGTTGATCACGGTGTGCGCGGCGTGGGATCGGGAGACAGGCGTCACACCTCCTGCGGGGCGATGCGAGTGGCGACCGCGGTGGTGGCGGGCAGCAACCGCAGCACGAACAGCAGGATCGGAGCTGCGGCGACGCCGAGGACGAAGATGCCGAGCAGGCCGAGCGCCTGCACCTCGGCGGAGGCGGTGATGGTGTGCAGCAGCGAAAGGCCGAAAGCGGGGTAGGCGAGGTAGTGCACCAGGTGCCAGCGGCGGTAGCCGAGCTTGCGCTGGACGCAGATCGAGACGGCGACCGCGAGGCCCAGTTCCAGGCCGATGATGCCGAAGGCGACCTCCGGCTCGCCGCCGTTGACGAACGGGATGACCACGTTGAGGTAGGAGAAGTGCTGCCCGGTTTGGAAGGCGTAGGCGATGGCATGGATGCAGCCGAAGGCCAGGCAGATCACCGCCAGCAGCATGTGCCCGCCGTAGAGAGTCTCGCGGCGCACGCTGCGGCGGGCCCAGCCGGTGGTGGTCAGGATGCCGAAGCACACGGCCAGGGCCATCAGGCGTAGGAGAGGTATCCGGCGAGCGTGGCGACATGCCGCACGCCCTGGTCGTAGGGGGTGTAGGGGCCCTCTGCGAGGGTGTCGGCGTGGGCGGCGGGCACCACTCCCAGTGACAAGGTGAGCGGCAGGGCCAGCGCGGCGGCCCGCGCCGGCCACCGGGTCGTTGCGGTCGAAGCCAAGGTCGTTCTCCTTGCACGGGTGGCGCTGGGCGCGACGAACCTCTCCGCCGAAGCCCACGGCTCCGCGAAGTCCTACACGCTGTGAGACTAGCCTGAGTCCTACAGGATGTGCGACAAAGGAGTGCCACAGCCCCGCATCGACGGAGGCTGAGAAGAAGGAACGGGAGCTGACCATGCCGAGCCCGCACCATGAGGCCGACGCCGCCGAGGCGGGTACCCGGCGTCCTGCTGGGGCCCTGGAGGCCGAGGTCATGGCCGCCCTGTGGGCCGGCGACCGCCCGATGACCGCCGCCGAGGTCCACCAGCAACTCGGTGACGGCCTGGCCTACAAGACCGTGCTGACCGTGCTCGGCCGACTGCACACCAAGGGCCTCGTGGAGCGCGAAGCCGTGGGCCGCGCGCATGCCTACACGCCCAGCCGGGCAACTGCGGAGCTGGCGGCAGAGGAGATGAACGCCGCCCTGCGCCGCACCGGCCACCGCACCGAGGTCCTCCAGCACTTCGTGGACACCCTGGACGCCGACGAGCAGGCCGCCCTGCGCGCCCTGCTCGACTCCACGGACTGAAGGGGTTCGGAAAGGCGACGACGTCCGTGTACCTGACCGTCTACCTCCTGCTCCTGGCCCCGGCGGTGCTGGCTGCCGCAAGCCCTCGGCTGGCCCGGCAACTCGCTCCGGCTGCCGCGGCCCGCATGCTGGCGGCCACCACGGCCGTCGCGGCCGTGGCCACGGTCTGGGGGCTGCTGGTCCTGACAGCCGGCGGCCTGGGCCGCATCGGCGAGGTCGTCGCCTACACCCGCCCCGACCCGGCTGCCCTGGCCGCAGCCGATCCGGTGCCGCGCACGCTGGGCATGCTGGCCGCCCTTCTGCTCGCCTGCGGGCTGTCCCGACTGACCCGAAGCATGTGGCACCGGCGCCGTGAGATCAGGGCACTCGCCGACCTGCGAGGTCTCCCCACGGCCGGAGACCTGATCGTGCTGGCCCACGACCAGCCGGACGCCTACGCCCTGCCCGGCCGACCCGGGCGGATCGTGGTCACCTCCGGCATGCTGCGCGCGCTGCCCGCCGACGAGCGAGCCGTGCTGCTGGCTCACGAACGCGCCCACCTGGCCCATCGCCACGACCGCTACAGCGCGCTGGGCGAGATGGCCTGCGCGCTCAATCCACTGTTGCGCAGCCTGCGGGACCAGCTCAGCTTCGCCCTGGAGCGTTGGGCGGACGAGGATGCCGCCCAGGCGGTGGCCAGCCGACGACTCGCGGCCCGCTCCCTGGCTCGCGCGGCCCTCGCCGGGACGGGCGGCGGGCTGGCCACCACGCTGGCCTACCTGCGCCATCAAGTGACCGCCCGGGTGCGCGCCCTCCACGGCACCCGACCGGAAAGCCGCCGCAGCGCCGCCGTCCTGGCCGGCGCCCTGGTCACTGTGACCGCCGTAGCCCTGGCCGATGCCGCCTCGGCGCTCGGCCGGTTCCTCGAGGTCCTGCACCCATGACGGGGCCCACCGCGACGACACCCTCGTCACCAGGACGTCCTGCGTGGCTGACCCACAACGTCAAGGTGCTGTGCGGGGTTTCCTTCCTGCAGGACGCGGCCAGCGAACTGCTCTACCCGATCCTGCCGATCTTCCTGACCGTGGCCCTCGGGGCTCCGCCCGCCGTGGTCGGTGCCGTCGAGGGCCTGGCCGAGGGTGCCGCCTCGGTGACCAAGGTTGCTGCAGGACGCCTCGCGGACCGCTTCTCGCGCCAGCCCCTCATCGGTGCGGGCTACGGGCTGGCCGCGCTCGGCAAGCTGATCATCGCGCTCGCCACCGTGTGGCCGATAGTGCTGGTGGCCCGGGTGGTCGACCGGCTCGGCAAAGGCATGCGGGGCGCGCCCCGCGACGCCCTCCTCGTCGACGGCATTCCGAACGGCCAGCGGGGCAAGGTGTTCGGGCTGCACCGGGTCGCCGACACCGCCGGCGCCGTGGTCGGCCCGCTCGCGGGCCTCGCGTTGTACAAGGCACTCGACCACCACCTACGACCACTGTTCTGGGTCGCGGTGATCCCGGCGGTCGCCTCGGTCGCCCTGGTCGCCGCCGTCCGTGACCCGGGCCGTGCGGACAAGGAGTCGGCCAAGCCCGTACGGACCCCCTGGCGATCCCTGCCCCGTTCGTACTGGCGTGTCCTGGCCGTACTGCTCGTCTTCAACCTGGTCAACTTCCCCGACGCGCTGCTCCTGCTGCGCGCCCACGAGCTGGGTCTGTCCACGGCCGGGATCTTCGGTGCATACGTGGTCTACAACCTTGCCTACGCCGCCCTGTCCTACCCCGCCGGAGCCCTGTCCGACCGGCTGTCCCGCCCGCTCGTGTTCGCGGCGGGCCTGGTCTTCTTCGCCGTGGGCTACCTCGGCCTCGGACTCATTCACGAGCCCTGGCTGGTCTTCGTCGTCCTGCCCCTGTACGGCGGGTTCGCCGCCTGCACCGACGGCGTCGGCAAGGCGTGGATCTCCACCCTCGCCCCCGGCCGCCAACAGGGCACTGCCCAGGGCCTCTACCAGGGCGCCACCGGAGCCGCGATCCTGCTCGCCGGCCTCTGGGCCGGACTCGCCTGGGGCGCCGACGGCCGGGTTCCCCTCCTGGTCTCCGGCATCGCCGCGCTCGTCATCGCCGCCGCGCTGCCTGCCCTGCGGAACTCGCTGACGCCCGTCAGGCCGCTCCCCAAGTCCTGATGCGGGCCCTATCCCCATCGCGCTGCGCGCGGTACGTCAGACCAGAATCGGGTCTGCCCCTGCCCCGCACCGACGGAGCAACCGGCCGCAGAAGTGAGTGCGGCTGGTTCCGGTAACGGGCAAGGCCGCACGGAACGTTCGCTGCTGCTCTCCTTCCGTAACGGTATCTCGCCTCCCTAGCCTCGGACTTCGCGATTCGATTGTCGCGATCATGCCATTAAGTGGCGAGTGAGTTCGCCGACGGGGAGGGGATCGCATGCGCAAAAGACGTGGCTCCAACAGGCTCAGGCGCGCCTGTACGTTTCTGACCACCAGCGCCGGGCTGTGCCTGAGCTGGACGGTCTCCGTCCGCTACCCCGCATCGGGCAACCCGTTGCGGACCACCTGCGTACACGTCGGCACACGCATCCAAATCGCTCTTAGATCGCCGAGCAACTGCCAACGGGCCCCGGTCGCAAGCTCAACTCCGAGTGTGGTGAAGGCGCTCGGCAATCAATCAGTCCCCAACGGGACTCGCAGCGCCGCCGCACGCGCAAACTCGCAGGGCACAGTCGCGTCACCTCCGCCGACAGCTACACCCCTGACCCGCACGGCCCGCCTTCCCGAGACTGGCGGCTGACGCTCGCTGTCGTCCCGTGGCCCGCGCCCCCATGGCCGCTACGGATCAACGTGCACGAACAGTCGCCACAGTCGGGTTCGCGGCCCGAACCGATCCCCGCGGAATGACGAGGTCGAACGCAACTCCGCCTCCCCGGGAGCGTTGGCTCGCACGGCAGCTCGGGCGGTTCCCGCGACCGCTGCGGTCTCGATCAGTGTCAGGGGGCCGGCGACGACCTCGACCGGGGTCCAGCCGTAGGCCGGCGACCCGTGCAGAGTGACCGAAGCTTCCTCTCCCACCCGCAGCCGCAGCTGCGGGCTCTCTGGATCCCCGGGGTGGTGAGTGATCTCCACGCCTCCCGAGCCGTTGTCGGACATGGCGCGAGCCTAGCGGGAGGTGAGATCTGGGCCCGAGCCGCAGATGTGCGGTGGCCGCTGCACGCCCGTCCCGGTGACGTAAGCCATGGCCTCAAGGCCAATGAGGTCCTTGCCGAAGAAGCGGTTGCGGACGGGATCGATGCGACAAGTAATCCAGGGTTAGTTGCAGCTTCCACTTTGCGCGGGCGGCACCGTTGTGCACCTGTGCAGCCCATTCGTCCTTCGACGACATGGGTGACTTCTTGCCGTGGTGGCCGGCCGTTGGATCGGGAAGCCTCTTCGACGCGCAGGCTCGCGGGGTGATGGGGCACTGCGCTGCAGCTCGGCGTCGTGCGGCTGAGGCCAGCCTCGGGCATATGCAGACGACTGCCGCGCACCGCCGGGAAGGCGGGCCCCTGTGGTCCAGAGGACGGTGCAACCCCCGACGCTGGTGAAGCCGTTGACCGTGCAACATGTGAATAATTTACGGATTCCCTAGCTCTTGAAGCAGAGTTGCAGATCGGCGCGCCCTGGCGCCTACTGAAAGGGGGGCTTTACTCGGGAATCAACGACATCACTAAGGGTGTCCATCATGATGCGGAACGTGCGGATGCGAGCGTGGACTGAAACTGTCGCCGCTGGGATCTGTGGAATCGTGTTCGTCCTTACTGTGGTCTGGCGTGACTGGATCGAGCGCCTTTTCGGCGTGGATCCCGACCAGGGAAGTGGCGCCCTGGAGTGGGCAATCGTCGCTGTCGCATTTTGTGCCACGATTGCCTTCTCTCTTCTCGCGCGCAGCGAATGGCGCAGAATCAGGCAGCTCCGAACTGACTGAGCGACGATGCCTGAACAGCGGCGCCCAGGCTGCGTGTAAGACGACACCCATCACGAAGGAGAAGTCCCATGACGAACGAACCGCGCGGCGGCCGCGCATATGAAGCCGAGGACGCCGCCCTGGCGCAGGCCGGCCCGGCGCAGTCGCTGTCCGAGGAGGAAGCGGCGCCCCGGTCCGATGTCCAGCCCGACGAGCGGCAGCGGATGCTGGATGCGCGGGAACAGAAGTTCACGAAACAGCGCAAGCCCATGGGGCCGACGTCGGACCAGATTCCCGAGACGGTCCCCGAGGAGGCGGCGCCGCCATCCGACGAACCCCCCACCACGCCAGAACCTCACGAGCCGTAGGGCCCACCGAAGTGATGTGACTTCCCCAGGAGGACGGCAGCCATGGCAACGGTCCGCCTTGTCCAGAACATCGGCCTGGACGACCAGGCAACAAGCACCCAGACAAGCACCATCAACGAACCCACCGCCGCGACCTCGAACAGCGACAGCTTCGTCACGGGAAATTGGTTCGCCAGCCGCAGCACCACAACCGGGAAGGATTGGGAGCTGGTAGATCCCTTCACCGTCCTCCCCTCCGCGGCTGGGGGATTCTGTTGCGATCAGATCGTCATGTACGAGCCCAGCCGTGACATCTGGATCTGGATACTGCAGTACATAGCGCAGGATGATCCCGAACAACCCGGCGTCCGAAACAACGTCTTCCGCGTGGCGGTCTCCTCCGGCAGGGACCCGGCTGCCTGGCACTGGTGGGACTTCGCTCCGATCGCACTCAACGCCGACTGGCGCGACATGTGGTTCGACTACCCGCACGCCGCAACCAGCGCGAACCACCTCTATGTCACCTTCAACGCTTTCAACGCCGCCGGAAACTGGCAGCGCGCCTTCGTCTTCAAATACCCGCTTGACTCCCTGAAGGACGGAAACTCCCTCAGTTACCAGTGGTGGTCCACCACGAACAATGGCTCGCTGCGCCTCACCCAGGGTGCAACCGACAGCATGTTCTTCGGCAGCCACAACGGCGGCACAACGCTCCGTGTGCACGGCTGGCCGGACAACTCCAACACCGTAGGCTGGTTCGACGTCCAAGTCAGCCCGTGGAGCGCCGGCCCGTACCGGGCCCAGGGACCTGATGGCAAGGACTGGCTCGCCAAGCGGGCCGACTCCCGCATCACCGGCGCCTGGGTGAGCGGCACACGCGCCGGCTTCCTGTGGACCGCCGCGGCACGCGCCGGCCGGCCCATGCCCTACGTGAAGGGCGCGGTCGTCGATGTCACGACGCAGACACTGGCCGAGGAACCCGAGATCTGGAACCAGCAGTCGGCCTTCGCCTTCCCGGCAGCCTGCCCGAACGCCCAGGGTGTCGTAGGCGTGAGCCTGTTCATGGGCGGCGGCTCACTGCATCCAAGCCATGTCGTCGGCTTCCGGGACGGCACCGACTGGCGCCTGGTGTTCAGCCGGCAAAGCACCCAGGGGCCGGACACCGGTACCTGGGGTGACTACGTCATCTGTCACCGACACCACCCGGAGACTTCCGAGTGGGTGACCGCGGGATACACGCTGCAAGGCGGCGGTGACCGGCGCTTCGTCGAGCCACAGTACGTCCGCTTCGGCGTGGGCTGATCGGCGGCTCTCCACCCTGCCTGTTCGAACGGGCAGGGTGGCACTCGGGGATGCGGTACGTGTGATGGAGGCGCTGGCTGAGCAGGGTGTCACGGTGCCGTTCCGGCGCCCAGGAGCGGGGTATCCGCCTTTCGTGCCGGCTCGCCGCTGTTCGCCGAGGTAGGACTGGACGAGTCGCTTCAGCTCCGACGTCCACGGGGCCTGCTGGGTCCACAGGCTGCCGTCCCCGACCCCCGCGAAGTCGCGGCCGGTGCGGTGACGCGGGCGGCCATCTCCAGTACGGCCGGCCGGTTCAGCCAGTGGAAAGCGCGTGTTCAGGTGATCAGCTGAGCGCGCTCGTCCTGGGGTGCGGTGATGAGGTGGAGGTCATTCGGCTCCTTTCGCGAGTGGGCCGGACAGCCATGATCGTGATCCTGGTGGGCTGTCGAAGGCTGAAGAACGGGGCAGCGCCAGACGAGACGCTGCGGTGCCGGGGCGGCCGGAACAACCGTGGCAGCCCTGGCTGCCCGGGCGAGCGAGCAGCTGGGGCACCCCCGTGTACTCCTTGATCGGCTCAGGCAGTGGGGACAGCGACCACCATTGCCACCGCGTGCACCGGTCGGGTTCGAGGACGGCGGGCTCGCCCTTGGAGACGTCACACCTGGGCCCTTCGAGCGGGTCATGCGGGATCGGCGACGGTGGGGGAGCCGGGGCGGGGGATGGTGCCGGCGGGGGTGTACTGGGCGGCCTGCGCGTCGAACATCGAGGCGTAGCGTCCTTCAGCGGCCATGAGTTCCTTGTGGGTGCCGTGCTCAACGAGCTGTCCGTGGTGCAGGGCGTAGATGCGGTCGGCGTGGCGGACGCCGGACATGCGGTGGGTGACCAGGACGACGGCGCGGTTCGGGGCGGCGAGCCGGCGGATGCGGTCGAAAGCAGCGATCTCGGCTTCCGGGTCGAGGGCGGAGGTGGGCTCGTCCACGATGAGGACGCTGTCGGCATCCGAGGTGGAGCTGCGCCAGTGGGTACGGGCGAGCCCGATCTTCTGCCACTCGCCGCCGGAGAGTTCGCTGGCACCGCGGAACATCCGGGCCAACAGGCTGTGCAGGCCGTCGGGAAGTTTCGCGACGACCGGTCCTGCACCCGCGTGGTCGACGGACGGCTGAAGGTCCTCGAGACCGGCTTCCTGGGTGGGCCGGCCGATCCGGATGTTCAACGCCGCGGTCACTGGCCAGCGTTGAAAGTCCTGGGTGAGCAGCGCGACGCGGTCAAAAACTTCGGAGCGGTCAAGGGAAGCGACGTCAGCATCACCCCACCACACGGTCCCGCTCTGCGGCAGCAACAGGCCCGACAACACCTTCATGCTCTTGCCGGAGTGTTTTCCCCGACCACGGCGGTGACCGAGCCCATGGGCAGCGTGAGTGACCCCCGTCCAGGGCGGCGGCTTCGCGGTCCGGGTAGCGGTAGCTGACCTGGTCGTTGACGACCTGCCTCACCTGTGCTGGAACGGAATCGCCCCCGCTGGGAATGGTGCGCCGTGCCGCCTCGTCCAGGAACCGGGCGTGGTCGCGGACGTAGAGGGACTCCTCGTGCAGCTGGTTCACGTTCTGCCCGAAGCCATCGCGGAAGTGCAAGAGACCAGGGGCGGCGGAGGGCTCAACGTGATCTTCAACGCCGCCCGCGAACTGAGCCCCTGGCGGCAAGAGCGTATCGTCGCCGACGTCCATGACCAGCTTTTCGCTCTCATGGCAACGGCGTGAGTGAGAGGAGTGACCTGGGAGCCCGTGATGCACGACGACGCCAAGCGACTTGTACGGACCCAGGTCTGGAACGCTCTCGACGCGGCCGGCGCGGTCTACGACGACAGCGCTCACGGCCGCATCCCCAACTTCCGAGGGGCCGACGAGGCCGCCACTCGACTGGCTGAACTGGACGGGTGGAAGAACGCTCACGTCATCAAGGCCGTGCCGGGCAAGGCCCGGCTCCCTGTACGGGTTCGTGCCCTGAACGAGGGCAAGCTCGTGTACATGGCAGTCCCTAAGCTGGCGGCGCCGAAACCCTTCTACCTGCTCGACCCAGCCGCCCTGCCCGTGTCGCCGCAGGAGGCAGCCACCAGCCGTGTTGCGGCCACGATCGCACCCACGGTCGAGGTCGACTCCCTGCGTCCCGTCGATGTCGTCGTCCTCGGGAGCGTCGCGGTCAATCGCGACGGTGCCTGGATCGGCAAAGGTGCCGGCTACTCCGACCTGGAGTTCGCACTCCTGACGGAAGGCGGCCCTATTGGCCGCAGCACTCTCGTCGTGACCACGGTGCACAGCCTCCAGGTGATCGACACCCCGATTCCAGTCACTGACCATGACGTGAAGGTCGACCTGGTCATCACGCCTGACGAAGTGATCGCGTGCACAGATCCGCACCGGCCGGAGGGCATCCTCTGGGATCACCTTGACCCTTCCAAGATCACGGCCATTCCGGCGCTGCAGTCAAGAGCAAGTCGGTAGTGCACGGCGGCCTTGGCAGCAGGGGCCGTTCGAAGAGCGCCCGAAGTGTCATGCGTGGCTGAGGACCTCGACCTTAGCGGGACCGAGCGGGTAGGGCTCACCGAACTCGACACATCGCGGCAGCGCTCTGTCCGCTTGTTGCTCTGCCCGCTCGCGCTTGCAGGCATGATCCATGCCCTGCGGCACGCATGACGGAGTCGTCACTGTTCGCGTCAAATACATGTGTTTCGGGGGAAGTTCAGGTTCAGACAGCCCTCAACGTAAACTCCCCACCATTTTTCCTGTGGGCCCTTTGTGCGACTGTTGTGGTCACGCCAAGATCCCCTCTGTGTCGGGACACCCCCATATGCCCGGCGCAGGGAGGAGAGGGCATGTTGCCCCCGAAGTATCAGCGGCGGTTCATAACCTGCACCGTCGTGGCCGCCGCGTTCGGACTGGTAAGCACCCAGTCGTTCGCGGCACAGGCCGACGCCAGACCGCGGCCCTGGCAGGCGCGTCACCAAGCGGCGATGGGCCGGCAGCACATAAAGGCGGTGCACGCGGGCCACGGCATGTCTGCCTTCGCCGCTGAAGGTGGTGAAGACGGCGCGGACGAGGCCGAGAACTCGGCCGAAGCGACAGCTCAGTTCACTGAGGCGCGCACTGCGCCCGGTGTGGTCGCGCCCGGCGCCTATGGCGCCGCCTGGCAGCAGCTGCAGTCGATGCGACACACGCCCGGCAGCTGGGATCACGTCACGAAGAGGCCGTACGACTCCGACGACCCGCGCTACCGTGATCAGAACTCCAACTCCAGCGGTGGCTCGGGCAAGGTGACCGGCCGGATCACCGGCATCGCGGCCGACGACCACGGCTATGTGTACGCGGGCGGCGCCAATGGCGGTGTGTTCCGGTCGACAACCGGGGGTGGGCACTGGAAGCCGATCGCCGACAAGCTGCCCTCCCTGTCGACGGGCACCCTCGCCCTCGACGGCAAGCAGCGCCTCTGGTACGCCACGGGCGAGTCCAACACCGGGGCGACGTCCTTCGTCGGTACGGGCGTGTACATCCTGAAGGACCCGCGCCACGGACAGTTCCAGCCCGGCGACCGCGTGGGCGGCGCCGAGTTGGAGTCCACGGTCATCCATGCGCTGCGTTTCGCCGGCACCAAGGTGTGGGCGGCGACCAGCACCGGCGTGTGGTCGCACTCCACGACCACCCTGTCCGGGCCGTGGAAGCACGAGTTCGCCCCCAACCCGGACTATCTGCCGGGCGGTTCGAAGGCGGACGACCCCAGCGCACCGTACAAGAACATCGCCAACGACATCGCCGTCGACCCGAAGGACCCGGACAAGGTCCTGCTCGCGGTCGGCTGGCGCGGCGGCGACACCTACAACGGGCTGTACGCCAAGCAGGACGGCGGTAGCTGGAAGCCGGCCTCTGGGCTCGGCGACCTGCCCACCGGCAGCGCGGACGTCGGCAACATGACGTTCGCCGCGGCTGCCGACGGCTCGCGTCTGTACGCCATCGACCAGTCGCCGGCCCAGATGGCCGCCAACCCGGACAGCGGGCTCAAGGGCGTGTACGTGTCGAAGAGCGGCTCGCCGTTCGGGCCGTGGACGCTGATCGCGGACTACACCAAGCTGAAGGCGTCCGGATCCGCGCTCCAGAGCGACGGCTACCAGCCTGGCATCCAGTCCTGGTACAACCAGTTCCTTCAGGTCGACCCGGCCAACGCCGACCACGTCTACCTCGGCCTGGAAGAGGTCTTCGAGACCAAGAACGGCGGCGACAGCTGGACGACCCCGGGCCCGTACTGGAACTTCACCTTCCCCTGCTGGAGCATCGACCCGGCCAAGCAGACCGGTGACTGCTCGCCCACCACGCACTCCGACCAGCACGCGGTCGCGATCGGCAGCTACAAGGGCAAGACCTGGGCGTACGTCGGCAACGACGGCGGCATCTACCGCCGTCCGCTGAACGGTGCGGTCGACTCCGGCGGCCACGCCAAGGACTGGCAGTCCCTCAACGACGGCACCCTCGACACCCTGCAGTACTACTCGGTCGGCGTCGGCAAGGACCTCACCAACGGCGGGGTCTCGGTGACCGGCGGCTTGCAGGACAACGGCCAGTCGATCCTGCGCGGCCACGACAAGGTCATGGGCTCCAACTTCGGCGGCGACGGCGGCGACACCATCGCCGACCCCGCCAACGGCTGCAACATCGCTGCCGAGTACGTCTACCTCGACATGTGGGTCACTCAGAACTGCGGTGTCAACGGCGGCTCGTGGACCACGGACCCGTCGAAGGCCACCGAGTACGAGGTCGCCCCGCCGGACAAGGACCTGGGCGGCGCGGGCGCCCGCTTCATCGCCCCGATCACGGCTGACGCAAAGGACACGAACACCTGGGTCGCGGGCGGCCGGCACGTGTGGATCAACACCAAGGGCTTCGCGATCCGCTCCGGCAAGGAGTGGACGAACGCCTTCGACCTCGGCGAGGGCCACGTGGCCACGGCCGTGGCGTCCTCCGGCGGCACGGTCTACGTCGGCTGGTGCGGCCCCTGCAACAACCAGGGCTTCACCCGCGGCATCGCGGTCGGCAACGCCGACGGCACCGGCTGGCACCAGCTGAACCTGCCGGTCGACGGCACCATCCCGAACCGCTACATCTCCGGCTTCGAGATCGACCCGGCCAACGCCCAGCACGTCTACGTGGCGGTCAACGGCTTCTCCCGCAAGTGGACCGAGGGCCCGGGCGCGGGCGTCGGCCACGTCTTCGAGTCCAAGGACGGCGGCGCGAGCTGGACGGACATCTCGGCCAACCTGCCCGACGTCCCGGCCGACACGGTCAAGCTCCTGCCGAACGGCGGCCTCGCCCTCGGCACCGACCTGGCCACCTTCTACCGCCCCGCCGGCGCCACGAAGTGGCTGGTTCTGGGCCACAACCTGCCCACCACGGCTGTCATGCAGCTCCGCCTCGGCCCGGACGGCAGGCTGTACGCCGCCACCCACGGACGCGGCATCTGGTCCTTCGACGTACGGCGCCTCAAGGGCCGTAAGGACTGATCACGACCGACCCCGGCATACGGCGGCCGGTGCGCACCCAGCCCGGGGGCGCACCGGCCGCCGCACGTTCGGCTCACTGCACCGGATACGCCGCCACGCTCAGCCGGAGTGTGAAGAGGGGCGCGCTCTGCGGACCCCAGGTGACGGTCACCGAGCCGGTGCGGGCGGCCCGCACCGTGACCCGGGTGACGCCCTTTCCGTCCGTGGCGGACGAGGTCACGAGCGCCAGCATCGGGTTGCTGCTGCGCGGCTGCGGCCAGGGGCCCTGTTTCCGGGGCTCCAGGATCACGGTCACCGTCGTACCGGATCGCACACACAGGTCGTGGACGGAGGCATCCGCGGGGCGGTGAGCGACGGTGGCGGACCCCGCGACGCACCCCGGGGACGCCGAGGCTGTCCCATGAGGAGCTGGGGTGCCTGACGGTGACGTCGCCGAAACTGTCGGGGCGGGTGAGCCGGACGTTTCCGGCGTGCCGGGGCCGCTCTCCGAGGGAGTCGCGGTGGGCGGGTCTGCGGAAGGACGTGGGGGCGCCGACTCCGCTTCCGAGCCGCCGCCACTGCCTCCGCAGGCGGTCAGCAGACAGGAAAAGGCGACCAGGACGGCCGCGACCCATGGACAGGATCCTCGACCGCGCCTGCTGTCCACCGCCATCACGACTCACTCCCTAGTGCCACCGGACGTCACTGCGACGACTTCGGCCGCAGTTCGGTTCCCGCCCGTCGCCCTCGAGGGGCTGGGCAGGGCCTCAGCGGATACCCGAGTCGAAGGGAATGACGATCGTGGTGAACCGCCCCCTCGTGACGGTTACGGACACCGGTTGGGCGATCGGGGCGACCGCGCCAGTGAGGTTGGCGGGGCGGATGGTATAGATGCCTGGCGGCAGCGAGACACGGAAATGACCCTCGCTGTCGCTGGTGGTCTCGGCGACCGTCCGCTCCGGATCGCCGCTGGTGATGGTCAGCCGGGCGCTCAGAGGCCGGTCGGGACAGGGGCTTTGCTCGCGGACCACCGGGCAACCGCCGTCGACCATGGTGCGGCCCTTGATTCCGGAGTCGGACGCGCCCGGCGATCCGGCTCCATGGGCCCCCGCGCATGCGGCGGCCGAGAGCATGGCAGCCAGCGCCAAGATGGCGAGTGCGCTACGCAAGGAGCTCTTCATACGGATTGGACTTCCCACGGTGCTGGTCGGTTCCTGTGCGGGCATGCCCCGGGGGCCGGGCGGAGACGGTCCTCCGCCCCGCCCCCGGGGTGCTTGCTGAGGGTGATGTTACGAGAACAGAACGTTGTGCGGCTCGGGGTAGGCCCCGGTGGCGCCGCAGTTCCCGCCCTTCATCGCGTAGCCGGCGGCGACCCAGCGGGTCGGGTCGGCCTGGTAGGTGCGGACGGTGAGGTAGTCGCCCCAGCGGGGCAGGCCAGCGTAGGTGCAGGTGTTGCCCGCGCCCCACAGGTAGTAGTTGGGGCTGGTGTCGATGGCGTTGGCGGGCTGGTTGTTGATGCCGCTGCCGGGGTAGTAGTGGGTGCCGCCAGTGCCGCCGCCCCAGGCGAACTCCAGGCCCACCCGGCCGAGCGAGTTGGGTGCGAGCGAGGCGAACTGGATGGCACCCCAGCTGCCCCACAGGTCACCGGAGCCGTTGAGGTTCTTGTCGGATTCGTTGAACCAGACGAACCGGGTGTAGGGGAACGGGTGGCTGCCGTCCTGCTTGGCGTTGAAGGAGAAGCCGATGAGTCCACTCGTCCGGTAGGCGCCGAGGACGCGGGAGTCGGCGTACTGGCACCAGTTAGTCACCACGCCGTCGGTGCTGGCGCAGTTCTGGCCGCTGTTGCGGGTGTAGAAGCCGTACGAGGGGACGGTGCGGTCCCACCAGGAGTAGTTGCCGGAGTTCTCCGGCCAGGCGAACACGCGGAAGGAGCTGCCGTTGGTCTGGCCCCAGTTGCTGCCCCAGTACAGGGTGTCGGTGGACCCGGGCACCAGCTTGAAGGTGAGGTTGTCCGTGCGGGTCAGGTAGTTGTAGCTGAACCCGCTACAGGTGCTCATCGGACTCTTCGGCAGTCGTAGCAGCCCGGCACCGCTTCCCCCGCTGCTCGGGAAGAAGTTGGTGGAGATGTTGACGTTGTTGTTGGTGATGGACATGTCGTTGAAGTCCAGCGCCGTGGTGTTCGCCAGGCCCATCCAGCTCGGGGTGATGTTCCAGTAGCACCAGCCGGTGTACGCGCCCGAGCCGGACGCCGAGGCGTTGGCGATCGTCAGGTGGTCGTTGAACTGAAGGAGCCAGAACTGCCTGCCGGTCGCCGGGTCGTACTGGGTCACCTGGTCGCAGCAGAACCCGGACCCGAACAGTGAGTACGGGTCCAGGTAGGACCAGGTCGCGCCGTTGTCGGTGGAGCGGGTGGCGTACCAGTTGCCGGTCTGGAAGATGTTGGAGCCGTTGGCGTCGGTGCTCGGCTCCTGCGTCGACGACAGGTAGGAGGCGCCGCCGGATATCCCGGACGTCGGTATGGCGCTGTCGCGGACCGTGGTGGCGAAGGACCGTACCGAGGACGGTGCGGTGACCGCGCTACTGAGCGGGGCGTGAAGGGGCTTGGGCCCCGCCTTGCCCTTGCTCATGGTGTCCTCGTCGTACAGCCGGGCGTTGAGCTGGGCGAGCTCTTCGGCCGTGTACTGACGCGGCTTGTCGGAGACGGCAGCCGTCACCCGAGCACCGCTGCTGGTCGCCGCCTGGCCGGCGTTGCCCTGACCGTGCGGGGAGGCGGATGCGGGCGTGGACGCGATGCCCGCCAGTCCGAACGAAAGGATCAGGAGCATGACCGCCCAGACGGACAGTCTTCGCCGTCTGGCCCCGGCCAGGGGCATGCGGATGGAACCGGACATGCAGAATCCCCCTAGATGATGGACGAATCGGACGCACGACGGCATCGATCGCCACTCCCCCCACACGTGCTGGGCAGAGCACTGCCGCCGCACCGCAGCGAACCTAGCGATCCGTGACCGGCCCACCAAGCGCCTTGGGGCAAGAACCGAAATAGGTCCGAATTCCCTTCCTGTGAAAGGAAACTGAAGCATCACCAGGCCCGAAAGGCGCCGACAGTCACGGCGCCTTGGGGTCGCAACAGCGCGGAACAGCCAAACTCTCACCACAGCACGTGGCCGAGGTGTGTTCCGGCGGACACCGGAACGCACCTCGGAGTGGACAGGGGCGAGATCAGTGCTGGATCGGCAGGGGCTTGGTGATGTGCGGTGAGGGGACGGTGGCGGCGCCCCGCGTCGTGGAGGCGGTGCTGCCGCCGGTGACCGCGAGCGGCCCGGCGGTGTAGAGGGCCTCGTCGAAGGCTTGCCCGTTCGTCGGAGTCTTGCCTACGGCGAAGGTGGAGACCGCCTTACCGCCGATGACGGAGGTGGACAGGTAGTCGCCGACCATACGGCCCTGCGTGGAGTCGGCGATCTGGGACAGGGACATGGGCCCGGCGACAGTGGTCGGCGTGCTCCAGGTGCTGCCACCGTTGACGGAGGAGATGTAGCCGACCTCCAGCTGGCAGGTGGAGGCGGCGCAGTTGGCCGTCGGGTAGAAGTAGTAGTAGAGGCCGATCTTCGCCGTCGTACCCGAGGTGGCGGGGTCGATGCCGATGCCGGGGATGAAGTGGTCGACGCCGCTCGTGGTGGCGTCGATCGGGACCCGGGTCACCGACGACCAACTGGTGCCGTTGGCCGAGGTGGCGTACACGATGTCGTTCGCCGGGCAGCCCGAGCGGAAGCGGCAGTCCTGCCAGGCGACGTAGATCTTGCCCGATCCGTCGATCTCGGCGGACGGCAGTCCCTCACCGTCGCGCAGGTTACCGGCCACGCCATGGCTGGAGACATTGGCGATCAGCGTGGTGGACGACCAGCTGGAGCCACCGTTCGCGGAGTTGAAGGCGCGGATCGAGGACCCGTTGGCGGAGTAGGCGACGACGACGGTGCCGTTCGGCTGGACGAGGGGCTGTCCGCCCAGTCCGCTGGGGTTCCCGGAGGGCGAGACGGGGCTCGACCAGGTGGCGCCGCCGTCGGTGGAGCGGCTCATGACGATGCGGTTGCCGGAGGAGGTGACGTCGACCTCGATGTAGCAGGTGCCGTAGTACGGGCTGGAGGCCGTGTTGTCGCAGACGATCCATTCCTTGTCGTAGCCCTGGCCGTCGTTGCCGACCGCCATGACGGGGTTCTGCCAGCTGGTGCCGTTGGTGGAGCGGCTGACCGTCACGCCCGCGCCGTTGACGTTGGAGTCGATGGGCAGCCCGGTGACCATCCAGGTGCCGTGCTTGGCGTCGTAGGCCACGGCCGGGTCGGAGACACGGGCCCAGGTGTCGCCCTGGTAGGTGGTGATGCCGGGGAGCATGCCGTGCTGCCAGGTGGTGCCGCCGTCGGTGGAGGTGTTCCAGCCGATGTCGGAGGCGCCGCCGTCGGTGAACCGGCCGACCTGGGAGGAGGCGACGATCGTGTTGCCGTACGCGAAGGTGTCGGGTTCGAGTTCGGTGGCGTGCTGGCTGGAGGTGTTGGTGAAGGGGTCGGTGCTGACCTGGGTCAGGCCGGGCGGCGGGGTGGCGGTGGTGAAGGCGACGTCGTCGTAGAGGGTGTAGGTGGCGTCGCCGGTGTAGTTGTCGTCGTGGCTGACGAGTTTGAGGGTGTAGCTGTGCCCGGCGGTCACTGAGGACGTGACCTGCTTCCAGCCCTGGCCGTTGGTGCACGTCTTGGCCAGCACGGTCGTTGTGGTGCCGGCGGTGGTGTCGGCGAGGGTGGCCGTGGCCCAGTCGTAGGTGAGCGTGTCGGGGCAGGTGACGCTGTACCAGAACGACAACTGGTTGGCGCCGGTCGGCGCCGTGAAGGTCTGGGCGATCGAGGAGTCGCCGTTGGTGGGAGAGGTGCCGCCGACGCGGGCGGCGTAGGTGCCGCTGTGGGCACCGGAGCTGACCACGGAGGTGGTGCCTGTGCTCGTCCAGCCGGTCAGGCTGCCGGACTCGAAGCCGCCGTTGGAGACGTCAGCCAACGCCGGGTGCGAGGCGAGGAGAAGGCCGCCTAATGACAGCAGGGCGGTGGTGGCGGTCGCGACGGATCTGCGGAAAGCGGTGCGCGACATGAGGAGACCCCTTGTCGTTGATGTGGGGTTCGGGTGGGGGCGGACCGTCGTCGGACGGCTGGCGGTCCACCCCCGGGACGACGCCGATGGATCAGGAGAGGGTCACGTCGTCGTATCGGGTGTACGTGGCGTCACCCGTCCAGTTGTCGTCATGACTGATCAGGGTGAGCGTGTAGCTGTGCCCGGCCGTGACGGATGCCGTCTTCTGGACCCATCCCGAGGACGACACACACGTCTTGGCGAGCACCGTGGTGGTCGTACCCGTGGTGTTGTCCTTGAGGGTGGCCGTGGCCCAGTCGTAGGTGAGCGTGTCCGGGCAGGTCACGTTGTAGTAGAAGCCGAGCGTGCTGGTCCCGGACGGCGCGGTGAAGGTCTGGGCGATCGAGGAGTCGCCGTTGGTGGGTGAGGTGCTGCCGACCCGGGCCGCGTATGTACCGCTGTGCGCCTCGGAGCTGACCACGGACGTACTGCCCGCCGAGGTCCAGCCGGACAGGCTGCCGGTCTCGAAGCCGCCGTTGGTGATCGAACCGCCGCCGCTGCCGTTGACGGTGAGCGTGTACGTCGTCGTGTGCGTGGCCGAGGAACCGGTGCCCGTCACGGTGATGTTGTACGTGCCGGCCGGCGTCGACGAAGACGTGGCCACCGTCAGCGTGGAGGAGCCGCCTGCGGTGACGGAGGTCGGGTTGAAGGTCGCGGTCGCCCCGCTGGGCAGCCCCGAGGCCGACAGGTTCACCGACTGCGCCGCGCCGGAGGTGACCGCGGTGGAGACCGTCGTCGTCGCCGACGATCCGGCCGTCACGCTGGACGAGGCCGGGCTGACGGCGATCGAGAAGTCGTTGGTCGAGGTGGAGCCGCAGTTGGGCAGGGTGAAGGAGGCAAGCCTGGTGTGCCAGTTGAAGTTGCCGTTGGACGGGATGTACTCGCTCGTGTACCAGAATGTGCAGTCGTCGACCGGGTCCACGGACATCGAGGTGTAGTCGCCCCAGCGGCTGTAGCTGGTCTGCGAGCCGCCGCCGGTGATCGCGGTGACCTCGCCCTGCGTCATCGTCCCGAGTGTGTCGCCGGCCAGCCGCCCGGTGTACCGGATGGAGGGGTGCACCGAGGAGGACGACTGGGAGTAGCCGAGGGCGATGTTGCCGACCTTGTCCTCGGCGATCGAGCCCATCCACCGGTAGGTGGAGTCGGGGGCGTACGTCCCCTGCTGGTACACGGTCGGGTTGCCGCCGGACATCCGGAGCTCGTACCACCGAATGCCGACGGAGCTTCCCGCCGTCACAGCGTGGTTGACCACGAGCGACTCGTGGTCGCCGAAGTTGCGGTAGGCCAGCCGGAACATCAGCCGGTCGGAGAGTGAGTCGAGCTGCTGGCTGGTTCCGCTCTGCGGGATGCACGTGCCGGAACTGCCGCAGGCGGTGGTGTACGACGCCACGGTCAGCGAAGTCGGGCCGGTGAACGTCGAGTTGGCGGGGGTCGTCCAGTCGGTGTGGAACTTCCAGTACGCCAGCGTCGTACTCGTCGTCCCCAGGCCCACCATCAGCTCAGGTGCCCCGGACGGCGGTGCGGTCGAGCCGTCCAGGTCCGCGCCCAGCAGGCCGCCGTAGGAGGACGAGGTGGTGAAGCACTGCTGGGTGGCGCTCGCGCCGGTCAGCATGGCCGAGCGGTTCAGCGCGCACGCCTCGGCGTTCAGGAAGCTGCCGGAGGCGGTGAACATGTTGTACGTGATGTAGTACGCGTCCGGCCACACCGAAAGCTTCGGGTAGTCGGGGAAGTTGGCGTACTGGAACGAGTAGCGGTAGTAGCTCCCGGTCGCGTCCGCGCTGGTGGAGACGGCCACGCACTCGTAGTACGGGCCGGAGGACGAGGACACGTTGGCGAACTGCGTCACCACCCAGCGGTTGGCCATGGTGTCCCAGCGGACCACCGCGTCACCGTCGTTGGTGGATTGACAGGAGCCGCCGAATCCCGACCACAGGGTGCTGGTGTTCGTCGGCGCGAGCACCGTGGCGCCAGACTTGG
Source organism: Streptomyces sp. NPDC031100 (assembly GCF_055570785.1). NCBI lineage: Bacteria > Bacillati > Actinomycetota > Actinomycetes > Kitasatosporales > Streptomycetaceae > Streptomyces > Streptomyces sp. NPDC031100. Next base: position 849,487 of record NZ_JBVIGN010000002.1, read on the forward strand.
AGTACACCGCGTAGGCGGTGTTCACCGTCTCGACGATCTGCGTTGAGCCGACAGCGGAGTTCGGGTCCGGCGGGACACCGGTGATCGAGTAGTTGCCGGCGCCGATGCCCTCGAAGTTCGTGCCCGTCGAGGGGGCCGAGGGGCCGCCGGGGCTGGACTGCACGACCGGGTCGGGGATGGGGGAGGCGGGCGGGTGCGGCAGCCGCTCCTCGCCGGGATCGTCGTCCTGCTCCTTCTTGCCGTGATGGCCGTGGTGCGCGTGGGCGGCCATGGAGCGCAGAGTCGGAGAGGTGTCGTGCCGGACGGCGGGGCCGGTGTCGGCCGAACGGTGGGCCGCGGGGGTGTGGGGTGCGGGATCGGCCTGGGCCGCGGGAGCGGAAAGCCAGAGAGCGGGGACTGTGGCGAGTATCGCGGTGAGCGCGGCTATCCGGCCGCGTCTGTGTCTGGATCGGGCCACGGAACATCCTTTCGGGCAGCCGGAGATCATCCGGCCTGTGGGGTAGAGAAGGACGTTCACGCCGATGGAGCGCGTGTTCGCAATCCGGGATGGTTGCACCGGACATGTCACGCAACAAGAGAGAAGGCGCCAGTGTGGCGCGAAGCAACCGAGAATTTACAGTGTTCAGCCAACTCACAGTAAAAACACAGGGTTTCCTCTGTATCGGCTCAAGGGGTTTCCCTGTATCGCCCGTAATGGGGCCGTGAGCGCCCATCGGACCGGGGAACAGATCGCGCCTCGGCCGCGTTGGCTTTATCGAGGAGTAGTGACGTCGCTTGTCGATGAGTTTGGGAGGCGCCCTGTTCCACGGATGGGTGATGTCGACGAGTTTGGGAGGCACTGAGGTTCTTGCCAGGGCAGCATCGGGATGCTCCTGGTGAAAGGTGCTGGTCATGCCGCGGATGTCGAAGGTCGAGCTGTACGCGGCGATCCGGCGTGACCACCGTGGCGGCATGTCGATGCGGGAGCTTGAGCGCAAGCACGGCGTGACGTGGCGGACGGTGCGGAAGGCGTTGGACTCGTCGTGGCCGGAGCCGCGTAAGAAGCTGCCGCCGCGGGCAACCGGAGTGGACCGCTACAAGTCGGTGATCGACGAGATCCTGCGGGCGGACCTGGACGCGCCGCGCAAGCAGCGGCACACGGTCACCCGGATCTTCCACCGGCTGGTCGAGGAGCACGGCGCCGACGTCTCCTACGGGATGGTGCGCTACTACGTCGCGGCTCGGAAGCCTGAGATCCTGGTCGAGTCGGGCAAGGCTCCGCTGGAGGCGTTCGTCCCTCAGACCCACCAGCCCGGTCACGAAGCGGAGGTCGACTTCGGCGACGTGACGATCCGCCTCGCTGGCGAGCTGGTGACCTGCTACCTGTTCTCCTTCCGCCTGTCGTATTCCGGCAAGGCCGTCCATCGCGTGTTCGCCTCCTGCGGGCAGGAGGCGTTCTTCGAAGGCCACGTCCACGCACTGCGGACGCTGGGCGGGGTCCCGCGAACCAAGGTCCGCTACGACAACCTCAAGGCGGCCGTCGCCCGAGTGCTCGGATTGAGCCGGGCGAGGGTGGAAGCTGACCGGTGGATTGCGTTCAAGTCGCACTACGGCATCGAAAGCTTCTACTGCCGCCCAGGCATCGAGGGCGCCCACGAGAAGGGCGGCGTCGAGGGGCAGATCGGCTACTTCCGCCGCAACCACTTCGTCCCCGTCCCCGAGGTGTCCTCGCTCGCCGAGCTGAACGAGATGGTCGAGCAATGGGACCGGCAGGACGACGCCCGCCGGATCGGCTCAAGGTCCCGAACCATCGCCGAGGACTTCGCCCTCGAACATCCACTGCTGATGCCGCTGCCGGAGGAGCCGTTCGAGACCGGTCGGCTGTTCACGCCGCGAGTCGACCGCTACGGCCAGATCCCGGTCCGCACGAACCGCTACTCAGTCCCCATCCGGCTGATCGGCAAGCGGGTGAGGGTCATCCTTCACGCCTCTCACCTGGTTGTTTATGACCAGAACGTGGAAGTGGCACGGCACGAGCGGCTGATCGCCAAAGGCGCCGTCCGCCTGGATCTGGACCACTACCTGGAGGTCCTAGTCCGCAAGCCCGGCGCCTTCCCCGGCTCGACGGCTCTCGAACAGGCCCGCTCGGCAGGCAAGTTCACCCCAGTCCACGACGCCTGGTGGACTCAGGCAATGAAAATTCACGGCGAGCGGGACGGGACCCGCGCGCTCATCGAGGTGTTGCTGCTCGGACGCCACATGACGCACGAACACGTCGTCGCCGGCCTGGCCGCAGCGCTGCGGGCCGGGGCCATGACCGCGGATGCGGTCGCGCTGGAGGCCCGCAAGGCCGCCCAGGCCGAGACCGAGCCCGCACCGAATGCCCGGACCCTCGGCCAGCCGCCGGCGACGGTGACGTCCCTGCACGAGTGGCGCCTGGCGCATCTTCCGCCGGACACCAGGCCGCTGCCTTCGGTGTCTCACTACGACCAGGTACTCCGACGCAGCCGCACCAGCGGCAGCGGCCACCGTGAGGGAGAAGCGCAGTGACCATGCCCCGCCAGCGAGGATTGACCGAGAAGGCCGCCGACGCCGCCATCGACTCCGCCTGCCGCTTGCTGCGGCTACCGTCGATCCGCAACGAGTTCTCCGACATCGCCGACCGGGCGATTGAAGGACCAGATGAGCTACCGCGGCTTCCTCGCCGAACTGCTGATGGCCGAGTGCGACGACCGTGCCCGCCGCAGGTCAGAAAGGCGGATCAAGGCGGCCGGCTTCCCCCGGGAGAAGTCCCTGCGGTCCTTCAACTTCGACGCCAACCCCAACATCGACCCGGCCACAATCCACACCCTCGCCAGCTGCGAATGGATCAAGAAGAGCCAACCGCTCTGCCTCATCGGCGACTCCGGCACCGGCAAGTCCCACATGCTCATCGCTCTGGGCACCGAGGCCGCGATGAAGGGATACCGAGTCCGCTACACCCTCGCCACTAAGCTGGTGAACGAGCTGGTCGAGGCCGCAGACGAGAAGCAGCTGAACAAGACCATCGCCCGCTACGGCCGCGTCGATCTCCTCTGCATCGACGAGCTCGGCTACATGGAACTCGACCGCCACGGCGCCGAGCTCCTCTTCCAGGTGCTGACCGAACGCGAGGAGAAGAGCAGCGTCGCGATCGCCTCGAATGAGTCGTTCGGCGGCTGGACCAAGACCTTTACCGACCCCCGCCTCTGCGCGGCCATCGTCGACCGTCTCACCTTCAACGGCACCATCATCGAGACAGGCACAGACTCCTACCGCCTCGCCAGCACCCGTGCACAAGCCGAGGAGCCCACCAAAGCCGGCTGAGCCTCCCGGGGCTAGTTGCACAATGACTTGGCCAGTGCACGAGTATCATCTGACATGGCCTATGTGATCACTGCCGCTCATCCTGACGACGCCGCGGTATTGGGACCCTTGCATCTGCGGAACTGGCTGGAGAACTACCTCAACGCAGACGCGGGGGTCGATGAGGTCTGGATCCGTGAGCACCGCGGTTCGTCTGCCACTGCGGAAGGCATCACGCAGTGGCGAGAGTTCATCGAGGTAGCGAACCAGCACCCTGCCCCACACTTCTGCCGTGTCGTCCGGTCCGAGACGGAGATCGTCGGCTATCTCTGCGGCCACCAGGACGAGTCGGGATCGGTCACCCTCGGACCGATGTATCTGCTGGACCACGCCCAGGGGCACGGACTCGGCGGCTACATGATGACCGAGTTCCTCACCTGGGCAGGACCTTCACGCATCCGTCTGGGGGTCGCCGACTACAACGAAAGGGCGATCCGGTTCTACCAACGCCACGGCTTTGAGATTGCAGGCGAGCGTTACCTCTGGCGAGGAAGAATGCCAACCCTGCCTATGACCCGCGAGGCCCACGACTGCAGCTGAGCAGAGGCATCGGGCCGTGCCCGATCACCGCACCGCCGTCATTTCTCGTCAACCTCTCAAGCAGGGCTGATCAACAACTGCCGTCGAAACTCGTCGAGAAGCGCTGTCCCTTGGGATGAACGAAGCCAGGTCGGTGACGACCTGGACGTTCACCCCGTGACGGCGGTGCTTGGCCGAGTAGTCGCCGCGGCCGTCGCCGGTCCGGTCGCACTCGGCGAGGGTCCCGTCCAGCAGCACGAAGTCTGGGTCGCTCTCCCGCAGGACCTTCAGCAGGCCCGGAGCACGGCCGGCGAGCAGACCGACGACACCCGTGACGTATGCGTGAGCGGTACCGACGGATATCCCGAAGCCGGCCGCGATGCGCGCGAGGGTGTCATGACGGCGCGTGTACACCAGGGCGACCAGCGCACGCTGGTGCGGCGGGAGCTTGCACCGCCGGTCACCCTCACGGTGACGATGAGCATCGTGACCCACTCGACCAGAGCGTGAGGCAGGTCGAGTGCGGCAGGATAGGGAACCAACGCGACTCCTCTGTCGGTGGGTTGAGGCTTCGAACACTTCCCCCAACGGCACCGGAGCCTCGTACGTTGCGAGAAATTGTCAATACTTGTGGATGGCTCATCAGCAACGGTGGGTGGCGAGTGCCGAGGCATACTGCCAGTTGTGACGACGTATGACCGCATCGGTGCGACCTACAATCACACGCGACGACCCGACCACCGGATCGCTGCCAAGATCCACGCGGCGCTTGGCGATGCCGCCACTGTCATCAACGTCGGCGCTGGCGCGGGCTCCTACGAACCACCGCAAACCGTGCTGGCGGTTGAACCCAGTGCAGTGATGATCGCCCAACGTCCGGCCGGATCCGCGTGGGCCCTGCAGGCATCCGCAGAGTCGATCCCGATCGCCGACGACTCGACCGACGCGGCGATGGCCATCCTGACCGTGCACCACTGGACGAACCTGGAAGCCGGTATCGAAGAACTCCTTCGGATCGCCCGGCAACGCGTCGTCATCTTCACTTGGGACCAGGCCATCTTCCGCAGGTTTTGGCTGCTGGACGAGTACCTGCCGGAGGTGGCCGCGTTCACCGACACACGAAGCGTCCTCATCGATCGGCTGATTGCGCTGCTGGGAGCCGCCCGCGTCGAGACGGTCCTGATTCCGCACGACTGCACCGACGGATTCGGCGCCGCCTTCTGGCGCCGACCTGAGGCATACCTCGATCCGAACGTGCGAGCTGGCATCTCGATGCTCGCCCAGACCGGCGAGGAGGTCGTCCGCCCGGGTCTGGCCCGGCTGTCCAGCGACCTGTCCTCCGGCCTGTGGCACGAACGCCATGCTGATCTGCTCGACTGCGAAGCACTCGACGTCGGCTACCGACTTCTCGTAGCGGACCTTTAGACACAGGCAGGCGACCCGACTCAACACTCAGGCAGATCTGTACTTCTGCAGCGGGACGTGTTCATGCCGCGAGAGTCTCGGGTCGTTCGAAGAGGTGGCCGCGTTCGCAGCGGGCCCCGGCGCGGACATGAGCAACGAGATGGGGCGCGTTCACGGCCCGCCACCGGGCCTGGCCTGTTCACCCTCGCCAAGACGACACCAGGCGCCCCAGAGGCCCACTCAAGCCGAATTTCGGCGAACGCTCGCGGAGCACCCGCTCAGAGTGCTCGTGGGCCGGTGAGCAGTGCCGCTGCGCATTCCTCTGCCAGGGCCTCCGCGTGTGCGGGCAGGGACTCGCCCGCGCGGAGGTGGCGGCGGACCAGGGACAGGGGGGGTCGATCAGGGCCAGCGTCACGCGCTCAAGCGCCGCAGGGCCCTCGGAGCCCAGGGCCGTCGCCAGCGACGCCAGGGTGGCGTGGACGCGCGTTTTGCCGTGGTCCGCCCGTTCGCGGTGTTCGGTCGGCCAGTCCGCCCGGCCGAAGTCCTCGGGGCCGTAGAGCAGGAGGGTTGCCTCCTCGGGGTGGGCGCGGCTCCACGCCACCACATGGCGTGCCGCCGCGCAGCCCGAGCGCAGAGCATCGGGGCCCGAGTCCAGCGCCGCGCAGTAGCCCTCCTGGAAGCGCTCGACCGTCCGCAGCCACGCCTCCGCGAGCAGGGCGGCGCGCCCCGGGAAGCGGTGGTAGACCGAACCGCTCGGCGCGCCCACGTCCTTGGCGACCGCCGACATGGTCACCCCGGACGGTCCGGACGAGGCGACGCGGTGTACGGCGGCGTCCAGGAGCTGGTCCGTGTCGAAGCGAGGGGGTCTGGCCATGACAGGGGAGACTACTCTCCAGTAGTATTAGAGAGCATCCTCTAAAACGCTGTGGGGGAGGACCGCATGAGCGGTGTCTACAACGTGCACGAGCGCTCGCTGCCGGCGAAGCCAGCCGAGGTGGGAGCGCTGATCGACGGGCTCGCGAGTGAGAACGACAAGCTGTGGCCGAAGGCGCCGTGGCTGCCGATGCGGCTGGACCGGCCGCTGGGGGTGGGGGCCAGGGGCGGGCACGGCCCGGTCCGCTACCGTGTGGCCGCCTATGTCCCGTCTGTCTGGGTGAGGTTCGCCTTCACCGCGCCACAAGGCTTTGACGGCTTCCATGAGTTCGCGGTCCTGACTGACGCGGACGGACGGACCCGGCTGCGGCACACTCTCGCCAAGGAATCCCGCGGGTCGGCGCGGCTGACCTGGCCCCTGTTCTGGCGGTGGCTCCACGACGCGTGCGTGGAGGAAAGCCTGGACCGCGCCGAGCTGGCCCTCACGGGCACGGTCGCCCGGCCGACGCGCCGCGGCCCGTACGTACACCTACTGCTTCGCGTGGCGCGGATGGTGAACGGCGGACGCTGAGAAAACGCCTCGCCCGCGCCGCACCACGGGGGTGTGCGGCGCGGGAGGGGAAAGCGTCCCGCCACTGCTTGCCGCGCGTGGCGCGCAGGTGCTTCGCGACCGGCGTCAGGGACTCGTGGAACGACTTGAGCTGCTCCGGCTGGTGCAGCGATCGCTGATCGCTGACCCCCACTGCGCAGAGACAACCGCGATGAAGTCGCACCGCGTGGCTTCGCGACAAGAACGGAGAACTCAGATGATCAAGTGGGCTGGCTGGATCATCACGTTATTCGGAACCGCACACACGATCGGCGCCCTGACGGTGGAGAAAGCCGCGCGCCACGCCGGGACATGGTTCAGCGGCGGACTGTGGAGCGAGGACCTTACCGACATGAGCCCGGCGGGCAGCGCGTACTGGCTGAGCCTGGCAAGCTTCGGCATACCGCTCATCCTGATCGGCCTGACGGTGCTGTGGCTGGACCGCCGCGGCATCACCCCGCCAGCATTCATCGCCTGGACACTGGGGAGCTGGACCGTCGTCGACGCCGTGGTCCTCCCGTTCACGCCCTGGCCGCTCTTCGCGCTCGCATGCGCCCTGCTGCTGATCGGAACCCGCCGCGCCCGCCGCGACGACCCCGCGCCCAAGACCGGGCTTCCGCGAGCGTGAACACAGGCCGCGCCAGTGACAGGCGGCATGACGATATGAGGCTCCCAACAGTGAGCACACCGAGTCGACAACGCCACGGCCATCATCGCTCCCGTGCCGACGGACCGGGCACGGGCCGAGACAACGCGCCTCCGCTGGAGCGCCACGCCGAGCCGTTAGCCCGTCGACGACTACGCGTCACAGCAGGCGGAATTCAGCCACGCGACCAGGGGACAGGGGGAGCTTGGGGACATGCTCGTCGAGACGGTATTCAGGAGTGAGGACGTACAGGCGGCGGACCGGTTCGACTACTGGCGTGAGCGGACGGGGCAGACCCACGCGCCCGCCGAACTGACCAGTGACCACGCCGATGACTTCAGAGCCACCCAGCGCCTCGTGGAACTCGGCGCCATTCAGCTGTGGACGACGAGCTATCTTCCCATGAAGGTGCGCCGTACCCCGAAAATGATCCGGTCCGCCGACAACCCGGAGGTGTACCTCCTCACCCTCCCCGGCCCTGGGTCCGTAGATGTCGCGCAGGCCGATTGGCGGGGTACGTGCGGCTCGGGCCAGCTGCTGGTGCACGACACGTGCCGACCCTGCGAATACGACGTCCGGGCGGCGGACGGGGAGGACCTGTTCACAGCCGTGTCGGCAGCGGTCCCCCAGTCGCTGCTGCCGTTCCCGCTGAGCCGGACCGAACGGCTCCTCGAGGAGCCGATGCCCAGGAAGGAAGGCATCCCCGCCCTGCTCAGCCAGTTCCTCACCCAGGTCGTGTCGGACGCCGGGGCCTACCAGCCCGCCGACGGACCACGCCTTGGCACGGTGCTGGTCGACCTGCTCTCCGCGTTCTTCGCCCACCTGCTGGAAGCCGACGACCGCCTCCCACCGGAGAGCCACCGACGGGCTCTGACACTGCGCATCAAGTCCTTCATCCAGCAGAATCTTGGTGACGCCGAACTGACGCCGCGCACCATCGCCGCCGCGCACCATATTTCCACGAGCTATCTGCACCGCCTTTTCCAGGACGAGGAGCTGACGGTCGCCGCCTGCATACGCCAGCAGCGCCTCGAGGGCGCCCGCCGTGAGGTGGCGGATTCAGCACTGCACGGGACGCCCGTAAGCGTCATCGGTGCCCGCTGGGGCTTTTCCCACGCCGCCGACTTCAGCCGTGCGTTCCGCAACAAGTACGGGATGCCGCCCACGGAATACCGGCAGCAGACCCTTTGTGGCGAGGTGGACTCGGTGCCAAGGAAGTGTGGACTCACTGCTAACGACCGGCAGTCGGTTGGCGGGCCACTGTGATGGGGCACGGCCGTACGGCTCGCAGCTGCCACGGATGACGGGGGACGGCTGCGGGCCCGGTCGGGCATGAATCAGCACACCAACGAAAGGGAATGTGTTCATGCGGTTCTCACGTGTTCTCGCCGCCGCCGGAGTCACGATGGCGCTGTCCGCAGTCGCTGCTCCCGGCCCGGCTGCCGCGGCCCCGGCCGCCGCGCCCGAGCGCGCCATGATGGGCGCGCAACTGGCGGGCACGGCCGACGGCGCGATCGACGCCAGTGCCGCCATCATCATCCGTAACCACAGTGGTAAGTGCCTGGAGATCGAGAACTCCTCCAAGCGCAACGGCGCACGTGCCCAGCAGTGGACCTGCAACGGCCAGGCCGGAGCCAAGTGGAACCTCCAGCGCCTCGGCGGGGACCGCGCGGAAATCATCAATGCCCGTAGCGGTAAGTGCCTGGAGATCGAGAACTCCTCCAAGCGCAACGGCGCGCGTGCCCAGCAGTGGACCTGCAACGGCCAGGCCGGGTCCAAGTGGCGCTTCGCCGATGCCGGCGGTGACCGCCTGTACATCATCAATGTCCTTAGCGGTAAGTGCCTGGAGATCGAGAACTCCTCCAACCGCAACGGCGCGCGTGCCCAGCAGTGGACCTGCAACGGCCAGGCCGGATCGGAGTGGTCCTGACCACTCGAGACCTGAGTGAGCCATGGCGGTGAGCGAGGCGCGGGCCCCCGAACCTGTCGGGGGTCCGCGCACCTATGCCACCCGCTGCTCCTCGAAGAGGCTGGCCACCGAGCCGCGCGGCCCGCGCCCACAGGATCATCCGGATCTGCGAGCGACAGGGCGTCCCCGTCCTGGCCGACCGCGCCTACCAAGGCGCGGGCCCCTGGGTCGCCACCAGGCTCAAACGACCAGCCGGCGGCGAACTCACCCCCACACAGCGCACCGTCAATCGCGCACTGGCCCAGGCCCGAGCTCCCGTCGAACGCGGCATGGCACGGCTGAAGTCCTGGCAGATCTTCCGCAGAGCCCGCATCAGCCCCAACCGCATGACCGTCATCGCCCAGGCCGTCCTCACTCTGAAGAGGCAACGCTGAAAACGCTCAATGTTGCCGCCGAAGCTCTTGTGCTTCTGGGAGAACCACAGGTCGTTGCCGTTCTCCCGGACCCCGCCCAGCCGGTCGCAGGCGATCAGCGGGCCGTCCAGCACTACGTGTGTCATCCCCTCGGCGAGGCAGAGGTCCAGCACCTCGTGCAGATCAGGAGTTTTGGCGGCCGGCACGCCGATGCCCTCATGGAGGTAGCGGTAGCCGGTGGCCTGCGAGATCCCGGCGTCCCGGGCCAGGCAGTGCACGCAGCCGTGTTCTCGGAACCAGCGCAGCACCAGTACCGCCTGGCGGAACGGGCCCAGGGCGCGAGAGCCCTTAGGCGTGCCGATCCTGCGCCGGTGGGCGGCCAGCAGCCGGGCGAGGAACTCGACGACGTGGCGTGGGACGTCGAGCGTGGCAGCATAAGTGACCAACGTGAAGCCTCTGGTTCGAGCGGACATGATCTTGGCAGAGCAGTCCTACCAGGGCTTCACACCTGCCCGGCCTCGTGGCTCTTACCCACTGGCGAAGCTTCAGTGGGTGAGAGCCACGCTGGGCTCAGCCCCAGGTCTTGCCGGCCGGTTCCTTGATGGTGCGGTTGATCCGGTTGAAGAAGTTGGTCAGCGCGATCTCCAGGTTGATGGCGCCGATCTGCTCCTCGGTGAAGTGGGCGTTGACCTCTTCCCAGATCTCGTCGGTGACGCCCGGCGCACCGTCCTGCAGTCGGGTTGCGGCCTCGGCCAGCGCCAGTGCCGCGCGTTCCGCGTCGGTGTAGAACGGCGCCTCGCGCCACGCTGCGACGTTGTGCAGCCGCTCGTCGGTGTCACCGGCCTTCTTCCCGCCGGCGACACTGGCGTAGACGCACGCCGAGCAGCTGTTGATCTGGCTGGCGCGCAGGTGGACGAGCGCGAGCAGCTTCGGGTCGACACCGCCGGCGGCGATCGCCTTGTGGAGGTGCTGGATCGCGGTCCACACATCGGGGTTGTTCGTGTTCTTGTTCTTGAGCCGGTTTTCCATGGGGGAGTGCTCTCCTTCATCGGGTTACGTTGCGGCGCCTGTGCGCGTCATCCCTATGACGGAGCAGCTTCCACGGAGGTAACACCATGGCCGGCACCCATCCCGCGGACCCGATCGTCGATGCCTTCGAGTCCCACCGTGACCGGCTCCGCGCCGTCGCCTACCGGATGCTCGGATCACATGCCGATGCGGAAGACGTGGTCCAAGAGGCGTGGCTGCGTCTGTCCCGTCAGGACACCGGCACCATCGACAACCTCGGCGGCTGGCTGACCACCGTGGTCGGCCGCATCAGCCTCGATGTCCTGCGGTCGGGCCGAACGCGCCCAGAAGTCTCCTTCGACGACCAGCTACCCGAATTCACGGTGACGCTCGACGACGCTCCCGCTCCGGACGACCTCGCGGCACTCGGGGACTCCGTCGGCCTCGCGCTCCTCACTGTCCTCGACTCGCTGCGCCCTGACGAACGACTGGCGTTCGTGCTGCACGACGTGTTCGCCGTGCCCTTCGCGGAGATCGGCACCATTCTCGGCAAATCCGCCGACGCGACCAAAATGCTCGCCAGCCGCGCCCGCAGGAAAGTACAGGCCGCCCAGCAGCCGGCAAGCGCCGGACGACAACGACGCGAGGTGGTGCGAGCCTTCCTGGCCGCGGCCCGCGACGGCCGGTTCGAGCAGCTGCTGCAGGTTCTCCACCCCGAAGTGAAGTTCACCGTCCACACCCCGAACGGCACGTTCGTCACGCTCGGGGCCACCGAAGTCGCCACCCGCGCGCGAGTGGCCGGCAGCGCGGCACGAGGACATGCGGCGATCGTCAACGACCGCCCCGGCGTCATCTCCTGGAGCGCAGACGGCACCCCGCTTTCCCTCCTCGTCTTCACCGTCGCCGACGGCCACATCACCGAGATCACCGCTGTGGTCGACCCGGCCAAACTCGCGCTCATGGACCTGCCGGACCCGGTGTGACTCCCCACCGGCGTAGGCCGCGCGTACTCGAAGTGGTCCACACTTGGTCCGCAGAGACGTTGAACTCAGCCTCTGAGAAAACCTCAGTGGGCGCGAAGGCGAGGTAGTAGGCGGGGGGCGAGTAGGAACCGTACAGAGAGTGCAGTTCGCCGTCACATGATGTGACGCTCTGTCTGGACTTGCTGTTTTGCTTGGTCCGCCTGCCGCTTCCGCCCTGTCGTCAATCGATCGAATGACTACAGGCGCAGCAGGCGTCCAATGAACCCGGACTTTCCGGGGCCCGACGGCGGCGCCGATCCAATCAGATCCGATGGCGGATGATGACAGGGATTGCTGACAGCTAGGGTCGAATGCGACCACCACAGCGGGGAGCGGCATGGCCAACCTGGTCTACAAGCGGGTGTCGACCGACCAGCAGTCGACCGACCGCCAGAACCTCGTCCTCGACGAGGCCGGGATCGAGGACCCGGTCGTCTTCGAGGAGCAGGCCGGCACCTCCAGCCGCCTCCACCCGCTTCAGCGCCCGAAGTTCGGCGAGCTGCTCACGTACGCGCGGCCGGGCGACACCGTGCACATCTCCGAGATGTTCCGCCTGGTGCGCGGCACCGGCACATTCTCGACGTGCTCGACGTCCTCCACCGCGACCGCCTCGCCCTGCGCATCCACGACGGCGCGTTCTCCGCGATGGACCTCACCGCCCGCCACCCGCGCACCGGCGAGCTGCTGTCCACGGTGAAGTTCATGGTGCAGACCCTCGCCGCCGCCGGCGAACTCCAGCGCGACCTTCAGCGGGAGCTGACGTACGACGGGCTGCGGGCCGCCAAGGCGAAGGGCAACAAGGGCGGGCGCCGACCCGCCGTCCCGGCCGACAAAACCGACGCCGTACGCACCGCGTACCTGGAAGGCCGGTCCATCGCCGCCCTCTCCCGCGACCACGGCGTCAGCCGCGGCGCCATCCGTACCGCCGTCGCCGACCTCATGCCCGAGCACAACGCCGACGACCAGGGCGCCCCGGTCCCGGAACTGCCGGTCATCCTCGACGTACCGGGCAAGGTCGCCGACTTCCTCCGTGTGGCCGACCTGGATCCCGCCGAGCGGACCGCGCTCGACCAGGGCGTGACCGTACGGCGCGGCCAGGGCTACACCCTGCGCGTCACCGCCGTCCCCGCGATCCACCGCCGACTCCTCGAACTGTGCCAGCCCTTCGACGGCGGCCAGGGCACCCCGGCGGTCCCGGCCCAACGCAAAGCCCGCCGCGAGTACGAGAACCGCGTCAGCACCCTCGCGGGCGACACCCCATAGCGAGCCGTCCGGGTCTCAAGATCAACAACTGGCGGCTTGTGGGCTCACCTCGGCGACACCCCTGCAAGACCGTCGGCAGGACGAAGAAGTTCAGCACCAGGAAGCTGATGGCCAGGGCGACCAGCGTCATCACGCCGCGCAGCCTGTCGACCACCACGACAGCGAGGGCAGAGATCCTGGCCAGCAGGCCCGTCGGGAAGCGGCCGTTGACGTCGGCGACTGAGTACTGCAGATCCTTGGATCCTTGGGCGCGGAGGGTTCGTAGGCAGCGACGACAAGAGACGCTGCCGTCGGCCCTTGCCTCCTCCCGACACGGCCGATTGCAGGTTACGGATCCGCACCTGGGGCCGCCGAAGTACTGGCCAAGGCCCTGACCTCGGCGCGGTGCGGACTATTGGTCGTTTCGCGGGTCGGCTTCGAGTAGCTCCACGATGTCGCGGAGGTTGTGCTCGAACAGTGGCTCGGGATCGGTCAGGGCGAAGTCCAGGTGTCCGAACACTTCCATGGACACCATGCCGTACAGGCGGGACCAGGCGAGGACGAAGACGTACAGGGCTTCCAGGGGCGGCTGCTCGGAGTCGATGTGTTCCCTCATCTCCTCCAGCTGGGGGAGCCAGTCCGGGTCGAGGGTGTCGGCCTTCGGCAGCGGGAGGGTGCCGACCCGCCAGAACTCCAACATCAGGTCGAGGAAGACGCCGCCGAAGCGCCAGCTGGCCGTATGGCAGGGGTCCCCCGGTGCGCAGTCGGCGTCGGGCATCGGCTTGCTGAAGATGAGGGTGAACTCCGGCTTGTGGGTAAGTGCCCAGGCTCGTAGGGCTCGTGCGGTGGCGGTGAAGCAGCCCCGCGGGGACTGCTGAGGTGCCTGGTCGCGGGCGCGTTCCAGGGCGGCGGCCAGCTCGTCGTAGAGGGAAGCCGTGAGCGCTTGGACCAGCTCGCGGTGGTCGGTGAAGTAGCGGTACAACCCCGGAGCGGTCATCCCCATCTCGCGCGCGATGGCCCGCAGGGAGACAGCGGCGGGGCCCTCGTCCACCAGCAACCGGCGGGCATGCCGCAGGATCTCGGACCTCGTCTCGGCGCGCTGACGCTCGCGCACCTCTTCGCGTTGCCGAGCCCGTCGCGCCGGCGAGGTCTCGCTGCTCACGCTGTGCCTCCTGACCTGACGCGGCTCCGCCGACCGGCCCGCGCTTGACAATGTTAACGCTTATCATCTCTAGTAAACGCCGTAAGCTAACGCCGTTTACGTCGCTTTCGGAAGCGGGGGACTCTGTCGTGAAGACGACGATCATCGTGACCTACACCTTCACCCCGGCCTGGCTGGCACTCTCCCGCGACGAGCGGAACGCGATGGCGGCGGCCCACATCCACCCGGTTTTCGCCAGGTATGCGGACCGTGTCTCGGCCCGCTTCTTCGACGCGGAGGCGTTCACCACGGCCTTCTCCGACTTCGTGCTGCTGGAGACCGAGGACCTGAAGGCGTACTACTTCCTCATCGAGGAACTGCGCGACTCGCCGCTGATCGCGCAGGGCTACCTGGTCATGAACGACATCTTCATGGGCGTCGAGGCCGGGTTCCAGGCATTCGAGGCGCAGGCCCGTGTCGGAGGCGGTGAGGTGGCGCGTGACTGACACGTCCACGGAGGCTGCACTCCCGCGTCCGCGCCCGACGGAAGAGGAGCCGCAATCCGGCAGAGCCGCGGAGCGGTCCCGTACATGGCCGCTGACCCTGCTGCGCACCGTCTCGCTGCTGTTCGTCTTCGACACTCTCCTCCAAGCGGCCTTGGCGGGCCTGTTCATCACCGGTGACGTGCGCTTCCTCGACCTGCACGCGGCCAACGCCCAGCTGGTCGCCGTCCTCGCTCTCGTGGGGTCCGTGGCCGCCCTGTTGGTGTGGCGCTCGATGCGGGGACCGGCGTGGCCCTTCACGTTCACGGTCGGCCTGGTCGTGCTGGTCGGGGCACAGATGGGTCTGGGCGCGGCCCGGATGCTGGGTGGCCATGTCCCGCTGGCACTCGGTGTGTTCGGCGTGGGCGTGGCGCTGGCCTGCTGGGCGTGCACGTACAAGCACCATGGGGAGGAGCACGGGTGACGTCACGTCGACGATTCCTCGGAGTGACGGCCGGAGTTACCGCCGGCCTCGCCGTACCCGCCGGAGCGGCGGCGTACGCGAAGTGGTCGGGCGAGCGCACAGGCACCGTCCTGGCCAGCAGGATCCGCCCGCCCCGGCAGTTCACGGCGCCACTGCCCGTACCACCGCGCGCCCGCCCGTCCCGGACTGCGGGCGGTACCGACTTCTACGACATCACCCAGCGCGAGGCGTCCGTTGAGATCATCCCAGGGCTGAGGACGACCGTCTGGGGCTACGACGGCATCTTCCCCGGCCCCACCTTCACCGCCCGTTCCGGCCGCGGGATGGAGGTACGGGTCCTCAACAAGCTGTCCGTGCCCACCTCGCTGCACCTGCACGGGGGCGTCACCCCGCCGCACTCCGACGGCTACCCGACCGATGTGCTGGTGCCCGCGCAGTGCGGCGCCGAGTTCAAGGCGCGGGGGATGACGCACCGCGGCATGGGCGGCATGCACGCTCCCGCGGCCGACTGGACGGTCTCGGAGGGCTACAAGACCTACACGTACCCGATGGACCAGCGGGCAACGACGCTCTGGTACCACGACCACCGGATGGACTTCAGCGCCCCGCAGGTCTGGCGCGGTCTGGCCGGGATGTTCCTCGTCCACGACCAGGAGGAGGACGCGCTCCCGCTGCCCGGCGGCGAGCGGGACATCCCGCTGCTGATCTGCGACCGCTCCTTCGAGGAGGACGGCTCCTTCCGCTACCCGGGCCACTCGCCGACCTGCACCGGCACCCCCGGCGTCCAGGACGCGTACATGGACGGCGTCCTCGGCGACGTACAGCTGGTGAACGGCGCTCCCTGGCCGGAGGCGGAGGTCTCGGCGACCCGTCACCGCCTCCGCCTGCTGAACGCCTCCAACGCCCGCCGCTACCATCTGGTGCTGGAGAATGAGCACGGCGGCACGCTCCCCTTCACTCAGATCGGCGGCGACGGCGGCCTGCTGGCCGCGCCTCAGCGTCTGGCCGGCATCCTGATGGCGCCCGGCGAACGCTTCGATGTCGTCGTGGACTTCACCGGGTGCGCGGTGGGGAGTGTGGTCACCTTGGTCAACACGCTGGCGGACGGCCGTATGCGCCAGGTCATGCGCTTCCGGGTCGCCCGCAGGGAGAAGGACCCGAGCCACCTCCCGGCACACCTCTCGCGTTTCACGGCCCTGCGTCCGGCGTCCGCCGTCGCCACCCGGCACTTCGACTTCCGCCGTTCCGACGACGCGTGGACCATCAACGGACGCCCCTTCAGCACCTCGGAGTTCCTGGCCCGGCCAAGCCTCGGAACCGTCGAACGCTGGCGGTTCACCAGCGACTTCCACCACCCGGTGCATCTGCACCTGGCCCACTTCCAGGTCCTGTCGCGCGGCGGCCGGGCCCCTGAGCCCACGGACGCCGGCTGGAAAGACACGGTGGATGTGCGCCCGTACGAGGTCGTGGACCTGCTGGTCCGCTTCCGCGGCTACCGCGGCCGGTACATGCTGCACTGCCACAACCTGGAGCACGAGGACATGGCGATGATGGCCAACTATCAGGTGGTGTAGGGAGTACGCACAGCGCCGACCCTCGGGCGCACCGGCTTTCCCGCCGGTGTTCCCAAGTTGGCCACCGACGAAGCTGATCTCCCCGCCGCCGCTCGCGCTTGTGCAGGCCAGAGTGTCTCCCACGACAGCGCACGCTTCGGCGGCCCGTGGGTCGGTCGTAGCAAGCATCGGGCTGCTGGAAGGGAAGCGGTCGTTGGGGGGGAGAGGAGAGCTCGTCTTTCGGCTCCATCGTGATGGCGACCTCGCGCACGGTGCCGGCGCGAGAGGTGACTTCGGTCCAGACGGCACCACAGCGGGGGCTGAAGCGCAGCCGCACCGAGTAGGCGGAGGCCGCCACGGTGCTCTCCGTTCGCGCGTCGCCTGTGCATCCGGACGGGGTTGGATACTGGCCTTCACGGCTTTCGCCCCGGCATGACGCTGGGACGGCGGGGCCGGTCGGCGGTGGCGTGGCTGCTGGGGCAGTCGTCGGCCCTGGCTGGCCCGCGAGCAGGGGCGATCCCGCGATGGTCGTCCAGGCGAGAGCGGCGGCGGAGAGCGTGATGACGGCGGCCGGTACAAGGGGGCTGCGCAGGCGCCTCCTTGGTGCCGGGGCCGCAGGTGAGGGCGGGAGTTCGAGTGGCCGTGGGACGGTGGACCGTTCGCTCATGGGTTCGGCGCGCGTCCACAGCTCCAGCAGCTCCGGCAGGTCGGTCGGCCTGAGTCGTCCCAGTGCCTCGACTGCTGAACGGGGCGGGAACTGTGTGCCGTTGAGGTAACGGTGCCAGGCCGACTTGCTGTGCGCGGTGGGCGCGGCAAGCCCCGCCAGACTCATGCCGCTAGCGTCCTTGAGGTCGCGCATGCGCTCGATCAGGGCCCTGGTTTCCGGTTCGAGAGATTCGGGCAGTGGCTGCCAGTGGCGCATGTCATCCCCGTCCCTGGTCGGAGCATCAGCCAGTGTGTCCCCGAAGCCTCGTCGACCGGGATGTCCCAGTTCCTCCCTGTTGGGCGGGGAAAGGCTTCCCTGCGGACGCCGACGGCAAAACTGGCCGCCGACGCTTCCCCCTTCCGGAGACGATCGCCGGGGTGCCGATTCCAAGCGCCGAGCCACTCCCGTGCAGGACGGCAGTGGTGGCATTCATGCGGGACATGTGAGCGACGGACGTTCGTCTAGATGATCGATTCCAAGGGTTGGTGGTCGTGGCCATTCTGGACCGGAGGGGTGGCGCGGCCCCATAGGCTGAGCCCCCGTCCGTACTGTCTGGGGGAGTAATGACCAGTAGGTTCACCGAGTTGGTCGTCGACTGCCAGGATCCGGAGCGGCTCGCGGCCTTCTGGTGCGCGGTCCTGGGCTTCAAGGTGATCGACCGGAGGGAGGGCAAGGTCGAGATCGGCTCCTGGGAGCCGACCGTCGAGGAGGTCCGGGCCCGCCAGATGCCGCCCACCCTGCTCTTCATCCAGGTGCCCGAGGGCAAGACCGTGAAGAACCGGCTCCACCTGGACGTCAGCCCGATCGACGGCAGTACCGACGACGAGGTGGCCAGGCTGCTTGGCCTGGGCGCCGCCAAGGTGGACGTGGGCCAGGGCCCTGACCGGAGCTGGGTGGTCATGGCCGATCCCGAGGGCAACGAGTTCGACGTCGTGCGCTCCCTGGCACCGTCCCATTGGATGGTCACTCCCGAGGGTTAGTGGTCGTAGGCGGTCAGTGAGCGCAGGACGGGCTGTCCGCTCTGGTCGTTGTGCCAGATGGCGGTGGTCAGCGTGAGGATGCGCTGCATGATGCGGGCGACGACGCCGGCGGGTGTGCGGCCGTGGTGCTGTTCGAGGTTGAGCTGGCCCTTGAAGGTCTCGTTGACCGACTCGATGACCTGTCGCAGTGGTTTGAACAGCTTGGCTCCGGGCTGCTCCGGTTCACCCTTGTGGGTCGGCCGCAGCAGCCGGATGCCGTGCTCGGCCAGCTGGTGCCCGAAGTCGCGGCCGAAGTAGTTCTTGTCGCCGATCAAGGTCTGTCCCGGCCGGGTGGCGAGGAGTTCCGGTTCGGCGTCGAGCAGGTCCAGCAGGGTCTCGCGCTCATCGGCCTTCGCTCCGGTCAGGGCGAAGGCGACGGGCAGTCCCTGGAGCGTGCACACCAGGTGCAGGCGCAGGCCCCAAAAGAAACGGCTGTGGCTGGCGCAGTAGCCGTACTCGGCCCATCCAGCCAGCTCGGAGCGTTTCACGGTCTCGTGGGAACGGCCGCATTCCACGGGCGTGGAGTCCACGATCCATACGTCGTCGCTCCACACGGATGTGTCCGCGGCCAGCAGCCGCGTGATCCGGCGGAGCAGCTCGACGGCCTTGCGCAGGCGCTTGCTGTAGCCGGGCTGCTGGGGCAGGTACGGAAACAGATGCCGCAGGTGAGCGCGGGCGTGGCGGAGCCACTTCGCCTCGGAGGTGAACCCGAGCATGGCCTGCATCACCGCGAGGGTGACCAACTCGGCGTCGATGAGTTTCGGGGTGATCCCGACAGCCGGTCGCCACGGCGCGAGATGCGGCGATGCCTTCAGCAGGTCGTCGGATTCCACGTACAGCGCCGTGGCGAGGGAGTCCAAGTCTGGCGTCACAACCGCACTTTGGGCTCCCTCACCTCATGCGCGCAGCCGATCCCTTGGAATCGATCACCTAGGGTGAGCGGCGTGCGTGAGATCGCTGGCGTCAGAGCCATGCCCGGGGGACGTGTACGTGTCCACTTCCATGACCACGGTTTCGTCGTCAGACGCGACCGGCTCGCCGGCCGCATCGCCGAAGGGCTCCTCGGCGACACGGCCGGGTGCGTCACGGTCCTGGTACTGCTCGCTTCAGTCGGCCTCTACAGCCTGCTGAACAAGGTGGGTGCGCCGCACGTCGTCGCCGTGGGTTGCGCCTGGGTGTTCATCGTCTCGGTCTGCTACGCGGCACTCCTCGCGCTGCTGCGGTGGGCGGCCGATGTGGTGGCGAACATCGTGATCTTCCTCTTCGTCGTGGTGACGCTCCCGGGCTTGCTGATCCCGGGCTATCGGCGGAAGGTGCTGCGCCGATGGCGCGAGGGCGGCCCGGAGTCCGAACCGGGGTGGGTGCCTGCCACCGCCCTCGGCGGAGTGTGGCTGGGCCAGGAGAATCCGAGCACCGACGCCGCGGTGACGATCCAGCGCGTCGACGGATCCGTCGTCGCCTACACCGCCCGGCCCGACAAGGCCCGCGAGTTGCACGCCGGGTTCGAGGCACTGCTGCGCACCCACCACCCGGTCCCCACGGCGATGCCTCACCAGCAATCCGCGCCAGGAGCCGCGCCGTACCAGTCATGGCAGCCGGGGCCACCCCACCACTGACGATGACCGGCGTTGCCCCACGTGCCCGTGCCGTCCCCAACTCCCCACCTCGGAGCCCATACGACCATGTCCTTCTTCAGCAAGCGCCGTACCGTCCGGCTCTCCCAGCACCGTACGGCCGACAGCCCGTTCGGGCCGACACGGATCAGCTACGACAGCTGGCCCAGCGTCATCGCGCTCGTCCAGGGACCCGGCATGCCGCCCGTCACGGTCCGGCCCAGCCGTGAGCGCGGCTGGATCAGGGTGGACGGGCAGGTGATCCCCACGCGCCGGGGGAGCGACAGCCGCTGGGCCCTGCGCCGCAGAACACGCACCCGCACGGCCGTGGTGGGTGAGCGCAGCTACGAGCTGCGGCCCACCAGCCTGTGCCGGGCCCGGATCCTGCGCAACGGCACGCCCATTGGCGAAGCGCACGGCACCCTGGGCGCGTACGGCCCCTTCCGCAGCATCCCCGGGATCGACGCCCGGCTGACCTGGTCCCACGGCCTCGACCCCTATGACGTGGCGATCGGTCAGGCCATGGTGGTCGCCTTCGGCGCGGGCGCCCCCGGCGCAGTCGCCTCGCTCGTCTCTTTCTGCCTCGACTTGATCAATTGACGCACGATTTCGAAGTCGGCCATGAGCCGATGGCGACAGATGCAGCGTGGGCTGCTCTGAGGGTGCCGGCGGGTTCTGCCGGTCAGAGAGGCGCGACAGCGGAGTCGGCCGTCGGCGCCGTACGAGGTGTTCGACGCGGGAGGCGGGGCCGACGGTGAAGCCGATGACCGCACCGCCGCCGCGGCGGTTGCGGGCGAAGGCCGTGCCGCCATGGGTGAGGGCGACGGCGTGCACGATCGCCAGGCCCAGCCCGGAACCGGGCAGACTGCGCGCGCTGTCGGCGCGCTAGGTGTATTGACCCGCAGGGTTGTTCACGCGGGTGATGGGTGGCTGGCCGCCGAGTGCGGTGTGGCAGCGGTGGTGGTTGTAGGTGTGGAGGA